>NZ_JBDGIN010000080.1:0-202 GCF_057657395.1 Telluria sp. Soil_C_11 | reverse complement strand
AGCTGAACGAAATCAAGTAGTTGAGCTAGGTGTTTTGATAACACCGCTGGCGTTGAAGAAAAACGAGGGGTTGACGACTTAAGCGAAACACTGCATAATCTCATTCCTCTGCTGCTGACGAACACAACGATTCGTCGAACAAGCAAGCAGATCAGAACACGGTTCTTTAACAATCAACAGTCGATAAGTGTGGGCGTTTGAT
>NZ_JBDGIN010000079.1:0-203 GCF_057657395.1 Telluria sp. Soil_C_11 | reverse complement strand
GACGGCAAGGGAACCACCAGCGTGGTGAACAACCAGCTGGTCTTCACCCCGGGCTCGGACTTCGACCACCTGAAGGCCGGCGCCACCGAGCAGGTGACGCTGAGCTACACGATGAAGGACGACCACGGCGCCACCTCGACCAGCACGGTCGTGGTGACTGTCACCGGTACCAATGACGCACCGGTTGCGGTTGCCGATACCGC
>NZ_JBDGIN010000078.1:0-203 GCF_057657395.1 Telluria sp. Soil_C_11 | reverse complement strand
CTGGAGCGGGAGAAGAGTCTCGAACTCTCGACCTCAACCTTGGCAAGGTTGCGCTCTACCAACTGAGCTACTCCCGCGTCGCTGGAACTTGCGATTATAACTTATTGCAATCAACACTAGCAAACTTTGGAGCGGGAGAAGAGTCTCGAACTCTCGACCTCAACCTTGGCAAGGTTGCGCTCTACCAACTGAGCTACTCCCGC
>NZ_JBDGIN010000077.1:0-203 GCF_057657395.1 Telluria sp. Soil_C_11 | reverse complement strand
TTCACGCTGGTATCCGGTGCTGCACCGGACGGGAAGGGCACGACCAGTGTGGTGAACAACCAGCTGGTCTTCACCCCGGGCTCGGATTTCGATCATCTGAAAGCCGGTGCCACCGAACAGGTCACCCTGAACTACACGATGAAGGACGACCAGGGTGTCGAGTCTACCAGCACGGTGACCGTGACTGTCACCGGCACCAACGA
>NZ_JBDGIN010000076.1:0-205 GCF_057657395.1 Telluria sp. Soil_C_11 | reverse complement strand
CGGGAGTAGCTCAGTTGGTAGAGCGCAACCTTGCCAAGGTTGAGGTCGAGAGTTCGAGACTCTTCTCCCGCTCCAGTCAGCGCAAGCTGAGGCTGGGGTAGCGAAAGCAGTAAAAGTAAGACTCCAATGCGGGAGTAGCTCAGTTGGTAGAGCGCAACCTTGCCAAGGTTGAGGTCGAGAGTTCGAGACTCTTCTCCCGCTCCAG
>NZ_JBDGIN010000075.1:0-211 GCF_057657395.1 Telluria sp. Soil_C_11 | reverse complement strand
TTGCCCGTACGGCTTGTCCCTATAACCTTGGCAGTCAAAGCCGGGTTGATGACAGCTGTTTGTTGATACCAGATTACGAAAACACTTCTTCCAGATTCAGAGTGACGCTTTGACCAGCGGCACTCGTACAGTTTATGCCTGATGACCATAGCAAGTCGGTACCACCCCTTCCCATCCCGAACAGGACCGTGAAACGACTTTGCGCCGATGA
>NZ_JBDGIN010000074.1:0-224 GCF_057657395.1 Telluria sp. Soil_C_11 | reverse complement strand
CTGGTGCGTGACCGGACCAAGACGAGCAACCAGATCCACGCTTTTCTGCTCGAATTCGGCATCAGTTTGCCGGTTGGCTACGCGATCATCCGTCGTTTGCCGGCTGTTCTGGCCGAACACGATTTGCCGCCGCGCCTGGTTCAAGTCCTGCAGCGGCTGCATTCCCACTTCAAGTACCTGGATGAGCAGATTGCCGAGATCGAGAAAGACTTGACGCGGCAATT
>NZ_JBDGIN010000073.1:0-226 GCF_057657395.1 Telluria sp. Soil_C_11 | reverse complement strand
CATCGTCTAGAGGCCTAGGACATCACCCTTTCACGGTGAGTACCGGGGTTCGAATCCCCGTGGGGACGCCAAGAATAGCAGGACGCAGCGTTGTGAAAACGGTGCTGTGAGAAGTAAAAGCAGTATGTTATGATACTGTTTTCCCGAAACGGGGGTATAGCTCAGCTGGGAGAGCGCTTGCATGGCATGCAAGAGGTCAGCGGTTCGATCCCGCTTACCTCCACCA
>NZ_JBDGIN010000072.1:0-227 GCF_057657395.1 Telluria sp. Soil_C_11 | reverse complement strand
GGCAAGCACGACGTGATGCTGTTCTCGGACGCCGGCAAGGCCGTGCGCTTCGACGAGAACGACGTGCGCCCGATGGGCCGTACCGCGCGCGGCGTGCGCGGCATGAACCTGGAAGAGGGCCAGAACGTGATCGCGCTGCTGGTCGCCGAAAACGAGCAGCAGTCGGTCCTGACGGCCACCGAGAACGGCTTCGGCAAGCGTACTCCGATCCTTGAATACACCCGCCA
>NZ_JBDGIN010000071.1:0-227 GCF_057657395.1 Telluria sp. Soil_C_11 | reverse complement strand
GGGTAGCATTTGGTGCCCACGGAGGGACTCGAACCCCCACACCTCGCGGCACATGGACCTGAACCATGCGCGTCTACCAATTCCGCCACGTGGGCATATCGAACAACAGGTACTGCCTTTACAACCAGGGTAGCTTTTGGTGCCCACGGAGGGACTCGAACCCCCACACCTCGCGGCACATGGACCTGAACCATGCGCGTCTACCAATTCCGCCACGTGGGCATATC
>NZ_JBDGIN010000070.1:0-234 GCF_057657395.1 Telluria sp. Soil_C_11 | reverse complement strand
GGCTCCCCGACCTGGACTCGAACCAGGGACCTGCGGATTAACAGTCCGTCGCTCTACCGACTGAGCTATCAGGGAATGGATGTTGCTATTATAGCTTCCCCGTCGCGACTTGCACAGGCCGACTTTCCAACCGTGCATGCCTCGCCGAGGCAAAAACCTGGCTCCCCGACCTGGACTCGAACCAGGGACCTGCGGATTAACAGTCCGTCGCTCTACCGACTGAGCTATCAGGGA
>NZ_JBDGIN010000069.1:0-238 GCF_057657395.1 Telluria sp. Soil_C_11 | reverse complement strand
TTTCACGGTCCTGTTCGGGATGGGAAGGGGTGGTACCGACTTGCTATGGTCATCAGGCATGACTTGTACGAGTGTCGTTCGCTATTGCGCAACGCCACCCTGAATCTGGAAGAAGTAGTTTTGCAATCTGGTATCAACAAACAGCTGTCATCGACCCGGCTTTTGACTGCCAAGGTTATAGGGACAAGCCGTACGGGCAATTAGTATCGGTTAGCTTAATGCATTACTGCACTTCCAC
>NZ_JBDGIN010000068.1:0-270 GCF_057657395.1 Telluria sp. Soil_C_11 | reverse complement strand
ACTTCGGCTACCTTGGCCCGATCCGGGCGCGGTGACGCTGACGCGCACCGGCGCCGCCGACCAGGTCCTGGCCGATCGCGGCGCCGGCGGCTTCGCCGCCGTCCTGCCGCTCCCAGGCACTTCCCGGACTTCGGCCGCCGCGCCCAATCCGGGCGCGGTGACGCTGACGCGCACCGGCGCCGCCGACCAGGTACTGGCCGATCACGGCGCCGGCGGTTTTGCCGCCGTCCTGCCGCTCCCGGCCACTTCCCGGACTTCGGCTACCTTGGC
>NZ_JBDGIN010000067.1:0-313 GCF_057657395.1 Telluria sp. Soil_C_11 | reverse complement strand
CGGTCCTTCAAGCTCGCTGACCACTTCAGCGCCGAACTGCGCGTACCCAAGCGCGGCGAGCCGGCCCAGCCCAGCATTCGCGACCGAGACTACCTGATCCTCTCCGTCAACCACGAAGCCAGCAACAATTACCAGGCCGGGCCGGGCGCGCCATCGAACTACGAGAACACGTTCCTCTGCGTTCGCAAGGATGTTCAATGGCGCCCGGGTCGCCACTACAACAGCCAGCCCTGCCTCTATCACGGTATCCAGACCGCCATCGTGGTCGGCCCAGCCGGCGCCGAGATCCATACCGACGGCTATGGGCGGGTCA
>NZ_JBDGIN010000066.1:0-359 GCF_057657395.1 Telluria sp. Soil_C_11 | reverse complement strand
TGCCGCCGTCGAGGGTATCGGCCTGGCTGCCTTCGCCATAGACCCCGCCCATGATCGTCAGCTGGTCATTGCCCGCGTCGCCGTACAGGACGTCGGCCCCGGCGCCCCCATTGAGAAGGTCATTGCCGTTTCCCCCCTCGAGGATATCGTTCCCGTCGTTGCCGTAGATCTGGTCGTTGTCATCTCCACCGTCGAGATGGTCCTGGCCGGCGCCGCCGTAGAGCTGGTCGTTGCCCAGTCCACCCAGCAGCGTGTTGGTGGCGCTGGCGTCGTCCAGCGACTGGCTGCCGTCGGCGTTCCTGCCGCCGTCGGCATACAACTGGTCGGCATCGTTGCCGCCGTCGACGATGTCGTTGCCC
>NZ_JBDGIN010000065.1:0-396 GCF_057657395.1 Telluria sp. Soil_C_11 | reverse complement strand
TGCGCAAGCGCTTCAACCCACAGCCGGACGCGATGCGTTATACGAGAACGCCGATCCAGCCACGTAATGTGCTCTGCTACACGCGCATCGCAATGATGGCAATCGAGCCGTCGGATCGGCACGTCAAGCCAGACACGCCTGTCAAGGCAATCGCGATCTCTGACTCGACGTCTCCTGCGTTCATGAATCAGGGAACAGGATTGATGGCAGGCGCCACACAGCGCTTCGCTTTCCGGGCATTCCTCCAGTACGACGAGCAGGGACCCGTCTGGCTCTTCGCGGACGGTATCGACAACATGGCCTTCCCAAAACGGGACGGACGACATAGCATTGAGCATGGCGGTGGTTTGGTTGATTGACTTGTTTGGCGACTATCAATCTACCAACTCCAAACCA
>NZ_JBDGIN010000064.1:0-419 GCF_057657395.1 Telluria sp. Soil_C_11 | reverse complement strand
GCTTCGGTTTTCGGTGTCACGAAACGCATCGAGGGACGGCTGGCCGCTTCGCAGATCGCTTCGGCATCAACGAAGTCGTTCTTGTTGCTCTTGACGAAGGGTCGCACGAATTGGGGAGAGATCAGCTTGACATCGTGTCCGTACCTGGCCAACTGACGGGCCATGTAATGGGCGCCTGCACAGGCTTCCATCACGATTGTGCAAACGTGGAATTTGGCGAGGAATTCGATCAGCTGCTTGCGGTTGAACTTCTTGCGCAGCAGGGCTTTGCCGTGGCGGTCCTGGCCGTGCACGTGGAAATTGTGCTTGCCGAGGTCGATGCCGATGAGGGTAACGTCTTGCATGATGGCCTCCGTCCTGAAAGAACACACCCTACAAGTTTAGGTCTTGTAGGGTGGAGGGGGACCATCTCATTAACG
>NZ_JBDGIN010000063.1:0-442 GCF_057657395.1 Telluria sp. Soil_C_11 | reverse complement strand
ACATCTTTCGATGCGTTGAACGCTTAAAGAAAACTTTACTTCTTCCAGATTGTTAAAGAACGAGAACTACACTTATCGAAACTCAGCACTGCTGGGTTTTGATAAGGATAGTCAAACAGTCGATGGTGGAGGATGACGGGATCGAACCGACGACCCCCTGCTTGCAAAGCAGGTGCTCTCCCAGCTGAGCTAATCCCCCTTCAGGATTTTGGTAATAACCCTGGTGGGTCTGGTTGGATTCGAACCAACGACCCCCGCGTTATCAACACGGTGCTCTAACCGACTGAGCTACAGACCCGAACTGTTCTCGTTTAACTTTAC
The DNA here is from genome assembly GCF_057657395.1 of Telluria sp. Soil_C_11. Taxonomy (NCBI): domain Bacteria; kingdom Pseudomonadati; phylum Pseudomonadota; class Betaproteobacteria; order Burkholderiales; family Oxalobacteraceae; genus Telluria; species Telluria sp. Soil_C_11. The sequence goes on along the minus strand of NZ_JBDGIN010000063.1, from coordinate 121 downwards.
TAACAGCCGATAAGCGTGGACGCTTGATGATTGGGCTTTCGCCCTGTGCCACTCTAGAAAGGAGGTGATCCAGCCGCACCTTCCGATACGGCTACCTTGTTACGACTTCACCCCAGTCACG
>NZ_JBDGIN010000062.1:0-443 GCF_057657395.1 Telluria sp. Soil_C_11 | reverse complement strand
GATGCGCCGGTCGCCGTTGCCGATACCGCTTCGGGCACCGAGAACCAGGCATTGACCATCGACGTGCTGGCCAACGATACCGATGTGGATGACGACCACGTCTTCACGCTGGTGTCGGGTGCTGCCCCAGCCAACAAAGGCACGGTTACCGTCGAAAACGACCAACTCGTGTTCACCCCGGGTTCGGACTTCGACCACCTGAAGGCCGGCGCCACCGAGCAGGTGACGCTGAGCTACACGATGAAGGACGACCAGGGCGCTACTTCGACCAGCACGGTCGTGGTGACTGTCACCGGTACCAATGACGCGCCAGTCGCCGTTGCCGATACTGCGTCCGGCACCGAGAACCAGGCATTGACCATCAATGTGCTGGCCAACGACACCGATGTGGATGACGACCACGTCTTCACGCTGGTATCCGGTGCTGCACCGGACGGCAAGGG
>NZ_JBDGIN010000061.1:0-443 GCF_057657395.1 Telluria sp. Soil_C_11 | reverse complement strand
GCAGAGCACATTACGTGGCTGGATCGGCGTTCTCGTATAACGCATCGCGTCCGGCTGTGGGTTGAAGCGCTTGCGCAACTTCTGCCGATCGCCCATGTGGCCAGGCTCACCGGCCTGCACTGGCACACCATTAAGGCGATCGACCAGCAACGACTGGAGCGCTTGCATGGTGAATTTTCGGCCAGCGATGTGCGCCGTATCGTGATGGATGAATTTGCCCTGCACAAGGGGCACCGCTATGCGACGGTCGCGCTCGACGCCCAGCGCATGCGCGTGCTGTGGGTCGGCGAAGGTAACAGCCGCGAGGCCATCCGACCGTTCTTTGAAGCCCTGGGCACCGAAGGTTGCCGACAAATCGAGGCCGTTGCCATGGACATGAACACGGCGTTCGATCTGGAAGTGCGCCAACATTGCCCGAATGCCGAGGTGGTGTACGACCTGTT
>NZ_JBDGIN010000060.1:0-491 GCF_057657395.1 Telluria sp. Soil_C_11 | reverse complement strand
CTGAGCTACACGATGAAGGACGACCAGGGCGTTACCTCGACCAGCACGGTCGTGGTGACCGTCACCGGTACCAATGATGCACCGGTTGCCGTCGCCGATACCGCCTCGGGTACCGAAAACCAGGCATTGACCATCGATGTACTGGCCAACGACACCGATGTGGATGACGATCACGTCTTCACGCTGGTATCCGGTGCTGCACCGGACGGTAAAGGAACCACCAGCGTAGTGAACAACCAACTCGTGTTCACCCCGGGCTCGGACTTCGATCACCTGAAGGCAGGCGCGACGGAGCAGGTGACGCTCAGCTACACGATGAAGGACGACCAGGGCGCCACCTCAACCAGCACGGTCGTGGTGACTGTCACCGGTACCAACGATGCACCGGTCGCTGTTGCCGACACCGTTTCGGGCACCGAGAACCAGGCATTGACCATCGATGTGCTGGCCAACGACACCGATGTGGATGACGACCACGTCTTCACGCTGGT
>NZ_JBDGIN010000059.1:0-518 GCF_057657395.1 Telluria sp. Soil_C_11 | reverse complement strand
GTGTCGGTTTGCGGTACGGTCTCGTATGACTGAAGCTTAGAGGCTTTTCTTGGAACCACTTCCGATTGCTTCGCAGCATAAAGCCGCTCGTCCCGATCCCTTGAATCCTGCGCCCGGATTTGCCTAAGCGCCTTCTATGAACCAGAAACTGACTATTCCAACAGTCAGACAACCTTCCGCGATCCGTCCCCCCATCGCATCATACGACGGTGCAGGAATATTAACCTGCTTCCCATCAGCTACGCATCTCTGCCTCGCCTTAGGGGCCGACTCACCCTGCTCCGATGAACGTTGAACAGGAAACCTTGGGCTTTCGGCGAGAGGGCTTTTCACCCTCTTTATCGCTACTCATGTCAGCATTCGCACTTCTGATACCTCCAGCATCCTTTACAAGACACCTTCGCAGGCTTACAGAACGCTCTCCTACCATATCCAATAAAGGATATCCGCAGCTTCGGTGACTGGCTTAGCCCCGTTACATCTTCCGCGCAGGACGACTCGATCAGTGAGCTATTACG
>NZ_JBDGIN010000058.1:0-585 GCF_057657395.1 Telluria sp. Soil_C_11 | reverse complement strand
GCCAGACGGATGATGCAGTCTTCGCCCATCTCGCCAGCCTGGCCTTCCAGGGCCATACGTGCCGAACCCTTGATGATCGGCAGGTCGTCGCCCGGGAACTCGTACTTCGACAGCAGCTCGCGCACTTCCATTTCGACCAGTTCCAGCAGTTCTGCGTCGTCGACCAGGTCGCACTTGTTCAGGAACACGATGATGTACGGAACGCCAACCTGACGCGCCAGCAGGATGTGCTCGCGGGTCTGCGGCATCGGGCCGTCAGCGGCCGAGCACACCAGGATCGCGCCGTCCATCTGGGCAGCACCGGTGATCATGTTCTTGATGTAGTCAGCGTGGCCCGGGCAGTCGACGTGGGCGTAGTGACGGTTTGCGGTTTCGTACTCGACGTGCGCGGTGTTGATGGTGATGCCGCGTGCCTTCTCTTCCGGAGCCGCGTCGATCTGATCGTAGGCCTTGGCTTCGCCGCCGAATTTCTTCGACAGAACGGTTGCGATTGCAGCCGTCAGGGTGGTTTTGCCGTGGTCAACGTGACCGATGGTGCCGACGTTCACGTGCGGCTTGGTCCGTTCGAATTTTTCCTTTGCCATT
>NZ_JBDGIN010000057.1:0-620 GCF_057657395.1 Telluria sp. Soil_C_11 | reverse complement strand
CCTATCAACGTCCTGGTCTCGAACGACCCTTCAAGGAGCTCAAGGCTCCGGGAAATCTCATCTCAAGGCGAGTTTCCCGCTTAGATGCTTTCAGCGGTTATCTCTTCCGAACTTAGCTACCCGGCAATGCCACTGGCGTGACAACCGGTACACCAGAGGTTCGTCCACTCCGGTCCTCTCGTACTAGGAGCAGCCCCCTTCAAATTTCCAACGCCCACGGCAGATAGGGACCAAACTGTCTCACGACGTTTTAAACCCAGCTCACGTACCACTTTAAATGGCGAACAGCCATACCCTTGGGACCGGCTACAGCCCCAGGATGTGATGAGCCGACATCGAGGTGCCAAACTCCCCCGTCGATATGAACTCTTGGGAGGAATCAGCCTGTTATCCCCAGAGTACCTTTTATCCGTTGAGCGATGGCCCTTCCATACAGAACCACCGGATCACTATGTCCTACTTTCGTACCTGCTCGACTTGTCGGTCTCGCAGTTAAGCACGCTTATGCCATTGCACTATTAGCACGATGTCCGACCGTACCTAGCGTACCTTCGAACTCCTCCGTTACACTTTAGGAGGAGACCGCCCCAGTCAAACTGCCTACCATGCACTGTCCCCGA
>NZ_JBDGIN010000056.1:0-654 GCF_057657395.1 Telluria sp. Soil_C_11 | reverse complement strand
CCAAGGTTAGAACCTCAAATGAACCAGGGTGGTATTTCAAGGATGGCTCCACGAGAACTGGCGTCCCCGCTTCAAAGCCTCCCACCTATCCTACACAGATTGATTCAAAGTCCAATGCAAAGCTACAGTAAAGGTTCATGGGGTCTTTCCGTCTAGCCGCGGGTAGATTGCATCATCACAAACATTTCAACTTCGCTGAGTCTCGGGAGGAGACAGTGTGGCCATCGTTACGCCATTCGTGCAGGTCGGAACTTACCCGACAAGGAATTTCGCTACCTTAGGACCGTTATAGTTACGGCCGCCGTTTACTGGGACTTCAATCAAGAGCTTGCACCCCATCATTTAATCTTCCAGCACCGGGCAGGCGTCACACCCTATACGTCCACTTTCGTGTTTGCAGAGTGCTGTGTTTTTATTAAACAGTCGCAGCCACCAGTTTATTGCAACCCTTTCACCCTTCCACAGTAAAGTGGTCAAGCTACCGGGGCGTACCTTATCCCGAAGTTACGGTACCAATTTGCCGAGTTCCTTCTCCCGAGTTCTCTCAAGCGCCTTAGAATACTCATCTCGCCCACCTGTGTCGGTTTGCGGTACGGTCTCGTATGACTGAAGCTTAGAGGCTTTTCTTGGAACCACTTCCGATTGCTTCGCAGC
>NZ_JBDGIN010000055.1:0-703 GCF_057657395.1 Telluria sp. Soil_C_11 | reverse complement strand
CGGGCCACTTCTTCGGTTTGCAAGGTGGCGTGGACATAGTGGCCGACGATCTTGCGCGAGAAGGCGTCCGTAATAAGGCTCAGGTACACGCATTGCTGCTGTGTAGGGATGTATGTGATATCGGCGACCCATAGTTGCTCAGCTCGCTGAGCTATCTTGATGGCGGTGCCCGGCTTGAGCAGATTAGGATGCTTGTAGAACCGATGAAAACTGTCGGTCGTCTTGTGGTACGCCCTGGCCCGAGCCACCAGCAGATGGAGGCGCTTCAACGTCGCGAACAAGGCGTCGCGCCCCAACTTGATGCCAGCAGTTGTAAAGCGGTTATGCAAGAGAAAGTGCAGCTTTCGCCCACCGATACGTGGTTGGCGTCGACGGACTTCGCGCACCAGTTCTTCCACTTTACTATCGCGTTCCAGTAAGGCCGCTTCAGCCCGGATTTGCTGGTAGTACGCCTGTCGGCTTAGGCCGATGAATTTGCATGCCTTGGCGAGACTCAAGCCTGCTACCTGTCTTTGCTCGATGACTCGCCTGAAGGCTTTTTTGGCAGCTTGGCCCCATACTCTTTTCGAATCACTTCCAGCATCGCTTCGAACAGCTGCGCCTTCTGGTTGGCGTCCTTGAGCTGCATTTCAAGATCCTTGATGCGCTGCTCTGGCGTCTGTGGTTTGGCTTGCTTGCTCACGGGATCGCTCCTGTGCCGGTT
>NZ_JBDGIN010000054.1:0-766 GCF_057657395.1 Telluria sp. Soil_C_11 | reverse complement strand
ATACGGTTGTTGACGCCCTCCAGGATCGATGAGTTCATCGGATAGATGGCCGAGGCAAGGATGCCGCGACGGTATTTGCTCAGGCGTTTGGCAAACTGGACGAGTGCGGCGATCTGGCTGTCCAAAGCAAATCGGAGCCACGTTTTCCATCGACGTGCACCTTCACGCACCGTCGGCGCATACCAGATCTCTTTTAGCTCAGTCTTGAGCAGGTACACCGTCGCCAGAGGCTGGTTCGCTGCCAGGAGTTCGTCGAGTTTGACGGCCTGGTCGGCCTCCAGGTTGGCACGATTGCGCAGCAAGAGCCAGCGACTGCGCTTGATCACCTGACGTGCCTTCGGTTCGGCGCGTAAAGCGTTTGCCTGATCGACGCGGACGCGGTCAATGACATCGCGGCCGAAGCGTGCGATCACGTGAAACAGGTCGTACACCACCTCGGCATTCGGGCAATGTTGGCGCACTTCCAGATCGAACGCCGTGTTCATGTCCATGGCCACGGCCTCGATTTGTCGGCAGCCTTCGGGGCCCAAGGCTTCAAAGAACGGTCGGATGGCCTCGCGGCTGTTACCTTCGCCGACCCAAAGCACGCGCATGCGCTGGGCGTCGAGTGCGACCGTCGCATAGCGGTGCCCCTTGTGCAGGGCAAATTCATCCATCACGATGCGGCGCACATCGCTCGCCGAAAATTCACCATGCAAGCGCTCCAGTCGTTGCTGGTCGATCGCCTTGATGGTATGCCAATGCAGGCCGGTGAGCTTGGCCACAT
>NZ_JBDGIN010000053.1:0-808 GCF_057657395.1 Telluria sp. Soil_C_11 | reverse complement strand
CGATGGCACCTTGCGCATTGACAGTGACCCCCGCTGCGTCCAGCGCGAGGCTGCGCGTGTTCGGTGTCCGACCGGTGGCAACCAGCAGTTTGTCGGCGCGCAATTCACCGTGCGTGGTGGTCAGCACGAATTCACCGTCCATATGGGCGACCTGGCTGGCTTGCGTGTGCTCCAGCACCTCGATGCCCTCGGCACGGAAAGCGGCTGTCACCGCCTCGCCGATGGCCGGGTCTTCACGGAAGAACAAGGTATTGCGCGCCAGGACCGTGACCTTGCTGCCCAGCCGGGCAAAGGCTTGCGCCAGCTCCAGCGCCACCACCGACGAGCCGATTACGGCAAGGCGTTCGGGAATGGTGTCGCTCGCCAGGGCCTCGGTGGAAGTCCAGTAGGGTGACTCTTTCAAGCCCGGAATCGGCGGGACCGCCGGGCTGGCACCCGTGGCGACCAGGCAGCGGTCGAACATCACGACGCGCTCGCCACCCTCGTTCAAACGGACGGTAAGGCTCTGGTCGTCCTTGAAGCGCGCCTCACCGTGCACAACGGTGATGGCCGGATTACCGCCCAGGATGCCTTCGTACTTGGCGTGCCGCAGTTCGTCGACGCGGGCCTGCTGCTGGGCCAGCAGCTTACTGCGGTCAATCGTAGGCACAGTTGCCGCAATACCGCCATCGAACGGGCTTTCCCGGCGCAGATGGGCGATGTGGGCGGCGCGGATCATGATCTTGGACGGCACACAGCCGACATTGACGCAGGTGCCGCCGATGGTGCCGCGCTCGATCAGCGTGACCTGCGCGCCTTGCTCGACGGC
>NZ_JBDGIN010000052.1:0-1004 GCF_057657395.1 Telluria sp. Soil_C_11 | reverse complement strand
AGCTGGTCGTTATCGACGGTAACCGTGCCTTTGTTGGCTGGGGCAGCACCCGACACCAGCGTGAAGACGTGATCGTCATCCACATCGGTGTCGTTAGCCAGTACATCGATGGTCAATGCCTGGTTCTCGGTGCCGGACGCGGTATCGGCAACGGCGACCGGTGCATCATTGGTACCGGTGACGGTCACCATGACCGTACTGGTCGACTCGAGGCCCTGGTCGTCCTTCATGGTGTAGCTCAGCGTCACCTGCTCGGTCGCACCGGCTTTCAGATGATCGAAATCCGAGCCCGGAGTGAAGACCAGCTGGTTGTTCACCACGCTGGTCGTGCCCTTGCCGTCCGGTGCCGAGCCCGACACCAGCGTGAAGACGTGGTCGTCATCCACATCGGTATCGTTGCCCAGCACGTCGATGGTCAATGCCTGGTTCTCGGTGCCCGAAGCGGTATCGGCAACGGCGACCGGCGCATCGTTGGTGCCGGTGACAGTCACGGTCACCGTGCTGGTAGACTCGACACCCTGGTCGTCCTTCATCGTGTAGTTCAGCGTGACCTGTTCGGTGGCGCCTGCCTTCAGGTGGTCGAAGTCCGAGCCCGGGGTGAAGACCAGCTGGTTGTTCACCACGCTGGTCGTGCCCTTGCCGTCCGGTGCAGCACCGGATACCAGCGTGAAGACGTGGTCGTCATCCACATCGGTATCATTGGCCAGCACGTCGATGGTCAATGCCTGGTTCTCGGTGCCCGCAGCGGTATCGGCAACGGCAACCGGTGCGTCATTGGTGCCGGTGACGGTCACCACGACCGTGCTGGTCGACTCGACACCCTGGTCGTCCTTCATCGTGTAGCTCAGGGTGACCTGTTCGGTGGCGCCTGCCTTCAGGTGGTCGAAGTCCGAGCCCGGGGTGAAGACCAGCTGGTTGTTCACCACGCTGGTGGTTCCCTTGCCGTCCGGTGCCGCACCGGATACCAGCGTGAAGGCATGGCCGTCGTCCACATCGGTGTCATT
>NZ_JBDGIN010000051.1:0-1115 GCF_057657395.1 Telluria sp. Soil_C_11 | reverse complement strand
AAGCGCTTGGTTACCTTAGCCGATGGAAATTTGACAGCTTTAGACCATCGGAGGCAATACATGGACGGAAGCCAAGCGATCGCGGCGGGAGCTGCGCTGTCGGCGTTCAGTCACGATGCGCAGCACGACCGCCTGATGCGCCTGGACTTCCCCCGCGACGACGGTCCGGATCGCATCCTCCTGCCGAACCGGCTGAAGGCGAACGAGGAAGTCTCGCGCTGCTTTCGCTTCGAGGTCGAGCTCCTGTCGGACGACATGCGGATTCCCCTGAAGGCGATGATGGCCAGGATGGTCACGATCTCGCTCGTGCGCCAGGACGGCTCGCTGCGCTACTTCAACGGCTACGTCACCGAATTCCGTTTTCTGCGCACCGATGGCGGCTTCGCGTTCTACCACATGGTCCTCGAGCCATGGCTGGCATTCGCGAAGCTGCGCAAGGACAACCGTTCGTTCCTCGGCAAGAGCGTCATCGAAATTACCGAACTCACCTTTGCCCATTACCGCCAGGCCGACTGGAATCCGGTCATCGTCGGCGAGTATCCGCGGCTGACCTGTGCCAACCAGTACGACGAGACCGACTACAACCACCTGCACCGCCGCTGGGAAGAGCTCGGGCTGCACTACTGGTACGAGCACCGGGCCGACGGGCACACACTCTTTCTCAGCGACCGGAGCACGCTGGCGCAACCCATCGACCCGACCGGCATTGACGATTCCGGCGAAATCCCGTTCCGCGACCAGGCCGGCTCCCTCGAAGACGACGGCATCCGCGAATGGAGCGCCGTGCGCCGGCTCGGCTCCGGCCAGACAACGCTGGCCAGCTTCGACTACAAGAATCCGGTCGCGCAGCGCTCGACTGCCGAGTCGCTCAACAAGCAGGGCGACGTCTACCCTTACGAAATCTACGAGAACACGGGCGCGTACGGTTTCCGCACCCATGACGAGGGCGAACAGCTCGCGCAGCAGCGCATGGGCGAGGTTGATGCGAACACGCAAACGTTCGAAGCCCGCGGCAACGATCGTACTGCCCAGCCGGGCCGGTCCTTCAAGCTCGCTGACCACTTCAGCGCCGAACTGCGCGTACCCAAGCGCGGCGAGCCGGCCCAGCCCAGCAT
>NZ_JBDGIN010000050.1:0-1194 GCF_057657395.1 Telluria sp. Soil_C_11 | reverse complement strand
GGTAATCCCCCCATTTTTAGAGCGCGCTAAAAGTAGAGGTTAAGCGGCAAGGGCAAGTTTCTGTTTTGGTGTGATGCCGCCAAGTGCCATGTTGGGCCGGTCGTGATTGTAGGTCCACAGCCAGCGGGTGGCAAATTCCTGGATCTGGTCGAGCGTTTCAAAAAGGTGGTGGGCCAGCCAATCGTAGCGCACGGTCCTGTTGTAACGCTCGACGTATGCGTTTTGCTGAGGCTGGCCTGGCTGGATGAAATCGATTCGGATTCCGCGCCTGGCAGCCCACGCCAACGTCACGGCGCTGATGTATTCCGGGCCATTGTCACAGCGGATCGCGTCCGGTTTGCCGCGCCATTCGATAATCCGGTCCAACGATCTGATGACGCGTTCGGACGGCAGCGAGAAGTCGACCTCGATTCCCAAGCCTTCGCGGTTGAAGTCGTCGATGACGTTGAACAGGCGAATGCTGCGTCCGTCGGCAAGCTGGTCATGCATGAAGTCCATCGACCAGCTCTGGTTGATCGCGGTCGGCACGGCCAGTGGCAGCGGTTTCTCGCGCACCAGGCGGTGACGTGGCTTGATCCTCAGATTCAGCTCTAGCTCACGGTAAATCCGGTAGACACGCTTGTGGTTCCACTTGAAGTCTTTGACGTTGCGCAGGTACAGGAAGCACAGCCCAAAGCCCCAGTTGCGCTGGTTATTCGTCAGCCGTACTAACCAATCAGCGATGAGGTTGTTTTCCTCATCCAGCTTGGCCTTGTACCGGTAGCAGGTCTGGCTGATACCAAACGCCCGACACGCCAGATTAATCGTGGCTGACCGCTGTGCCACGGCCCACTGCGCCATCTCTCGCCGCTGAGATGGCGCTACCACTTTTTTGTCAGTGCCTCCGCGACGATTTCCGCCTTGAGACGCTCTTCGGCATACATCTTCTTCAGGCGCCGATTCTCGTCTTCCAGCTCCTTCATACGGGCCATTAGCGACGCGTCCATGCCGCCGTACTTGGCGCGCCATTTATAGAACGTGGCGTTGCTGATGCCGTGCTCGCGGCACAGCTCCGGTACAGGGCTGCCGGCTTCGGCTTGCTTGAGGATGGCGATGATCTGGCTGTCGGTAAAGCGGGACGTCTTCATGTAGAGCTTTCTTTCTTAAGTAGAAAATTCTACTTCTAAACGCGCTCTTTTTGTGGGGGGATTACCA
>NZ_JBDGIN010000049.1:0-1291 GCF_057657395.1 Telluria sp. Soil_C_11 | reverse complement strand
GGGTGACAGGTTGAGGCTTGATGGTCTTCGTCGGCGTGGCGGTAGCGTCGCGTCACTGACGGCGGAAGTGAACAGCGAAGCACGGATCATGCTCAGGCTTTCCCAGAGCGTATGCGCCATGCACTGGGCTTGCCGGTACAAGACAGTGAGCAGGTAGGCGATCAAGGCGGTAACAAGTTGGAGCCGGACGGCGTTGCTGCTGCGCCCGAAAAAACTCTTGATCTTCAAATGCTGTTTGATCCACTTGAAGAATAATTCGATCTCCCAGCGCTCTTTGTAACGCTGCGCGATTTCGGATGCAGGACTGTCCAGATCGTTCGTTGCCAGGACAAGATCGGTTGCCTTGTCTGGCCGGGAGATGGTGACGCGTCGCAGCGGCTTGTCATAGTGATTGATCCGTTTGCCGCTAGGGCGCCTGCGCTTGAAGCGGACGATCTCGTCACGTACCACCAGGCCCTGTTCTGCCAGTGGAATCACGCGCTCTTCTTGCCCGACCAAGGCGGCATTGTTTTTGAATCTGGTGACGAAACAGGCGCCCGTGTCATCGATTCTCTTCCACCAGTTGTAGTTGCAGTAGCCCTTGTCGAACACGTAAAGCGCACCAGGTTCCAGTGGGACGAACGCGGCCTGGTCGACATCGTTGATGTTGGCCGCGCTGAAGCTATACCACTGTGGTGCTTTGGCCGACAGATCCAACAAGACATGCAGCTTGATGCCTTGGGTATTTCGCGTACGGTCGGCGAGCGTCCAACGGTCAAACTGCTGGCCTTTGAGCGTGAACGAGGTGGAATCGAGAAGGCACGTCAGCGCCTTCGCCTGGCGGTGTGCCTTTCGATGCGCCTGGCCGATGAGCCAAGCGGCCATCTCGTCAAAAACAACACTTGAGCGCCTTTCGTTTGCATCCGCCAAGGTCGTGCGGTGAATAACGCCGGCCTGTAGCGCAGCATGATCTCGCACATGGCTATTAAAGCTCAACTCAAGAACACGCAAGCTGCTGGCACCGCTGAGCTGGGCATAGACCAGCGCCACCAGATGCTTCCAGCAGGTGAAGTGCTTGCAGTATTTGTCGGCATGGTGCCTGAGCACGGCCCGATCAAATTCTTTACGTGGCAGCCCCTTTAAGACGGCGCCAAAAGTGAGTATTCTGGACATGGGTTGCAGGTTTTGGTCAGTGAGCCTAGGAACTCGGGACATACACATGTACGCCCCAAAACCATTACCCGCAACCTCATCAGCTACTTACTTCTCTTCAGTAGCTGCTCTTCCTTAATTATCCCGGACAGCAGTGCGC
>NZ_JBDGIN010000048.1:0-1340 GCF_057657395.1 Telluria sp. Soil_C_11 | reverse complement strand
GATATCCGCAGCTTCGGTGACTGGCTTAGCCCCGTTACATCTTCCGCGCAGGACGACTCGATCAGTGAGCTATTACGCTTTCTTTAAATGATGGCTGCTTCTAAGCCAACATCCTGACTGTTTTAGCCTTCCCACTTCGTTTTCCACTTAGCCAATCTTTGGGACCTTAGCTGGCGGTCTGGGTTGTTTCCCTCTTGACGCCGGACGTTAGCACCCGACGTCTGTCTCCCAAGCTCGCACTCACCGGTATTCGGAGTTTGCAATGGTTTGGTAAGTCGCAATGACCCCCTAGCCATAACAGTGCTCTACCCCCGGTGGTGATACTTGAGGCACTACCTAAATAGTTTTCGGAGAGAACCAGCTATTTCCAGGTTTGTTTAGCCTTTCACCCCTACCCACAGCTCATCCCCTAATTTTTCAACATTAGTGGGTTCGGACCTCCAGGGCGTGTTACCGCACCTTCATCCTGGCCATGGGTAGATCACCTGGTTTCGGGTCTACACCCAGCGACTGTCGCCCTGTTCGGACTCGATTTCTCTACGGCTCCCCGATCTGGTTAACCTCGCCACTGAATGTAAGTCGCTGACCCATTATACAAAAGGTACGCCGTCACCCCATTGAGAGGCTCCGACTGTTTGTATGCACACGGTTTCAGGATCTATTTCACTCCCCTCCCGGGGTTCTTTTCGCCTTTCCCTCACGGTACTGGTTCACTATCGGTCGATTACGAGTATTTAGCCTTGGAGGATGGTCCCCCCATCTTCAGACAGGATTTCTCGTGTCCCGCCCTACTTGTCGTACGCTTAGTACCACCGTCCGGATTTCGTGTACGGGGCTATCACCCGCTATGGCCGCCATTTCCAGGGCGTTCCACTATCCAGTCGACTATCACGTACAAGGCTCATCCCATTTCGCTCGCCACTACTTTGGGAATCTCGGTTGATTTCTTTTCCTGCAGCTACTTAGATGTTTCAGTTCGCCGCGTTCGCTTCACATACCTATGTATTCAGTATGAGATGACCCAAAGGGCCGGGTTTCCCCATTCGGAAATCTGCGGATCAAAGTGTGTTTGCTCACTCCCCGCAGCTTATCGCAAGCTACAACGTCCTTCATCGCCTGTAATCGCCAAGGCATCCACCATGTGCACTTATTCACTTGTCCCTATAACGTTGGCCCCTGCATGAGTGTCAGGGAACGTCATAGATCAAATGACAGCTTACTTTGTTTGTTGATACATACAGATTACTACCCTAAGTGTTCAATACATCTTTCGATGCGTTGAACGCTTAAAGAAAACTTTACTTCTTCCAGATTGTTAAAGAACGAGAACTACACTTATC
>NZ_JBDGIN010000047.1:0-1406 GCF_057657395.1 Telluria sp. Soil_C_11 | reverse complement strand
GGGTTTTTTCATGACGAAATACGATGAGCGTTTCAAGCTCTCGGTGGTACAGCAATACCTGGACGGTAAAGGCGGCTATCAGACGCTGGCGCATTTACACGGGCTGGTCCAATCGCTGGTGAGACGTTGGGTTCAGCGGTACCAAATGCGTGGCGCAGATGCGTTCAAGAAGAAGTTCAGCCACTACAGCGCCGAGTTCAAGTTATCGGTCTTGCGGCACATGTGGGAAAATGAGCTGTCCTACGGCCAGACGGCCGTGCAGTTCGATATTCGCAATCCAGGTGTTCTCAGTGTGTGGGAGCGTAGTTTTCATAGCGGCGGACTGGATGCATTGAAACCACGTCCACGAGGAAGAGCTACAGCAATGGCGGCCCCGACATCAAAGCCTGATGCCCCATCCGATGATGAGAAACGCTCCCCGGAGGAGTTGCTGGCCGAGCTGGCCTACCTGCGCATGGAGAATGCCTATCTAAAAAAGTTGCAAGCCTTAGTTCAAGCCCGCCCGAAGCAAGCGCCGCCGAAAAAGCGCAAATAGTGCAGGAACTAAGGCAGCAATATCCGATGGCCGATCTGCTCAAGCTGGCCCGGCTACCACGCAGCACGTTCTATTACCAGCTGCGTTTGCTGCAACGGGGCGACAAGTACAGTGAGCTGAAAAACACGATCAAAACCATCTTCGCGCGTCATAAGGGCCGCTATGGTTACCGACGTATCGCGTCTGTGGTTCGACAGTCGGGGCACTTGGTCAATCACAAAGTGGTACAGCGTCTGATGGGCGTGCTGGGCCTGAAATCCCTTGTGCGACCGAAGAAGTACCGTTCGTTCAAGGGAGAAATAGGGCAAGCTGCGCCTAATGAATTGCAGCGCCAGTTCAAGGCCGAAGCGGCCAACCAAAAATGGGTGACGGACGTGACCGAGTTCAACGTCGCCGGCGAAAGGCTGTACTTGTCGCCTGTACTGGACCTGTACAACGGTGAAATCATCGCCTTCGAAACCAACAAACGCCCCGTCTTCGACATGGTGAGCACGATGCTCAAAAAGGCCATGGCCAAGCTTCAGCCGCATGAAAAACCACTGCTGCACAGCGATCAGGGATGGCAGTACCGGATGCCGGCCTACCAGCGTCAATTGCGGGAGCGGGAACTCGTGCAGAGCATGTCCCGCAAGGGCAACTGTCACGACAACGCAGCAATGGAAAGCTTCTTTGGCGTGCTCAAGTCCGAGTTCTTCTACCTGAACAAATTCGATAGCGTGGATGCGTTACAGGATGGCTTGGCCGAGTACATTCACTATTACAATCACGACCGTATCAAGCTCAAACTAAAAGGCCTGAGCCCTGTTCAGTACAGGACCCAGGCCTTGGCTGCCTAGCGAACTTAACCGTCCAACTTTATGGGGTCAGTTCA
>NZ_JBDGIN010000046.1:0-1462 GCF_057657395.1 Telluria sp. Soil_C_11 | reverse complement strand
TGTCAACGCTAAATAGAAATGTCCCCTGCTCTCCAAAGTAGAAATGTCCCCTTTGGATCAGGCAGGGATCAAGTGGGCCTTGGTGTGCGCGAATTCGGCGCGTACTGGCGCCGTGCCTGGCGGGGTCGCCATGCGTTTCTTCCATGGGTGCCCAATCGGCTGAGGCGGCGTACGCCGTATCAATGCCTGCTCGACTTTGCCGTTGAGGTCCTTACCGTCGACGGCTTCGTGTTGCTTGATGGGCTTGCTGCTGCACGTATGGGGCAGCACGCGCCCTTGCCAGAGCACCTGCGTCGGACTGTCAGGATGGGTCACGACGTGCACATCGGCGCCGCGCAGAGCCAAGCCTTGGCCTGCCGCCCGCACTTGGTAGAGCAAACCGTCCAGCTGGCAGCTCAGGTTGTTCGAGAGGCGCCGCTTCATATGGATGGAGAGGATATGACGCAGGGCGGCAGGCGTACCGGCATACTGCACATGTGCGTCATTCAGGGCTGCTGGCTGGGCGGCAAAGCGGCGGTTGAACGCCCTGATAAACTGCGGCAGCCAGATATTGGCTGCTGCCTGGCTGCTGATGCCTTGCAGGCGCATTTCCTTGACCAGGCGGTCCTGCAAGGTCTGATTGGCACGCTCGACCCGTCCTTTGGCTTGCGGACTGTTGGCCTGAATGCCTTCGATACCAAGCTGCTCCAGGGCGCGCGCAAACTGCGTTTGGGTATGGCTGACGTCCTTGTGGTCACCCCTGTTGACCTGGAAGATGCTGTGGCGATCGCTGTAAATGGCGGCCGGCAAACCGTGGGTGAGAACGTGTTCTTCCAAAAGTCCCATGTAGCCAAGCGTCGTTTCGGCATCGACAAAGCGCAGCGCCGTCAATTCGCTCGTGGCATCATCGATGAACACCAGCAGGCAGCAGCGTGGCGCCCGTCCTTCGAACCAGTCGTGGGGCGAGCCGTCGATCTGGATCAACTCCCCGCGCCGGGCGCGCCGCTCGCGCATCGCATGGATGCGCGCTCCGGCGCCGCGCCGGGCTTTCCACAAGCCGGCACGCAGCATCGCCTGGCGCACCGTCTCCACCGATAGCTCGATCTCGTGGACTTCCTTCAGCTTCTCGCACGCGAGCGTCGGCCCGAAGTCGGCATAATGCGCGCCGATCAAGGCCACCGCCTTCTCCAGCACATCGGTCGGCGTGCGCCGATTCGAAGGCTTGCCCCGCTTTTTGCTCAGCAGCCCTTGCGTCCCCTCGTCCTGCATGCGCCGCTTCAGCCGCTTGACCTGTCGGACGCTGATGCCCAGCCTTCCCGCGGCGCCTGCCTGATCCAGCTTCCCCTCCAACACCTGCGCCATCACCTGGCTACGCAGCACATCCTTTGCCGTCATCGTGATCACTGTCCTTTCCTCCCTTCGGACATATCCTAGGGGACATCTCTACTTTGCGGAGACGGGACATTACTACTTAGCACTAACA
>NZ_JBDGIN010000044.1:0-1596 GCF_057657395.1 Telluria sp. Soil_C_11 | reverse complement strand
TTCAGCGCCGCCGCCATCGCGGCTCCACCGCTGCCAATGACCGCTACCTGCACCGGGGGCTCGTTGCCACTGTGCTTTTCGGCGGCGGCCATCCATCCCCGCACCTTGTCGAGCAGTCCGACGCGGTTGTCCGCCAGTGGCGCATCGGCTAGCGTTGCCTTGTAGCCCAGTCCGGCCACGGCGGCAGTCAGCGCGTCCGGCGATGTGCCCGGCACGATGGCGAGTTGCGCTGTGCCCTTCGGATAGGACACCAGCGCCGACTGCACGCCTGGCACTTTTTCCAGCGCTTCCTTGACGTGCGCCGCGCACGAGTCGCAAGTCATGCCGGTGATTTTTAGATGGGTCATGCAACAGATCCTTTATCGTTTGTGGCGCCAGACAATGACGTCCGTTGTGCTGCGGTGCCGTTTTCAGTGACTCACTGCTTGACGCTGGACGGATAGCCCGCGTCTGCGGTTGCCTTGGTCAGCTTCTGCACGCTGGTCTTGGCATCGTCGAAGGTGACGACCGCTTGGCGTGTCTCGAAAGTCACGTCAACTTTGCTGACGCCTTCGACCTTGGAAATCGCCTTCTTGACAGTGATCGGGCAGGCGGAGCAGGTCATGCCCGGTACGGACAGCGTGACGGTCTGGGTGGCGGCCCAGACGGGGGCAACAACGGCGGCGAGGGCGAGGGAGGCAAACAGTTTCTTCATGGTGAACTCCGATCAGTAGAAAAATGGCATGACGTAGGGAAATCCGAGCGCGACCAGAACCAGCGCGGCCACGATCCAGAAAATGAGCTTGTAAGTAGCTCGCACTTGGGGAATCGCGCAGACCTCACCCGGTTTGCAGGCCGCTGCCTGCCGGTAGATGCGCCGCCAGGCGAAGAACAACGCCACCAGCGCCACGCCGATAAAGATGGGGCGATAGGGTTCCAACACCGCCAAGTTGCCGATCCAAGCGCCGCTGAACCCCAAGGCGATCAGAACCAACGGCCCGAGGCAGCAAGCCGAGGCGAGGATGGCTGCAAGCCCTCCAGTGAAGAGCGCGCCGCGCCCGGTTTTTGGTTCAGACATGCGCTTGTCCTTTCGAATTGAAATTGGATAGCGTAACCTTACTTCCGTACTCATGTACGGAGTCAAGCGATATGGAAAACAATTTGGAGAACCTGACCATTGGCGTTTTCGCCAAGGCGGCCGGGGTCAATGTGGAGACCATCCGTTTCTATCAGCGCAAGGGCTTGTTGCTGGAGCCTGACAAGCCCTATGGCAGCATCCGCCGCTATGGCGAGGCGGATGTAACGCGGGTGCGCTTCGTGAAATCAGCCCAGCGGCTGGGCTTCAGCCTGGATGAGATCGCCGAGCTGCTGCGGCTGGAGGATGGCACCCATTGCGAGGAAGCCAGCAGTCTGGCCGAGCACAAGCTCAAGGACGTGCGCGAGAAAATGGCTGACCTGGCGCGCATGGAGGCCGTGCTGTCTGAGTTGGTGTGCGCCTGCCATGCGCGAAGGGGGAACGTTTCCTGCCCGCTGATCGCGTCACTACAGGGTGGAGCAAGCTTGGCAGGTTCGGCTATGCCTTAGCGTGCTTTATTTTCCGTTTTCTGAGACGACCCC
>NZ_JBDGIN010000043.1:0-2034 GCF_057657395.1 Telluria sp. Soil_C_11 | reverse complement strand
TGTCAGCAGCGGTTGTAAACTGATACAGGCAGCGATTGAAAACTGATACACCATTTTGAGAAGATGGCCGCTTTGCGGAGCGGCCTTGAAACCCAAAGAGGTGTACGTGGAAATCCAACTCCTGAAGAAGCATGGGTTAAGCCTTCGGCAGATTGCCGCCGAGGTAGGCTGCGCAGTGAACACGGTGCGCCGGCATTTGGCCCTGGAGGCCGTGCCGAAGTACGAACGCAAAGTCAAACGCCAGACGAAGCTGGCGCAATTCGAGCAGTACCTGAGGGATCGGCAGCAAGCTGCTCAGCCCGATGTGATTCCGGCCACCGTGCTGTACCGCGAGATTGCCGCGCGCGGCTACGAGGGTGGGATGAGCCAATTGAGGGCTTTCCTGCGCACCTTGCGCCCGGTGCCTCCCGCCGACCCGGTGGTGCGTTTCGAGACGGCGATGGGCGAGCAGTTGCAGGTGGATTGGGTCGAATTCCGTAAAGGCAGCGCGCCACTGCACGCGTTCTGCGCCACGCTCGGCTTTAGCCGGGCCAGCTACGTGGAATTCGTCAGCAACATGAAGGTGGAAACCCTGATCGCCTGCCACGAGCGCGCCTTTGCGGCGTTCGGTGGCGTGACGCGGCGGGTCCTGTACGACAACATGAAGACGGTAGTACTGGAGCGCGATGCGTATGGTGAGGGCGAGCACCGCTTCCACGCTGGCTTCCTGGACTACGCCAGGCATAGCGGTTTCGTGATCAAGCTGTGCCAGCCGTACCGGGCCAAGACCAAGGGAAAAGTCGAACGCTTCAACGGCTACCTGCGCCGTTCGTTTTATGTGCCGTTGGCGAGCCGGCTGGCACAGAGCGGCCAGAAGCTCGACGTCGTGACGGCCAACGTGGAAGTAGCCCACTGGCTGCGCGAGGTGGCCAATGCGCGTATCCACGGCACTACCGGGGAGCCGCCAGCCGAAGCATTGAAGCGAGAGGCGCAGCACTTGCAACCGTTGCCGGCGCCATGGCGGGCGGACATCGCGGCAGCCAGGCCGCAACCGAGTGCCGAAGCACCTGTGGTGCCGCGGCCGGCGGCGGTGGTGGAGCGAATCGCGCAACCGTCTCCAGTACAGCACCCGCTGCAGGTGTATGACGCGCTGCTGGTACGGGTGTCGGAAGGAGTGGCGGCATGAATCTGCAGCATGAGCGTATCGCGGCGTTGTGCGAGAGCCTGAACCTGCCTTTCGTGGCCCAGGGCTACGGCGCCGCAACCCAGAAGGCGGCGAAGCAGGAGATGGCCTACAGCGACTTCCTCGAGGGGCTGCTGAGGGAGGAAGCCGCTGGGCGTAACGTGCGCAAACAAAGCACGATGACCCGGCTGGCCGGGTTCCCGGTGGTGAAGACGCTGGAAGAGTTCAACTACGATTTCGCCAAAGGCGTGAAGCGCAGTCAGGTCGAAGAACTGGCTGGCCTGGGATTCGTGGAGCGGCATGAGAACGTGGTGTTGGTGGGGCCGAGCGGAGTAGGCAAAACGCACCTGGCAATGGCATTGGGCTACAAGGCCACGCAGGCTGGCATCAAGACGCGCTTTACGACGGCGGCCGACCTGATGCTGGCTTTGACGACGGCGCATACCCAGAACAATCTGAAAGCGGTGATGCACCGCGCAATCAAGGCGTACCGGCTTTTGATCATCGACGAGATCGGCTATCTGCCGATGAACCGGGAGCAGGCCAACCTGTTCTTTCAGGTGATTGCGGCGCTGTACGAGCACAGCAGCCTGATCGTGACCAGCAACCTGCCGTTCGGCCAATGGGACGCGACCTTCGCGCAGGACACGACGCTGACCGCGGCCTTGCTCGACCGGCTGCTGCACCACGCGCACATCGTGCCGATCGCAGGAGAAAGCTACCGGCTGAAGCATCAACGACAGGCCGGGATGATGAGGGGAAGCGATGTTGCAGAGATGGGCTGAACACGCATTGTGTTCGGCGACGGCGGTGTATCAGTTTTAAATCGCTGGCACAACGAAATCTGTATCAGTTTTCAATCGCCGTTGACA
>NZ_JBDGIN010000042.1:0-3657 GCF_057657395.1 Telluria sp. Soil_C_11 | reverse complement strand
TCAAAACACCTAGCTCAACTACTTGATTTCGTTCAGCTTTTCTTGCGCTGCAGAAGCAGGACGCGAACTATAGCAAATGCCCGGGGGTGTCCGCAAGTGCTGTTGTGGACGTGTGCCGTATTGGCCTCATTCAGCAGCGACTCCACGCTGGTGGTGCGGGGCGCCGCCCGCACCAGCGAGGAAGCTATCCGCCAAGGCTGGAACGATGCGCGGTTGCTGTCGAAGGGACCATCGCATGAGGCGATCGTGCCGGGCCGCGGTAATGGGCGCGATGCGGACCGGAAGGTCGCCCGTATCGAGGAACCGACGCGCATGCCGGGCGAGGTGCAGGACAGTCTGATCTGTCCCCTTTCCGAGAAAGTGCTGCGGATCGCGGAGCTGGAAAACGAAGTGTTGGCACAGAAGGGTTTAAACATCATCGCCACCGCCAACGACCGCGACGTGGACGAACTGGCGAGCGCCCTGAAGCGCCGCTTCAATACCGTGGTCCTGCTGCCGCATCGTCACGGTGTTCCGCGAACTGCGCGAGGGCGGCACCACGAACGCCAAGACCAGACTGATAGTGCCGATCGCCAGCATGAGCACGGCGGAAGCGATCTCGGTGATCACCCACGGCATGTCTCTGGCGGCGCGTTTCGGCGACGGCGTACTGCCCGGCGCCGACCTGGCCGCCGGCATAGTCGATGCGATCGTCAAGGATCCGCTACAGGACCGCGTCGCCATGCTCGAGTACCTGGAGACGGTCGTGAAAGAGCGGGACGGCTGGAAGGACCTGTACCGCGCTTGCCGCGCGTGATCGCATAAGCAGCTGGACGTGAGCACGCAGACGGCCGATCTCGGCCTGCTGCTGGCCGCCCTGCCGCCACTGGTCAACGTGCTGCGCTACGGCAGTGCGCGCAAGGTCGATACGGCCTCGCTGGCGCAGGTGGTCGACGGCCTGGCCGCGCGCGCCTGCATCGCCCTGCCCTATGGCGTGCGCGGGGTGGCCGACGACGCCGCCGCAAGCCTGCTGGGCCAGATCATCGCCGCCGACCAGGCGCTGCGCCTGCTGCAGGACGAGGCCTATCTGCCCACGTGGTTCGCGGCGGTGGCCACCGCGGCCTCCAGCGAGATGTCGCATCCGGTGCTGAGCGGCCGCTGTGCGCGCATCCTGACGGAACACGGTGAATGGCGTGCGGAACGCGCAGCGCAGCAACTGTCCCTGCGCTGCTCGCCGGGCGTGGCGCCGCTCGCCACCGCGCAGTGGCTGGAAGGCTTCCTGCAAGGCGGCGGTACGCTGCTGGCGCACAGCGACTCCCTGTGGAACATCGTGAACGGCTGGCTGCTCGGGCTGCCGGTCGACACCTTCACGGAACTGCTGCCGCTGCTGCGCCGCACGGTGTCGACGTTCACCGCACCGGAGCGCCGCGAGTTGGGCGAACGGGCCGCGCATGGCGGCGGCGCGGCGCCGGGCATGCTGGTTGTCGAGGCGGCCATCGATCCGATGCGGGCGCGGCGCGTGCTGCCGATCCTGCACACCCTGCTCGCAAGCCGGCCGGCTGAGGAAGCCATCGATGACGAATGACGAACGCCATGCAGAGGCGGCGCGGCGCTGGCGCCTGGTGCTGGCCAGGACGCCGCGCCCCGGGTGCAGCTGAATGTCGAGGACGCCGCCATCGACGGCGCACTCGATGCGCTGTATGGCACGCCGCCCGACAATCCGAAAGGTGGCCTGGGCGCGTCCGCGCCGAAAGTGGCGCGCTGGCGGGGCGACATCCGCGAATATTTCCCGTCCAGCGTGGTCCAGGTGATGCAGAAGGATGCGCTGGAGCGCCTGGGCCTGCAGCAGATGCTGTGCGAGCCGGAACTGCTGGCCGCGGTGGAGCCGGACGTGCACCTGGTCGCGACGTTGCTCAGCCTGAACCGCGTCATGCCGAACAAGACCCGCGCGACGGCACGCAAGGTGGTGGCGAAGGTGGTCGAGGAACTGGACCGCAAGCTGGCGGCGCCGATGCGGCAGGCGGTGTCGAGCAGCCTGAATCGCGCGGCCCGCAATCTGCGCCCGCGCCACCAGGAGATCGACTGGCTGCGCACCATCCGCGCCAACCTGCGTCACTACCAGCCCGGGTACCGCACCATCATTCCGGAAACCCGGATCGGCTTCGGCCGTCGCGGGCGCTCGCTGCGCGACATCGTGCTGTGCGTGGACCAGAGCGGATCGATGGCATCCTCGGTCGTGTATGCGGGCGTGTTCGCCGCGGTCCTGCCCAGCATCAGGGCGGTCAGCACCTCGGTGGTGGTGTTCGACACGGCAGTGGCCGACCTGACGCCGCTGCTGTCCGATCCGGTCGAGGTCCTGTTCGGTACCCAGCTGGGAGGCGGCACCGACATCAACCGCGCGCTGGCCTACTGCCAGGGATTGATCACGCGGCCGCGCGAGACGATCTTCGTGCTGATCAGCGATCTGTACGAAGGCGGTAATCACGTGGAGATGCTGGGAAGCGCGGCTGCGCTGGTGGGCAGTGGCGTGCAGGTGATCGCCTTGCTGGCATTGAACGATGCGGGCGCGCCTTCGTATGACCGCGACAATGCGGCGCGCCTGTCCGCCATGGGCACTCCCTGCTTTGCCTGCACGCCGGATCTGTTCCCCGACCTGATGGCGGCGGCGATCCAACGCCACAGCCTCGCACAGTGGAACTCGCAAGCCGGCATCGTCCGGGCCTGAGCGCCGATTTCAATCGTGCGCGCGGTTGAATACGGCCGGGTTTGACGTTACTGTCATCCCATGGACGATCAAGCATCTCAACAACAGAAAAACGAGCAGGAGATGCGCGACATTATCGAAGAAGCGCGCTGCATTCTTCCTGGTCTTCAAGCAGTGTTCGGTTTCCAGACGATCGCCGTCTTCAATGAACGGTTCATGGATCTCGAGACCTACGCGCAGGTATGCCACCTGGTGGGCCTGTGCCTGATGGTGGTCGCGATGGGAATGCTGATGACGCCGGCCGTCTACAACCGGGCGCAGCACGGTCATGCGACATCTCGGATGGTCCGGACTTCACGCAAGAGCATCCGTGGGGCTTTGATGCCATTGGCTGTCGGACTGTCCTTGGACATGTTGACGGTGATGTCGCTTGCAACCGACAAGCTCTCGCTCAGTGTCGCTGCCGCGGTTGCCACTCTCCTGCTGTTTGTGGGACTCTGGTATCTCCTGCCAAGGAGCGATCCCATCCAGGTCGCCGAGCCGCGCTCCTGAAGTCTGTTGCAGTACGGAGTGTTGTGTGAGGCTCCGAACAGATGAGGGCGCTTGCAACCGGATAATACCTACAAGACCGGCGCAGGAAGATGGCACCGGCAGGATTCCACGAACTGGGCGACACTGGTCTACCTGAAGTTCCGATATCGGGGGGAGCACAGACGGAGACGAGTGTAAGCCCAGCCGTTCATGTGATCGCGAACCGTCGGCCATGCGCCGACGGCAACGCGCCGCAAACGGCTGGCCAGAGCCAAGCGATCAAGCCCGCCAGCAGGTACGCAACGCGTGCCGAGCTGGCGGGCTTTTCGTTTTTGGCTGGGCAGAAAAGCAAAAAGCCCGCTCAATCGAATTGAGCGGGCTTCTGCGAATAATTAGCCTGACGATAACCTACTTTCACACTGGTTGCAGCACTATCATCGGCG
>NZ_JBDGIN010000041.1:0-4063 GCF_057657395.1 Telluria sp. Soil_C_11 | reverse complement strand
TGGCGTATGGTTTTCGCGACGCATCCTATTTCTTCCTGAAAATCAAGGATGCATTCCCCGGCAAAGCGCGATGAACCTTATAAAATGGCACGGAAAGTCGTCCACGAAAGGCCACTCCCGTGCAAGAGCAACACCCCTTCCCCTTTCTGCGGGAAATCCTGCTGTTCCTCAGCCTCGCCGGCATCCTGATCCCGCTGCTACAACGCCTGCGCATCAACCAGGTGCTGGGCTTCCTGGCGGT
Organism: Telluria sp. Soil_C_11; assembly: GCF_057657395.1. Lineage (NCBI taxonomy): Bacteria > Pseudomonadati > Pseudomonadota > Betaproteobacteria > Burkholderiales > Oxalobacteraceae > Telluria > Telluria sp. Soil_C_11. Next base: position 3,822 of record NZ_JBDGIN010000041.1, on the reverse strand, counting down.
CGGCACCCTGTTCGGCCCGTTCGGCCTCGGAAGACTCGCCCAGGACCAGCCCTGGCTGGCCTGGTTCACCTTCCCCAACAACGAAGACGTCGCCATGCTGGCCGAACTCGGGGTCCTGTTCCTGATGTTCATGATCGGCCTCGAGCTGTCGGCGGCGCGGCTGTGGGCGATGCGGCGCTGGGTGTTCGGCGCCGGCTCGGCCCAGGTACTGCTGTGCGCCCTGCTGATCGGCGGCGCCGTGTACTTGCTGCTTGGCCAGTCGATGGCGGCCTCGCTGGTGCTCGGCCTGGTGCTGTCGCTGTCCTCGACCGCGGTCGTGATGCAGCTCCTGAGCGAGCGCCACACCACCGGCACGCCGCTGGGCCAGGCCGCCTTCGCCGTGCTGATGCTGCAGGACCTGGCGGTGGTGCCGATCCTGATCCTGATCGGCGCGCTCGGTGGCGGCGGGAGTGAAAACGTGGCTGTGCTGGCGCTGCTGGCGATGGGCAAGGCGGCGCTGGCGATCGCCCTCATCTATCTGATCGGCGGGCGCGTGATCCACCCGCTGTTCCGCGCCTTCGCCCGCCAGCGCCAGCCGGACGTGTTCATGGCGTTGATATTGCTGTCGACCTTCGGCATCGCCAGCCTGTCGCAGATGGCCGGGCTGTCGATGGCGCTGGGCGCCCTGATCGCGGGGCTGCTGCTGGCCGAGACCGAGTTCAAGCACGAAGTCGAGCTGATGGTCGAGCCTTTCAAGGGCCTGCTGATGGGCCTGTTCTTCATGACGGTCGGGATGGGCATGGATCCGCTGCAGATCGTGCAGGCGCCGCTGTGGCTGGCCTGCGCGGTGGCCCTGCTGATCGCCCTGAAGGCGGTCGTGATCGCGCCGGTGCTGCGCCTGGGCGGCCTGTCGTGGGGCCGCGCCGTCGAGGGTTCCCTGCTGCTGGGCCAGGGCGGCGAATTCGCCTTCATCGTGATCGGCTACGCGATCAGTTCGAAGCTGCTGGATCCTGGCCTCGGCGGGCGCGCCATGCTGGCGGTGGGCCTGTCGCTGTTCCTGACGCCGCTGCTGGCGAGAGTCGGCCGCGGCATCGGCGAGCGCGCGGAAAGCCAGGCCGGCGAACAGCAGGCGCAGCAGATGGACGCCAGCCTGGAAGCGGCGCGCGGACGCGTGATCATCGCCGGCTTCGGCCGCGTCGGCCAGCAACTGGCCAAACTGCTGACGGCCCAGGGCATCCCCTACATCGCCTTCGAGAACGACGCCAGGCTCGTGTCGAAGCTGCACAAGGAAGGCGTGCCGGTCTGGTTCGGCAACGCCTCGCGCCCCGAGCTGCTGCGCCGCGTGCATGCCGACGAGGCGCCCGCCATCGTGCTGACCATGGACCACCCCTCCTCGGCGTTGCAGGCGGTGCGCGGGATCCGGCGCGAGTTTCCGCACGCGCGCCTGTTCGCGCGCTCGCGCGACGAGAAGCACGCGCGCTCCCTGAAGCTGGCCGGCGCCAGCGTGGTGGTGCCGGAGACGCTGGAAGCCAGCCTGCAGCTGTCGGCCTTCGTGCTGGAAGCGATGGGCCTGGACGAGCGCGAAGTCGACGGCATCGTCGACCGCGAGCGCGACCAGTTCGCGCAGGCGCTGACGGCGCCGGGTAGCGCTGCGTAATCCGCCCGATATAATTTGCACCGACAACAACTCATCGATTGGGGACAAGATGGCATCCGAGAAGAACACCCTGCCTGGCGCATTGAGTCATATCCGCGTGCTCGACCTCTCGCGCGTGCTGGCCGGGCCGTGGTGCTCGCAGAACCTGGCCGACCTCGGCGCCGACGTGATCAAGATCGAGCGCCCGGACAACGGCGACGATACCCGCGCCTGGGGCCCGCCCTACGCCCCCGATGCGGACGGCAAGGCGACCAGCGAGTCGGCCTATTACCTGTCGGCGAACCGCGGCAAGCGCTCGGTGACGGTCGATATCGCCAGCCCGGACGGCCAGGCGCTGCTGCGCGAACTGGTGCGTCACTGCGACGTCGTGCTGGAAAACTTCAAGGTCGGCCAGCTGAAACGCTACGGCCTGGACTACGACACGCTGAAAGCCATCAAGCCGGACCTCGTGTACTGCTCGATCACCGGCTTCGGCCAGGACGGCCCCTACGCGCACCGCGCCGGCTACGACTTCCTGATCCAGGGCATGGGCGGGCTGATGTCCGTGACCGGCGAGCGGGACGAGCTGCCGGGCGGCGGCCCGCAGAAGGCCGGCGTAGCCCTGACGGACCTGATGACCGGGATGTACGCGACCATCGCCGTGCTGGCGGCCCTGACCTACCGCGACCGCACGGGCGAAGGCCAGTACATCGACATGTCCCTGCTCGACACCCAGGTGGCGATGCTGGCCAACGTCGGCAGCAACTACCTGAACAGCGGCAAGCGTCCCAAGCGCTGGGGCAATGCCCACGCCAACATCGTGCCCTACCAGACCTTCGCCTGCGCCGACGGCCACATCATCGTCGCCGCCGGCAACGACGGCCAGTACCAGAAGTTCGTGCAGGCCGGCGGCCGGCCGGAGCTGGCGTTCGACGAGCGCTTCGCCACCAATCCGCTGCGCGTGAAGAACCGCGACGTGCTGGTGCCGATGCTGGCCGAGATGGTGAAAGAGCGCGGGCGCGACGAGTGGATCGCGATGCTGGAAGACGTGGGCGTGCCCTGCGGCCCGATCAACAACCTGGACGAGGTCTTCGCCAACGAACAGGTGCAGGCGCGCGGCATCGAGATCGCCCTGCCGCACCCGACCGCCGGCGAGGTGAAGCTGGTGCGCAGCCCGATGCGGATGTCGGCGACGCCGGCCACCAGCGGCAAGGCGCCGCCGCTGCTCGGCCAGCATACCGGGGAGGTGCTGGCCGAGATCCTGGGCAAGAGCGGCGAGGAGATTGCCGCTCTCAAGGAGAAGAAAGTTCTCTGATTAGTGGAGCTGGTGCTTCAGGTTGGACAACTCGGCGTGCACTTTCGTGACCGCCGACTCCAGCTGCGGTGACATGCTGGATGCCGAGCGGCTCAGGCGCTTGGCTTCGTCGCCCATCGATTCGAGGTTGTCGACGCATTCGACCATGCGCTGCTGGTCGCTCGACTGCATCACTTGCTGGGCCTGCTGGGATTCACGGGCCATTTTCTCGATGCAGTTCTTCAGGTCATCCGGGGCGTCGTGCGAACGGCAGGCCTGCTCGGCCTCCTGGATGGTCTGCTGGATGTGGGAAAAGCGCTGCTGGATTTCGCGTGCTTGCAACATGACGTACTCCTTGCAGTGGTTGGAACAGGAGGTGCATGGTAGTCCCGTTGACGGGAGGGTGGCGCACGAACGGTGTGCTTGGGTTGGCGAGCTCAGCCTTTTGAATTGACGAATTTAATCAAAGAATTCATATTTCCTCCGTTTCAAATTAAAAATTTGCCGAATTTATGCGACTTGCGTCCAACTCATTTTCGATGTAGTCATCCATAACACTGCTAGCTCCCTTGAACGTCTTGCGCAAAAAGCTTATCTGCCACAGCCGACCACAGTCGGAGCGATCGATGATACGTCAGCAGCCAAAAGAGCTCGAGTCGAGCCACGCTGCAGCCCCCAAAGATCATTATGGGGGCAAGTCTTCCGTAGGGATGACGATGAGTGGCCGCTGTAATTGCGGGTCGCGCTGGTACCAGCGCAGCTTTGGGTTGTCTAAACGAACTTCATTGAAGTTCGCCCAATTCGTCGGCGCGACTAACACTTCACTTTGATCCTTCGGTAATCCCCCCATTTTTAGAGCGCGCTAAAAGTAGAGGTTAAGCGGCAAGGGCAAGTTTCTGTTTTGGTGTGATGC
>NZ_JBDGIN010000040.1:0-4615 GCF_057657395.1 Telluria sp. Soil_C_11 | reverse complement strand
TCGTTTTGTTCGTCAGCAGCAGAGGAATGAGATTATGCAGTGTTTCGCTTAACTCGTCAACCCCTCGTTTTTCTTCAACGCCAGCGGTGTTATCAAAACACCTAGCTCAACTACTTGATTTCGTTCAGCTTTTCTTGCGCTGCAGAAGCAGGACGCGAACTATAGCAAACCAGTATGTGAACACGCAAGGGCCACGCGTCGTTTTTTTTCACCGTGCCGAAAAGGTGGACACGGTCTCGAACGAGGTTGGCAGCTGCAGCTTATTTGACCAGCTGCTCGAGAATGGCGTGAGCCGCCTCGACCCTCGCCGGAATCGGATAGTTTTTATTCGCCAGCATGACGATGCCGATCCGGTGATCCGGCACGAACAGCACATAGGCGCCGAAACCACGGGTGGCGCCGGTCTTGTTGAACAGCGTCCCGCGCGACGGCGCCTGCGGCGGCTGCAGCCTGACCGCCGGATTCGCTTCGCGGCTCATCTTCTCGCCGTTCCCGGCTTGCAGGCGCGCCAGGCTCGCCGGCGCCCGATATTGTTCCCAGCCGAGGCCCTGTACCGTGTCGCCGACCTGGAAGTAGCCGGTATGGGTGCAGTCCACCGCGCGCCGCATCGGTTCCGGCAATTGGCTTGGGTCGATATTCTCCTGCACGAAGCGGATCATGTCGGCGGCGCTCGACTTGACCCCATAGGCCTCCGCATCGAAGACACCGGGGCTGACCCGCACCCGCTTGTTGGTCCTGTCGTAGCCCCAGGCGTAATCCGCCATCGCCGTCGCCGGCACCCGCACATGGCTATGCTTCAGGCCGAGCGCGGGAAACAGCTGGCCTTCGACGGCATCGGCAAAATTCGTCTGCAGCGCGAGCGCCGTCGCATGTCCGAACAAGCCGATGCTCGGGTTCGAATAGCGGCGCTGCGTACCAGGCGGTGCGCCGGGAGTCCAGTCGCGGAAGTACGCCAGCATCTGCGCCTCGTTCGTGACCTCGTCCGGCATCTGCAGCGGCAGGCCGCCGGCCGCGTAGGTGCCGAGTTCCAGCAGGGTGGCGCGGTCGATCGCGCTGCCCTTCAGCGCCGGCATGGTCTTGCCCGGATGGTCGTCGAAGGACAGCTTGCCCAGCTCCCGTGCGTAGCAGCCCAGGGTCGCGGTAAAGGTCTTGCTGACCGAGCCCAGTTCGAACAGCGTGTTCTCGCTGACCGGAATGCGCTTCTCTGTCGACGCCATGCCATAGTTGTAGAACATGGCCTTGCCGCCGATGGTGACGGCAATCGCCATCCCGGGCACGTCGTACTGTGCCATCAGGGGACGGATCGCACGGTCGACGGCTGCGCGTACGGCATCCGCATCGGTGGCGGCGCGGCCTGCAAGCGGCAGGGCGCACAGACAGGCAAGGGCGAGATGCCCGATGGGTTTCAGCCGGAAGCGCAAGGTGTTCTCCAGTTCGTGGTGACGCTCCAGTATAGGCAAGCTGCGGACGGCGGGAACAGCGCAGCCGTCCCGGCGCGGCGGCATTTCGTCACATCGCCGACTTCAACGCGGCCAGGTAACGTTCGCTGACCGCCACCGTGGCGCCACAGCGCAGTGTCAGCCGGTAGCTGCCGTCGCCGACCGTTTCCAGGCGCGCGATCTGGCTGCGCCTGACGACCACGCTGCGGTGCACGCGCAGGAAGTCGGCGGGCGCGAGCAGCGCTTCCAGGCGGTTCAGGGTGATGCGATGCATGACCGTGCGCCCCTCCAGATGCAGCTCGACGTAATTCCCGGCCGACTCCACCCACAGGATGTCGTCCACGCGGACCTGCTCGATGCGGCCGACCGAGCGCACGTTGATGCGCTCCAGTCGCTCCACGCTGCGACCCGCATCGGCATCGACGTAATCGCGCACGGCCGCACCATACGCCTCGCGCTGGCGTTGCCCCAGCATGGCGCCGATCCGCTCGGTGGTCTGGGCCAGGCGCGCATCGTTCACGGGCTTGAGCAGGTAGTCGAGCGCGTGCACTTCGAAGGCGTCGACCGCATGCTCGCTGTAGGCGGTCGCGAACACGATCAGCGGCGGCGCGCGCAGGCGGCTGACCTCGCGCGCGAGCACGAGGCCGGATTCGACCGGCATCTGGATGTCGAGGAAGATCACGTCGACGTCCTGCGCCGCCAGGGTCGCGCGCGCGGCAGCGGCGCTGTCGCACTCGGCGACCAGCAGCCAGTCGGGATGCGCCGCCAGGGCCAGGCGCAGGTTGGCGCGGCTGGGCGCTTCATCGTCGACGATCAGGTAGCGCACCGCCATCGCTTACTCCCGGTCCAGCGGCAGGCGGACCTCGGCCACGAAACGGCCGTCCTGCAGGGAGGTGGACAGCGACGCGGTCGGATGCGTCAGCTTCAATCGCTCGCGCGTATTCGCCAGTCCGAGCCCCGCGCCCGGGTTCGGCGAAGCGTGTGCGCTGACCGGATTCGTCACGCGGATCGCGAGCACGTCGCCGTCCTGCACGAAGCCGAGGCGGATATCGCTCGGCGCACCACCGTGGCGACAATCGAGATCGTGACGCAGGGCGTTTTCGATCAGCGGCTGCAGCATCAGCGGCGGGCAGTCGACTTCGTGCAGCAGGCGGCCCTCGCCGTCGATGTGGACCTGCAGCCGGTCGCCATAGCGCAGGCGCTGGAGGTCCAGGTAGTCGCGCACGAACTGCAGCTCGGCGGCGACCGTGACCGTGTTGCGCACGCTCGCCGACAGCGCATAGCGCAGCAGGTCGCTCAGGCGGCCTATCCCGCCGAGGGCCAGGGTCCGGTCGCCGTCGCGCACCAGGGCGCTGATGGCGTTCAGGGCATTGAACAGGAAGTGCGGCTCGAACTGCGCGCGCAAGGCCAGCATGCGCTGCTCTTCGAGGGCCAGGCGCAGGTTGAGCATGTCGGTCTGGCTGCGCTGCCAGGCCAGTTCGCGCTCGCGGGCTTGGCGCCAATAGTGGACCGCGAGGATGGCGGCGAAGGTGCCGGTGGTCGAGAACCAGCCGACCAGCAGCATCTTCATGAACAGCTGACGGACGTCGTCCAGGCTGGCGATGTGCAGGTAGCCGCGCAGCCAGGCCATGTAAGTCCACTGCGCCGGCTGGAAGATGAGTACCAGGCCGACGAACAGCGCGAACACATTGGGCGGACGGGCGATCAGGGCCGGGCGGCGCGACAGCAGCATGCTCAGCCCGGCGCTCAGGACGATCAGCGGCACCGCGTACTCGACGAACCAGGTCGCCAGCAGGGCCGGGTAATGGCTGTCGACGCCGACGCGCAGGTTGTCGCTGTAGGTCTGCAATGCACCGAGCACGCTGATGGCTGCCCACAGCAGCACGGTCGACACGATGGTGCGGAGAGGCGCAGGAGGCGCGGAGAAAAGGCCGGGGTTGTCGACGCGTTGATTCATCGGAAAAAGTATAGCAGTGCTCATCCCGCCGGGCGGCGGCAGGGGCCGGCGATCATCACGCCGAACCGGTGTTTCGTCACCCGGCGGCTGCCGGGCTGTCGACTGAAGCGCAGAATGAATGTGGTTTCATCCGACCATGCGTCCCCACTTCCTACCTTGAACATGAAAACACCGATCAGCCTTGCCGCCGCCATCGCGCTCGGCACTTCTCTTGCGGCCGCGCGTGCGGCGGACTGGCACGCGCCCCAGGATCCCTTTGCCGTGTACGGCAATACCTATTATGTCGGCACCGGGGGCATCAGCGCGGTGCTGATCACCTCCCCGGCCGGCCATGTCCTCATCGATGGGGGACCGACCGGATCGTCGGCGCAGATCGCCGGGCATGTCCGCAAGCTCGGCTTCAAGGTCGAGGACATCCGCTATATCCTGAGTGGCCACGAGCATTTCGACCACGCCGGCGGGATCGCTGACCTGCAAAAGATGAGTGGTGCGGTGGTGCTGGGCAGCCCGCCGGATGTGGCGGTGCTGCGTAGCGGCCAGCCGGACAAGCGCGATGCGCAATATCCCAGCCTGCAGGCGATGACGCCGGTCGCCAACACGCGCGCAGTGCGCGACGGCGAAGTGGTGAAAGTCGGCCCCCTGGCGATCACCGCTCACTTCACGCCGGGGCATACGATGGGTGCGACCAGCTGGACGTGGCAGTCGAGCGAGGGCGGCCGGACGATGCATATGGTGTACGCGGATAGCGTGACCGCAGTGGTTGCCGATAGTCGCAGCTTCAGCAGGAATCCGCTCTACCCGAACGCGCGGGCGGACATCGAGCGTTCGATCGCCACGGTGGAATCGTTGGATTGCGACGTGCTCGTGAGTGCGCACCCGGAGTTCAGCGGTTTGTGGGAAAAGAAGGCAGGACAGGCGCAGCTCGGGAATATGGCTTTCGTCGACCGCGACGGTTGCCGCAAGTATGCGGCGAAGGCGCGCGAGATGCTGGCGAAGACCCTGGCTGCCGAGGCGGGCAAGTAATCGGGCCTGTGCGCTGTCGGCGGCGCAGCCGCCGACAGCGCCGGAACCGCTGCGCTGCCGGGCGGTGATTTATGGACGCAGAAAAGCAAAAAGCCCGCTCAATCGAATTGAGCGGGCTCCTGCGAATAATTAGCCTGACGATAACCTACTTTCACACTGGTTGCAGCACTATCATCGGCGCAAAGTCGTTTCACGG
>NZ_JBDGIN010000039.1:0-4701 GCF_057657395.1 Telluria sp. Soil_C_11 | reverse complement strand
GCTTGGCTTCCGTCCATGTATTGCCTCCGATGGTCTAAAGCTGTCAAATTTCCATCGGCTAAGGTAACCAAGCGCTTCCAGACGGCCTTGATAATAAGCAAGAGCCGGGCTCGGCTGTTGTCCAGATGAGCAGCGGCAGTGCAGCGAACTTCCGCCATACGTGCTGATTTTGCTCAGCTTGATTGATCGCAATGTGAACTGACGGGCGGGTTCTACATTTTTCGTTTGGTTGCTAGTGAGCAGCACAAAACAGGGGAGAGCATGCGCAAGCACGTATCCAACGGAAAGCCTGAGACGGCGGCACTTTTAGCGGTCAACTCATAATGAGGTTATCAATTTTGCCCCGCATTCGGTCACGTCTCCGTCATATGCGTACGGCTTGCCTTCGTGTCGTGCGCCCGCGCCATCAGGCCTGATCGCAAAGTTGCCCTTGCATTTTGGGCACTGCGTCATGTCATCTTGAAGTGCTGCTACCACGCCCATTGCGGTTGTGCCCGAGGACGCGCTGATGACCAGGCCTCCGTGATCGGTCTTGTCGTTGAGGCGAATTACACCGCGTCCTTGATGCTTCATTGTTAGTCCTGTTCATTCATCATTAGAGATCCCAATTCGAACGTCACTGGCTTGCAACTGCAGTGTCGGATTTACCTGGGGGGATGAAGTACGAGCCTTCGGGTGCGCCAGGCACTTTGACGCGGAATTTCAGCCCGGAGAGTAATTTGTCCCACAGCGCGACCGCTTCATCGTCGCTGAGCGAAGCGACTTTTGCGGCCCCAACCGTATTGTGTTCGACCTTCGTATACATTTGCACGTTGAATTCGGAGGGGTTCGCCACGTCCTTCGGCATACCGACCAAAGCCCATTCGAAGTCATGCGTGCCATCCTTACGTTTGACGAGGGATTCTTCACCATGCCAATGGTTTATATTGCGTTTACCTTCGCGGAACACCGTTCGGCTAGGATAATGCATTCCCTGATCCTCTTGCGCCTTTCGAATGCGCGCAAGTAAGGATAACTTGGGTCTTTGAGTTTTTTCGAAGTTCGCTGATGAATAGTCTCCATAGGCATCTTTGTTCGAACTGATTGAAAAGGTTATGTCTGGTAGGCTCGGTAGATATATCCCTACGTTGACCATTTCCTGTTGAGTGTACAAGTTATCAGCAATGAATCCGTGTTGAATACAAAATCCGGGATCATTTGGAACATTATCGGAAGAGCGCAAGCGAATGCTTTTTGCAAGTGCCGCCTGTCTTGCTGCGGCGGATTCTTCGGTTCCACCGTTAAGAGAATCTCCTAAAATGAACGTGAAATCGCCTTTATTTACATACGTCGTAAAAAAGTGCAGTCCAAATTCTTTTGCAGTTTCGCTTTCGTAATATCGTATTTGCCAACTTCCATCCACTGGCCCTTCATGATTGTAAGTAATTTCAGAAGTCTTGTCGTTTGCCTTGAGTTTCGCGATGTCCATCGAGACACGGGTTTTAATCACGTCCATCCCTCCGCTAATGACTTCCACATCATCAGGGATCGAAACGCGGCCTATTATTAGTTGGGCTTCTTGTGGCACTTGCAGAGCGTAGCGTCCAAAACAAAGCAACTTAGTTTTTGCGAACAGCGTTTGAAGACGCGTACTAATTTTGATGGGATCGGTCACGATGTTATCCTTATACGAATGGCTGCGTGAGCAAGCTTGCAGAGATAAGACTGTGAGCGCGGCAAAAAGACATGCGATGCTAGAGGTTGATGTGCGCATCCGTCACTCCCATTTTGCCGTTTTTGAAATTTGAACTATCGAGTACAACATAGACGCCAGCACTTGGGGGTCGGAATAGCTCTCTTGATGTTCGTAACCTAAGCCTTTTTTTTCGCCATGAACAAACAGTGTGCCAGTGATATGACGTGCCGAGCGCAGGGAGGGAACTGTTTCGTCTCCAGCATCAGTAGGTTTTTGCAATTTTAATGTTAAAACCTGATCGCCAGCTTGAACCGTTAAAATATTCTTTGCATTATCAGTCAACAATTTCCAGCTTTCTGGAGGGGGCAGTTGGTTCTGCCGAACGCGGTTGGTGCCGCCTGAAATATTGTCAATCTTAAAAGCGAGTTCACCGTAACTCTTGTGGTCGTCTGATGCGCAAAAGCTGGCATAGCAGTTGGTAGGGTGAAAGGTTCTTTCAATTGAATGTAGAAATTTCGAGGCGCTCTTGATGCGAGCAAAGGTGTTGGTAAGACCACCGCCCTTCTTCTCAGTAACTTTGCCGGGGTTAACCCACTCCGGATTGATGAGGCGCCACCACATATTGCTGGGTTTCAAGTAAATGTCATCTAGAGCATTTGTATTTCCGCTCGGCCAACTGCACAGCGTCTGGCCAGCGCTATCCACGACCTTTAACCAATTCTGGCCATAGGCTTTACCTGGTAGCATTTCTAAAGGGGCAGGAGTATTGGCAAGGATCGCAGTCGCATGCTCGCCGTCGATGGCAAGAACGCTGGCTTCAATCCCAGCAAAAGGGTGCAATATTCCGCCCTTCTCTTGAAAGCCAAAACGCATGCGTTTATAAGCGCTGGCAGCACCCATCGTAGGCATGACATTGTGGTACATTCCAAGAACTTTAACCAACGTGTCGTTGATCATATTGCCATAGTCGGGGTGAAGAAGTGCTCGTCCGACTAGTCCTCCCATACTATGAGTGACGACAATAACCTCATCACACTTAAAACCGCGCTGCTGATACCCTCGTACTAAACCACGGATACGTTCGGCGATCACCCCCGCCGATTTGCTATTACTTTGAACGAAGTTGTAACCCATTGCATGCACCGGGTACCAACATTTAGCGATTTTCTTAATGTCGTCTTCGGTAATTGCGCTGCCGGATGAGGCTCCGAACGCCTTGGGATCCTGCATGAGTAATTGGGTGACTTTTCGATGCTGGACGGCGAGCATTGGCTTGCCCGTTATTGGGCTGATTGGATTAAGCTGCCAGAAAGGATGAATTCTCCCGTCGATTATCATGTTGTTTAGAAACGCCTCGGCCGTTTTCAGCATCTCACCATAAGCGCCCGTGAATAGCACCTCGCTCCAACCTCGCCAGCGTGCAATTTGTGCTGGACTTTCGCGCTTGGGCGGAGCTGCGCGCCGCACATCTGTTAAGCTTATACGGCTTCCCATTAATGGTGGTATCGGTTCGAGGTCATCTGGAACATTCTGGTGACGCGCATCGGCGGCGATTGTTTCCTTACCTTCCGGGTCAAAACGTCCTTTGTTATCAGTGTAGTGGTAATACTCCACTTCTGTTTCGTTGGGGGCGAATACCAATTGACGCTGCGCCGGTGTCGCATCTTTGAGCCATCCAATTCCAGTACCAGTCAGCACAGCGGCTTGGCCAGAAGTACTCATAAGGTCATCAGGACGCCAAGCGCGGTTGTCGTCACGCTTTAACTCTTCCTGTCTAGCTTTGGTCATGCGAAGATTGCTGCCCATTACGCCCGGCAGGAAAATAATGGGAATAACTTTGCCAGGTGGCACAGTAACGTCATGCCTGATCGTATCCGAGATTTCGGTCATGTGGACCGTATATTCAGCCCAGCCGCCAACACCTTGGGTGAACTCCCCTTGGTGGTTGCCGCGCTCATTAAGGTTACTTTTATCGCTCACGGAAGTTCGCCTTTCCACCGAATCGTATAGCTGTCCATTTCTGATCCTTTTTGCACACCTGTGCCGCCATTGGCCGCAGACTTGCTACCGATGACCGTACCATCGCTTCTGATTAGTTCATAGGAAACGTTTTCCGCTGGTTTCCGGTCCAGTTCCAAGAAATTAACTTCTTGGTCAAAGTGATAACCGGTCGGTTTCTCGTTAAAAGCTTGCGAAACGCTCTTGGAAGACAGGGTTTCTAAGTTGCCGTGAAAGAGAACAGGCGATGAAGTGAAGAACTGTGTTTGATCGCTAATCTCAACCATGTGGTTGGCGCCCTGCAGCCTCACTCCTTTCTTGCCTCTGATCGTTACCCAGTCAGATTCGCTCAAGAGCGCAAGGACCTTGTTGGCGATGATCTCCACGTCATCTTCTTGCGCCTGCACGGACACCTTGCCGCCGGCGGCGATCAACTTCATTCCGGCTTTGTGCACGAACAGCCGGAAGGTCTTACCGACGCTCGCAAACAGACCGTCGATACTGGCGATCGACAGGCTTTTGCCGCTGGTGATGGCGGTATGGCGGCTGCTGGCTATATGGGTGGATTGTGCCGAACTGAGTTCAATCCCGGCCGGGCTCGCGACAATCAGGTGCGGCTCGGCCAATTCCGGAAACTCGCCCTTGCCGCCACCCCGAATGCCCTGGTTCTGGGATTTGATGTCCTTGACGGCGCCCGCTTGCTGGGGTTCCTGCTTATCCTGAGCGCCATAATGCTGCGCCATCCCGCTCAACTGCTCCTGCACGTCTGCAGCAGCCGACAACCGCTGGATCGTCTCGCCCATGTCCTTGATATGGCAAGCCGCGTTTGGGCGCGCTTCCGTGGTAATGAGCATGCCTTGGTTCGCGCGCGCCACACCCCAGGCATTGGTGGCCAACTCCCATCCTTCGCCGCGAGGATCCGTTCGACCGGACGTGTCCTCGACGCGCGTAATATGCCCCAGCGACAGCTGGCTGCACTGATGATCGCTCTTCAGTTGCGCCTGTATCTTCCCGGGCGTATCGTCCAG
>NZ_JBDGIN010000038.1:0-5549 GCF_057657395.1 Telluria sp. Soil_C_11 | reverse complement strand
CTGATAGCTCAGTCGGTAGAGCGACGGACTGTTAATCCGCAGGTCCCTGGTTCGAGTCCAGGTCGGGGAGCCAGAATCAGTAAAAAGGCCGCATGCGCAAGCTGCGGCCTTTTTGCTTTTTTGGCTGCCTGAATGCGCCCTTGTTCATTTGTTTTCTTTCATGCTTTAATCGGCTGTTGCTGATTGGCAAATCAGCCTACCTCCAAGCACGAAAGACAACATCATGGATATGCATCAGCCTGCGGCCCCGCTACGCCCGCGGTTTTGGAAGATTTCGCACGGTAAACGAGGTGAAATGAGCGACGCCGATCACCGTTGGCTCGTGGATCATCGCTACGTCTCCGAGGGCTACGCGGCGGACGATGAAAAAGGGAAGGGGCAGGGCCAAGCCTTCCATGGTGTCGAGGGCAATGGCGCCGTAGTCAGAGGCGGTGATATTTTTTATCTCGTCAGGAACAGCAGGATCGTGTTGCTCGGGCGCTTCGTCGGAAATCGTACGGAAGTGGTGCCGGAAAACCTGACGTCGATTTCGGGCTGGTATATGCGGCCTTTCGAGCTTATCCAGGATATTTCGGACAAGGACTTCGCGTCGAGCAAAGTCGATGGCGCGCTGGGCTGGAAGCCTCAGGGATTCACGACGGTGTATCCGGTTCCTTCCGACAGCATGGGGGAATTCGAGGAGGCGATTCTCGGCCCGGCTTTTGGTCTCAGTCTCGCGGATTTCGAAGTAGGGGGCGATGTTGTGCTGCGAGGGAGCGAGGGTGCAGCCGTTTCCGCGGGGGCGCTCAACCGCATCCTGTACGGCCCTCCGGGCACCGGCAAGACCTACCGCACCGTGATCGAGGCCCTCCGGATCATCGAGGGGCCGGAGTTCCGCGAGCGACCCTACGAGGAGCAGAAGAAGCGCTTCGATATCTTGCGCCGCGCGGACCGCATTGCCTTCGTTACCTTTCATCAGAGTTTCAGCTACGAGGATTTCGTCGAGGGCATTCGTGCCGATGCCAGTGAGGGCAAGCTGAGCTACCAGGTCAAGGATGGCATCTTCAAGCGTATGGCGTTTGCCGCGCTGTTCAGCAAGTTCGGATTCGGGCAACCGCGGAACGACCAGGATTACGAGAGCAAGAAATCAGAGTTCTTCGCCATGGACGAGCCGGAATCAAGCCCCGGCCAGCCATATGTCCTGATCATCGACGAAATCAACCGCGGCAATACGTCCCGTATTTTCGGCGAGCTGATCACGCTGATCGAGGAAACCAAGCGGATTGGTTCCGATGAGGCGGTGGAACTGCGCCTGCCGTATTCGAACCAGCCGTTCGGGGTGCCGGATAACCTGTACATCGTCGGGACCATGAATACCGCGGACCGCTCCCTCGCGGTGATCGACACCGCCCTGCGCCGGCGTTTCGATTTCATCGAAATGATGCCGGACCTCGAGGAACTGGATGGCCTGGTCATCGACGGCATCGACGTGGCGCTGATGCTGGCGCGGATGAACGAACGCATCGAACACCTTTATGACCGTGAGCACACGATCGGCCACGCTTTCTTCATGAAGCTGACGAAGGATTCGGGCGTCGCCGGCCTGGCCCAGGTCTTCCGCAACAAGATCCTTCCTTTGCTGGAAGAGTACTTCTTCGAGGACTGGGAGAAGATCACGAAAGTGCTCGGCAATGCGAAGATCTATCAGCCGGCCCGGTACGCGCAGATGGGTTTCGAGTCGAAGACAACAGTCTATCGGCGGGACCCGGGCGCCCTTGAAAATCCGGCCACCTACATCGGCATCTACGCGCCGCCGCAGAATGCGGGGCCGGTCACGAATGAATGAGATCCGGATCCGCGAATTTGGTTTGCTGACGCAAGGGGACTGGGCGCAGGAGGATCTCGGGCACGCGGCGATCGCAAGCGAGCCTGACTGGTCGTTCCTCGAGGGATTGGCATATTCGAACGACGGTACGCGATTCATCGAAACGGCGCGCCACGATGGAAAGAAGGCGCTGCGCGTCGTGAATTTTGTCGGCGTGATTACTTTGCCGGGCGGTACGCAAATCGAAATCCTGCCGAAGACTTCCGAATACCGGCAGGACGTGTCGCTTACCCGGGGGCGTTTGTGGAAGATGCTGGGCGCCGTCGAGGGCCTGCACTTTTACGAGGCCACCGAAGCGACGCTGATGCTGCGGAATCAGCCCTTGCTGGAAGCACTGATCTCGACGTTTCTCAAGCATGTGGCCGCGCTCGTCCGGCGCGGGCTGCGCAAGGATTATGTGCAGGTCGAGGCGGAGGAGCGCTTCCTGAAGGGGCGGCTGAGAATACCCCAGCAACTGAGGCAGCCGCCCGGCCGGGCGAACCTGTTCCAGATCGAGTACGACGTCTTTTCCGAAAACCGTGCGGAGAACCGGTTGCTGCATTCGGCGCTGGTTCGGGCGGCGGCATGGAGCCGTTCCGAAGAGAATCAGCGCTTGGCTGCCGAATTGCGCAGGTCCTTCGAGGACGTGCCGGCATCATCGGATTATCGCCAGGATTTCCGGTGCTGGAGCACGAGCAGGGACATGGTGCACTATCGGCCGCTCGAGCGGTGGGTGCGCCTCATCCTGAATGAACAGTGCCCGTTCACCCTGAAGGACCGCGATTCCGGTATCTCATTTCTGTTCCGGATGGACCAGTTGTTCGAAAAATATGTTGCCAAGGTGCTGGACGGCCAATTGCGTCAGAGCGATCTTGCATTGCGTGTGCAATTGCAGGGCAGATTCCTCTCGGATCAGCCGAAGGCATTCCTGCTCAAGCCGGATCTGGGCGTGGCCCGCGGCGGCAAGCTGATCAGTATCCTGGATACGAAGTGGAAGCTGATCGACCGCGATACCAGGTATGACAGCGGCGATCCCGACCCGAAATGCGGAATTGCCCAGTCTGACATGTATCAGCTATACGCGTATGGTCAGAAATATCTTGGCGGCCAAGGCAAGCTGGTCCTCATCTACCCGAGGTGGGCCGGTTTCGACGAGCCGCTTCCGCCATTCGACTTGGGTGGCAGCCTTGTTTTGCATGCGGTACCGTTCGATCTGGACCTGGGCCGGTGCCCAGCGCTTCCCGGGTTGCTCGGCGACGCCGACGCCGGGCGGGCTTAGCCTCGGGCGGCTTCGAGCGAGCGACCGATGCCCTTTCCCGGTCTGGCGCCGGCCGCTTGTGTGTTCTGCTCATTTGATCTAATATTTCTACTCAAAGGAGCAAAAACCATGACGGCAATGACTTCAGAGCGGCCCCACCCCGAGTCCGATGATGGCGACAAGACCCGGTGGCTCAATTTCCGTGAGCTTTATCAAACCACCCCGGTCGACCGGATCGACCTGATCCGCAACGGCGTGAACGCGGCCGACTTCAAGACCTTCGTCAGCGGCCTCGATGTGCAGCAGGAAAAAGTCTTCACCATGCTGGACATCGCCACCGCCACCGTCAACCGCAAGGCCAGCCGCAACGAACCCCTGTCGCGCGAAGACAGCGAAAAAGTGGTCGGCATGGCGAAACTGATCGGCCAGGTCGAGACCATGCTCGACGAGTCCGGCGATCCTGACTTGATGAAAGACTTCGACGCCGCGCGCTGGCTGACGCACTGGATGGAAGAACCGATCCCGGCGCTCGGCGGCGCCTCTCCCTCCGAATACATGGACACCATCGAGGGCCAGGAGATGATCTCCAAGCTGCTCGCGACGATGCAGACCGGAGCCTACGCTTGACCGCCGTCTGGCGCATCGCGACCGATGCGCCCGGCTACACCGCGGACGATTTGACCGGGGCTGGCGCCAAGCAGTCCGGCGGGCGCTGGAACCGCCCCGGCAGCGCCATGCTCTATTGCGCCAGCAATATCTCGCTGGCCGTGCTCGAAACCTTCGTCCACCTGAAAGCGGGCGGCCTGCCGCTGAACCGCTACCTGGTGGAGCTGACGATTCCCGATGCGGTGTGGACCGGCGCCATCGCGCTGGCGCCGCCGGTCGGCTGGGATGCGATCCCGGCCGGCAAGGTCAGCCTCGACGAAGGCGACCGTTGGTTGAAATCGGGCCGCAGCGCGGTGCTGATCGTGCCGTCCGCGATCGTCGGCGAGGAGTGCAACGTGCTGATCAATCCGTTGCACCCCGACGCCAAGCACATAAAGGCGAGGAAGCTCAGGAAGTGGACTTACGATCCAAGGCTGATGCGCTCACCGGCTTGATTTTACTAGCCGCTTCCAGCGCGCGCTTGCGCGCCGTGTCGATATCCGGCGCGGTCGCCAGCGCCACGCCCATGCGGCGGCGGCTGAACGACTCCGGCTTGCCGAACAGGCGGATGTCCGAGCCCGGAACGCGCAGCGCTTCCGCCACGCCCTCGAAGACGATGCCGGCTTCGTCGAGCTGGCCGTAGATCACGGCGGAGGCGCCCGGCGCGCGCAGTTCCGGATTCACCGGCAGGCCGAGGATGGCCTTCGCGTGCAGCTCGAATTCGCTCTGGATCTGGGTCGCCATGGTCACCATGCCGGTATCGTGCGGGCGCGGGCTGACTTCCGAGAACCACACCATGTCGCCCTTCACGAACAGCTCGACGCCGAACACGCCGCGCCCGCCCAGGCTGGCGGTGACCTTGCTGGCGATCTCGCGCGCGCTCTCCAGGGCGCGCGGGCTCATCGGCTGCGGCTGCCAGGATTCGACGTAGTCGCCGTGCACCTGCTTGTGGCCGATCGGTTCGCAGAACTGGGTCGCGATCTCGCCGTTGCCGTTCGTGGCGCGCACGGTCAGCAGCGTGATCTCGTAATCGAAATCGATGAAGCCTTCGACGATCACGCGGCCGGCATCCACGCGCCCGCCGGCGGCCGCATGGTTCCAGGCGTTCTCGACCTCGTCCGCGCTGTCGAGCTTGGACTGGCCCTTGCCCGAGGACGACATCACCGGTTTCACCACGTTCGGAAAGCCGATCTCGGCGCAGGCCGCCTTCAGTTCCTCGAGGCTGCTGGCGAAGCGGTAGGGCGAGGTCGCCAGGCCCAGTTCCTCGGCGGCCAGGCGGCGGATGCCTTCGCGGTTCATGGTCAGCTGGGCGGCGCGCGCGGTCGGGATGCAGGTGATGGCGCCGGCGGCTTCCAGTTCGGCCAGCTTGTCGGTGGCGATCGCCTCGATCTCGGGCACGACCAGGTCGGGCTGCTCCAGCGCGATCAGCGCGGCCAGGGCCTCGCCGTCCGTCATGTCGATCACGTGGGCGCGGTGGGCGACCTGGTGGCCCGGCGCATTCGCGTAGCGGTCGACGGCGATCACTTCGATGCCGAGGCGCTGCAGGGAAATGATCACTTCCTTGCCGAGTTCGCCGGAGCCGAGCAGCATGACTTTGGTGGCGGAAGGGGAGAGGGGTGTGCCGAGGATGGGTGCTTTCGTCATTGGTGTGGATGGTGTGGAGGGAAGCGATCACTATAACAAAGGGCGCGCCGGCGTGCCGGCCGCCCCGGCGTCGCAAAAAAACCTGTCAACGCTAAATAGAAATGTCCCCTGCTCTCCAAAGTAGAAATGTCCCCTTTGGATCAGGCAGGGATCAAGTGG
>NZ_JBDGIN010000037.1:0-5781 GCF_057657395.1 Telluria sp. Soil_C_11 | reverse complement strand
TCAGCTACTTACTTCTCTTCAGTAGCTGCTCTTCCTTAATTATCCCGGACAGCAGTGCGCGCAGGCGGGGACGACGGTCATATGTTCGTCATGTCCACCCCCGCTACCCCATCCTCCACCCTGAACGCCGCCAGCTCCCGCTGAGCGGTCTTCGGATCCCGCACCTCATCCAGCCCCATGAACTGGACCCGCGTCTCCTTCGGCGTAATCGCCATCAGCATGTAGCCGCGCCTGTCGCTGCGCCCGTACCGGATGTGCGGATTCATCGCCACGTATTGCGAGGTGCGCTGCTGCGGGCGCGAGCTCGAGGTGACGGAGGTGCCGACGAACTCGGTGGCGATGACCGGGTTGTCCTTCGATTCGGGCCTGCCGAAATCCCGCCGCAGCTCGCTGGCGTAGAAGGTGTGGACGTCCCCGCCCAGCACCAGCGGGTTACTGGCCTGCGTGCGCAGCAGGGTATCGAACAGGCGCCGCCGTGCGGCCGGATAACCGTCCCAGCCATCGGTCCAGAAGCGGCCGCCATCCGGTTCGCTGACCGGCACCTGGCTCGACTGCGCCATCAGGGTCTGCTGGGCCAGGATGTTCCAGCGCGCCTTCGACGACGCCAGGCCGTCTTCGAGCCAGGCTTCCTGCTCCAGGCCCAGCATGCTGCGCGACGGCTCCAGCAGGACAGGGCAGATGCGCGGCCCCACCGAATTCGAGCCGCCCAGGCCCTTGCGCGAACAGGCTTGCACCGCGCGGTACTGGCGGTCGTCCAGCACGTGGAAGCGCGCCAGCCGGCCCCAGTCATAGCGCTGGAACATGCGCACGCTGGCGAAGTTCCGCGGCGGCGGCAGGCGCAGCGGCATGTGTTCGTAGAAGGCTTGGTAGGCGGCCGCGCGGCGCGCGATGAAATCCGGCGACAGCCGTTCGTCGCGGTCGCCAGCGTAGTCGTTGGCGACTTCGTGGTCGTCCCAGGTCACGATCCAGGGCGCGGCCAGGTGGGCGGCCTGCAGGTCCGGGTCGGTCTTGTACTGGGCGTAGCGCTGGCGGTAGCTCTCGAGCGTGAAGGATTCGTTCTGGCGCACCGCGCGCTGCGGATGCTGCAGGTGGAAGGCGCCCCATTCGTAGATGTAGTCGCCGAGGAAGGCGACCAGGTCGGGCGCGGCCTCGGCGATGTAGCGGTGCGCCGCATAGCTGCCGAATTCCCAGTGCTGGCAGGAGGCCACGGCCAGCTTCAGCAGGCCGGGCATGGCGTTCGCGGCCGGCGCCGTGCGGGTGCGGCCGACCGGGCTGACGGCGTCGCCCAGCATGAAGCGGTACCAGTACCAGCGCCCCGGCTGCAGGCCGGTGACGTTCACGCGCACGCTGTGCGCCAGCTCCGGCGTCGCGATGGCGCTGCCGCGCGCGGCGATGTTGCGGAAGGCTTCGTCCTGCGCGACTTCCCAGCGCAGCGGCACCGCCAGCCTGGGCGCGGAATTGGCGTCCAGCGAATCGCGCAGAGGATCGGCCAAAACCCGGGTCCACAGGATCACGGAGTCCTGCAGCGGCGAGCCCGATGCCACGCCGAGGCTGAAGGGATAGCCGGCCGCGTTCGACGGCGCCGCGCGCAGTACGGATGGGCCGGCGGCAGTCAAGGCCGCGGCGAGGCGCGCCGCATCCAGCAGGAACAGGCGGCGGCGCGGCTCCATCGTTGGAAAACTTATTCGGCGATCAGGGATTCGAGCGGCGGCAGCTGGCGCGGCTTGCGGTCCGGGCCGGTGGCCACGTAGGTCAGCGTCGCCTCGGTGACTTTCACGACATTGGTCTGCAGGCGGTTACGCTCGGCGTAGACTTCGACGTAGACGGTGATCGAGGTATTGCCGACCTTGACCACGTCGGCATAGAAGGACAGCAGGTCGCCGACGAACACCGGGTTCTTGAACAGGAAGGAATTCACGGCGATGGTGGCCACGCGGCCGTTTGCGCGGCGCACCGCCGGCAGCGAGCCGGCCACGTCGACCTGGGCCATGATCCAGCCGCCGAACACGTCCCCGTAGACGTTGGCATCGGACGGGGCAGGCATCATCCGCAGCACCGGCATCTTTCCTTCAGGCAGGCGGGTAGTGGATGGGGTCTGGTTTTCTGGCTGGGTCATCTTGAAATCTCGGTAAAAGCTACAATCGTCCCGAATTGAACCATAAATAAAGAATCCCTGTCATGCGACGCTCTTCACCGAACTCATCCCTGCCGCCCGCGGCCGATCCGGCTGCCCGCCGCAACGACTGGGCGACCCTCGGCACCTTGCTGCCCTACCTGTGGGTCTACAAATGGCGCGTGATGGCTGCGCTGCTGTGCCTGATCGGCGCGAAGGTGGCGAACATCGGCGTGCCGCTGGTGCTCAAGAATATCGTCGATAGCCTCAGCATCACGCCCTCGCACCCGTACGCGCTGCTGGTGCTGCCGCTCGGCGCCCTCATCGCCTACGGCGCGCTGCGCTTCTCGACCACGCTGTTCACCGAGCTGCGCGAATTCCTGTTCGCCCGCGTCACCCAGCGCGCGGTGCGCACCATCGCGCTGAAGGTGTTCCGCCACCTGCATGCGCTGTCGCTGCGCTTCCACCTGAACCGCCAGACCGGCGGCATGACGCGCGACATCGAACGCGGCACGCGCGGCGTGAATTCCCTGGTGTCGTATTCGCTGTTCTCGATCCTGCCGACCCTGGTCGAGATCACGCTGGTGCTGGGCTACCTGGTGCTCCACTACGACAAGTGGTTCTCGATCATCACCGCCGTGGCGCTGGTCACCTACATCACCTTCACCATCGTCGTCACCGAGTGGCGCACGCATTTCCGGCGCACGATGAACGAGCTCGATTCGAAGGCCAACACCAAGGCCATCGATTCGCTGATCAACTTCGAGACCGTGAAATACTTCGGCAACGAAGACTACGAAGCCAGGCGCTACGACGAAGGCCTGCAGAGCTACGAGCGCGCCGCGGTGCGTTCGCAGACCTCGCTTTCTTTCCTGAACAGCGGCCAGTCGCTGATCATCGCCGCCGCCGTCACCGCCATCCTGTGGCGCGCGACGCAGGGCGTGATCGACAGGACCATGAGCCTGGGCGACCTGGTGCTGGTGAACTCGTTCATGCTGCAGCTGTACATCCCGCTCAACTTCCTCGGCGTGATCTACCGCGAGATCAAGCAGAGCCTGGCCGACATGGAGCGCCTGTTCGGATTGCTGGAGCAGCACCGCGAAGTGGCGGATGCGCCCGATGCGAAACCGCTCGTCACGCATGGCGCCAGGGTCGCGTTCTCGCACGTCGAGTTCCACTACGACCCGAAGCGCCAGATCCTGTTCGACGTCGACTTCACCATCCCGGCCGGCACCACCACCGCCGTGGTCGGCCACAGCGGCTCGGGCAAGTCGACCCTGTCGCGCCTGCTGTTCCGCTTCTACGACGTGCAGCAGGGCGCGATCAGCATCGACGGCCAGGACATCCGCCACGTGACCCAGGACTCGCTGCGTCACGCGATCGGCATCGTGCCACAGGATACGGTGCTGTTCAACGACACCATCGAATACAACATCGCCTACGGCCGCCCCGGCGCCAGCCGCGAGGACATCGTGGCGGCGGCGCGCGCGGCCTCGATCCACGACTTCATCGAAAGCCTGCCCGACGGCTATGCGACAATGGTGGGTGAGCGCGGCCTGAAGCTGTCCGGCGGCGAGAAGCAACGGGTCGCGATCGCGCGCACGCTGCTGAAGAATCCGGCGATCCTGATCTTCGACGAAGCGACGTCGGCGCTGGACTCCAAGTCGGAACAGGCGATCCAGGCGCAGCTGAAGGAAATCGCGAAGCAGCGCACCACGCTGGTGATCGCGCACCGGCTGTCGACCATCGCCGACGCCCACCAGATCCTGGTGCTCGACCATGGCCGCATCGTCGAACGCGGCACGCACGGACAGCTGATCGCGCAGAACGGACTCTATAAACAGATGTGGGACCGGCAGCTGGCAAGGCAGGACGAAGACCTGGGCTCGAAGCCGCTGGCACTCGAACAAGACTAGGAATTGGGAAGAACAACGATGGAAAACCAGATCGTCGAGATCGACATGATGGAGGTCGGCCACGGCAATCCGGCCTGGATCGCCGCGCTGGAGGCGGGGAAGGTGCTGTACTTCCCGAACTTCGCCGAGCATGGCTTCGCGCCGCAGAAGGAAGAGCTGGCGCTGTTTCGCGAGGATATCCGCGACCCCAAGACCCGCAACATCAGCCTCGACCCGAGCGGCAAGCTGAAAGGCGCGGTCGGCGACGAGGCCACCCAGGCCCTGATGGCCGGCATGGTCGGCCGCTTCCGCGCCCAGGCCGAGGGGCTGCTGGGCAACCTGGTGCCGCGCTACAGCGAACACCTGCGCCGCGGATCGGTGAGCTTCCGTCCTTCGAAGGTCGAGACCCGGGTGCAGTCCTGGCGCGCCGACGACCGCCGCCTGCACGTCGACGCCTTCCCGTCGCGCCCGAACCGCGGCGAACGCCTTCTGCGCGTGTTCACCAACGTGAACCTGGAAGGCCAGCCGCGCGTGTGGCGCGTGGGCGAGCCGTTCGAGGATGTGGCAAAACGCTTCCTGCCGCGCGCCAAGCCCTACGTGGCCTGGCAGGCCAGGCTTCTCAACGCGCTGCACGTGACCAAGTCGCTGCGCAGCGAGTACGACCACCTGATGCTGCAGCTGCACGACGGCATGAAGGCCGACCTCGACTACCAGAAGAACGCGCCGCAAGTCACCTTCGGCTTCCCGCCCGGCTGCGCCTGGGTGTGCTTCTCGGACCAGGCGTCGCACTCGGTGATGTCGGGGCAGTACATGATGGAATACACGGCGCAGCTGTCGCCGATGCAGCAGTACGACAAGGAATCGAGTCCGCTGGCGATCCTGACGCGCTTGCAGGGGCATGCGCTGGTTTAATGCTATTGATGAGAAGTTACCAGTGGCCTGGCTTGCGAATCGGTTTCTTCCTGGTGGGGACGATTGCTGGTAACTGTGCCGTGCCAAGCAATTCGTCGGTCAGATGCGTTAGCGTCCAATCCGCCTGCTTGGCTAATGAGCCGCTCGGCCGGCGATGCGCCGGTATGCCGGAGACGACAGGTCGAATCGGCATGACGACACCCCTCACGATATGTGGGAAGTCGGCATGCAATGCTTCGAGAGCCGGCTCGGCGTCACTATCGTTCGATACCAGAATGATCCGATCATAAAGTCCTTTGCAGGCATCGCGATACATGCGTAATGCAAGATTCACGTCGGTTTTCTTTTCTTCCAGCTTCCACACCCGCGTTCGATTCGTCCTGTCGAATGGCTGATCCGCCATATAGATGGGCAAAAGCGTACCGCTCCTGTCGAATGAGTGAGTACCGTAAATCGTTTCGAAGCGGTCGCCATATTTCGTCTGCAGCGTTCGATGATAAGCGGACTGGGCTTCGACTGACGCGTTGCCGTGACTGGCGAATGTGGCGAGCGCCGGCGCAGTGAAGAGATGTACCCGCTCCAGCTTCTCGTTCTGGTCGCGCCGCGCGAGCAGATCGTCGAAAAGCTTGACGAGATCCAGCCATTTGAACGGCGTACCGCGAAGTCGGCCGTAGTAGAGGTTGTAGCCGTCGACATAGACGGCAGTGCTTCTTGGAGTATTGGAATTCACCGTCACGCAGCGTGGTATTCAGATGTGAAAAAGCCGCCCGGAAGAGCGGCTTTTTGAACTGACCCCATAAAGTTGGACGGTTAAGTTCGCTAGGCAGCCAAGGCCTGGGTCCTGTACTGAACAGGGCTCAG
>NZ_JBDGIN010000036.1:0-8469 GCF_057657395.1 Telluria sp. Soil_C_11 | reverse complement strand
CGCCGATGATAGTGCTGCAACCAGTGTGAAAGTAGGTTATCGTCAGGCTAATTATTTGCAGAAGCCCGCTCAGTTAAATCTGGGCGGGCTTTTTGCTTTGGGCGTTCCGATTTGCCGCAGGTTTGACTCGTCAACGTCAATGGTTCTATAGTCAACGAACCATCGACTCTGCTCCGGACAGACTAATGGATCGTCTTGCACTGCCCGCTGGCGATCTTTTTCGCCATGTCAGCGCCGACAAGGCCGCGCAGTATCGTGCGATCATGGATACGTTTGCCGCTGCGAAGCGCCAGTTCCGGCTGCAGTTGCGGCCCGACGAGGTTCAGCTCGAAGCGGCATGGCCGGGCCCTGTTCCTTCGCTCGACGACATACAAGGTGCGCTATCCCAACTGGCGGCCTGGGGCAACCTGGAAGCGCAACCCGATACCAGCCGGGTATTGAATATCGAAGACTTTTATCGGGCGCGCTACCTGTACCGCCTGTCGCTCGGCGGCGAAGCTGTCGAGGCAGCTCTTTTCACCTTCGCGCACACCCTGTCCCGCCAGAGCGAACTCCAGACCGTCGCACTGGAGGACATCCTGACCCAACTGAATGCCTTGCTCGCTCTGGCCGACGAGGCCTCCCCGGATCCGGCCAAGGTACATGGCGTACTGCGCGATCTCGTCCGCGTATTCGAGGGGCTTGCCGACAATGCTCAGGCTTTCATGGCAGGCGTTGCCCGCACCATCGAACTCCAGCAAGCCGATGTACAAGCGGTCATCGCGTTCAAGCAAAGGCTGATCGATTATTTGCAGCGTTTTGTTGGCGACCTGGTCAGCCGCTCCGGCGCCATCGCAAGTCGAGTCGCAAAACTGGACGGCCAAATCGAGCCCTTGTTGTCGATCGCGGCGCAGCGCGAGCGACGCGACGCCGCACCCGGTGGCGAAGACCAGCAGCAGGCCGCGCTTGCGCTGCGCTTGGCCACCTGGCGTGAACGCTGGCGGGGCCTGGTTCGCTGGTTCATCAGCGAAGGACATATCCAGGCCCAGTCTGAACTGTTGCGGGCCAAGGCGCGAGCGGCGATTCCGCAATTACTGGCCGCAGTCGCTACATTGACCGAGCGACGCAATGGGCGCAGTGACCGTTCCGCCGACTTCCGTATCCTCGCGCGGTGGTTTGCAGAGACGCCCAGCGAAGACGACGCGCATAGATTATGGCGGGCCGCCTTCGCCTTGCATCCGGCGCGTCACCTCAGCCTGCAAAGCGGGGACGCAATCTTGCAGGCTAACCTGCCGGCCAGTACGCCGTGGGCCGAGGCGCCGGCGGTCGCCATCCACCCCCGCTTGCGCGAGCAGGGTGAAATCCTGCCGCGCGGCGCGCCGCCGCATGTACGCGAGCGCGACGCTGAACGCGCCAGGCTGGCTTCCTACGTCGCGGCGGAGCGTGCGCAGATCGACGCCGCACTTTCCCTGCTGGCGACCGGAAGAACGATGCGCCTGTCCGAACTCGGGGTGCTCGAACCTGAGGCCTTCCGCTTGTTCCTTGCGCTGCTGGGCGAGGCATTGGTGGCGCAACGCCATCCCGAGGAGCCTGTGCAGTGTCACAGCGCCGATGGCCTTCTTCATATCCGCCTCGAACCGCTGGGAGGCGACAGCGTCGCCCGCATCCAGACCGCGGATGGCGTGTTTGCCGGCCGTGACCATTTGCTGACCATTACGGCGACCGTGGAGGGTGAATGAGGAACGACAGCGGACAAGGCGCCCAGGTCAAGGATGCGCTCAGCCGGCATCGCGACGACGAGCGGCGCGAGGCGGCGCGTGCACTGTTGATGTGTCCGCTGATGACGGCAGCGCATCCCGCTTTCGGGGCCGTGCGCCGGCACGCCCAGGAGCTGCGCGACTGGTTTTCGCAAACCGCGGGCTGGAGCCTGCAGGTCGAACGCGATTGCGCACGCCTTTACAAGCGTCCGGCTGACCTGGAAGACGCCAGTCGCGGGGTGCCCGAATTCGACCGACGCCGCTACATCCTGTTCTGCCTGGCCTGCGCGGCACTCGAACGGGCCGACCCGCAAATCACCTTGCGCGCGCTGGGCGAACGCTTGCTTGCCCTGGCGGCCGAACCGGAGCTCGGCGCACGCGGATTTACCTTCCTCCTCGAGTCGCATCATGAGCGGCGCGAGCTGGTGGCGATCTGCCGGTATCTGTTGTCGCTCGGCGTCCTGCAGCGCGTGGCCGGCGACGAGGATGCATTCCTGAGCCAGGTGGGCGACGCGCTGTACGACGTCCAGCGGCGCGTGCTGGCGGGTCTGTTGGCCGCATCGCGCGGGCCGTCCACATGGCCGGTCGAGAGCGCACCGCAGGATCTTCCTGGCCGGCTGGCCGCATTGACCGAAGAGTTCACGCCCGACAGTGACGAAGGCCGCCGCACCGCGATGCGCTACCATCTCGCGCGCCGCTTGCTGGACGACCCGGTGCTCTACCTGGCCGAGCTGGATGCCGAGCCGGCCCTGCGCGCCTATTTCCAGAATCAGCGTGGTGCCCTGGCCAGCCGCCTGTGCGAGATGACCGGATTAACGCCGGAGCAGCGGGCGGAAGGACTGGCCCTCGTGGACGAAGACGGTGAATTGACCGACATCGCCATGCCCGCTACCGGAACCGCGTCCCACATCACGCTACTGGTCGCGGAGTTCCTCGCCGGCGCCGGGCGCCGCGCGCCGGGATCCTGGGTCACCGAGCAGGCCGTCTCGACGTTCGTCCACGAGGCGAAGGCCGAATATGGTCGCTACTGGAGCAAGGCGGCACGCGAACCCGGCGCAGAAACAGAGCTGGCACGCTACGCCGTCCAGCGCCTGGCTGCGTTGCGGCTGGTGCGGCGTGGCGATGCCGCCGTGCGAGCCCTGCCGGCCCTGGTCCGTTTTTCGTTCGGACAGACCGAAGTCGTCGCCCGCAAGCGGGCATCCACGCCAAAGCACCTTAACTCCCAATCCGATCTTTTCTGATGTCTGACTCACTGCTTCCCGACGTCCCTGCCGACGTCGCCCAACCTGAACCAGTGCTGCATCGTTGGCAGCCGCTACGTATCGGCCTGGTTGAGCTGTTCCATTACGATAGCGAGGAATTCTGGTTCCGTGATGGCCATCTGCTCCTGCGCGGTAATAACGGCACCGGCAAGTCGAAAGTGCTGTCGTTGACTTTGCCTTTCCTGTTCGACGCCAACCTGAAGCCATCGCGCATCGAGCCGGATGGCGATGCCGGCAAGAAGATGGCGTGGAATCTTTTGCTTGGCAAGCACGAGCGGCGTACCGGTTATGCCTGGATCGAGCTCGGGCGTATCGGAGAAGACGGCTTGGCGCGCTACCTGACGCTGGGAGCAGGACTGGCGGCGGTGGCGACGCGCAGCCAGGTGGATCACTGGTTCTTCACTACGGAACAGCAGCGCGTGGGACGTGATTTCTGGCTGATCAGTCCGCAGCGGGTCGTGCTTGGAAAGGAAAGGCTGGCGCAAGCGCTGAACGGACATGGCCAGATATTCGACAGCGCCACGGCCTATCGTCGGGCGGTCGACGAGCGCCTGTTTCATCTGGGCGAGACGCGTTATGGCGCATTGATGGATACGCTGATTCAGCTGCGCCAACCGCAGCTGTCGAAGAAGCCGAACGAGGAAAACCTGTCGAACGCGTTGACCGAGGCACTGCCCCCGCTCGCGGATGATCTGATGGGCGATGTGGCGGAAGCGATGAGCCAACTCGAGGAATACACGCAGCAGCTGGACGAGTTGAGCGCGCTGGGCAAGGCGGTCGGGCAGTTCAATCGCCAGTACCAGCGCTATGCGCGGGTCAATGCGCGACGCCAAGCCAGGGTATTGCGCTCTGCCCAGACCGGATTCGACAAGGCCAGCCGCGAGCTGAGCGAGGCCCGTGCAGCCTTCGACATGGCGATGGCCGACGAAACCGCCCTGGCCGCCGCGCGCAAAGCGGGCAAAGACCGCCAACGCTGCGCCCGGGCCGTTCTCGAGGAAATGTTGGCCGACCCGCTCATGCAGGATGCCACTCGACTCGAAGAGCTCGAGCGGCTGGCGACAAGCCGCAAGTCCGACCTGGCGGAGGCACATGCCGTATTGCAGACGGCGCAGGCACGGTGTGCGCGCGACGCGGAAGCGCTACGCGTCGGCAGCCTGCGCGCTGAAGCCGCGTGCACCGCAATGGCTCGCGCACGCGCGGACATGGCCAGCGTTGCTCAGGTGGCAGGCATGGCCGAGTGCGACGGTCAGGCGGACAGCCATTTCGCCGATCCATACGCGCTGGCAGATCTGGCCGAGCCCGAGTATGCGCGGCTGCAGCGGGACCTGCGTGCGCCTGCCGTCCGCAGACGTGAAAGCATTGTCCTGCTCGAACAGCGTTTGCGCATCGTAGACGACGCCGCGCGCGCGCGCGCCGCCGATCAGCGCGCGCGCGACGATCGTGCTGATGACTTGGCCGACGTCGCTGCCGCGCTGGAAGCGGCGGAACTGCGCATCGATCACGCCGGCGGACAGCTGGTCGAGGACTGGCAGGCATACGTGGCTGCGTTACGTGAATCGAGGATGGATGCGTCGGAGGCGATCATTGCCGCACTCAATTCCTGGAGCCGGACGCTGGATGGCGAGAATCCTGCGGACGCTGCATTCGCGATCGCCCGACGCGACAGTGAGTTGCGCTACGCCGCGCACGAGGCGGCATTGGATCGGCAGCGGCGTGCACTCGCCGAACAGCGCGCGGCATTCGAGAGTGAGCGTGCACGGCTGGCGCAAGGGGAGGACCGGCACCCGCCCGTGCCTTACCCGCGCGGCGAGTCTACGCGGCCGCCGGAACGACCCGGAGCGCCATTCTGGCAGTTGCTTGAATTCCGCGCCGATCGGACGCTGGACGAGTGCGGGCGGGCCGGGCTCGAAGCCGCACTCGAGGCGGCCGGGCTGCTCGACGCCTGGGTGACGCCGGACGGTTGCGTCGATATCGGAACGAACTTGCACGACACGCTCTTGCAGGCGCGTTTACCGCAGGCGCACTCGCTGGATGAGTGGCTCATGCCGGCTGTGGACGGAGCGGTGGTGCCGGAACAGGTGGAGCTGCTGCTGCGCTGCATCGCCTGTAGTGGGCACGATGACGGCCAGGCCGAGGTCTGGGTTGCGCCCACCGGCGCCTTCCGGATCGGGCCATTGTCCGGCCAATGGAACAAGCCGGCCGCCAACTACATCGGTGCTGCGAGCCGCGCCGAGGCCCGCCGTCGGCGTCTCGCGGAGATCGATGCCGCGTTCGCGGGCCTGGCGTTGGAGCAGGAAGGGCTGATGGCGGATGTCGACGTATTGGCGGCACGCCGGATAGTCGCCGAGCACGAATGGCGCGGCGCGCCCTCGGACGCCGATTTGCGCGCGGCCCATATCGAAGCGCGCAGCATGGTGCAGCAGCGGCGCCTGGCGGTCGAGCGGCTCGCCCAGGCCGATGCCCGGCTGGCGACCGCCGATGAACGCTGGCGCACGGCGCGCGACCAGGCGATGCTCGATGCCGCCGATCTTCGCTTGCCGGCCGATGCCGCGGGCCTGTCGCGAGCAGCGGCCGAGCTGGCGGAGTTCGAGCGTGCACTCCAGGATGTGCTGCTCAAAGCCAGCGAGGTGCGCCATGTGCTGCCGGAGCAGGCGCGCCAGCTCGCTCGCGTCGAGGAACTCCAGCAAGACATCGCGTCCCGGCACGAAAGGTTGGCGCTGCGCCGCTCCGCGTACGAGGAGGTGTCGGCCCGACTGCAGAGCCTGACCGAGTGTGTCGGCCTGCGCCTCGATGAGCTCAAGGCGCGTGTCGCACGCGTGCGGCAAGCGGTGCAGGATGGCGAAACGACACTGGAGGAACAGGGTAGAGCACTTGCCGCCGCGAGCGAGCGACGTGCGCGCAGTGAGCAGCATGCCGACGATGCTCAGCGCATGCTGCAAGAGCGCACCGAGCTGCGCCAGCAGTCCGTGCACGCGCTGGAACAGTTCTGCGCGACCGGTCTGCTCGCGGTCGCGCTGCCAGAGCTCGAAACGGCGCCGTTGCCTTGGGGCGTGGACGCCGCGCTCGGGACGGCTCGGCGTACGGAACAGCTGCTACAGGACGTGGATGCGGAAGACGCGGCCTGGTCGCGTATCCAGGCGTCGTTCTCACACGACTATTCCGAGTTGCTACGCTCCTTGACCGCGCTGGGCCATCAGGCACAGGCCGAGACCAGCGACTTCGGGATGATCATCACGATCATCTATCAGAATCGTGCCCAGCGCCCCGATCTGATCGAGGCCAGCATCCGAGACGAGATCATCCAGCGGCGCGAGCTACTGACGGCGCGTGAAACCGAGGTTCTGGAGAACCACCTTCAGGCCGAGGTGGCGGCGGCCATTCAGCGTATGCTGAGGGCGGCGGAGGCACGTCTGCAGGCAATCAACGGTGAACTGGCGAAACGGCCCACGTCCACCGGTGTCAAGTTCCGGCTGGTCTGGCAAATACTGCCCGAAGGGCTGGATGGCGCGCCGGTCGGCCTGGAAGCGGCGCGCAAGCGCTTGCTGCAGACCAGTTTCGACGCATGGTCGCAGGACGACCGCCAGGTCGTCGGTACGATGCTGCGGAACCGGATCGCGGCAGAGCGCACGCGCGCAGAAGGTGAGGGCGAAAGTCTGCTCGACATGCTGGGCCGGGCCCTCGACTACCGGCGTTGGCACCGCTTCCGTGTTCAGCGCTGGCAGGACGGCCAATGGCGTCCTCTCTCCGGACCGGCATCGAGCGGTGAGCGCGCCCTTGGATTGACCGTGCCGCTGTTCGCGGCGGTATCGAGCTTTTACACCCATGGCGGATCGAAGCATGCGCCTCGCCTGGTATTGCTTGACGAAGCCTTCGCCGGCATCGATGACGCCGCGCGTGCGCACTGCATGGCGCTGATCCGCGAATTCGACCTCGACTTCGTGATGACCAGCGAACGGGAATGGGCCTGTTATGCCGAGCTGCCGGGAGTATCGATCTGCCAGCTGCAGCGCCGTGAAGGGATCGATGCCGTCTATGTGTCGCGCTGGACGTGGGACGGCAGGGCGCGCCGTTCCGAGGCAGACGGTGTACACCGCTTCCCACCGGCAGCGGACGGCGGAGCAGGTTGAGCATGGATGGGCGCGAGCGCCTACAGCGACTTCTGGGCGGGGCCGATCTGCAGCGCCTGCGTGGCCGTCTGCGCAGGCGCTTCGAGCGCGGCACCGGCACCGGTCCAGTCACCTTGAGTGGACTGGACGCCACGGAAAGAGAGGTCCTGTGCGGTCTGTTGGGGCGGCGCCCGGGATCGGCAGCGTCGATGCGTTTCGAGATCGAGGAACTCGACGCGGTGTTGCGGCGGGCAGGCTTGGCCGACTCCTTGCGCCACGCGATCGAGATTCTGGATGGCGCGATCGTCGACCGCGCAGCGGCGCGTGCCGAAACCGATCGGCGATGGCGTACGGTGCAAGACAGCATCGCCAACCCGCACGTGAAGTCGCTGCTCGGCGTGCCGCGCGGCCTGGGATTGCTCAAGAGGTTGGCGGCGGGCGACGCGGCAGGCGCCATGCGCTTGTGCGAGCAGGCCGGCCTAGTGCTGGAGCGTCTGCCGGCAGCTGCCGTCACGCGTTCGCAACTGGCCGCCAGCTTGCTTGGTGACGCGCATGCGCTCGACCCGGGACGTCCGGTAGCTACACTCTTGCTCGCCACATTGCGCATGCGACGGCAGGAAGACGAAACCGCGGCAGAGCAGGAAGACTCCGACCGGTCGGTCTGGGCGACAGCCGGGGTGCTGGTCAACGAACTCGCGCGACCCGTCCTGTTCCTGAACCTGCCTACCGCAACCGGTGTGCTAGGGGGCGAAGGCGAGCCAGCATATCTATCGTTGCGCGCACTACTGCGCGCAACGCCGATGTGGCTCGTGGGCGGACGGGAGGTCTTTGTTTGCGAAAACCCGGACGTCGTCGCGATTGCCGCGGATGCGCTGGGCGAAAAGGCGGCACCGCTGGTCTGCACCGATGGGATGCCCGCTGCGGCGCAGCGCACCCTGATCGCCCAACTGCGTGACGCGGGTGCCGTCTTGCGTTACCACGGCGATTTCGACTGGGCTGGGATTGCGATCGGCAACGCCGTCATGACGCGATTCGGCGCAAGTCCCTGGCGTTTCGGTACAGCCGACTATGTCGAAGCCGCGCGCTGTGTCACATCCGGCACCAGTTTGTTGCCGGACGAACGGCGTGAAGCGGGCTGGGATCGCGACCTGGCGACGGCAATGGCCGCACGCAGTATAGCCGTCCACGAGGAGGCGGTCGTTGCCGAATTGATTGCCGACCTG
Source organism: Telluria sp. Soil_C_11 (assembly GCF_057657395.1). Lineage (NCBI taxonomy): Bacteria > Pseudomonadati > Pseudomonadota > Betaproteobacteria > Burkholderiales > Oxalobacteraceae > Telluria > Telluria sp. Soil_C_11. The sequence continues at coordinate 142 of NZ_JBDGIN010000036.1, read as the reverse complement.
GCCCGGTAGGTGCGAAATAGCAACGGCATCTGGTTGTGGTGAAAACGACTTGCGCGACCCTTCAAGGCTTTGCTATAGTTCGCGTCCTGCTTCTGCAGCGCACAAATGGTTCAAACAAATGTGCACACTGCAAAAACGGATG
>NZ_JBDGIN010000035.1:0-9661 GCF_057657395.1 Telluria sp. Soil_C_11 | reverse complement strand
TAAGCATTCAGCAGCGCTTTCGCGACTGCTGGCACTTCATCAAACGCCCACACTTATCGACTGTTGATTGTTAAAGAACCGTGTTCTGATCTGCTTGCTTGTTCGACGAATCGTTTTGTTCGTCAGCAGCAGAGGAATGAGATTATGCAGTGTTTCGCTTAACTCGTCAACCCCTCGTTTTTCTTCAGTGCACCCGGCATGGCCGTTTATACAAGTTTAAATAGTTGATTCTATTAAACTTTTCGTGCGCTGCAGAAGCAGGACGCGAACTATAGCAAATGCGGACGGAAGGATGCAAGTGCCCTGTTGCGTGCTACATTCATCGTTAGTCGAGTTTTACTGAAAGAGCCGCGGTACAGGGCCAACAGGAGAGACAAGGGATGACTTACCACCTGCCGGCGGTTATCGCCAGTTCGCACCGCCGTTCCCAGCATTTCGGCTTGCGCGCCGACCTTCGCCCGGATTTCGATCCCCTGTCCGTGTCCGCCCTCTCTGCCCTGGTAGAGCAGAACCGCATGCTCTACAACCATGCGCTGCCGGCGATGGAAACCTTGTACCAGCAGATCGCCAACACCCACAACTCGGTCCTGCTGACCGATGCCCGCGGCGTCATCTTGCATTCGCTGGGCGACGCCGACTTCCTCGAAAAGGCCAACCGCGTCGCGTTGACCCCGGGCGTGGACTGGTCCGAGCAGAGCAAGGGCACGAATGCGATCGGCACTGCGATCGCCGAACAGGCGCCTGCCACTGTGCACGCGGACCAGCACTACCTGACGGCGAACCACTTCCTCACCTGTTCCGCCGCCCCGATCGCCGACCATCGCGGCAAGGTGGTCGGCGTGCTCGATGTCAGCGGCGACCGGCGCAGCTTCCACAAGCACACCATGGCCCTGGTGCGGATGTCGGCGCTGATGATCGAGAACCAGCTGTTCACCGCCGCCTTCGAGGACGCGATCACCCTGCACTTCCATACCCGCCCCGAATTCATCGGCACGCTCATGGAGGGCATCGCCTCCTTCACGCCGTGCGGGCGCTTCCTGGCGGCGAACCGCAACGGTCTGTTCCAGCTCGGCCTGGCGTTCCCCGCCCTGCAGGCCGAGTCCTTCAGCTCCCTGTTCGGCCTGCCGGTATCGAGCCTCTACGATCACTACCGGAGCGCGGCCCCGGGCCTGCTCGACCTGTGCATGCACAACGGCGTGCGCGTGCGCGGCCGCGCCGAGCTGCGCCTGAGGCATGGTGCGCAGTTGCTGAACGATGCACCCGCCCTGCCCGCGCCGCCAGCACCGGCGCCCGAGCTGCCGGATCCGCCGCAGCCGCGCTCCAGATTGCAGGCACTGAACACCGGCGACGCCCGTCTCGCGCAAGCGATCGCCAGGGTCGAGAAGGTCCTCGGCCGCAGTGTGCCCATCCTGATCATGGGCGAGACCGGCACCGGCAAGGAATGGCTGGCCCAGGCCATCCACCACGATTCGCCGCGTGCGCACGGACCTTTTGTCGCGGTCAACTGCGCAGCGATTCCCGAAGCGCTGATCGAGTCGGAACTGTTCGGCTACGAGGAAGGCGCCTTCACGGGCGCGCGCAGGAAAGGCGCGAGCGGCAGGATCATGCAGGCGCACGGCGGCACCCTGTTCCTCGACGAGATCGGCGACATGCCGCTCGCCCTGCAGGCGCGCCTGCTGCGCGTGCTCGAGGAACGCAAGGTCCTGCCGCTGGGTGGGGCCAGGCCGGTCGCGGTCGACATCGAGCTGGTCTGCGCCACCAACCATGACCTGCGCCAGCGCATCGCCGACGGCCTGTTCCGCGAAGACCTGTACTACCGGCTGAACGGCCTGGTGGTGAAGCTGCCGCCGTTGCGCGAGCGCGGCGATCTGGATGCCATCGTCGCGCAGCTGCTGGCCGGCGAAGGTCGGCGCGTGGCCGACGAGGTCCTGCACCTGTTCCATCGCCACGCCTGGCCCGGCAACCTGCGCCAGCTCGCCAGCCTGCTGCGCACCGCGGCCCTGATGGCCGGCGACGAAAAGGAGATCGGGCTGCGGCACCTGCCCGACGATTTTCTGGACGATGCCGCCGCTGCCGATCGCGGCCCCGCGGCGATGCCGGTCCACGCCGGCAGCGGCGCCAGGCTGGAAGAACTGGAACTGAGCGCCATCCTGCGCACCCTCGACGCGCACGACGGCAATGTCTCGGCCGCCGCGCGCGCCCTGGGCGTATCGCGCAATACCATCTACCGCAAGCTGCCGCGCACGAGAACTAAGTGAGCGGCTGCCCACGCAGCTGCGCGCACTCCGCGTCCGAAAACAGGCGCGAGCGGGTCAGGAAGCGCCGGCCCGTCCCGTTATCGAGCGAGAACATGCCGCCATTACCGGCCACCACGTCGATGATCAGCTGGGTGTGCTCCCAGTAGCCGAACTGCTCCAGCCCCATGTAGAACGGCGCCCCGTCCAGGCTGCCCAGGCAGACGTCGGTGTCGCTGACATTGAACTCGCCGGCCGGGTAGCACATCGGCGCGCTGCCGTCGCAGCAGCCGCCGGACTGGAAGAACATCAGCGGTCCGTGGCGCCCGCGCAGCTCGCCGATGAAGGCCAGCGCGGCGGGCGTCGCGGTCACGCGCGCGATCGGCGTGCTCATGGCCGCCATCAGAAAAAGCCGAGCGCCTTCGGGCTGTAACTCACCAGCAGGTTCTTGGTCTGCTGGTAGTGCTCGAGCATCATCTTGTGGTTCTCGCGGCCGATGCCCGACTGCTTGTAGCCGCCGAAAGCCGCATGCGCCGGATACAGGTGATAGCAGTTGGTCCACACCCTGCCCGCCTGGATCGCGCGACCGACGCGGAAGGCGCGGCTGCCGTCGCGTGTCCACAGGCCGGCGCCCAGTCCGTACAGGGTGTCGTTGGCGATGCGCAGGGCGTCGGCTTCGTCCTTGAAGGTCGTCACCGAGACCACCGGCCCGAAGATCTCTTCCTGGAAGATGCGCATCCGGTTGTCGCCCTTGAACACGGTCGGGCGCACGTAGTAGCCGCCGGCCAGGTCGCCGTCGTGGGTGGCGCGCTCGCCGCCGGCCAGCACCTCGGCGCCTTCCTGGCGGCCGATGTCGAGGTAGGACAGGATCTTCTCGAGCTGCTCCTGCGAGGCCTGGGCGCCGATCATGGTGGTTTCGTCGAGCGGATTACCGGCCTTGATTTGCTCGACCCGCGCCAGCGCGCGCTCCATGAATTTCTCGTAGATCGATTCCTGCACCAGCACGCGCGACGGGCAGGTGCAGACTTCGCCCTGGTTCAGCGCGAACATCGCGAAGCCTTCCAGGCACTTGTCGAAGAACTCGTCGTCCTCCGCCATCACGTCCTCGAAAAAGATGTTGGGCGACTTCCCGCCCAGTTCCAGCGTCACCGGGATCAGGTTCTGGGCCGCGTACTGCATGATCAGGCGGCCGGTGCCGGTCTCGCCGGTGAAGGCGATCTTGGCGATGCGCTTGCTGGAAGCGAGCGGCTTGCCTGCCTCCAGGCCGAAGCCGTTGACGATATTGACCACGCCGGCCGGCAGCAGGTCGGCGATCAGCTCGATCAGCACCATGATCGAGGCCGGAGTCTGTTCGGCCGGCTTGAGGACCACGCAGTTGCCGGCCGCGAGCGCGGGCGCCAGCTTCCACACCGCCATCAGGATCGGGAAGTTCCACGGGATGATCTGGCCGACCACGCCCAGCGGCTCATGGAAGTGGTAGGCATAGGTCTCGTGGTCGATGGTCGAGATCGCGCCTTCCTGGGTGCGGATGCAGCCGGCGAAATAGCGGAAGTGGTCGATCGCCAGCGGCAGGTCGGCCGCCATGGTCTCGCGGATCGGCTTGCCGTTGTCGATGGTCTCGGCGGTCGCGAGCATCTTGAGATTCTGCTCCATGCGGTCGGCGATCTTGTTCAGGATGTTGGCGCGCTCGGTGGGCGAGGTCTTGCCCCAGGCGTCCCTGGCTGCATGGGCGGCGTCGAGCGCGGCCTCGATGTCTTCCGCGGTCGAGCGCGCCACTTCGCAGAACGGCTGGCCGGTGATCGGCGTCACGTTGGCGAAGTATTCGCCCTTGGCGGGCGCGACGAAGCGGCCGCCGATGTAGTTGTCGTAGCGCTGACGGAACGGGTTTGCGACGCCGAGTTTGCTGATGTCTGCCAGGTTCATGTCATCCTCTTTTCTCGTTGGTGGTGTGGCCTGCCGGCCGGTGTGTGCGACACCGCCCACTCTCGCAAACGCCGTGCCAGCCCGGCGTCAACGGGGCCGTCGAGTGAAGGGGCCGCAGGCGTCCGCCGGAATGCGTCATGTTCCGGCACACCTGCTCCAGATTGACACAGCCCGGTGGAGCAACCGGGCAACGGACTTCCGGTCCGGAAGGTATAGTTCGGGGCGAAATCATGGAGAAAAGATGAAACGTCACGTACTTGCTTCCAGCATCGTCGCTGCACTGTCCGCCTGGTATTCGCCGCTTGCCATTGCGGACGAAGGCGTAACGACAGGCACCCCGGTCGTCGTGGTGACGGCCAGCCGGACCGAACGCCTGAGTTTCGACCTGCCGGCCTCGATCGATGTCATCGGCGCCGACCAGATCGGCGCAGCCCAGCCGCGCGTCAACGCCTCCGAAGCCCTGGCCGCGGTGCCGGGCCTGGTGGTGCAGAACCGCCAGAACTATGCGCAGGATTTGCAGATCTCTTCGCGCGGCTTCGGCGCCCGCTCGGCCTTCGGCGTGCGCGGCGTGCGCCTGATCGCCGACGGCATCCCCGCCACCATGCCCGACGGCCAGGGCCAGGCCGCCACCTTCAATCTCGACCTCGCCGAGCGCATCGAAGTGCTGCGCGGCCCGTTCTCGGCCTTGTACGGCAATCACTCCGGCGGCGTGGTCCAGCTGTTCACGCGCGATCCGAAAGGCGCGCCGCAAGTGGAACTGAACGTCAGCGCCGGCAGCTATGGCAGCCACAAGACCGACCTCAATGCAAGCGGCAGCGCCGGCGGCGTCGGCTACCTGCTGGATGCCTCGCGCTTCGACACCGACGGCTACCGTAGCCACAGCGCCGCGCGGCGCGACCAGGCCTATGCCAAGCTCACCTTCGCGCCGAGCACGGCCAGCCGGCTGGTTCTCGTGGCCGGCGGGCTGCGCCAGAAGGATACGCAGGATCCGCTCGGCGTCACCTGGGCCACCTGGCAGCGCGATCCGCGCGCGCGCGAGATCGACACCAGCGACCCGCACGATCCGCAGCGCACCTTCGCCGAGCGCTACAACACCCGCAAGAGCATCGACCACCAGCAGCTGGGCGCCACCTGGGAACAGCGCTTCGGCAGCGACCGGCTACGCGTGACCGCCTACGTCGGCAACCGCCGCGTGATCCAGTACCAGTCCTTCTCGCAAGGCTTCCAGGCGCCGCCCAGCCATTCGGGCGGGGTGGTCGATTTCGAGCGCGAGTTCCACGGCATCGACGCCAACTGGAGCATGGCGCGCCCCCTGCTCGACGGCACGCTGCGCTCGACCTTCGGCATCGAGGCGGGCGCGTCGAGCGACGACCGCAAGGGTTACGAGAATTTCGTCGGCAGCGAGTTCGGCGTCCGCGGCCGCCTGCGCCGCGACGAGAACGACGACGTCAGGAACCTCGATCCATACGCCCAGTTCGAATGGGAGCGCGGCCCTTGGGTGCTGAGCGCCGGCCTGCGCCACAGCCGGGTCGACTTCGATGTCGACGACCGCTACCTCGCCAACGGCAACGACAGCGGCAAGGTCAGCTACCGCCACACCACGCCGCTGCTCGGCATCCTCTACAAGGTGCATCCGGGACTGAACGTCTACGCCAGCGCGGCGCGCGGCTTCGAGACCCCGACCCTGAACGAGGTGTTCTACTCGGGTGCAGGAGCCGGCTTCAATTTCTCGCTGGCGCCGGCCAGGAGTACGCACCTGGAATTCGGCGTGAAGGCCATGCCGCTCGACGGCGTGCGCGTCAATGCGGCCGTGTTCCAGGTGAAGACCAGCGACGAGCTGGTGGTCGACAGCTCGTCGGGCGGCCGCACCAGCTACCGCAACGCCAGCGCGACCCTGCGCCAGGGCGGAGAGCTGTCGCTCGATGCCGAGTGGCGGCGCAACTGGTATGGACGGCTGGCCCTGAGCGTGCTGCGCGCCGAGTACGACGAGGGCTTCGGCAATGTGTTGGCCGGCAGCCGCCTGCCCGGCGTGCCGAACGCCAGCCTGTTCGGCGAGCTTGGCTGGAAGGACAGCGCCGACCGCTATGGCATCGCGCTCGAGACCATCGCGAACACGAAACTGTATCCGGACGACGCCAACCAGGCCAATCCGGCGCCGGGCTACGCGATCGCCAACCTGCGCGTGCAGGCGCAGCAGCAGCTCGGCCCGTGGCGAGTGAAGGAATATGCGCGCGTGAACAACGTGCTCGACCGCGATTACATCGGTTCGGTGATCGTCGGCGACAGCAATCGCCGCTACTACGAAGCCGCGCCGGGCCGCAACTGGGTGATCGGCGCGAGCATGCAGTACCGCTTTTAAGCGGCCGGCTGCGCGGGAATGCGCACGCCGGGATACAGGCGTGCGAACACGTCGCCGACCACGGTTTCGAGCAGGCCGTCGAGCCGCGCGGCATCCTTGTCGTCGTGCGTGCGCAGCTCCTGCCAGAGGCGGTCGAGGTCCGGGCAATGCGCCTGCAGCGCCTCTTCGACCGCCGCCTGCCAGAACGGCGGCGCCTCCCCTTCGACGAAATTGCCGCGACCGCGTCCGAAGTGGGCGACGGCCAGGTAGCGCAGGATACTGCTGACCAGGAGCGTGCGCAGGAAAGGCGGCGCGAACTGCACGGTCGGCTGGTTACGGTCGGTGCTCGTATTGAAGCCCCAGGCCGCGCCGGCCATCGTCAGCGCGCCGACGATCGCTCCCAGCAGCGCGCCGCCGCCCAGCGTCAGCCCGCCCGCCATCAGGTCGGCCGACAGGCCCGTCGCGGCGCCCGAGACGACCGCGCCGAGCAGGCCGGCCTGGGTTTTATCCAGCGGGGCGCGGACCTTGAAGTTGTCGCGCACGCGGGCATTGATGCGCGCGGCATCGCCAGGGTCGAGACGGTGCAGGGTCAGCAGGCGCGTCGTGGCCTGGGCGATCCGTTCTTCGAGCCGCTCGACCAGCCGCGCCATCGCCGCTTCCTGGCGGCGCGCATCCGACTTGCCCAGCTTGACCGCCTTCAGCGCCGACTGCAGCAGGCCGCCGCTCTCCTCGGGAATGACTTCGCTATCGCGCACCGCCGCAAGCAGCTGCTCGGCGGTGATGCGCAGCGAAGCATGGTAGCGCGCCAGGCTGTTCGCTTCCCAGGCCGCGCGCAGGCGCGCATACGCAGCGCGCTTCGGCTCCGGCACCAGCTTGCCGACGGCTTCGTAGAACACGTGCTCGTGCACCCAGCAGCGCGCGAAGGCATCCAGCGCGAGTACTTCGCGGACGATCGGATACTGGTCCAGGTGCTGCTTCCACAAGGCCTGTTCCGCCTGTTCGTCGGCGGCCGGACGCGGCGGCCCCAGTTGATTGAGCAGGACGACCACGGGCTTGCCGAGCCATTCGAGGATGCGCATCTCGGCCGGCAGGTAGCCGGCGTCGCGCGGATGCTCGCTCGAATTCACCAGGTAGAGCACGACGTCGGCTTCGTCGCGCGCCGCACGCAAGGCCTGCTGGCTGAGCCAGAACGGGCGGTCGCGGTAGCGGTCGAAGACTTCGCGCAGGAACCAGCCGATCGGATTGCCCGACATCGCCAGGCGCTTGAGCAGGCGGACCGAATCGCCAAAGCCCGGCGTGTCCCACAGCAGCAGGCTGTCGCCCTGCTCGGTGGCCTGCAGCACGTGCGATTCGGAGAAGGTGGTCACGTGGGCGGCATCGCGCACTTCGCCGACATCCATCCCGACCAGGGTGCGCGCGAGCGTGGTCTTGCCGTTGTTCGTGTGCGAAACGAGCGCGAACTGGACCTTGGCGGCCTCGCTCATCGTACCCCCGCCGCGGCGACGCCACCGTCGGTGCCGGCCGGGTATTTCGCCGGCTGCAGCAGGTTCACCACCGTCACCGGAACCTGATGATAGGTGCAGAACTGGCGCCACAGGGCGATGCGCTCGGCCAGGCGCGCATCCGCGCCAGGCTGTCCGGCCGCGCGCTCGGTCAGCGCCGATTCGTCGACCAGCACGCTGACGCCGCCCGGCAGCTGGCGCGCGATCGCGGACAGCAGCGCACCATGGTTTTCCTGTTCGGGCGTGGCGGCCAGGTTGAACAGCACCGCGGTGACGGTTCTCGTGTCGCCCGTCTCCGGACTCAACTCCTGCAGGAAGGCCTTCGGATCTTCGCCGTATGGCAGCGAGGGACGCAGCATGACGCGCGTCTGCTCGCCGTACATCGCGGCAGCGAGTTCGGACAGGCCGCGGTCGCGGCGCTCGTCGAGCGTGAAGCTGTAGGGCAGCACGCGCAGGGTGACCGGAGCGGGACCGGCGCCGACGTGGATCGCGAGCTTCTCGAAGTACGGTTGCCGCAGGTCGATCGGGAAGCGCCGCGCGAGCCGCGCCGCACGCCAGCCGGCGAACAGGGACAGGACCAGGCGCGGCAGGATCACCAGCAGCAGCAGGGTTGCCGCGTACAGGTGAACCCAGCGCGCGCCGCCCGCGTTCGATGGCTCCTGCACGAAACGCAGGGCCTGCACGTCGGCGACGCTGAAACCTTCAATGGGAAACAGGAACATGGCGGGCGCGAACAGCCAGGACAGCAAGGTATGCACCTGCGTCGCATCGAGGAAGGTGCTCTCCCATCCAGCCGCATATTCCGTCAGCAGGCCGCGGGCGTAAAGTGAAATGATGGCGCCGAGCGCAAACGCGGCCGCGGCCAGGTGGACCGCGCGGCTCAGGCGCGTGTGGGTCAGCTTCCAGGAAAGCTCGGTCCAGTCTGCCGTGTACTGGCCGAGGGCGGCTGCGAGCGGCGCCGGCAGCTTGCGCGGCAGCCTGGCTTTCCCAACGCTGAGCCTGCGCATCAGCTCCGGACCGGCCCAGCCCGTGCGTTTGGATGGAATGAGCAGCCAGACCAGCAGGATCATATAGACCAGCAGATTCCAGCCGATGATGAGCAGGAGCGGCGCTGACAGCAGGTCGACGCGGTGCGGATCGGCGATATGGTCGATGGCGGCGCCCGCGATCAGGGCCAGCAGCGGCAGCAGCACGGATAGCATGGGCAGCAAGGGGCGCCGATGCAGGAAGGTGCGGAAGGCGGGCATGCGTTCGGCGAGCCGTTTGAGGATCTGCTCGGAGCGCTGTTCCAGGAAGTGGTCGAGGGTGAGCGGAGATTTGGTGTCGGCCGCTGACCACTGCGCGAGTTCGCGCGCGCTGCGGCTGGCATACATGCGGTCGTCGTCGCTCAGGACTTCGTGCTTGATGTCCGAGGTCTCGATGGCACGGACCAGGGTCACCTTTCTCGCAACCTGTTCTTTCATGCTGTTGGCCTTAATGGTTAGACAACAGCTGCATTGTGCCGCAAATCGTCATGGGATGACGGATGGCACGTTCCGGCCGCCCAAAAGCAAAAAGCCCGCTCAATCGAATTGAGCGGGCTTTGCTGAATAATTAGCCTGACGATAACCTACTTTCACACTGGTTGCAGCACTATCATCGGCGCAAAGTCGTTTCACGGTCCT
>NZ_JBDGIN010000034.1:0-12045 GCF_057657395.1 Telluria sp. Soil_C_11 | reverse complement strand
TGTTCGGCGACGGCGGTGTATCAGTTTTAAATCGCTGGCACAACGAAATCTGTATCAGTTTTCAATCGCCGTTGACAATTGGTAAAGGTAGTCGCCTGGGCCGGCTGATAGCTGGAGTCACCGCCTGCGCGGCAGCAACCTTTCTCCTCCGGGACAAGCTGATTTATGGTGACATCCATCGACAAGGTGCTAGCGCCCAGACCGCAGCCGGTTCGCGCCGCCGATGCTCGACCAAAATTCTTGTAGCGCGTCACTCTAAAACGATGCCTGCCCTACTGGTCAGTCGGCAGCTGTATCAAGAACGCTGCGGCGGTTTGAAGAGCGAGTGCCGCCACAATTTATTTCCGCTCTTTGATAATCTCCTATTATCAAAGACCGTAAAAAGCGCCGTCAGAATTTCCTATTTGCAGCGTCGTTATGCTAAGCTGTTGATCCTCTTGGATAAATTCGACGACCGCTGTGACGTGAGCTATGCTGTTCGATCCCGCAGGCATCGGGTGTTCTATGCGAATAACGAAAAAGAAAACGGAATTGGAGCAACCGGACCTCGATGAACGGATCCGGCGCTGTTACGGCTACTGGGGATTCTGCCAAGGCTACCTGGTGCCGAGGTGGATCGAAAAGATGGCTGGGCATGAGGCGGTCGAGATCTACTACGAGCGCTACATTGGGCAGAGCGAGCACCTGGACCACTTTGGATGCGCGATCGAGCTCGAGCATCGCGCGAAGCCGGTTTCCACGCTAAAAGAATTGCGCCGGATGGCGGTGAAGATCACGCGGATGGGCTACGACTTCACGGCCGCCGCCGCGCTTGCGATCGAGGTTGCGCAGGAGCGCTCGGGACTGCAGGCCGAGATGGAAGCGCGAAGGGCTAAGCAAAATGCCGCGCTTCCGCGTCAACAGGCGGATGCCCAGCCGGACGGGAAGCGCATGTTGCGCGAGCTTCGCGCCAAACAGCTACCTCAAGGGGCGGCGGCGAATCTAGAGGTCATTCGGACAGTCGTCGGCTTGCCAAGGAAAGGCGTCCCCAAGAAATAACTTGCGTTTCCGTACCGGCTTTTCTTCGTGAACTAAGATCGCTGTTTTCGTCCAACTCTGCGGCCCAATACCGCGATCAGTACCCCCGAAAACGCTGTTTCGTGTACGATGAAGTACCTCATGTGAACTGTCAAAATCTTACTCAAGCTATTGTTTCATAAGAAAAAAATCACGAATCATTAAGGTTACTGACTGGAACTCTTTCTAGAAACCGATCTTTGAACTGGTTAACATGCGAAGCACATCGACCTTTATTGTGTGAACGACATGGACAACCTCACCACTTTGCTTCGCATGCTGACCTCAATCAGCGACCCGACCACCCTGGTCTTCCTGGCCGCCATAGCCGCGCTCGGCGTTGTCGGCCTTGCCCTGTACGTCGTGGCGTTGGCACTAAAGCAGGGCAGGCGCTCATGAGCCGCTTGGCCTTTGCAATGCTTCCGTCCGCGTGGGCAAAGCGCAAGCCGGCAATGCACATGCACGCCGAGACGGCGCGCGTCGCCGCCCTGGGCTTGCGTATAGAGGAGGCCGACACATCCACGGCGCTCGCCTTCCATGGGCTGTCCCAGCTCAGCTGGCGGCATGAAAAAAGCTCGGCCACGGCAGCGATCCTGGTGCTGTTCGCGCTGACGATCATTTCGAACCGGGCACAGCGCAAGGCAGGCTTGCGCAGCAACAATCTGGTCGGTGCAACCTACGAGGACATCCAGGAAGTGGCCCCGCTGTCGCGCAAGCTGATCGCGCGTGGATTGCAGCTGCTGCGTGCGGTCGAGGCGATCGGCGTGGAGCGCGTAGGGAACGCCAACCTGTATTCGCTGCTGGGCATCGAAGAAAACGGCAAATGGTGCAAATTGCCCCAGCAGCACCTCTGTGAGACCTACAAGCACATGTCCCGGCTCAAGCACTATTTCGACCACATCAAGCGCCCCGGGTCGCTGCACGCGCTGAAGCTCTACATGCTGTTGTTGTCCCTTCGCGAGAACGTCAGCAATGTGGCGCGCTGCAGCTACGAGACCATCCAGGAATACACCCAGCTGCGACGCGAGGAGATCCGCGACGCCATCCAGCTTCTGATTGCGACTCACCTGATCCGGTTCGCCGGCGACGAAGACGCCCCGAAGCGCAAGGGCGACCCCATGCACAACCGTTACTTCATCATTGGTCTCGCCTGAATGATCCATACCACGACCGACCTCCAGCCGGGCATCCGCAAGCTGCACATCGGCCACTTTGCCTTCATGCGCGCGTACGTGCAGGGCCTCGATTTGCGAGATATCTGGGACCGGTATTTGGCCGTGGAGGGCAGCCGCACGGACGTGCGGCACGTACGCAGGGCGGTCGCCTGGATGCGCGACGCGTTCGCGGCCGCAGCGCACCGTCACAAACGTCACGCGGTGGCCAGGCTTGTGCGCATCGACGTAAGCAAGGTGCGGGACCGGGACGGTTCGCCGGGGCCGGCGCCGTCATTGGAAGATTTCGCGGCCGAGCACGGTCTGGAAGATTTCTCGTTCGAAGACCAGTTGGCCTACTACCAGGAGGCACACGGTACTGGAACCCAAAAGGAGAAGCGGAGCGCGCGTCTGCTACGCCGCCAGCTCGACGCGATCGCTTGGCTCGAGCGTGCCGCGGCCGAAGCGCCGCATCCGGACGACGGTGTGCGCGCCTGGCTCCCGTTCGACCTGGCCAGCCGGCTGGAAGAGGCTGGCATGGTCAAGCTTCGACAACTGGTCGAGCGTATCAACGGTGTGGGCAGAAATTGGCACGCACCGGTACACGCGATTGGCGCCGGCAAGGCCGATCGCATCGTCGCCATGCTCCGCACTTTCCATGCAAGCACCGGTCTGCGCATCGGCGCGCACGTGCTGGCCCCTCGCTCCGAGCTCGACATCGATGCACTGCACCTTGTGGTGCCGGCGTCGACGTCGGTCGTTCCCTTGGAAAAGTTTGCGGTGCCGGGCGACCTGGACGGGAGCAACGGCCGCTTCCGCGCTCCGCGTTACCAGTGCCAGCTCGCGGCCACGAACGACTATGAGGCGTTGATTTCGTTCTTGCGCGAGAAACAGGGCAGGCACACCGGCGGCGCCAGCGCCCGCGCAGGGGTAGGGAACCCACTCGGCTGGCTGCGTCACCTGGGGCCGACGGCGCGGGCCTATCGAACCGAATGCGAGCGTTTCATGCTGTGGGCCATCCTTGAGCGCCAGAAGCCACTGTCGTCGATCGATTTCGACGATGCGGTGGCATACCGCGCGTTCCTGGCAGATCCGCAGCCGGCCGAGCGTTGGTGCGCACCACGCAGCCGCGGTCGCTGGGGGCCGTCTTGGCGCCCTTTCGAGGGACCTCTGGAAGCGGCGGCTCAGCGACGTGCGTTGACGATGCTGGGGACGTTCTATCGCTTCCTGGTCGATCAGCGTTACCTGACCGGGAATCCATGGACCGGGATTAGCAAACCGCGCGCACCGTCAGGCGCCGCGGAACATACGCGCAGCTTCACACAGCATGAATGGGACTTCATCTGTGAGCGGCTGGCGGCCCTGCCGGCGACATCGGCCAACCTGCGCTTACGCATGGCGTTGCCAATTCTCTACGTCGGCCGTCTACGCCGGGCGGAAATCGTGCAAGCCCGGGTAGGGCACATTCGTTGGACAGAAATGCCGGCGACACCTGACGAACCAGCGACGGCCAGTTGGGAGATCCTCGTGACGGGGAAGGGGGATAAGCGGCGCCTCGTACCCCTGGGCCAGGTGCACATCGACTCGATCGCACACTATCTTGCGTCGCGCGGGTTACCTGCGAATGTCACCCATCCCGACAATGCGAACGTGTACTTGCTCGGCCAGGCGGTCGACCTGCAGGAGCGTACGCCCTGGGCAGCAGGTAAAACGGTCGATCCGCTACGAGGTATCCATGCCCAGACCCTATACGACCAGCTGAAGGTATTCTTTGCCGACTGCGCTGCCCAGCTGGACCGTGTAGCTCCACAGTCGGCGGCGCAGCTGCGCCGCGCAAGTACGCATTGGCTGCGTCACACCGGGATCACGCATTCCCTCGCCGCCGGCACGCCTCTTGAGGTCGAGATGCTGGTGGCTGGACACGCGTCGCTGGCCACGACTTCGAAGTACGCGCACGCGGAAACACGGCGGCGCTTGCAGGGCAGCGCTAGTTTCCTGGCAAAGCAAACACCGGTTGTTCCAGATGCATCTTGAGACCAGTGCTTTGCACCGTTACTTTACTGGCGATTTTTACGGAATTCTTTGGGCGAGTACACAGCTGCCTTTGCCGGATCGAATTGCCTGTTCGGTCTAGGCTTCCTTGGGTGGGGTCGCCTACGTAAGCCGAGCAGCGTCAAGACGGCTGCAATACCGAGCAGGGACACGCCAATCGCTTTCAGGAAACTAAAATCGTCCATATCCTCTGATTTGTAGAGATAGCTGTGCTTAGCCATTATAGGCATGCATTTCTTCTCAGGAGTAGCTGGACGACTTTACGACTAGGTCACATTGTCTGTCGGTGGATGTCTGCTTAATCAATGGGCATCGCGCCGAAAGCTGCATAGCTGCTGGGTTTGAGGATCGAAAAAGCGTAGTTCTCCACAGAAATTGTGGATATTTCTCGGCGGTGCGGGGAAGTAAGTGGCGAGCACTTTCGCGCGCGAAAGTAGCCCACTATCTGGCGGCTGACGTTGTAGAAGTTGTTATCAGGGCGTGGTCGTGCTTTCGTCGAAGGGTCGAAGTAACGACGTTGCACATGTTTGTTAGTTGCATTTCTTAGCCGGGTTGCTCGCCTGTTCTCGTTGGAGAAGCTGGTCAATCCTTTGGCATTGCGCTCGCGAGAGCCAAGATGATCCGCCGGCAGCACTCGGCGTCATACGCCGCACGGTGAGGGCGGCCTATGACACTCGCCGGGCCGTCGACACCTGCCATCGACATAGCCAGACTCAGCCTTGGCCAGCGGCCGTCGTTCGCATGAGTCAGCATCTCCATTGTGCATGCCCAGCGATCGGCAGCTGGTGTCGCAAGTCCATGGCGCCGACTGGACTGCTCGAACATGCGCATGTCGAAACTGGCATTGTGGGCGATCAGCACGCGGCCGTGCACCAGCTCGGTGAGAAGCGCGGCGATGTCAGGCCAAGCCGGCGCATCTGCCAGGTCTACATTGGCAAGGCCATGCACTGCAGTCGCTTGCGGCGGAACATCGTCTACAGGTTTGACAAGCGCTTCGAGCAGGACTGTTCCGTCAGGCTCCAGCACCGCCACCTCGATGATCTCGGCGTTCTCGCCCAGACCAGAAGTCTCCGTGTCCACAAATAGCGGATTGAGCGACAGTAGATGGGCCGCATCCCGGCAGATAGCCAGCCAATACCGCCTCTGTTCCTCAGCATAAATGCGGTTCAAGCAATCGTAGCAATTGCCGGCTCCATTGAGCGCGAACCTTTCGATGCGCTGTCCGCAGCCCGCGCATGCCAACGTGCCAACCAACCGCCGGCCGGCCGCCAGCGCCGCCGCCTGCGCCGGCGCCGACGCACGGTAAGGTCGCATTGCAACGGCCAAGCTTGCGTCGTATTGGTAGACCTAGCCCATGCCCTGCCAGTAGCGGGCGGCTGGCTGCTGGCCAGGCGCGGGCTTGAGGCGCTCGGCCTTGAGCTGCGTCTTCGTCAGGAGTCGAGTCGTCGCCATATGGTCTGTACAGAGAATGTCAGTATAAGTACGGGTACTTATACTAACTTAATCTTTTCGGCATAGGCCTTGTAGAAGGCTTTCACTTCCCGCTCAGTGTCCTCGGTCAGCTGGATCTTCCCGACGCGTCCGCCCCCGCTGCGTTCAGCTTTTCCGTACTGTTTCAGCAGCGACGATGCGAGGGATTGGCCGAACATATTGGTCTGCCATTCACGGACGCCGGCCCGACTTGTCTCTACACCACGCAGTGCGACAAAAGTCAGGTTCTCGATCAACCATCGTCGCCATCGCTTGACCACGCCCCCATATGCAGCCGCCGCAGCCCGAGCACCGATAACATCGTTTGCAGCCAGCTCCCGACTGATCCGGCTCTTTGCGAACTTCGCCTGGGCATAGAAATTGTTGGGGTACAGCACAGACTCTTTTAGTTGGGGTCGTCTCAGAAAACGGAAAATAAAGCACGCTAAGCAGGTTGCAACGGCCGCAGCGGCCTGAACTTGCCCGCGCCGATCTTGGCGCTGCTGCGCCAGAGGTAATCGCCGGTCAGGTTGATGTGCTCCCAGCCGAGCGGCGACAGGTACTGCAACAGCGCGTCATCGACGGCGTGGCCGTTGCCCCGCAGCGCGTGCGCAGCCCGTTCCAGATAGACCGTGTTCCATAGCACGACGGCCGCCGTCACCAGGTTGAGGCCGCTGGCACGGTAGCGCTGCTGCTCAAAGCTGCGGTCGCGGATTTCACCCAGACGGTTGAAGAACACGGCGCGGGCCAGCGCATTGCGGGCTTCGCCCTTGTTCAGCCCAGCGTGCACGCGACGGCGCAGCTCCACGCTTTGCAACCAATCCAGGATGAACAGCGTGCGCTCGATACGCCCCAGCTCGCGCAGGGCCACGGCCAGGCCGTTCTGGCGCGGATAGCTGCCGAGCTTGCGCAGCATCAGCGAAGCCGTCACCGTGCCCTGCTTGATCGACGTGGCCAGCCGTAGAATTTCATCCCAATGGGCGCGAATAGCCTTGATGTTCAGTCTGTCGCTGCTAATCATCGGCTTGAGCGCGTCGTAGACGGTGTCGCCCTTGGGGATGAACAGCTTGGTGTCGCCCAGGTCGCGGATGCGCGGCGCAAAGCGGAAGCCCAGCAGGTGCATCAGGCCAAATACATGATCGGTGAATCCTGCCGTATCGGTGTAGTGCTCCTCGATGCGCAGGTCGGACTCGTGGTACAGCAAGCCGTCGAGCACATAGGTCGAGTCGCGCACGCCGACATTGACCACCTTGGTGTGGAATGGCGCGTACTGGTCGGAGATGTGGGTGTAGAAAGTCCGCCCAGGACTGCTGCCATATTTCGGGTTGATGTGGCCAGTGCTCTCGGCCTTGCTGCCGGTTCGGAAATTCTGGCCGTCCGACGATGACGTGGTGCCGTCGCCCCAGTGCTCGGCGAAGGGATGCCGGAACTGCGCATTGACCAGTTCGGCCAGCGCCGACGAATAGGTTTCGTCGCGGGTATGCCAGGCTTGGAGCCAGGCGAGCTTGGCGTAGGTCGTTCCGGGGCAGGACTCCGCCATCTTGGTCAGACCCAGGTTGATGGCGTCGGCCAGGATCGTGGTCAGCAGCAGGTTCTTGTCCTTGGCCAGGTCGCCCGATTTCAGGTGCGCGAAGTGCCGGGTGAAGCCTGTCCATTCGTCTACCTCCAGCAGCAGTTCGGTGATCTTGACGTGCGGCAGGATCATTGCTGTCTGGTCGATCAGCGCCTGCGCGGTGTCGGGCACCGCCGCATCGAGCGGCGTGATCTTCAGGCCCGACTCCGTGATGATGGCGTCCGGCAGCTCGTTGGCCAGCGCCATGCGGTTGACGGTGGCGAGCTGCGTTTCCAGCAGCGTCAGCCGGTCATGCAGGTACTGGTCGCAATCGGTGGCCACGGCCAGCGGCAATTCGCTGGCCTGCTTGAGGCTGGCGAATTTCGCGGGTGGCACCAGGTAGTCCTCGAAGTCCTTGAACTGGCGCGATCCCTGCACCCAGATGTCGCCGGAGCGCAGGGCGTTTTTCATCTCCGACAGCGCGCACAGTTCGTAGTAGCGCCGATCGATGCCGGTGTCGGTCATCACCAGCTTCTGCCAGCGCGGCTTGATGAAATCGGTTGGCGCGTCGGCGGGCACCTTGCGGGCGTTGTCGCTGTTCATGTTGCGCAGCACTTCGATGGCCTCCAGCACATCCTTGGCAGCGGGCGCGGCCCGCAGCTTGAGCACGGCGAGGAATTCCGGCGCGTAGCGACGCAGCGTGGCGTAGCTCTCGCCGATGCGGTGCAGGAAATCGAAGTCCTCGGGCTGCGCGAGCTTCTGCGCTTCGGTGACGCTCTCGGCGAAGGCGTCCCAGGACATGACGGCCTCGATGGCGGCAAACGGATCGCGGCCCGATTGCTTGGCCTCGATCAGTGCCTGACCGATACGCCCGAACAGCCGCACCTTGGCGTTGATCGCCTTGCCGGACGCCTGGAACTGCTGCTGATGCTTGTTCTTGGCGGCGTTGAACAGCTTGCCCAGGATGCGGTCGTGCAGGTCGATGATTTCGTCGGTGACGGTGGCCATGCCTTCAATGGCGAGCGCCACCAGGGTCGCGTAGCGCCGCTGCGCCTCGAACTTGGCCAGGTCGGCGGGTGTCATCTGGCCGCCCTCGCGGGCGATCTTGAGCAGCCGGTTTTGGTGGATCAGCCGCTCGATGCCGGTAGGCAGATCGAGCGCCTGCCATGCCTTGAGTCGTTCGATGTGCTCCAGCATATGCCGCGAATTGGGCTTGACGGGTGACTGGCGCAGCCAGGCCAGCCAAGTCGTCTTGCCGTTGTCCCGGCGCTTGAGCAGATCGTCGAGGCGGCGGCGATGCGCGTCCGACAGTGGTTCGGCCAAGGCGTAGTAGATGCGCCGGTTGGCGCGGGTGATCGCTTCGGCGCTCGCCCGCTCGACGGCGTTGAGGGCAGGCAGAATGACCGACTGCCGCCGCAGATGCTCGATCAAGGCGCTGGCCAGCACAATGCCCTTGTCGGTTTGCATGGCCAGCTCGGTCAGCGTGTGGACGGCCTGCCGGTAGTGGCTCATGGTGAAGGGCTGGAAGCCGAACACCGTTTGCAACTCGACCAGATGCTCGCGCCGGGTCTGCTCCCGCTGCCCGTACTCGCCCCAGCTTTCGACACTGACCTTGAGCTGGTCGGCGACCAGTTTCAGCAAGGGCGGAAACGGCGGCTCATCGACGCCAAGGAGGATGCCGGGAAAGCGCAGGTAGCAGAGCTGAACTGCAAAGCCCAAGCGGTTCGCAGGCCCGCGCCGTTGCCGGATGATGGAGAGGTCGGTATCGCTGAACGTGTAGTATCGGATCAAGTCGTCCTTGGTATCCGGCAACGCCAACAGGCTTTCCCGCTCGGCGGCGGACAGAATGGAACGACGTGGCATATTTACTGATCCGCTCTCAAGTATTGATACAGGGTCTCCCGGCTGACACCAAACTCGCGGGCCAGCTTCGCTTTTTGTTCGCCGGCGGCGGCCCGCTGCCGCAGATCGGCTACCTGTTCGGGCGACAGCGCTTTCTTGCGGCCCCGGTAGGCTCCGCGTTGCTTGGCGAGCGCGATGCCTTCCCTCTGCCGCTCGCGGATCAAGGCCCGCTCGAATTCAGCGAACGCCCCCATGACCGACAGCATCAGGTTCGCCATCGGCGAATCCTCGCCGGTGAAGGTCAGGCTCTCCTTGACGAACTCGATGCGCACGCCGCGCTTGGTGAGCTTTTGCACGAGGCGGCGCAAGTCATCGAGGTTGCGCGCCAAGCGATCCATGCTGTGAACCACCACGGTGTCGCCTTCGCGCACGAAGGCCAGCAGCGAATCAAGCTCGGGCCGCTGGGTGTCCTTGCCCGACGCCTTGTCGGTGAACACCTTGCCGACTTCGACGTGTTCAAGTTGCCGTTCCGGGTTCTGGTCGAAGCTGCTGACCCGGACGTAGCCGATGCGTTGACCCTGCAAGATGCCTCCCTGGACGAAAATGTCAGGAAGAAATCTATGACCTTTTTCAGCTAGTGTCAATAAATAACACAACCGACTCTATTCTGACGTTGTGAGGCAGTCTACCCTGACATCCGGTTAGGGTATGCCTCAATCTGACGGTAGCGAGTCGCAGGCGTTCGGATCGGCATCGGTTTCGTTCCCTGTCTTGGCACGCGCTTCGAAGCGTTGATAACACTCCAACCCGCAGAAGTGCTCGACGTATTCCGCGCCTTCCGGGGTGAAGGCGGCATCGAGCGGGATTTCCTTGCAGCACACGCAGCAACTGGTGGTGGTCGAGTCACTTGCATTCATGGTGGCACCCCTCCATTGACTGACGAAGACGGCGAATGCCGCCGCCGGCATTGGCTTCGCGAACAGGAAGCCTTGTCCTGTGTCGCAGTCCGCTTGTCGCAATAGATCAAGACTCGCCGATGTTTCCACGCCTTCAGCCACCACATCCATGCCCAGCCCGTGCGCAAGCTGAATCACGGTGTGCACGATGGTTTGGTCGCGGCGGTCGTTGGCGAGCCCGGCGACAAACGATTGGTCGATCTTGAGCGTGCTGATTGGGCAGCACTTCAGATGTTGCAGACAGGAATACCCCGTCCCGAAGTCATCGGCGGCGAAGCGCACACCGATCTGCCGCAAGGCGTCCAGGGCGGGGAAGATCGCCGGATCACCAAACGCGACCGATTCGGTCAGCTCGATTTCGAGATACTCGGCGGGCAACTCGGCATCAGCCAGCACGCCCTTTACCCACCCGTCGAAGTCCGGTCCCACTTGGCTCGCCGAAACATTGACGGCCAGCCGGAACGGTCGCCATGCCAGCATTCGCCAGTCACGCATCTGGCGGCAGGCTTCGCCCAGCACCCAAGCGCCGATTTCAGGCATCAGGCCGGACGATTCGACCACGGGCAGGAACTGGCCCGGTGGCAATAGTCCAAGCGTCGGATGACGCCAGCGCAACAGGGCTTCCGCGCCGACAATCCCACCACTGCGCAGATCGACGACGGGCTGGTAGTGCAGTTCAAGCTGCCCGCGCTCGACCGCTTGGGCCAGTTCCGGCGTCGTCCATCCATCCGGCCGGAAAGCGCTCATTCTCTTTCCCTGAATGCCCGCAACGCCCGCGACAGGGACAGAAGGAACAGGCCGGTCAAACCGAGCGCCGCGATGACCCAATGCTCGCCGAGGAAAGCACCGGCGGTTGTGCCGGCCAGCACGACAGCGAGGATGGGCAGGTGGCAGGGGCAAGTCAGCACAGCCAGTCCGCCCCACAGGTAGCCGGTGATCGGTTTGTGCGTCTCGGACGGCAAGCGCTCGGGGTTGTTCATGGCAGACTCTCCGCGTGCTGTGCCGGCTCGGTCGGCAGGGTGGCCAACTGCACTTCCAGATCGGCCAACGCTTCGCGCCGACGCTCGACGAACTGACGCAGCAGGGCAAGCTGCGCGGCCGCTTCGTCGCCGTCCGCCGCATCCAGCGCCCGGCACAGCCGCGCCAGCGCGTCGAGGCCGATGCCCGCCTCGAAGGCCGCCCGCACGAAGCACAGCCGTTGCAAGGCGGCGTCATCGAACAAGCCGTAGCCGCCTGGTGTGCACGCCACCGGGCGCAGCAATCCGCGCAGCAGGTAGTCGCGCACGATATGCACGCTCACCCCGGCATCAAGAGCCAGCCGGGACACCGTGTAGGCGTTCATTGAACACCTCCTTTTTCTCACCCGGCGCAGCAGGAAAGCTGCTTCACATCCTTGTTGAAGGTCTGCGCCGCGAGCTTCAACCCCTCGACCATCGTCAGGTAGGGGAACAACTGGTCGGCCAGTTCCTGCACCGTCATGCGGTTGCGAATGGCCAGAGCCGCCGTCTGGATCAGTTCACCCGCTTCCGGCGCGACCGCCTGTACGCCGATCAGCCGATGGCTGCCTTCCTCGATAACCAACTTGATGAAGCCGCGTGTGTCGAAGTTGGCGAGCGCACGCGGCACGTTGTCCAAGGTCAAGGTGCGGCTGTCGGTCTCGATCCCGTCGTGGTGGGCTTCCGCCTCGCTGTAGCCCACGGTCGCCACTTGCGGATCGGTGAACACCACGGCCGGCATTGCGGTCAGGTCGAGCGCCGCATCGCCGCCGGTCATGTTGATCGCGGCACGGGTGCCGGCCGCTGCCGCCACATAGACGAACTGCGGCTGGTCGGTGCAGTCGCCGGCCGCGTAGATGTTCGGGTTGCTCGTGCGCATGCCTTGGTCGATGACGATGGCACCTTGCGCATTGACAGTGACCCCCGCTGCGTCCAGCGCGAGGCTGCGCGTGTTCGGTGTCCGACCGGTG
>NZ_JBDGIN010000033.1:0-13912 GCF_057657395.1 Telluria sp. Soil_C_11 | reverse complement strand
ACAGGACCGTGAAACGACTTTGCGCCGATGATAGTGCTGCAACCAGTGTGAAAGTAGGTTATCGTCAGGCTAATTATGATGCAGGAGCCCGCTCAATTCGATTGAGCGGGCTTTTTGCTTTTCTGGGCGGCGTAAAATTACGCCATCTGCATCTGGCGTTCCAGCTGCAGCTTATTCCACAGCCGATCGTGCAGCGGCATCAGCACCACATTGCACACCGGCTCAAGCACTGCCGCCAATCCGCCGAAAGCCACCGAGCCGGTCGCACCATACAACACCGTAAAAGCCACGACCATGTGCATCGCCGTCAAGCTGATCTTTTCGAACGTCAGCATCAGGTAACGCCGCTGCCCCGTGACGCCGTTCAGCTTGCGATGCCAGGCCAGCTCGTGAAACGGCACCAGCAGGACATTCAGCACCGGCTCGATCAGCACGGCCAGTCCGCCCAGGGCGACCGAACCCGTTACCGCATACGCGATCGCGAAACCGATCGCCAGATGGATGATGACTTGACTGCCTTTGCGTGCCACTGCCATGGAAACTCCTGTCGTTCTCTACCATGCAGTGAATGATATCGATTCGTATTTTATCGGTAAAATCGATAAGTTTTAGCGGAACGATAGCAGTAGCCTATCGAAAAGCGACGCGCTCGCATCCGCGATCCGGTCAAGGCTCGCTTCGCGCAGCGTGGTGGCGTCCACAGCATGTTCGCTGTGCAGCCCGGCCCAACGCAGCAGCGCGGCGCAGGCCGATGCATTGTCGAACATCCCGTGAAGATAGCTGCCGAGGATCTGTCCGTCGCTGGAACATGCGCCTTCCGCGCGGCCGTCGATCTCGAATGCGGGCCGGGACAGCGCTGCCCCGCTCGATACACCCATGTGGATCTCGTATCCGCCCACGGCCGCGCCGTGCGATGCCGGATCGAAGGCGCAACGCCCGCTGACCTGCGCCAGGCGCTTTTCGCGGGTGAGCGTGGTCGCCAGGTCGAGCAGGCCAAGCGCTTCGGAGCGCCCGGCCGTTCCCTCGACGCCATCCGGGTCATCGACGAAACGCCCCAGCATCTGGAAGCCGCCGCAGATACCGATCACCTTGCCGCCATAGCGCAAATGGCGGTGGATCGCGTCCTGCCAGCCCTGTTGCTTCAGCCAGGCCAGGTCGGCACGCGTGTTCTTGCTGCCGGCGAGGACGATCAGGTCGCATCCCGGTATCGCTTCGCCCTCGCGCACGAAGCACAGGTCGACGTCCGGATGCGCGCGCAGCGGGTCGAAATCGGTATGGTTGCTCATCCGCGGGTAACTCGGCACGACCACGCGGAACTTCCCTTCACGCCGCGTTACCCCCTGCACCGCATCTTCCGCATCCAGATAAAGCCCGTGCAGATAGGGCAGCACCGCCAGCACCGGCTTGCCGGTTTCGCGCTCGAGCCATTCCAGCCCGGGCTCGAGCAGCTTGAGGTCGCCGCGGAAGCGGTTGATGACGAAGCCGACGATGCGATTGCGCTCGCTCTCCGACAGGCAGGCGAGGGTGCCGACGAAGTGCGCGAATACGCCACCGCGGTCGATGTCGGCCACCAGCACGACCGGGCAGTCGACCGCTTCTGCGAAGCCCATGTTGGCGATATCGCGGTCGCGCAGGTTGATCTCGGCCGGGCTGCCGGCGCCTTCGACGATGACGGTCTCGTACTGCGCCAGCAATCGCGCATGCGATTCCAGTACCGCGCCCATCGCTACCGTCTTGTACTGGTGATAGTCGCGCGCGTCCATCTCGGCGCGCACGCGGCCGTGGATGATGACCTGGGCGCCGATATCGCTGGACGGCTTGAGCAGCACCGGATTGAAATCCGTGTGCGGTTCGACGCCGGCGGCGATCGCCTGGAGGGCCTGGGCGCGCCCGATCTCGCCGCCATCTCGCGTGACCGCGCTGTTGAGCGCCATGTTCTGCGGCTTGAACGGCGCGACCTTCACGCCGGCACGCTTCAGCAGGCGGCACAGCGCGGCGACCACCGTGCTCTTGCCGGCATCGGAGGTGGTCCCCTGGATCATCAGGGTCCGGTAGGGGAAGGATGTCATTTGCTGCGATGCTGGCGCGCCAGCTCCAGCTTCTCGCACAGCATGGCGGCGCCGGCGATCATGCGCGGACCGGAGCGGTTGACCAGGTTGCCGTCGATGGTGAACAGGTTATCGTTGCGCACCGCCAGCAGCGTACCGTAGGGCTTCCACATGCTGACGCCGCCGTAGTTCTTTTCGGCCGTCGCGAAGATCGCTTCCGGATTCTGCTGCAGGACGCCCTCGACGCTGACCACCGGCGCCGTCACCGGCAGGCCGGCGAAGATGTTCTCGCCGCCGCACAAGCGCAAGGCGTCGCTGACGATGTGCTTGCCGTTGAGGGTGTACAGCGGCTTGTCCCAGACCTGGTAAAACGTGCGCACCACCGGGCGCTTCGCATAGCGGGCGCGCAGGCCGGCGAGTTGGTGGCGCAGATCGGCGGCGGCCGGCCCGGCCACGTCTTCGGTGCCCATCAGCTGCCCGAGCCTGGCCACGCTGTCGGGGATATCGTCGAGCTTTTGCGGCTCGCTGTGGAACAGCGGCACCCCGAGCTTGCGCACCATCTCGATCTGGCGCTCCGAACTGCCGTGCCGCCAGACGACGATCAGGTCGGGCTTGAGCGCCATGATGCGTTCCAGGTCGACTTCGCGGTTGGAGCCGATCTGCGGGAGCTTCTTCGCCTCTTCCGGAAAGTCGCTGTAGGCCACGACCCCGACCACGTGGCTGCCGCCGCCGGCCGCGAACAGCATTTCGGTGACGTGCGGCGCCAGCGAGATCACGCGCCGGGCGGGCTTCTGCAGGGTGACGGGATTGCCGTCGTCGTCCTTCACCGTGATGGCCGCCTGGGCCTGGGCTGCCGCCAGCGCGGCAAGGAGAATCAGTGCTTTCGATGTGCTCATCGCTTGGTCCATTCTTGAAGTGCATGTTCGATGCGGGCCCAGTCCCGGTCCCGGGCCGGCAGGCCGAGGCGGACGCCGCGCGCCGCCTGGCGGAACAGGCGCACCCAGATCGCGTGGCGCGCCATGTGTTCGTGAAAATCCTCGGGCCGGTCTTCCGGCCACCAGTGAAACAGCGGCATCCCGGAAGCCTGGATGCCGTGGGCGGCGAGCAGGCCGCGCAGCCGCGCGCCGTCATGCGCCAGGCGCTCCTGCGTCATCCGCTGCCAGCTCGTGTCGCGCAGCGCCGCCAGTGCGATGTGCTGGGCCGGCCCGCTGACCGCCCATGGGCCGAGCAGGTCCGCGAGCGCCGCCATCAAGGGCGCCTCGGCCGCCACGAGGCCCAGCCGCAGCCCGGCCAGGCCGAAGAACTTGCCTACCGAGCGCAGCACGACCAGTCCTGGCTGGCCGGCATGCGCTGCCACGCTCAAGTCGGGCGCCGTGTCGCCGAAGGCTTCGTCGACCACCAGCCAGCCGCCGCGCGCCGCCAGCTCGAAGGACCAGCGCAGCAGCAGCTCGGGCGGGACGGTTGCTCCAGTCGGATTGTTCGGATTGCAGACCACGACCACGTCGCTGTCCTTGACGGCATCGTCCAGCACCCGATACCCGACCTGGCGCAGCGTATGGCCATGCTGCGACCAGTGATGGGCGTGTTCGGCATACGAGGGCGCGGCGACCGTCACCCGAGACGGCGGCCGCAGCCGCGGCAGGGCCTGGATCGCCGCCTGGGTCCCGGCGACCGGCAACATCGCAGGCGCGCCGTAATAGGCGCAAGCAGCATCGACCAGCGCCGGATCCGCTTCCGGTAGACGGTGCCAGGCATCCGCTGGAACCGGCGGCGCGGGATAACCGACCGGGTTGATACCGGTCGACAGGTCGATCCAGTCTTCTCCGCCGTAGCGCCGCTGCGCCTCGCGCAGATTGCCGCCGTGTTCAAGCATGCCGGACTCCCGCCAGATACATGATCGAACCAAGGCCGAGGGCGATGGCTGTCCACAGCAGGGCCGTGTGGAAGACAAGGCGCCAGGCGCGCGGGATGTCGCCTGCCGTGGCGGCCGGGCCGGCGCCCAGCACCGGCCGCAATTCGACTTCGCCGTCATAGGTCGCGGCGCCGCCCAGGCTGATGCCGAGCGCGCCGGCGCCGCTGGCCATGACCGGACCCGCGTTGGGACTGCTCCACGCCGGCGCCTGCGCACGCCAGCAGCGCAGCGCGCGCAGCCTGCCGCCTGGCGCCAGCAGCGCGTACGACAGCGCGGTCAGGCGCGCCGGTACGTAGTTCAACAGGTCGTCGACGCGCGCGGCCACGCGGCCGAACAGATTGAAGCGTACATTCCGGTAACCCCACATCGCATCCAGCGTGTTCGCCAGCCGGAACAGCAGGGCGCCGGCGCCGCCGCCGACCAGGAACCAGAACAGGGTGCCGAACACCGCGTCGTTGCCGTTCTCCAGCAGCGACTCGGCGCCGGCCCTGGCCAGCTCGGCTTCGCTCGCCTGCGCAGTGTCGCGGCTGACGATGCGCGAGGTCAGCCAGCGCGCACGCGGCAGGTCGCCGGCCGCCAGTGACGTACAAATGGGAAGGACATGGTCGCGCAGGCTGCGCAGGCCGAGGCACAGGTAGAGCAGCAGTACATGGATCACCAGCCCGGCCACGCCGGCGGCGCACAGCCATGCGGCGGCAGCCGTCAGCGGCAGTACCGCCAGCGCCCAGCCGGCGGCGCCGCGCGCGATGCGCCAGCTGCCCAGGTTCAGGCGCCGCTCCAGCCATTGCGCCAGCCGGCCGAAGCCGACCAGCGGATGCCATCGCCGTGCCTCACCCAACAGCAGGTCGAGCGCGATCCCGGACGCCAGCAACAGCGCGAGTGTGAGCGGCGGCAGGCCGCTCAGCACGGCTTGCCCTTCAAGGCCAGCGGCAACCCGGCGGCGACGAACAGCACCCGGTCGCAGCGCGCTGCCAGCTCCTGGTTCAGGCGGCCCGCTTCGTCGGCGAAGGTGCGCGAGACCGCACCGACCGGCACGATGCCCATGCCGACCTCGTTCGACACGAACACGACGTCACCGGGCGCCGGCTCGTCCAGCCACGCGAGCAGGTCCGCGCGTTCCCAGGCGAACAGCGGCGGCAGCGCGATGGCGCCGGCTTCCGGATAATCGCGCTGCGACGAAAACATCAGGTTGCTGAGCCACAGGGTCAGGCAGTCGACCAGCACGATGCGCTCCGGCGCGCACAGCCGGCGCAGGGTGGCGGCGAGCGCGGTCGCTTCCTCCACTGTCTGCCACTCGGGAGGGCGGCGTTCGCGATGGTGGGCGATGCGGGCCGCCATCTCTTCGTCTCCCGCATGCGAGGTGGCCAGGTAGAACACCTCCTTGCCGGATTCCCGCGCCAGCCGCTCGGCAAGAAGGCTCTTGCCGGAACGGGCGCCGCCGAAGACCAGGGTGCGGCTCACGGCGCTGCTTTCGTAAAAAAGCCCGCCACCGCCAGCGGGTTCGAGGCGAAGAAGCCGTGGAAGTAGGACGCCGTCAGGGAGCCGAGCCGGTACACCGCCTCGCCCTGGGCGCCGGATGGATGCTTGACCGTGTAGCCGACCGGCGTGAGCCCGGTGTCCATGTGCGAGTAGTGGAAGGTATGGCCGCGCAGCTCGCCGGCCGCGGTCGGCATTCCCTGCGAACCGAGCCCGCCCAGGCGCTGCTGCATGAAGATCCGTCCCGGCAGCAGGGATGGCATGGGCCAGCAGTGGCCTTCGTTGTCGGTAATGGATTCGGCGACCGCCATCATGCCGCCGCACTCTGCCAGGATCGGCAGGCCGGCGGCGTGCGCGGCGCGGATCGAGTCGTGCCAGGGCGCCGCCTTCGACAGCGCTTCCATGTGCAGCTCCGGATAGCCGCCCGGCAGCCAGACCGCGTCCGCATCCGCCGGCACCGGCTCACCGGCCAGCGGCGAGAAAAAGCACAGCCGCGCGCCGAGGTGGCGCAGCACGTCCAGGTTGGCCGGATAGATGAAGCAGAAGGCGGCATCGCGCGCGATCGCCACCGTCTTCCCGGCCAGCAGCGGCGGAATCGGCTGGTCCGGATCGACGTGGTCGGGCAGGCGCGGCGTCAGGGCTTGCCAGGCCTGGGTATCCAGGTGGAGCTGGTCGGCCAGCTCGTCCAGGATCGCATCGATGTCGTCGACCTCTCCCGGCAGCACCAGGCCCAGGTGGCGCTCGGGCAGCTGGCGCGCTTGCGTGGGCAGCGTCGCCAGCAGGGGAATGCCGCGCAGCGAGGCCGCCACCATCTGGCGATGGCCTTCGCTCGCAACGCGGTTGGCGACCACGCCGGCCATCTGCACCGGGCCGTAGTCGCGCAGGCCCTGCACCACGGCGCCCGCGGTCTGCGCCATGCTGGAGGCGTCGATCACGGCCAGCACCGGAATGTCGAAGGCGCGCGAGAGGTCGGCGGCGGATGGGTTGCCGTCGTACAGGCCCATCACGCCCTCGATCAGCACCACGTCGGCGTCGCGCGCGGCCTGCGCCAGGCGGCGCCGGCATTCCTGCAAGCCGACCATCCACAGGTCGAGCGTGTGCACCGTCGAGCCGCAGGCGCGCTCCAGCAGCTGCGGGTCGATGAAGTCGGGACCGCACTTGAATACGCGTACCCGCTGGCCCTGGCGGACCAGGCCGCGCGCGAGGGCGGCGGTGACGGTGGTCTTGCCCTGGCCGGAAGCGGTGGCCGCCACCAGCAGCATGCGTGCGCCGGGATGTGCCATCACCACTCCGTGCCGGCTTGCGCCGCAATGCCCGCCTTGAAGGCGTGCTTGACCACGTTCATTTCGGTGACGGTGTCCGCCACCTCGATCAGTTCCGCAGGCGCCGCGCGTCCCGTCACCACCACGTGCTGCATGGCCGGGCGCTCGAGCAGGTCGGCGATCACCGCATGCACGTCCAGGTAGCGGTATTTCAGCGCGATGTTCAGCTCATCCAGCACTACCAGGCCATAGGCCGGATCGGCGAGGAAGCGTTGCGCCTGTTCCCATGCCTGCGTGGCCCTGGCGATGTCGCGCTCGCGGTCCTGCGTCTCCCAGGTATAGCCTTCGCCCATCGCATGGAAGCTGACTTCATCGGGGAAGCGCCGCAGGAACTGCTCTTCGCCGGTCGACATCGCCCCCTTGATGAACTGGACCACGCCCACCTTCATGCCGTGGCCCAGCGCGCGCACCGCCATGCCGAAGGCGCTCGAGCTCTTGCCCTTGCCGTTGCCGGTATTGACGATGATGATGCCGATCTTCCTGTCCGCCGCCGCAATCCTGGCGTCGATGA
Organism: Telluria sp. Soil_C_11; assembly: GCF_057657395.1. Taxonomy (NCBI): domain Bacteria; kingdom Pseudomonadati; phylum Pseudomonadota; class Betaproteobacteria; order Burkholderiales; family Oxalobacteraceae; genus Telluria; species Telluria sp. Soil_C_11. The sequence continues at coordinate 6,643 of NZ_JBDGIN010000033.1, read as the reverse complement.
CGGCCTTCTTGCGTTCCATGCGCTGGCGGTGGCGCTCGTTGCGCGCCGCAGTGTCTTCAGAAGTCATGTCGTTCATGGTAGTCCTCGCGGGGAATGAAGATGCGGCGGCCGCCGTGCTCGATCATCTCGATCGGGTGGCCGAGGTAGTCGCCCAGCAGCGCCGGCTGCATCGCCTGCGCGACCGGACCGGCCAGCCAGCCGCCGTCGCCGCGCAGCAGCAGGGCATGGGTCGAGATGCCGTGCGCCAGGTTGAGGTCGTGGCCGATCATGACCACCGTCTTGCGCTCGCGCCGGCACAGGCGCGCGAGCAGGCCCATCACGCTGACCTGGTGGGCCAGGTCGAGCGCGTTGGCCGGCTCGTCCAGCAGCAGCAGGGGCGTGTCCTGGGCCAGCAGGGCGGCGATCGCGACGCGCTGGCGTTCGCCCCCGGACAGGGTGCGCACGTCGCGCGCCGCCAGATGTCCGACTTCCATCGCGGCCAGCGCCCGCTGCGCCGCCTGGTGGTCATCGCTGCCTTCCCAGTAGCGGTTCGCGTGGTAGGGATGGCGCGCCGACAGCACGGTATCGATCGCACTGTAGGCGAAGGCGTCGGTGCGCGACTGCGCCAGGTAGGCGCGCTTGCGGGCCAGCTGTTCCAGCGGCCAGTCGCCCAGCTTCCTGCCGTCGAGTTCCACCGTACCGCCGTCCGCGCCGCGCAGCCCGGCCAGGGTGCGCAGCAGCGTGCTCTTGCCCGCGCCATTGCGGCCGATGATGCTCCAGCATTCGCCGGCCTGGATCGTCCAGTCGAGATCCCGCACCAGCGTGCGTCCGGCGACCTGCAATGTGAGTGACTGGGTAGCGATCATCTTATTTGCGCAGCTGGTGCAGTTGATACAGGAAGACCGGCGCGCCGATCAGGGCCGTGATCGCGCCCACCGGCAGCTGGGTCGGGGCGATCACGGTGCGGGCCAGGGTGTCGCACAGGACCAGGAAGCTGCCGCCCATCAGTACCGCCGCCGGGATCAGCACCCGGTGGTCCGGGCCGAAGGCAAAGCGGCAGGCATGCGGCACGATCAAGCCGACGAAGCCGATCGAACCGGCATTCGTCACCGCGCTGGCGGTCAGCACCCCAGACACGAAGAACAGGCCTTTTCGCAACCGGCCGACTTCGATGCCGAGCGTGCGTGCGGTGTCGGCATGCAGGGCCAGCACGTTCATCGCGCGCGCGTTGCGCAGGGCGAAGGCGAGCGCGCCGCCCAGCACGATCCAGGGCAGCACGCGCAGCGGCGCGCCGGCCAGGTCGCCGATCATCCAGAACACCATGTTGCGCAGGCTGCCTTCCGGCGCGATCGACAGCATCAGCGTCACCAAAGCCATGCAGGCCGACATCAGGATCACGCCGGTCAGCAGCAAGGTCGAGGTGCCGCCTTCGGCCGCCACGCCGCCGCGCATGTCGCGCCGCGCCAATAGATATAACAACATCGACACCGCGACTGCGCCGAGCAGCGCAGCGCCGTCGACCACCACGGCCGCGCACATCATCAACAATGCGAACAGGGCGCCGACCGAAGCGCCGGCCGAGATCCCCAGCACATACGGGTCGGCCAGCGGATTGCGCAGCAGGGCTTGCATCATCACGCCCGCCAGGGCCAGTGCGCCGCCGGTGACGAAGGCCGCCAGGGCCCGGCCGGCGCGCAGCGCGAGCAGAGAGGCGGCCAGCGAGTCCTGATGGCCGCGCAGCACCTGCGCTACCGCCTGCGGCAATTCCGACAGCGCGACCGAGACCGATCCCGTGATGCCGGCGAACAGCAGGCAGGCAAGGGCGGCGAGCAGGAGCGTGCCGATGATCGCGGTAGAGCGCTGGCGCGCGGATGGGTGGACTGGATGCATGCTGAGTCGGAGAGTGAATTAACGGATCCCGTAGCGTAGCGCGGCGAACCAGCTGCGTCCGGCCGTGCCGTAGTTGCGCGCCAGGTCGTAGCGTTGATCGAACAAATTGTCGAGACGAACCAGCAGCGACCAGTCGGGCGTGAACCGCCATGTAGTGTACAGGTTCAGGAGGCCGTAGCCACCCAGGCGATTGGCGTTCGCCGCATCGTCGAAGCGGCTGCCCGAGGCCTGCAGTTCGGCGCCCAGGTCGACGCGGTCGACGGCATACGCGGCCGAGAGGTTGGCGTGGCGACGCGCACGGCGGGCCAGCTGCTTGCCGGTAGTCTCGTCGCGCGGATCCTGCAGGTCGACGCTGGCGCGGAGCACCAGGCCGCGCAGCCGGGTTTCAGCCGACATCGTCAAGCCTTCGAGCAGGGCGCGGTTGACGTTGTAGGCACAGCTGCCGGTGCGGCTGGGGCAGGGATTCACCGTCACGATCATGTCGGTCAGGCGGTTGCGGTAATAAGTCGCCAGCAGCTCGGCGCCAGTCAGCTGGTAGCGCAGTCCTGCCTCGAGATTGCGGCCCCGTTCCGGCTTGTTGTCGGGCAGGCCGTAGCCCGGGTAGTACAGCTCGTTGTAGGTCGGGGCGCGGAAGCTGGTGCCGACGCTGGCGGTGGCGCGCAAATCCTTGCTGAACGCGTAGCCATAGCCGGCCGCCCCGGTGGTCCTGGCGCCGTAGACCGAGTGGTCGCTGCGCAGGCTGAGGTCGAGCAGGTGGCTGCCGCGCCGCAGGTCGTAGGCGGCCGCCACCGAATTGGTGATGCGCGAACGGTTCAGGGCAGTGCTGGCGCTGGACATCACCTGGTCCTTGCGGTGGCCGAACAGCAGCTGCAGGGTGTCGCCGTGGATGTCGAGCGTGTTCTGCCAGGTGAGCTCGTCCTGGCGGGTATCGATCTGGCTGGCGCCGCTGGCCGCCGTGCCGGTGAAGCTGCCCAGCCTGTCGTTGGAGCGGGCGGCCTGCAGGCTGCTGCGCCAGTTGGGAAGGATGCGGTCGTTCAGGAACAAGGCGTAGCTGTCGATGACCTGTTCGTTGTGGGTGTCGTAGCTGGAAGCGCCGCTGTCGTACTGGGCGCGCAGGCGGCTCTTCAAGAATTGTCCGCCCAACTCGTGCCCCGGCGCGAGCTGCACGGCCACGCGTCCGTTGACGCTGTTGCGCGTGTAGCCGTCGTCGTCCCTGTTATAGCTCGACGCGCCCGGACGGGTGCTGGAGAAGCCGTCGGCATCTTCGCGTGCGCCGCCCAGTGCATAGCTGACGCTGTGAGCGCCCCCGGTGGCGCCGCGCACGCCGGCGTCAACCTGGCTGGCGCCATCGCTGCCGCCTCCGGCGCTGGCGCTGAAGGCCGGCATGCCTTCGCCCTCGCTCTTCCTGGTGAAGATCTGCACCACGCCGCCGATCGCGTCGGCGCCGTACAGGGAACTCAGCGGGCCGTAGACGATTTCGATGTGGTCGATGCTCGACAGCGGAATCGCATTCCAGCTGGCCACGCCGGTGGTCGAGGAGCCGATGCGCACGCCGTCGACCAGGACCACGACCTGGTTGCTGTTGGCCCCGCGCAGGTAGACGCTGGTGCTGGCGCCCGGGCCGCCGTTGCGTGCGATCTCGATGCCGCGCTGGCGGCGCAGCAGGTCGGCAACCGAGCCGGCGCCGGCGCGCGCGACCTCTTCGCGGGAGATGACGGACGTGTCGGGAATGACCTCGTCGGCGCGCTGCGGCGTGCGGGTGGCGGTGACGAGCACGGACCCGATGGCCGGATCGGCGAAAGCGGGTATGGCGGGCGACGCAAGGGCAAAGGCGAGCAGCGGCGCGGCCGCATGCCGTGAAACGGGAAAGCGCATGGCGATGTTTTCTTTCGTGGACAACCGGCCGACGTCCCCGTAGGCCAGATTGAACAGAAGCGCCGGCAAGCCGGACGCTTCCACCTTTTGGCCGGTATCCGGGCTGGCAAGTATGGCCGTCTGACCTTCCCATGCAATCGCACAGTGGTATGAGAAGACGGTTGCCGCATCGACGCTGACTTTCTCAGCTGTTGCGTCGTGCGGTACTTGCTTACCGTTGCGGGGGCAGCACACCTTGGCCCTGATGAAGAGCTTCGTGTTTCCCGTTTAACTGCGCCTGAGAACACAGGCGCGAGCACCAAAACGTCGACATTATACTTCCAGCTCGGCTATTTGGCCGTAGGCGATGCGATGCGGAGTACGAGCAGCGTTCAGCGCGGCTTCTTCGAGCGGGAGGCCGTCGCGCATGGCGCCCAGCAGGCGAATGGTGCCGGCGTGGCAGATGAGCAGCGCTTCCGCATGGCCGGCCTGGCGCAGATCCGCGATGAAGGCGGCGACGCGGCGCGCGACGTCGAGCACGCATTCGGCGCCGCCGGGGCGATACCGGAGCAGGTCGGCGGCCCAGGCGTCGACCTCCGCGCGCGGGATGGCATTCCAGGCGCGCAGCTCCCAGCGGCCGAAATCCATCTCGGCCAGGCGCGCATCGAGGGCCAGCGCGGACGGGGCCAGGCGCCGGGCGAGGCCGGCGCAGCGCTGCAGCGGGCTGGCGTAGACAGGAAGATCGCCGGGCAGGCCGGCCGCGCGCAGGTGCGCGTGCACGCGCGCGAGCTCATGTTCCGCGACGGCGACGTCGCTGGCGCCGTAGCACAGGCACTGGTCGATCTCGGGCTGTGGATGGCGGACCAGGTGCAGCTTCACGGTGCGGTTTCGCGGTTCAGATCCAGGCGCCATGGCCCAGCGTGGCCAGCACGCCGACGTAGACGAGGGCCTCGGCCAGCTGCTGCACGGCGCCCAGGCAGTCGCCGGTATAGCCGCCGAGGCGCCGTTGCAGCTTGCGTCCGAGCCACACCGCGGCAAGCAGGGCCGCCAGCAGCGCCGCCAGCACGGCATCGGGCGCGAGCCAGCCGGCCGCGAGCAGGACCGGCGCCGGCAAGAGTGCGGTGAGGGCGGCGATCGCGAATTCGGCACTCGTCATCTGCTGGGCAAGCGGCTTGGCCTTGCCTTCGCCGCGCACGTAATCCAGCTTCCAGATCAGCGAGGCCGCGGCCAGGCGCGACAGCGGGTGGGCCAGGAACAGCGCGCCGACGGCTGCATGTGGCGGCAGCATCGCCAGCGCCGTCAGCTTGGTCGCCAGCATGCAGACGATGCCGATCGCGCCATAGGCGCCGACACGCGAGTCCTTCATGATCTCGAGCGCGCGCTCCCGCGTCATGCCCCCGCCCAGGCCGTCGCAGGTGTCGGCGAAGCCGTCTTCATGGAAGGCGCCGGTCAGGTAGATCGAGGCGGCGGTCGAGAGCACGGCGGCCACTGGCGCCGGCAGCACCAGCGCGGCCGCGAAGTAAACCGCGGCGGCGACCGCCGCGACCACGCAGCCGACCAACGGAAAGTAGCGCGAGGCATGCTGCAGCCAGCTGGCTTCGAATCCGACCCAGGAGGGGATCGGCAGGCGCGTGAAGAACTGCAGCGCGATGAAGAAGAGGCGGACCTGTTGCATCTTGGTCCTGTTATGCGGCGGCGGATTTTTCGCTGACGCTGGCCGACGAAAAGGTCGCCATCTCGTTAAGGAAGTTGGCGGCCGCATGCAGCAGCGGCAGTGCGAGCGCGGCGCCGGTGCCTTCGCCGAGGCGCATGCCCAGTTGCAGCAGCGGCCGCGCGCCGAGCTGCTCCAGCATGCGGCGGTGGCCGGCTTCGTCGGAGCAGTGCGCGAACACGCAGTAATCGAGGATGGCGGGTGCGATGCGGCTGGCGACGAGGAGGGCGGAGGTGACGATGAAGCCATCGATCAGCAGGGTCTTGCGCAGCGCGGCAGCCTGCAGCATGGCACCAGCCATCATCGCGATCTCGAAACCGCCGAAGGTGGCGAGCACGTCGAGCGGCTCGGTCACGCCGGCGTGGCGTTCGACCGCCGCTTCGATCACGCGCTGTTTGCGCAGCACACCCTGTGGCGACAGGCCGGTGCCGGCGCCGACGCAGTCCGCGACCGGAATGCCGGCGAGCTTGTGCATCAGCGCCGCGGCGGCGGTCGTGTTCCCGATGCCCATCTCCCCGAAGCCGACCACGTTGCCAGGCAGGCCGGCGACGAATGCGGCGCCATGCTCCATCGCGGTGGCGCACTGCTGCGCCGTCATCGCCGGTTCGAGCGCGAAGTTGCGGGTGCCGCGGGCAAGCTTGCGGTCGACCAGGCCAGGACGCGGACCGAAATCGTGGTTGACACCCGCATCGACCACATGGAGCGCGGCGCCGTTCTGGCGTGCGAATACATTGATGGCCGCGCCATTCGCGAGGAAGTTCTCGACCATCTGCCAGGTGACGTCCTGCGGGAAGGCGGAGATGCCTTCGGCGACTACGCCATGATCGCCTGCAAACACGACGATGGCGGGCTGGCCGATCGAGATGGCGGTGGTCTGCTGAATCAGGCCGAGCTGCTTTGCCAGCTGTTCCAGTGTGCCGAGGCTGCCGAATGGCTTGGTCTTGTTATTGATCGCCGCGTCGAGTTGAACGGCGAGTTCGGGATTCGCGACGGCAGCGATGGAAGGCAGGCGCATGCTGGCTCCGGAAGTGATAAAAGCGGCAAAGATAGCATACGGGCAAGCGTTGCAGACTGCGTGTGGCTTTGCTATAGTTCGCGTCCTGCTTCTGCAGCGCACAAATGGTTCAAACAAATGTGCACACTGCAAAAACGGATGAGTTGACGAGTTAAACGAAACACTGCATAATCTCGCTTCTCTGCTGCTGACGA
>NZ_JBDGIN010000032.1:0-14641 GCF_057657395.1 Telluria sp. Soil_C_11 | reverse complement strand
ATCAAGCCTCAACCTGTCACCCCTTGGAGAAGCCTGATGATCAGCACAACGTTATTATCCCGGACAGTAGTGCGCCTGCGCGGGAACGACGGTCTAATTCGCGGGGGTGGCGGGCTTTACGCCGTCTGCTTCTCATCCCGCAGCTCGCGCCGCAGGATCTTGCCCACATTCGTCTTCGGCAGCGACTCGCGGAACTCGATGAACTTCGGCCGCTTGTAGCCGGTCAGCTGTTCCTTGCAGTAGGCCATCAGGTCGTCCTTGGTCAGCGCCTTGTCCTTCTTCACCACGTACAGCTTGACCGCCTCGCCCGAGTGCTGGTCCGGCACGCCGACGCAGGCCACTTCGAGCACGCCCGGATGCGCCGCCACCACCTCTTCCACCTCGTTCGGATACACATTGAAGCCGGAGACCAGGATCATGTCCTTCTTGCGGTCGACGATCTTGATGTAGCCCTTCTCGTTCATGATGCCGATGTCGCCGGTCTTGAAGAAGCCGTCCGCGGTCATGACCTTGGCCGTTTCGTCCGGACGCTGCCAGTACCCGGCCATCACCTGCGGGCCGCGCACCGAGATCTCGCCGGCGGTGCCGAACGGGACTTCGTTGCTGGCTTCGTCGAGGATGCGGATTTCGGTGGACGGCAGCGGCAGGCCGATGGTGCCGGTGAAGTCGGTGATGTCGCAGCGGTTGGCGGATACCACCGGCGAGGTCTCGGACAGGCCGTAGCCTTCGACGATCGGGGTGCCGGTGAGCTGCAGCCACTTGTCGGCCACCGGCTTCTGCACCGCCATGCCGCCGCCCGGGCAGACCAGCAGGCGCGAGAAGTCGAGGTTCTTGAACTCCGGATGGTTCACCAGGCCGTTGTACAGCGTGTTCACGGCCGGGAACACGTTGATGCGGTAGTTGCGCAGTTCCTTGATGAAGCCACCGATGTCGCGCGGGTTCGGGATCAGGAGGTTCATGCCGCCCACGCGCAGGCCCAGCAGGGCGCAGACGGTCAGTGCGTAGATGTGGTACAGCGGCAGCGCGCACACGAACTGCAGGTCGGCGCCGGCCTTGGCCAGGGTCGGGGCGAACCAGGCTTCGTTCTGCAGCACGTTGGCGATCACGTTCCTGTGCGTCAGGACCGCGCCCTTCGACACGCCGGTGGTGCCGCCGGTGTACTGCAGGAAGGCGATGTCGTCATGGCCGACCGTGACCGGCTGGAGGCTGTGGCGCGCGCCTTCCGCCAGCACGCGCTTGAACGGCACCGCGTTCGGGATCGACCACGCCGGTACCATCTTCTTGACGCTGCGGACCACGAAGTTGACGATCATGCCCTTGGCGCCCAGCAGGTCGCCCATGCTGCCGACGATGACGTGCTTGACCTTGGTGCTGCCCAGCACCTCGGCCACGGTGTGCGCGAAGTTCTCCAGCACCACGATGGCTTCGGCGCCCGAGTCGTTCAGCTGGTGCTGCAGCTCGCGCGCGGTGTACAGCGGGTTCACGTTGACGATGGTGTAGCCGGCGCGCAGGATCGCCGCCATGGTCACCGGATACTGCAGCACGTTCGGCAGCATGATGGCCACGCGCGCGCCCGGCTGCAGGCCGCGGCTCTGCAGCCACGCGCCCATCCGCGCCGACAGACGATCGAGTTCGGCAAAGGTCATGGACTTGCCCATGCAGGCGTAGGCCTTGCGGTCCGCGTACTTGCGGAAGGCTTCCTCCAGCAGGTGCGTGAGGGAGCGGTATTGGGTCCAGTCGATCTCCGCCGGCACACCCGCCTCGTACGACTCCAGCCAGAATTTGTCCATGTGTTTGCCTCTTCTTTCAATCTATACAAACGTCGTCCCCGCGCAGGCGGGGACCCAAGTTTGTACGCGTTTCGTCAGCGCTTACAGAACTTGGGTCCCCGCCTTCGCGGGGACGACGGTGATTACGCCAACTATGCCGCCTGCTTTTCCTCGCGCAGCGCGCGGCGCAGGATCTTGCCGACGTTGGTCTTCGGCAGTTCGCTGCGGAATTCGATGTACTTCGGTTTCTTGTAGCCGGTGAGCTCGCGCTTGCAGTAGTCCATCAGCTGTTCGGCCGTCAGGCCCGGGTCCTTCCTGACCACGAAGACTTTCACCGCCTCGCCGGAATGCTCGTCAGGCACGCCGACCACCGCGCATTCCAGCACGCCCGGATGCGCCGCGATCACGCCTTCCAGTTCGTTCGGGTAGACGTTGAAGCCGGAGACCAGGATCATGTCCTTCTTGCGGTCGACGATCTTCACGTAGCCCTTCTCGTCCATGATGCCGACGTCGCCCGACTTGAAGTAGCCGTCCGGCGTCATGACCTTGGCCGTTTCGTCCGGACGGTTCCAGTAGCCCGCCATCACCTGCGGACCGCGGATCGCGATCTCGCCGACGCTGCCGAGAGGGAGTTCCTTGCCGTCGTCGTCCAGGATCGCCACCTCGGTCGACGGGATCGGCAGGCCGATCGTGCCGGTGAAGGCGGAGATGTCGCAGCGGTTCGCGGTGGCCACCGGCGAGGTCTCGGACAGGCCGTAGCCTTCGACGATGTGCTTGCCGGTGATGGCCTTCCACTGGTCGTTGACCGCCTGCTGCACCGCCATGCCGCCGCCGTTCGCCAGCTTCAGGCCCGAGAAGTCCAGGTGCCTGAAGTCCGGATGGTTCACCAGCGCGTTGTACAGCGTGTTCACGGCCGGCAGCGAATTGAACTTGTACTTGGCCAGCTCCTTGATGAAGCCCGGGATGTCGCGCGGGTTCGGGATCAGGATGTTCAGCGCGCCCACCCGCATGCCCCACAGCGCGCAGACCGTCAGCGCGAAGATGTGGTACAGCGGCAGCGCGCACACGATGGTCGGGAACTCGACCACCGGCGGCTGGTTCATCGCCGGCGCGCACCAGGCTTCGCCCTGCAGCAGGTTGGCGATCACGTTCCGGTGCGTCAGGGTCGCGCCCTTCGACACGCCGGTGGTGCCGCCGGTGTACTGCAGGAAGGCGACATCGCTGCTCTTCAGCTGCGGCGCCTGGAACGGCATCTTGGCGCCCTGCGCCAGCGCCTCCTTGAACCGCACGCTGCTCGGCAGCGAGTAGTCCGGCACCATCTTCTTGACGTTGCGGACCACGAAGTTCACCAGCATGCCGCGGGCTCCGCCCAGCATCTCGCCCATGCTCGCCACCACCACGTGGCGCACCGAAGTCTTGCCCATCACCTGCTGCAGCGTGTGCGCGAAGTTCTCGAGCACGATGATGGCCTCGCTGCCCGAGTCCTTCAGCTGGTGCTCCAGCTCGCGCGGCGTGTACAGCGGATTCACGTTCACGACCGTGTAGCCGGCGCGCAGGATGGCGGCCAGCGCCACCGGATACTGCAGCACGTTCGGCATCATCACCGCCACGCGCGCGCCCTTGGCCATGCCGCGGCTTTGCAGCCAGGCGGCCAGGCGCTTCGACATGGTGTCCAGTTCCGCATAGGTGAGGAACTTGTCCATGCAGACAAAGGCATTGTTCGCGGCGTACTTCTGGAACGATTCTTCCAGCAGCTGCACGAGGGAGCCGTACTGGTCGGGATCGATTTCCGCCGGAACGCCGGGTGGGTACGACTTGAGCCAAATCTTGTCCATCGGGTGCCTCTGTCTCCAGTGTCATTATTCTGTGGCGGCGGCCCGACCGAAAAAAACGCACGGTCGTGCTTAGTTACTTTATATGATGCTATCGGGCAGCGCGCCCGATAGCAAGCATTTTTAAAGCAATTCGAACACGAATTCTAGTGCCCGCCAACTGTGGAGGTTTCGCTGCGCTGCACCATCAGCGGCGCCGGCGGCAGCGGCGGCACCAGCGCCTTCAGGATACGGTGGCGGTCGGCGCGGTCCATCTCGGCCAGCTGCTTCACCGACTTGTAGAAGCGCGGGAAGCTACCGTCGCGCCTGAGCATGGCGCGGAAGGCCGGCACGAAGTCTTCGTAGGTCGCGATCGAGGCCAGGTGGGCGTTCGACAGCGGCTGCTCGAAGAAGCGGTCGTAGCCGGCATAGCCGCCCCAGTTGCCTTTCAGGACCTGGTACTCGTCCTTCAGTTCCTGGAACAGGCGCGCCTTGACCGCGCGCTTCTCGCTGTCGCTGCGGTCGACCAGGGCGTAGTTCTGTTCGAGGGCCTTGCGGTACTTGAGCAGCAGCGCCAGGAAATCGTGCTTGCGGCTCTTGTAGCGGGCATAGCCGTCGCGCATGGCCTGGTTGCCGAAGCGGTCCATCCAGCGCTCGACGCCCACCTCCTCCACCGTGCTGGCGAAGGATTCGTTGAACTGCGAGTCGCCCTGCGCATACACGATCTGGTGCGCCAGTTCGTGGAAGATCATGCGCGCCAGTTCGGCATCCGGGTAGTTGATGAAGGTCGAGATCAGGGGATCGCTGAACCAGCCCAGGGTCGAGTACGCCGGCACGCCGCCGACTTCGACGTCGTTGCCGTCGGCCTGCAGCTCCTTGGCATACGACTCGGCCGCCTCCTTGTTGTAATAGCCGCGGTAGTTCACGCAGCCGGCCACCGGGAAGCACCATACCAGGGGCTTGAGCGAGAGCTCGGGCGTGGCGACCACGTTCCACAGCACGTACTTGCGCTTGAGGGAGGCGTAGTTCTTGTAGCTATTGTTATCCGGTAAAGCCATTTCGCTAACGGCGAAGCGGCGGATCTGGCGTGCCGTCTCCAAGCGGAGACGTAGTCTGGAGCTGGTGCCGGGGTCGGCGATCCAGTCGTCGATCGGACGGGCGTCCGACAGGAGTTCAAGCTGGCCCTGGGCGGCCTGCGTGTAGTAATTCAGCGTGGAGCAGCTGGCCAGCAGTCCCGCCGCCGTGCCCGCAAGGAGCACGGCACGGAGCCGCGGGGTGATTCGCGAAAGTTTCATGTCTCAGGGTCTTCATGGTACGGCGTTCAAGCGTCATGCTTTTTCCACCTGCACCAGCGTGTCATAGAAAGTCGGCGCCCGGCCCATATCGGTCAGGCGCTGGCTGGTTACTTCGTTGGCGTTCTTGCCGTCGCTGGCGAGCTTTTTCCACCAGATCGACAGGCCGACCACGAGGCCGGCCCGCGCCTTGGGCGTGACACGGGCGCGCGCGACGAACGCACCCCTGTCGTTGAAGATGCGCACCATCTCTTTGTCTTCAATGCCGCGGGATGCGGCATCAAGAGGATGGATGTCCAGGTGCGGTTCGCCCTCGGTGGCGCGAAGGCTCTGGACATTGACAAAAGTAGAGTTGAGGAAGTTCCTGGCCGGCGGAGAAATCATCGCCAACGGATATTTCTGCGCCAGTTCGGGGTTGGATGCCACGGATTCGTAATTCGCGATATAGCTCGGCAGCGGATCGAGGCCGTCAGCCAGCATCGATTCGGAATAGAACTCGCACTTGCCGGACGGGGTCGGAAAGCCGCCTTCCGCGAACGGCGCGGCCGGCATGTTCAGCTTGCTCCAGCCGCTGCGCTTCAGCGATTCCCAGTCGAAGTGCACGGCGCGCGCGTCCTGCTTGTTGAAAGCTTGCGCCGCCAGCTCGTCATCGGTTTCATCGAAGGCCGGGTCGTCGAAGCCCATGGCTTTCGCCAGCAGGCGGAAGATCTCGGTGTTCGGTTTCGATTCGCCCAGCGGCGCGATGGCCGCGTTGTTCGCCATCATGTACAGGTGACCGTAGGCCAGGTGGGCGTCGACGTGCTCGAGCTGGGTGGTGGCCGGCAGCAGGATGTCCGCGTAGTCGGCGGTGTCGGTCTGGAAGTGTTCCAGCACCACGGTAAACAGGTCTTCGCGCTCGAAGCCACGCTGCACTTTCGACGAATCCGGCGCGATCGCCACCGGGTTCGCGTTGTAGACGATGACGGCTTCGATCTTCGGGCCGAATTCCGGCGACGCCTCCTTCAGCAGGTCGTCGCCGATGGTGTTCATGTTGATGGTGCGCGGGATACGGCCATCCGGCAGGCGCCCGCGCAGCAGGTCCGGGCGCTGCAGCGCCACCTTGTTGGCCGGGAAGGAGCCCGAGGTCGACAGCTGCACGCCGCCGGCCGCGTGGCGCCAGGCGCCCACCAGCGCCGGCAGGCAGGCGATGTTCCGCACCGCCATGCCGCCGCCGCGCACGCGCTGCAGGCCGTAGTTCATGCGGATCGCCACCGGCTCGCCGCGCATCGCGGTCTGGCCGTATTCGCGCGCCAGGTTCACCACTTCCTCGGCCGTGATGCCGCAGGTCTCGGCGGTGCGCTCCGGCGTCCATTCGGCCACGCGGTCCTTCAGCTGCGCGAAGCCGAGCGTATGGCTGGCGATGTAGTCGTGGTCCAGCAGGTTTTCCTTGACCAGCACGTGCATCATGCCCAGCGCCAGCGCGCTGTCCGTGCCCGGCATGACGGCGATGTGCTGGTGGCACTTCTCGGCCGTCAGCGAGCGGTACGGATCGATCGCGATCAGCTTCGCGCCGCGGCGCTTGGCTTCCTGTACGCGCATCCAGAAATGCAGGTTGGAGGCGATCGGGTTGCCGCCCCAGATCAGGATCAGCTTCGCGTCCTGGAACTGTTCGATGTCGGTGCCGATCGAACCGCCGATGGTGTATTTGTAGCCCGTAAAGCCGGCAGTCGCGCACACGGTGCGATCGAGGAAGGAGGCGCCCAGCTTGTTGAAGAAGCGCATCGCCATCGCCTCGCCCTGCACCAGTCCCATGGTGCCGCAATAGCTGTACGGCAGGATGGCCTGCGGATCGCGCGCGGCGATCGGTTGCAGGCGCGCCGCGATTTCTTCGAGGGCCTGTTCCCAGCTGATGGGCTCGAACTTCCCTTCCCCTTTGCGGCCGACGCGGCGCATCGGGCTCAAGAGGCGGTCCGGGTGATAGGTGCGCTCGACGTAACGCGAGACCTTGGTGCACAGCACCCCGGCCGTCGTCGGATGATCCGGATCGCCTTTCACCTCCGTCGCGACGCCATCCTCCACGGTGACGAGGATGGCGCAGGTATCGGGGCAATCGTGCGGGCAGGTCGCCCTGACAAGGGTCTTGGTCATCGAGTCAGATCCGGGAAAAACGTCGAGAAACCAATAGTTTAGACGATTCCCGCAGCCCATGTACCGGGGCTGGCCCTGACTGCTGCGGAAGGACTACAATAGTTGAAAACATGTTCACAGGGAGAATAGAATGAGACTGGTCGAACCTATCCTCGCGCAGCAGGCGGAACTCGAGACGATCCGCCGCGACATCCACGCACACCCCGAACTCTGCTACGAAGAACAACGCACCGCCGACGTGGTGGCCAGCCGCCTGACCGAATGGGGCATCCCGGTCGTGCGCGGCCTGGGCGTCACCGGCGTGGTCGGCATCATCAAGAACGGCACGTCCGGGCGCGCGATCGGCCTGCGCGCCGACATGGATGCGCTGCCGATGCAGGAGCTCAACACATTTGAGCACGCGTCGCGCCACGCCGGCAAGATGCATGCTTGCGGCCATGACGGTCACACGGCGATGCTGTTGGGTGCAGCCCACTATCTGTCGCAGAACCGCAACTTCGACGGCACCGTGTACCTGATTTTCCAGCCGGCCGAGGAAGGCGGCGCCGGCGCCCGCCGCATGATCGACGACGGCCTGTTCGAACGCTTCCCGATGGATGCGGTGTACGGCCTGCACAACTGGCCGGGCATGGCTGCCGGCAGCTTCGGCGTGGTCGCCGGGCCGATGATGGCATCCAGTAACGAGTTCCGCGTGGTCGTGAAGGGCAAGGGTGCCCACGCCGCGCAGCCGCACCGTGGCATCGACCCGGTGATGGTGGCGGTGCAGATCGCGCAAAGCTGGCAGACCATCATCTCGCGCGAAAAGAATCCGCTCGACACCGCCGTGCTGTCGATCACCCAGATCCACGCCGGCAGCGCCACCAACGTGATTCCGGACGAAGCAGTGCTGATCGGCACCGTGCGCACCTTCACCACCGGGGTGCTGGACCTGGTCGAGCGCCGCATGGATGAAATCGCCCGGGGCGTCGCCGCCGCTTTCAATGCAGGCGTCGATTTCTCCTTCAAGCGCAACTACCCGCCGCTGGTGAACCATCCCGCGCAGACGGCCTTCGCGATCGAGGCGATGAAGGCGGTGGTCGGCGCGGACAAGGTCGACGCCAACGTCGAGCCGACCATGGGCGCCGAGGATTTCGCCTTCATGCTGCAGGCCAAGCCGGGCTGCTATGTCTTCCTCGGCAACGGCGACGGCGAGCACCGCCTCGGCGGCCACGGCCTCGGCCCTTGCCAGCTGCACAACGGCAGCTACGACTTCAACGACCAGCTGCTGCCGATCGGGGCCAGCTATTGGGTGAAGCTGGTCGAGATGAGCTTGCCGCCAAATTGAATCCGTCGTCCCCGCGCAGGCGGGGACCCAAGTTTATGTAGTGGGCAAGATATCGTCTCGATTACCGACACGCTTGCCCGGATTCATCCGCTCCAGCGCAATCAGCCCGGCCGAGTGATCGGCCGCCGGCAAGTCGGCCGCGATGGTTTCGTACTGCCGCGTCACCAGTTCCGTCACGGGCAAGGTCACGCCCGCCTTGCTTGCCGCCGCCAGGATATTCCGCTGGTCCTTCAGCTGGATGGTCACGTGGGCGCCCGGCATGAAATTCCGCTCCAGCATGCGCTGGCCATGCACTTCCAGCACGCGGCTGCCGGCAAAGCCACCGCGGATCGCCGCGCGCACCGCGGCCGGATCGGCGCCCGCGGCCTGGGCCAGCAGCAGGGCCTCGGCCACCACATGGATCGTCGCGCCGACGATCAGCTGGTTGCACAGCTTGGCGACCTGGCCGCTGCCGGCCGGCCCCACCAGGGTAGGCGAACCCATCGTGTTGAGCACGGCGGCGGCGGCGTCGAAATCGGCGGCGTCGCCACCCGCCATGATGGCCAGCTTGCCGGCTTCCGCGCCCACCACCCCGCCGGAGACTGGCGCATCGAGGAAGCGGCAGCCGGCCTGCGTGAGCTGCGCGTGGAAGACCAGGGCCTCGTCCTGGCGGGTGGAGCTCATGTCGATCCACAGCGCGTTCGTCTTCAGGGCCGGCAGCGCGGCGGCGATCACCTCGCCGACGATCGGCCCCGCTTCCAGGATCGAGATCACGATGTCGGCCTCGCGTACGGCGTCGTGCAGGTCTGGATGAGGAATGGCGCCGGCCGCACGCAAGGCCTCGGCCTTGGCCGCCGTGCGGTTCCAGGCGTGGAGCGGATAGCCGGCCTGCGCCAGCCGGGTTGCCATCGGCTTGCCCATCAGGCCGATGCCGAGAAATGCCAGGGTTGGAAGTGTCATGGTGCGCTCGTTGACGATATCGTTCGATTCTAACAATTGACGGACCGGCCACGCCAAAGTCCGGACCTCGCTAGAATATCGGGATTCGCCGTTGATTTTTTACTTTTGCACGGCGTCATTTAATAAAGGAACAAGATGTTCTCGACGAAGAAAATCGCCAGCTCGCTGGTGGCAGCGGGCGCCCTGTTCGCCGCGCAGGCGGGCCATGCCCAGAACGGCCTGGTCGACTCCTACTCCGTGGAAGCCGGCGGCGGCGAGCACCTGCAGGTGCTGCGCCTGGCGGCCCAGAAGGACTGGAACAGGAACTGGCTCGCCACCCGCGGCTACCACCTGTCGGGCTATTGGGACGCCAACATCGCCTACTGGCGCGCCAACCGGTGGCTGGACGTTCCGGGCCAGCGCCATAACCTGGCCGTGATCGGCATCACCCCGGTATTCCGTTGGGAAGCGGACGACAAGCTCGGCTTCTACGCCGACGCCGGCATCGGCGCAGCGCTGTTCTCGGACGTGTACCAGAACACCCACCGGACCCTGTCGACGGCCTATGAATTCGCCGACCATGTGGGCGTCGGCTACGTGTTCGCGAACAAGTGGGAACTGGGCGCGCGCCTGCAGCACTATTCGAACGGCGGCATCAAGCATCCGAACGGCGGCGTGAACCTGTTCATGGTGAAGGCCAGCTATCATTATTGATTTGCGTTTCGGCTGAGCACCGGGGTCAGAGTCCAACCATCAACACCGGACTCTGACCCCATAGCAAACATCGGCTCTGGACGATTTATGTGACAATCGTCCAATGACCGATACCAGCACCGCCAAGCGCTACCTCCCCTGGCTGGTGGCGGCTGCCCTGTTCATGGAGCAGCTCGACGCCACCATCGTCAACACCGCCGTCCCCAGCATCGCGGCCAGCCTGCAAGTCACCCCGCTGAGCCTGAAATCCGTCGTCACCAGCTATATCCTCAGCCTCGCCGTCGGCATTCCGGTGAGCGGCTGGATGGCCGACCGTTTCGGCACCCGGCGCGTGTTCTTCACCGCGATCGCGATCTTCACGCTGGCATCGGTGCTGTGCGGGCTGTCGGTGAATGCGGAGATGATGGTGGTGGCGCGCCTGCTGCAGGGCCTGGGCGGGGCGATGATGATGCCGGTCGGGCGCCTGGCCATCATCCGCACCTTTCCCAAGAACGAGCTGCTGGGGGCGATGAACTTCGTGATCCTGCCCGCCCTGATCGGTCCGTTGCTCGGGCCCACGGTCGGGGGCCTGATCGTGCACTGGAGTTCGTGGCGCGCGATCTTCTTCGTCAACGTGCCGGTCGGCCTGCTGGCGCTGTTCCTGGTGCACCGCTACATGCCGGACTACACCGGCGCCGAGCCGCGCCCACTGGACGTCATCGGCCTGATCCTGTTCAGCTCGGGCACGGCGCTGCTGTCCTGGCTGCTGGAGATCTTCGGCGAGCACACCCTCGACATGGTGACGATGCTGCTGATGCTGGGCCTGTCGGTGGCGCTGCTGGCGGCCTATGCCTGGCATGCGAGCGAGCACAAGCATCCACTGCTGCGCCTGGCCCTGCTGAAGGTCCGTACCTTCCGCATCTCGGTGCTGGGCGGCTTCATCACGCGCCTCGGTATCGGCGGCCTGCCCTTCCTGCTGCCGCTGCTCTACCAGCTGGGCCTGAAGCTGCCGGCCTGGCAGTCGGGCCTGCTGATGATGCCGACCGCGGCCGCTGCGATGGGCATGAAGCTGATTGCGCCGAAAGTGCTGGCGCGCTTCGGCTACCGCCAGGTGCTGGTCGTGAACACGATCTGCATCGGCCTGACGATCGCGCTGTTCGCGCTGGTCGGGCCGGGCACGCCCTGGTATGCGATCGCCGGCATCGGCCTGCTGCAGGGCTTCTTCAATTCGCTGCAATTCTCCAGCATGAACACCCTGGCCTATGCGGACGTCGAACAGAAGGACTCCAGCATGGCGAGCACGATCGCGAGTTCCTTCCAGCAGCTGTCGATGAGTTTCGGCCTGGCCAGCGGCTCGCTGGTGACCGGCTGGTTCCTCGGCCGCGTGCCGCAGACCGACCAGGTGATGGTGACCTCGGCCCTGCACCATGCCTTCCTCGCGCTGGCCGTCACCACGATGCTGTCCTCGTTCGTGTTCTGGCGCCTGCGCCGCAGCGACGGCGAGAGCATCAGCCGGGGCAAGCAAAGGCTGGAGGAAGCCGCCGCCCAGGACTCGGCGCCCCTCTCCCAGGCGTGATTCTCTTCAAGTGACCAGTAGTAAAACTACTCGCACACAATTGACTGTACATATCTCTGAGCGTAGATTTCCTAGCAGACCCGGCCGTATATGTAGTCGGGCTACATAGATAAATAACGACATCGGAGACAAGCATGCAGTTTCAGAAATGCCTGATCGCGGCAATGCTCGCGTTCGCCTTTACCGGGGCGCCCGCCTCGGCAGCCATCAATCCCAACAAGCTCGGCGCCAGTTACGACGCTACCCGCGCGAATCTCACCTTCAAGGTGTACTCGAGCCGCGCCACCCGTATCGAGCTCTACCTGTACAGCTCCGCCACCGGGACGGCCGAAAAAGCGCGTTACATCATGAACCTCGGTACGGGCGGCATCTGGAGCGCGAGTATCCCGACCACGACCCTCACCAGCCTCGGCCTCGCCGGCACGATCTATTACGGCTACCGCGCCTGGGGTCCGAACTGGCCCTACAGCAGCAGCTGGGTCAAGGGCTCGTCTACCGGCTTCATTACCGACGTCGACGCCAATGGCAACCGCTTCAATCCGAACAAGCTGCTGCTCGACCCCTACGCGCTCGAGATGAGCCACGATCCGACCACGCCGACGATGAGCAACGGCACCATCTACGCCAGCGGCGCCACCTACCGCAATATCGACAGCGGCTCCTCCGCACCGAAAGGCATCGTGCTGAACGGCGACACGCAATCGATCGGCACCAAGCCGACCCGCGCGCTGAAGGACGACGTGGTCTACGAGACCCATGTGCGGGGCCTGACCATGAACGACACCAGCATCACGGCGGCCTACCGCGGCACCTACAAGGGCGCCGGCCTGAAGGCGGCGGCCCTGGCCAGCCTGGGCGTGACCGCGGTCGAATTCCTGCCGGTACAGGAGACCCAGAACGACACCAACGACGTCGACCCCAACAGCGACAACGGCGACAACTACTGGGGCTACAGCACCCTGAACTATTTCGCACCCGATCGCCGCTATGCCTACGACAAGACGGC
The DNA here is from genome assembly GCF_057657395.1 of Telluria sp. Soil_C_11. NCBI lineage: Bacteria > Pseudomonadati > Pseudomonadota > Betaproteobacteria > Burkholderiales > Oxalobacteraceae > Telluria > Telluria sp. Soil_C_11. The sequence continues at coordinate 2,125 of NZ_JBDGIN010000032.1, read as the reverse complement.
CGGCGGCCCGACGCGCGAGTTCAAGGAAATGGTGAAGGCCTTCCACGACCAGGGCATCAAGGTGCTGATCGACGTGGTCTACAACCACACCGGCGAAGGCTACGCCTGGTCCCCGACCGACAAGACCACCTACAACATCATGGGCATGCGCGGGCTGGACAACCCAACCTACTACAGCCTGACTTCGGACTTCCAGAACTCCTGGGATAACACCGGCGTCGGCGGCAACTACAACACGCGCAACACGGTCGCCCAGAACCTGATCGTCGATTCCCTGGCCTACTGGCGCGACACGCTGGGCGTGGACGGCTACCGCTTCGACCTGGCCTCGGTGCTCGGCAACACCTGCCAGCACGGCTGCTACAACTTCGACAAGATGGATTCGGGCAACGCGCTGAACCGCATCGTGGCCGAGCTGCCGCCGCGGCCGGCCGGCGGCGGCAGTGGCGTCGACCTGATCGCCGAACCCTGGGCCATCGGCGGCAACTCCTACCAGGTCGGCGGCTTCCCGAGCGGCTGGGCGGAGTGGAACGGCGCCTACCGCGACACGGTGCGCCAGTCGCAGAACAAGCTGGGCTCGGTGACGGTCACCACCGGCACCATGGCGACGCGCTTCGCCGGATCTAGCGACCTGTACGGCGATGACGGCCGCAAACCCTGGCACTCGGTCAACTTCATCACGGCACACGACGGCTTCACGCTGAAGGACCTGTACAGCTGCAACGTCAAGAACAATAGCCAGGCCTGGCCCTACGGGCCGAGCGACGGCGGCGAGGACAACAACAACAGCTGGGACCAGGGCGGCATCGCGGCCGACCAACGCAAGGCGGCGCGCAACGGCCTGGCGCTGATGATGGTGTCGGCCGGCGTGCCGATGGTGGTCGGCGGCGACGAAGCGCTGCGCAGCCTGAACTGCAACAACAATCCCTACAACCTGGACTCGACGGCCAACTGGCTGAACTGGACCCGCAGCACGGACCAGAGCAACTTCGAGGCGTTCACCAAGGGCATGATCGCCTTCCGCAAAGCGCACCCTGCACTGCGCCCGACGAACTTCTACTCGAGCGTCGACAACAACGGCAACGTGATGGAGCAACTGCGCTGGTTCAAGCCGGACGGCGGGGTCGCGGATTCGACCTACTTCAACGACGGCAACAACCACGCGATCGCCTGGCGCATCGACGGCAGCGAGTTCGGCGATTCGGCCTCGGCGATCTACGTCGCGCACAATGCCTGGAGCGCGCAGGTGAACTTCGTGCTACCTTGGCCAGGTAGCGGCAAGAGCTGGTACCGCGTCACCGATACCTGCGGCTGGGCCGAAGGCACGAACCAGGTGCGCACGCCGGGAGCCGAAGACTTTATCGGCGGCGAGAACACGAGCTATGGCGTGTGCGGGCGCGGGACGCTGGTGCTGATCGCGAAATAAGCCCGGAGGTGCAACCCGGACAGCTGGGTGCTGTCGAAATGCCGGGGGAAGCCGTCTTCCTCCGGCATTTTTCATAGGAGGTAGCCATGAGCCTGTCCCTTGTCTCGGCCGACTTCGATGCCGGCGGCAATATTCCGGCAGTACACACCTGCGACGGATCCGACACCTCTCCCGCCCTGTCCTGGATGGGCGCGCCCCCAGGCACAAAAAGCTATGTGTTGATTATCGACGATCCGGATGCGCCGGATCCCGCGGCGCCCAAGACGACCTGGGTACATTGGGTGCTGTACAACATCCCCGCCTCCGCTGCCAGCTTGCCCGCCAGCGTGCGCGGCACCGACCTGCCGCCGGGAACGCGTACGGGCCTGAACGACTGGAAGAAGAGCGCTTACGGTGGTCCCTGCCCGCCGGTGGGGCGTCACCGCTACGTCCATAAACTGTATGCGCTGGATGTGCAGTTGCCCGATCTCGGGCATCCGACCAAGGCCGAGCTGGAAAAAGCGATGGGCGGCCACGTGCTCGCGCAGGGCCAGCTAACGGGAACGTACCAGAAGAAAGCACACTGAATTCCGGCCGCCCAAAAGCAAAAAGCCCGCTCAAACGAATTGAGCGGGCTTCTGCGAATAATTAGCCTGACGATAACCTACTTTCACACTGGTTGCAGCACTATCATCGGCGCAAAGTCGTTTCACGGTCCTG
>NZ_JBDGIN010000031.1:0-17012 GCF_057657395.1 Telluria sp. Soil_C_11 | reverse complement strand
CACTACAGGGTGGAGCAAGCTTGGCAGGTTCGGCTATGCCTTAGCGTGCTTTATTTTCCGTTTTCTGAGACGACCCCAAGAAGCTCGAACGCGACATGGGGCCGGAGCTGCTGGCCGCCCTCAACGATCCCAAGACCGTTGAAATCATGCTCAACGCGGACGGCAAGCTCTGGCTCGAACGCCTGGGCGAGCCGATGAAGTGCATCGGCACGCTGCGCGTCGCGCAGGCGCAAGCCATCATCGAAACCATCGCGGGCTACCACGGCAAGGAAGTCACGCGCTCCAAGCCGATCCTGGAAGGCGAGCTGCCCCTTGATGGCAGTCGCTTCGCCGGCCAGCTCCCGCCGGTTGTGCCCGCACCCACCTTCGCCATTCGGAAGAAGGCCGTCGCCATCTTCACGCTCGATCAGTACGTCGAACGCGGAATCATGACCGCGCCGCAGCGCGAGGCATTGATTGCAGCGGTGCGCGCGCACCGGAACATCCTTGTGATCGGCGGCACCGGCTCGGGCAAGACCACGCTGGTGAACGCGATCATCAACGAGATGGTGATTCAAGACCCGACCGAGCGGGTTTTCATCATCGAGGACACCGGCGAAATCCAGTGCGCCGCCGAGAACTACGTCCAGTACCACACCAGCATCGACGTGAACATGACGGCGCTGCTGAAAACCACCCTCCGCATGCGCCCCGACCGAATCCTGGTCGGCGAGGTGCGCGGCCCCGAAGCCCTTGATCTGTTGATGGCCTGGAACACCGGGCACGAAGGAGGTGCTGCAACCCTGCACGCAAACAACGCCAAAGCTGGATTGGATCGGCTCGCCATGCTCATCAGCATGCACCCCGATTCCCCGAAACCCATTGAACCGCTTATCGGCGAGGCGGTTCACGTGGTTGTTCATATCGCCCGCGTCGAAGGCTCGCGGCGCATCCAGGAAATCTTGGAGGTTTCCGGGTTCGCCAACGGCCAGTACATCACCAAAACCCTCTGACTAGGAGTTACGACCAATGCAAGCAACCTTCCCGGCATTCCGCCTCAACCGCAACGCCCTGTTCTACATGGGCCTCTTCGCCCTCCTGGCGTTCTTCCTGCTGGCCCCCCAGCACGCATTCGCCTCCGAGGGCACCGGCGGCTCTCTGCCGTATGAGAGCTGGCTGACCAACCTCCGCAACTCCGTCACCGGCCCGGTGGCCTTCGCGCTGTCGATCATCGGCATCGTGGTCGCCGGCGGCATCCTGATCTTCGGCGGCGAACTCAACGGCTTCTTCCGCACGTTGATCTTCATCGTCCTGGTCATGGCCCTGCTGGTCGGCGCGCAGAACATGATGAGCACGTTCTTCGGCCGTGGCGCGGAAATCGCCGCCCTGACCGATGGCGCGCTGCACCAGGTCAAGGTCGCCGCGCTGGACGTGGCCGGCTTCCCCGGCGAAGCCGTCATGCGCTGGGCCGAGCGCGGCCACATCGCGGGGTAAGTCATGGCTCTGCGCGCGATCCCCATCCGTAGGGCCGGCAACCGAGAAAACCTGTTCATGGGCGGGGATCGTGAGCTGGTGATGTTCTCGGGCCTGCTGGCCGGCGCGCTGATTTTCAGCGCCCAAGAAGTGAGGGCAACGGTGTTCGGCATCGCCTTGTGGTTCGGCGCGCTCTTCGCGCTGCGCCTCATGGCGAAGGCCGATCCGAAGCTGCGACACGTGTACCTGCGGCACCGCCGGTACAAGCCGTACTACCCGGCTCGCAGCACGCCCTTCCGTGACAACACGCCGAGTCAAGGGAAGCAATACAAATGATCGAAGCAATCGCAATTGCCATTGCTGTGCTCGGTGCGGTTCTGTTGCTCATCCTCTTTGCCCGCATCCAGGCTGTCGATGCCGAGCTGAAGCTCAAGAAGCATCGCGCCAAGGATGCCGGCCTGGCCGATCTGCTCAATTACGCCGCCGTGGTCGATGACGGCGTGATCGTGGGCAAGAACGGCTCCTTTATGGCCGCCTGGCTGTACAAGGGGGATGACAACGCCAGCAGCACCGAGGAACAGCGGGAAATGGTGTCGTTCCGCATCAACCAGGCCCTGGCGGGCCTGGGGAACGGCTGGATGGTGCATGTCGATGCTGTGCGTCGGCCTGCGCCGAACTACTCGGAGCGGGGCGTGTCATCGTTCCCCGACTCCGTTTCCTTCGCCATTGACGAGGAACGCCGGCGCTTGTTCGAGGGCCTGGGCGCGATGTTCGAGGGCTACTTTGTCCTGACCGTCACGTGGTTCCCGCCAGTGCTGGCCCAGCGCAAGTTTGTCGAACTCATGTTCGATGACGATGCGGTGGCTCCCGACCATACGGCGCGCACTACGGGCCTGATTGCGCAGTTCAAGCGCGAGATCACCAGCCTGGAATCGCGCCTGTCCTCGGCGGTCAAGATGACGCGCCTGCGCGGCCAAAAAGTCGTGTCGGAAGAGGGCAGGGAAGTCACGCACGATGACTTCCTGAGCTGGTTGCAGTTCTGCGTGACGGGCCTCCATCACCCGGTCATGCTGCCCAGCAATCCGATGTACCTCGATGCGGTAATCGGCGGGCAAGAGCTGTGGGGCGGCGTCGTGCCCAAGATCGGGCGCAAGTTCATCCAGGTGGTCGCCATCGAAGGCTTCCCCTTGGAGTCAACGCCTGGGGTGCTCTCGGCCCTGGCCGAGCTGCCCAGCGAATACCGCTGGTCGAGCCGCTTCATCTTCATGGATCAGCACGAGTCCTTGAAGCACCTGGACAAGTTCCGCAAGAAGTGGAAGCAGAAGATTCGCGGCTTCTTCGATCAGGTGTTCAACACGAATACCGGCTCGATCAACCAGGACGCGGCCGCGATGGTCGGCGACGCCGAGGCGGCCATCGCCGAGGTCAACAGCGGCTTGGTGGCGGCCGGCTACTACACCAGCGTGGTCGTGCTGATGGACGAGGATCGGGAGCGCCTGGCGGCCTCCGCGCTCCTGGTCGAGAAGGCCGTCAACCGCCTGGCCTTCGCGGCCCGTATCGAGACGATCAACACGCTCGATGCGTACCTGGGCAGCTTGCCCGGCCACGGCGTCGAGAACGTGCGCCGGCCGCTCATCAACACGATGAACCTGGCCGACCTGCTGCCGACAAGCTCGATCTGGACGGGCAGCGCCACGGCTCCGTGCCCGATGTACCCGCCGCTGTCGCCGGCGCTCATGCACTGCGTGACGGTGGGCGCTACGCCGTTCCGCCTGAACCTGCACGTGCGCGACCTGGGCCACACCTTCATGTTCGGCCCGACCGGCGCAGGCAAATCGACGCACCTGGGCATCATCGCCGCGCAGCTCCGTCGCTACGCCGGCATGTCGATCTACGCCTTCGACAAGGGCATGTCGATGTACCCACTCGCGGCCGGCATCCGCGCGGCCACGAAGGGCAAGAGCGGCCTGCATTTCACGGTGGCCGCCGACGATGACCGCCTGGCGTTCTGCCCGCTCCAGTTCCTCGAAACGAAGGGGGATAGGGCCTGGGCGATGGAGTGGATCGACACCATCCTGGCGTTGAACGGCGTCAACACCACGCCGGCGCAGCGCAACGAGATCGGCAACGCGATCATGAGCATGCACGCCAGCGGCGCGCGCACGCTCTCCGAGTTCTCGGTGACGATTCAGGACGAGGCGATCCGCGAGGCCATCAAGCAGTACACGGTGGACGGCTCGATGGGCCACCTGCTCGACGCCGAAGAGGACGGCCTGTCGCTGTCCGACTTCACGGTGTTCGAGATCGAAGAGCTGATGAACCTGGGCGAGAAGTTCGCGCTGCCGGTGCTGCTCTACCTGTTCCGCCGCATCGAGCGCGCACTGAAAGGCCAGCCCTCCGTCATCATCCTGGACGAAGCCTGGTTGATGCTGGGCCACCCCGCGTTCCGCGCCAAGATCAGGGAATGGCTCAAGGTGCTGCGCAAGGCCAACTGCCTTGTGCTGATGGCGACGCAAAGCCTCTCCGACGCGGCCAACTCGGGCATCTTGGACGTGATCGTGGAATCGACCGCGACCAAGATTTTCCTGCCCAACGTCTACGCCAGGGATGAGGACACATCGGCGCTCTATCGCCGTATGGGCCTCAACGCGCGTCAGATCGAAATCCTGGCGACTGCCATTCCGAAGCGTCAGTACTACTACGTCTCGGAGAACGGCCGCCGTCTCTATGACCTTGCCCTGGGGCCGATGGCCCTGGCCTTCGTCGGTGCGTCCGACAAGGAATCGGTCGCCACCATCAAGAGCCTCGAAGCCAAGTTCGGCCACGAATGGGTGCATGAGTGGCTGGCCGGCCGTGGGCTGAATCTCAACGACTACCTGGAGGCCGCATGAGCATCGCCGACACCCTCAAGGGCTTGATCTTCAAGAAGCCCGCCAACTCCGCCGAGCCGCGCGATCCGCGCCGCTCGAAGGAACCGCTCGCCGGCGGCCGCCGTGCGGGCGAGGCCGAGAACCCCTACCTGGCCGCGCGCCGCACCTGGAACGATCACGTGGGCGGCGTCGTCTCGCAGCGCCAAACCTGGCAGGTGATCGGCATCCTGTCGCTGTTGATCGCGCTGGCCGGCGTGGGTGGCGTGATCCACATCGGCAGCCAGTCGAAGTTCATCCCCTACGTGGTCGAGGTGGACAAGCTGGGCCAGACGGTGGCCGCCGGCCCGGTGCAGGCCGCAGGGAAGGCCGATCCGCGTGTCATCCACGCCGCCGTTGCGGACTGGATGAGCTGCGCGCGCATGGTGTCGCCTGACGTGGCCTTGCAGCGCAAGTGCGTGTTCAAGGCGTACTCGATGCTCGCCCCCAACGATCCGGCGACGCCAAAGATGAACGAGTGGTTGAACGGCACGCCCGATTCCAGCCCGTTCAAGCGCGCCGAGAAGGAAATGGTCAGCGTCGAGATCAAGACCGTCATCCCGCAAACGCCCGACACCTGGCAAGTCGAGTGGGTGGAAACCACGCGCGACCGCCAAGGCACGCTGAAAGGTCAGCCCGTCACCTGGCGCGCGCTCGTGACTACCTACATCGCCGAGGTCACGCCCAACACCACCGATGAGCAACTGCGGAACAACCCGTTGAGCATCTACGTGCGTGATTACTCCTGGTCCCGCATCCAATGAATTCGAGGTCATCCACCATGAAGAAAACCCTCTCCGCTTTGATCGTGGGCGCTGCTGTGGCGGTGCCCTCCCTGGCTCTGGCCGCCCCTGGCGACGACATTGCCGACAAGTATTTCAACAAGACCAACCCGACGCTGACCGCTCAAGAGCGCGCGGCGCTCGCCATCGCCAAACGGTGGGAAGCGGGGTCGGCGACCGGCATCAAGCCGGTGGCCGGCTCGGGCGGTGCCATCAAGTTCGTGTACGGCGCGCAGCAGCCGAGCATCGTTTGCGCGGTGCTCCAGGTGTGCGACGTGGCCTTGCAGCCCGGCGAACAAGTGAACTCGATCAACCTGGGCGACACGGCCAGGTGGACGGTGGAACCGGCCATCACCGGCAGCGGCGCGACCGAGGTTCAGCACCTCATCATCAAGCCGATGGACGTGGGCCTCGAAACCAGCCTGGTTGTGACCACGAACCGCCGCAGCTACCACTTCCGCCTGCGCTCGCATCGCACCGAGTACATGCCGCAAGTCTCGTTCACGTACCCCGAGGAAGCGCAAGCCAAGTGGGACGCGATCCAGCGCCGCGAGAAGCAGGAACGCACCGACAACACCCTGCCGGCGACGGGCGAGTACCTGGGCGATCTCTCGTTCGACTATGAGCTGTCCGGGTCGGCGAGCTGGAAGCCTGTGCGCGTCTACAACGATGGCCGCAAGACCATCATCGAAATGCCCGGCACGATGCAGCAGACCGAAGCGCCGACGCTCCTGGTCGTGCGCAAAGAGGGCGGCTTGTTCACCGACGACGAAACGGTGCTGGTCAATTACCGCGTGCAGGGCAATCGCTACATCGTGGACACGGTGTTTGACCGCGCGATCCTGATTGCCGGTGTTGGCAGTAGCCAAGACCGCGTGACCATCAGCCGGAGGAAGTGACCATGCGCAAGATCGTCTCTCTCGCGCTGCTCGCCCTCGCCCTGGGCCTCGGCGGCTGCGCAACCACCAGCCAGTACGGCAACTTCGTCCAGTCGGCCGCGCTCGATCAGCAGAAGCTCGCCACCGACGCGGTGCAGCAGCTCGCCACGCTGTACGCGCCGGCGCGCACGCGCCTGGAGCTGCAACAGCCGACGCCCGATCCGTTCGGCCAGGCGCTCGTCAAGTCGCTGCGCGACAAGGGCTATGCCCTCCTGGAGTACGCCCCGGCCGGCGCTTCCACGCAGGCCCCGGCCTCGGCGGCATCGCAGGCGAGCGCACCGGCCACCACGGCCGCGTCGGGCGGCCTGCCGTTGCGCTACGTGCTCGACCAGGCTGGCGACTCGAACCTGTACCGCCTGACCTTGATGGTCGGCAATCAATCCATCACCCGCCCTTACCTGGCGCAAAACGGCACGTTCGCGCCGGCCGGGTACTGGGTGCGCAAGGAGTGACGCCATGACAGAAAACGCCGATCAGATGGCACCTGACGCTTCGCCTGGCGAAGTGTCCAAGAAGGCGGGCGTCCGTCGCGTCAACAACATGCCCATGTACATCCTCGGCGGCGTCCTGCTGTCGTTCGTGCTGGTCATGGCCCTGGTCGCGGCGGATCGCGCGGCCAAGCAGAACGCGCCGGCGGACGGCCCCAAGGAGAAGGCCGGCAACACGTCGATGTTCGCCAAGGAGATCGCAGGCGACAAGACCGGCGGCTTGATCGAGCCGGCAAGCCCGCTCAAGGTGCCCGACATGCCGACCGGCCCGGCGTCGGCTCCGCTGGAGATCGCGCGGCCGTCCAACCCGGACGCGCCGCCGGCCCCGCCGGCCAACCCCGGCAACCCGGGCCAGCCGGTGAACGACGACGAGGCCCAGCGCATCCGCATGGCGAAGATGCAGATGTTCGGCGAAGCCGTGAAGGCCAAGACCACCGTGCGCGTGGATGCCCCGCGTAGCAACGGCTCCGCGCCGGGTGGCCCGAGCACCTACACCGGCACGCCGCAGACGCGCGATGAAATGCTGAACCGCATCGCAGCGGTGCAGCAGCAAATCGACGCGCAGCGCAGCAACGATCCGACCGCCGCCTATCAAGCACGCCTGGCGCAGATTCGCGGCATGGGCGTCGGTGGTGGCGGCGCGGCTCCGGCCGCCGGCGGCATGGGCGCGGGCGGTGCGCCGCAGCTCCTGCAAACCTCGACCAGCGGCGGCGGGCGCAACAGCATGGCGCAGTTCGGCCAAGGTGGGCAGGGCGACCGCTGGAAGCTGGATTCGCAGCCGGAAGCGCCGCGCACACCGTTCGAGCTGCGCGCGGGCTTCGTCGTGCCGGCCACGCTCATTTCGGGCATCAACTCCGATCTGCCGGGCCAAATCATGGCCCAGGTCGCGCAGGACGTGTACGACACACCGACCGGCAAGCACCTGTTGATCCCGCAGGGATCGCGCCTCGTCGGCTCGTATTCGAGCGACGTGGCCTACGGCCAAGCGCGCGTGCTGGTTGCGTGGCAACGCATCGTGTTCCCCGATGGCAAGGCGATGGACATTGGCGCGATGCCAGGCGCGGACAGCGCGGGATACGCGGGCTTCCACGACCAGGTGAACAACCACTATGTGCGCCTGTTCGGCTCGGCCTTCCTCATGTCCGGCGTGACAGCAGGCATCACCTACAGCCAACGCCAGAACCAGGCCACAAACACCTATGGCGCACCGAGCGCCAGCAGTGCCCTAAGCGAAGCCCTCGGCCAGCAGCTCGGCCAGGTTACGGCGCAACTCATCGCCAAGAACCTGAGCATTTCGCCGACGCTGGAAATTCGGCCGGGGTATCGCTTCAACGTCGTGGTCACGAAGGACATGACGTTTTCCAAGCCGTACCGTTCCTTCGATTACTAACGCCATAGGAGAAAAGCACCATGAAGCCGAAGTTTTTAGCCGCTAAATTGGCCCTCGTCATTGCTGTTTCGAGCACGCTGGCGGTCACACCTGTGCAGGCTGGCATCCCCGTCATCGACGGCACCAACCTGTCGCAGAACATCATGACGGCCATCGAATCGGTGGCCCAGACGCTCAAGCAAATTGAGCAGTACAGCACCCAGCTCCAGCAGTATCAAAACCAACTCCAGAACACGATGGCCCCGGCCGCGTATATCTGGGATCAGGCGCAATCGACCATCAACGGGTTGATGAACGCGGTCAACACGCTGGATTACTACAAGACCCAACTCGGCAGCCTGGACAGCTACATCGGCAAGTTCCAGGACGTGAACTACTACAAGAACTCGCCGTGCTTTACGGCGGCAGGGTGCTCCGACGCGGAACGCGCAGCACTTCGGAATGTGGCCCAGCTCGCGAGCGAGTCGCAGAAGAAGGCCAACGATGCCTTGTTCAAGGGCCTCGATAGGCAGCAAACGAATCTCACGGCCGATGCAGCGACGTTGCAGCGTCTTCAATCGGCAGCGCAGGGCGCGCAGGGCCAAATGCAGGCCATCGGCTACGCCAACCAGCTCGCCAGCCAGCAGGCCAACCAGCTCTTGCAGATTCGTGGCCTGCTGATCGCGCAGCAGAACGCGATGGCAACCAAGATGCAGGCCGACGCCGACAAGGAAGCCCAGCAGGCGGCAGCGGCCGCACAACTGCGCCAGGGCAGCTACCGGGCCAGCCCGGCGCGCACCTGGTAAGGGGGATTCATGAAAGCAATCAAGGCTCTGTCCTTGGCCTCGGCCGCCCTCGTGGCGGCCTTGGTCGCCGGCTGCGACAACAAGCCGGCCACGGCCCCCATGCCGGAAGTGAACGACGAGAACTGCAAGCCCGAGAACATCGCCAAGATCGAGGACAAGGGCGTCCAGCAGGCTTTTTCGTCGCTGTGCTTGCGTCGTGGTGGGGATTTCAAGCCCAGCCCGAAACGCGAATGGTGAGGTGCTGACGATGAGAATGCCAGCCAATCTAAAAACCCTCGCCCTGCCGCTGTTCGTCTGGCTGGCGTTCTTCGCGGTCGATGCCCACGCGGCCATCGACAACGCCGGCGTGTTCGATAGCGTGCTGGATCGCTACCAGGCCGCCGCGAGCGGCTGGGCCGGTGTCATCACCACGGCCGCAACCTGGCTCTTCTGGACGCTGGTTGTGATCTCGATGGTCTGGACGTTCGGCATGATGGCCTTGCGCAAGGCCGACATTGGCGAGTTCTTCGCGGAGTTCGTCCGCTTCACGATCTTTACCGGCTTCTTCTGGTGGGCGCTGACCAACGGCCCTAACTTCGCCTCGTCCATCTATGCGTCGTTGCGGCAGCTCGCCGGCAACGCGACGGGCCTGGGCAATGCTCTGTCGCCCTCGGGCATCGTGGACGTGGGCTTTGCGATCTTCGACAAGGTGATGGATCAGTCCTCGGTGTGGTCGCCGGTGGACAGCATGGCCGGCATCCTCATGGCCGTGGCGATCCTGGTCATCCTGGCCCTGGTCGGTGTGAATATGCTTCTGCTGCTCGCGTCGGGCTGGGTGCTCGCCTACGGCGGCGTGTTCTTCCTCGGCTTCGGTGGTTCGCGCTGGACTTCCGACATGGCGATCAACTACTACAAGGTCGTCCTGGGCGTGGCCGCGCAGCTCTTCGCAATGGTGCTCCTGGTGGGCATCGGCAAGACCTTCCTCGATGACTACTACTCGCGCATGAGCGCCGGCATCAGCCTCAAGGAAATGGGCGTGATGCTGATCGTCGTCATCATCCTCTTGGCGTTGGTCAACAAGATTCCGCCGCTCATCGCCGGGATCATCACCGGCGCGAGCGTGGGCGGTGCCGGCATCGGCCAGTTCGGTGCAGGCGCTGCGTTGGGTGCCGCAGGCATGGCAGCAGCAGCGGCCGCGACCGGCGGCGCCGCTCTGGCCGCCGGCGCAGCCTCGGCCGCCGGTGGTGCCTCTGCCGTCATGGCCGCCTTCTCGAAGGCCAATGAGAACGTGTCGGCAGGCACGGACGTTATGTCGGCCTTCTCGGGCGGCGGCAGCTCGGGCGGCGGTGCGGGCGGCGGCGGCGACGCCGGCACCGGCAGCACGCCCTTCGCTCAGGCTGCGGGCTTTAGCGGCAGCTCCGGCGGTGGCTCTTCGTCGGGTGGCGGCAGCCCCTCGACCGGCAGCAGCTCGGGCAGCTCGAAGGGCGGCGATAAGGGCGGCGGCAAAGCCGACGCCGGCGGCCAGGGCAGCAGCTCGACGGCCAGCACCGGCAGCAGTGCCGACAAGGCCGCCAAGAACGAACCCAAGCCCGCCGGCGGGGCAGGGCAAGGGCAGCAGGCCGCACCGGGCAGCACCGGCCCCGGCTTGCTCGCATCGGCCGCATCGGCCCTCGGCACGGCCGGCCGCATCGCCGCCGACGCCGGCGCGAACTTGGCGAAGGGAACCGCCGATGTTGCCAAGGCCAAAGCCGCGAGCCTGCGCGAAGCCGCAGCCGAGCGGATCGCCGACACCACTGGCGGAAAGATCGCCGCCGCGATCAAGGCGCAAGGAAGCGGCACGGCCGAGAACATCGACGTGCCCGACCAGCAGCCCGCGCCGAGCTTCGGCGACAACAGCCTGGCAGGCGGCCCCGCCGATGCCGATCCCGAGTCCGAAGTAGCTGCGTTCGCCAACCGCGAGCAAGGCCGCGACGGCACAACTGCGTAACCAAGGAGAGTCCAACCATGAAGAAGAAACTGTTTGCCCTGGCCGCCCTCGTGGCAGCCCTCGGATCGACCGCCGGCACGGCCAGCGCGCAAGACGTGCTGACCGGCGACACGCGCCTGGCCTGCGAGGCGATCCTGTGCCTGTCGTCGGGCACGCGCCCGAGCGAATGCACGCCGTCGCTGTCGCGGTACTTCAACATCACGAAGCGCAAGCTGTCGGACACGATCCGCGCCCGCCTGAACTTCCTCCAGCTTTGCCCGGTGGCGAGCCAGACGCCGGAAATGCAGTCGCTCGTGTCGGCGATCTCGCGCGGCGCTGGCCGTTGCGACGCGCAGTCGCTGAACTCGACGTTGGTGATGTGGACGGGCGGCTACGACGATGGGCGCACGTACATCAGCAACCAGTTGCCTGACTACTGCGGGGCCTACACCGGCCACGCCTACACCGACTTCGCCAGCAGCGGCACGCTGCCGCGCTATGTCGGGACGCCAGAGCGGGGCGGGTATTGGGTCGAAGCGCGCGACTATGACCGCGCCTTGGCCGAGTACAACGAACGCATCCGGCGCGAGGACGAAGAGCGCCGCCGTCAGTCCTGGCTGAACTGAGGGAGGGGAGGGCATGCCGTTCTTCGCCGATCTGCCGCCGCAGCTCCAGGAGCGCGTCGTCTGCTCGATCTCGGCCGCCGTCAAGTACGAGGTGCCGGTCAACATCGTGTTGGCCGTCGCCGAGAAAGAGGGCGGCAAGCCGGGCCAGTGGGTGCGCAACTCGAATGGCACGCATGACGTTGGCCCGATGCAGTTCAACACCGCGTACCTGGGCGACCTGGCCCGATACGGCATCACGGCGAACGATGTGGCGGCTGCCGGCTGCTACTCGTTCGACCTGGCCGCCTGGCGGCTGCGGATGCACATCCGCAACGACAAGGGCGACCTCTGGACGAAGGCGGCGAACTACCACTCGCGCACGCCGCAGTACAACGCGGTGTACCGGGCCGACTTGATGCGCAAGGCGTCGAAGTGGGCCGATTGGCTCGAAGCTCGGTTCGTCACGCTTGACGTGACGAAGGCCGGGGCCACGCCCTCGACGCCCAGCCAGCCCGCGACGGTGGCCCAGCGGGCGACGCCGGCGGCCAGGCCGGCACCAGCACCCCAGCAGGCCGCCCCAGCGGCCGCAGCAGCTCGCAGCGTGTCGGTGGCCGGCTACGTGCCCCGCACGGTGTCTTTCAACACTTCACGCGAGGGGTCGGCCGAGTAGGCCGGCTCTTCCGATTTAGCGGCTAAACATGGACAAATTCCACGCCTTCATGATGCGGTACACGCTGGGCGTCGGCCGGTTGCTTCAAGCCTATTGCAAGTGGGCGGAAGGACAGGCCAAGAACCAGCTCGATTTGCTTCTGCTGGGCCTCGGCCCGATCTTCGCCTTGGGCCTTCTGCTGTGGGCGCTGCCGGCGTGGATCGGCAAGCCCATCGCCTTCGTGCTCTCACTGCCAGCGCTCTACATCATCTTCCTGGTGCTGCGCGCCTACGCGATTCGCGGGGGCCGGCGCTGATGAAGGCCCTGCGGATTCCTGATGGAACCGTCGAAGCGTTGAAGTGGCTCGCACTGGTTCTCATGACCGGCGATCACGTCAACAAGTACCTGTTCAACGCGACGCTGCCGGTGCTGTTCGAGGCCGGCCGCGTGGCGCTCCCCCTTTTCGTGTTCGTCCTGGCCTACAACCTGGCCCGGCCGGGCACGCTCGAACGCGGCGTGTACGGCCGCACCATGTCGCGCCTGGCGATGTTCGGCGCGCTGGCCTCCGTGCCCTTCGTGGCCCTCGGCGGCCTGTACGCCGGTTGGTGGCCGCTCAACGTGATGTTCACGCTGCTGGTCGTCACGGCCACGGCTTACCTGGTCGAACGTGGCGGCAAGCTGCACCTGGCGGCCGCCGGCGTGGTGTTCCTGGTCGGCGGCAGCTCGGTCGAATATTGGTGGCCGGCCGTGGCTTTCGGCCTGGCGGTGTGGTCGTACACGCGCCGGCCGAGCTGGGCCGCCGCGGCGGTCGCGGTGCTGGCCTGCGCGGCCCTGTGGTTCGTCAATCGCAACCTGTGGGCCTTGGCAGCCCTGCCGGTGCTCTTCCTGGCCTCGCGGGTGGATGTGCGCGTGCCGCGCCTGCGCTGGGCCTTCTACGCCTATTACCCGCTGCACCTGGCCTCGCTCTGGTTGATCCGCATCCCCATGAGCAAGGCCGGCTACCTGTTCTTCTGATTGGAGTCCTGCCCCATGCGAAAACCCGTTCTTCTGGCCCTCTCTCTGGCGTTCCTGGTCAGCGCGCAAAGCGCACTGGCCGCCGGCGACGCCGGCAACTTCGGCACGCCGATCAAGTCCGGCGTATCGGTGTCCTTCCCCGACAGCAGCGCGACATTCCAGCCGACGCCAGAGGCCCTGGAGCTGCTGGCCGACGCTAGGAATGCGGCGATCATCTACATCAGCGGGCGCACCAGCACACTACGGCCCAGCGCGGCCGATGAGGCCCTTGCACTACGCCGTGCGCTCTCGGCCAGGTCGTACTTGGTGGCGCGCGGCGTCTCGCCGCTCAAGATCATGGTGAACTTCGCATCGGCCGCCGATTTCGTGGCAGACAACTCGACGGCCGAGGGCCGGCGCGAGAACCAGCGCGTGGACATTGAGGTGGTCTACATCCCCACCTACTGAGCGATCCGGCATCGCCATTCCTGGCGGTGCTGCAGGACGCTCCAGCAGCTTCGCATCGTCGGCTCTGACGATGCAGGCCCGGCCGGCTTCCCTTGACAGCATCGCCATTTCTGACGATACTGGCCAAACACCAACCTAGGAGTGCATCATGTCCAAGCCCCTCAGCATCGGCGCTTTCGCCGCCTTGCAATACCTGCCGCATATCGAAACCTTCCTGGCCACCGGCGACGGTGACTTCGACGGCCCGATCTGGGCCAAGGCCACCAGTGAAATCACTCACGGGTCGGCTGCCAACTACGGGTCACGCGCCGCAGCCTGCCATCAGGTTCTAAAGCGCAGCGAGCGTTCCTGCTCGCATGGCTGATGCGGTCTGTTTCGGCCGTCAAAACCATTGAGGAGATAAAGGATGAAAAAGATAAGTGTACTGGCGCTAGGGGAGACTGTCTTCACTAAACTGGATAGCCGGACGTTTTTGCCAGCCATGGAAGGCGTGGGCGCGGCGCCGGTTGTGGGCGACTTTACGAAGGGTGCGCATGGCACACTCATTCGTCTTGATGCCGGTGTCCGGCTTCCGCTCCATCATTACACCGCTCCGCTAACAGGGATTGTGATCAGTGGCGCAGTGGCGCACCCGGTCCCTGGAAACGCAAAGACCAACGATACGCTTGGCCCGGGGGATGTCTTTTCCTTCGCGAAAGACGAGCCCCACGAGACGAACAATATGAGTGATGACGAGCCCGCGCTGTTCTTCATCTTCCAGGATTCGCCTTGGGTGTTTGAGCTGGACTGAGCGCAAAACCCAAGGGCGCGGACGCCGGCAGCTTGGGCCTGATCTTCATGGTCCATGGCCAGGCGATACACAGCTGCGCTCCTGGGGCTGATGAAATCAACCGTAGGATATGGAGCTACTAATGAGACTTACAAAGTAAGCGGTGCTCTGCTCCCACCTTTTGTGCATAGCTCTGATCTGAGATTCTGCGTTTTTTGTGGATCTGGGATTGGAGTTTATCCATGGAGCGCTCAGCGGAGTTTATCACAGATATAGATCTGCTTAGTCCCAAGGGGCATCGTCGCTGGCCGGATGCGCTTAAGGCTCGGATTGTTGCCGAGACGCTGGTGCCTGGCTCGAGCGTTGGATCGGTTGCGCGGCGGTATGACTTGCGTGCGAACCACCTGTCGGCATGGCGAGCGATGGCGCGGGCGGGCAAGCTGGTTTTACCCGCATTGGCCGAAGGTCCCGGGACCGAATATCCCGAGTTTGCACCTGTGGTTATGCGCGAGGAGATTGATAGCGATCCGGCGTCACCTGTGAGCGGCATGCTGGATATCCTGTGTGGTGGCGTTACGGTGCGATTGGACGCGGCCACCCCGGCGCGGCGGATCGCAGAGATTGCACATGCTCTGGGCGCAGATTCATGATCTTCCCCACCAACAGGGTACGGATTGTTGTCGCGACGAAGCCGGTAGACTTCCGTAAAGGCCATGATGGGCTGGCGGCACTGGTGAAGAACGAGCTGCACAAGGATCCGTTCACGGGCACGGTGTTTGTGTTCCGGTCGAAGCGAGCAGACCGGCTGAAGCTACTCTTCTGGGATGGGACGGGTCTTGTGATGGCCTACAAGCGGCTGGAGGAACATAGCTTCACCTGGCCTGATATCAGGGACGGCCTGATGAGCTTGAGCCATGCGCAGTTCGAGGCGCTGTTTGCGGGGCTTGATTGGCGGCGGGTTCGGGCGTTGTCGGTGCGGGTACCTATGGCGGTTGAATGACTGCGACACGATGAATCAGAGCCCTCTTTGGCGGAGCAGAAACAGGCCGGATTTGCTATGGTTTTGCCATGCAGAATACGGTCGATCTTCCCGATGATATTGATGCGTTGAAGGCCATGATTTTGGCCTCGCAGGCTGAGGTGCTGGATCGGGACGCGCTTCTTGAACATAAGAATGCGCTCATTGAACGTAAGGAAGACTGCATCCAGAGGCTCGAGAAGCTGGTTGCCGACTTCAAGCGAGCCCTGTTCGGCGCGCGTTCCGAGAAGGTCGATCGGGAACAATATGAGCTGTCGCTGGAAGATATCGAGACGGCCATGGCGGCGGTCCAGCCCGCGTCTCATCCAAGGCGCCGCTTGGTGAGGCGCTCAAATATATTACCAAATACTGGGACGGGCTCTGCATGTTCCTGACCGACGGGCGCGTCGAGATGGACAACAACAGCGTCGAGCGCAGCATCCGGCCAATAGCCATCAATCGGAAGAACGCACTTTTTGCAGGACACGACGCCGGAGCAGAAAACTGGGCGACCATCGCATCACTCGTTGAGACCTGCAAACTCAACGACGTCGATCCACAGGCCTGGCTCACTGACGTCCTCATCAGGATCGTCAATGGCCACAAGCAAAGCATGATCAACGACCTGCTCCCTTGGAATTATCCCGTCAAGGTGTGACCGAAACATCGCTTACCTTACAAAATCAATTCTGTTTGCTGTGATCGCCTTGATTGTTCATGCGATCGCGCCGATTGCCATGGCGGAACAATCGAAAGAGAAACCGCAGATCTCTCAAACGGAGATCTTCGCCATCTACGATCAGGTGAACGGTTTCGACATTGAAACAGCCGCTCTCGGCGCCGTTAAAGGTCAGGACACCCAAGTGCGCGAGCTCGCTGTGATGGTTCTGCGCGATCATTCCGCTGTTCGTCAGTGGGCGCGAGACATCGCTGCCGCCGAAGGCGCCGAATACAAAGTGGACGCTAAGAGCGAGGGCGCCGTCGGCCATAATGAGGCCATGGCGAAGCTAAAGTCTCTTTCCGGCACAGAGTTCGATCAAGCCTATCTCGCTCATGAGCGGGTATTTCATACAAACGCAATCGCGGCGATCAGAACGGCACTGCTTCCGGCATCGACAAGTGAGACGTTCAAGGCACATTTGGAGGCTGTGTTGCCCGGCTTTGAACATCATCTGGCGGAGACCATTCGAGTTGAAAAGGAATTGGGATACGCGAAGAACTGAGGTCGTGACAACCGGAAATCCCTGAACGATCATAAGGGCATGGAATGAGGGCGTCGCCTGATAGCCAAGGCTGAGGACATGATAAGGGCCGCTTCTGACGAAGCGGCCCTTTGCGTGTGGTGCTAAACCTTCCATTCGACAATTTCGAACTTGTTCGCGTCCCCATCGTCGGCCGGGAAAATGTTGGCGTTGACGATCTCGCCCTGAACCTTGGCTGAAAGTGACAGGAAAGCGTTGTCCTGACGTGATGTGCGGTGCCAGACGCCGCCGATCCGGATCGTGCGACCGCGCGGGGAGAGGGTGAAGACCTCGTAGTCCGGAGAGGTTTCGCCCTGTGGGCTCGGGTTCTTCAGAATGCGGATGTCATGATCGAAGCGCTCGCTGGCGATGAATCCCTCAAAGGCTTCGCCTTTCTTGGTGAGTTGACCGGTTATGCTCATGGCTGATGTCCTTTCAATTAAGCTGTCATGATTGACGCTCCCGCCATGCCGCATCGGGGCAGACGATCAGGTGTAAGCCCGAAATGTCAGCAGCGGTTGTAAACTGATACAGGCAGCGATTGAAAACTGATACACCATTTTGAGAAGATGGCCGCTTTGCG
>NZ_JBDGIN010000030.1:0-17214 GCF_057657395.1 Telluria sp. Soil_C_11 | reverse complement strand
CCCACTTGATCCCTGCCTGATCCAAAGGGGACATTTCTACTTTGGAGAGCAGGGGACATTTCTATTTAGCGTTGACACTCGAGCGCCTGACAACACCCATGGCGGCGTTGCACTGTCTTGCCTGGGGTGTCGTCAGGCGCTCGAGGCCGAGCCCGGACCGGTTCAGGGATGGGGCAGGCGCGCCATCATGGTCAGGATCATGCCGGCGAAGCCGATGACCATGGTGATGGCGGTTGCCGCCATCCACTTGCTCAGGCGTGCGGATTCGCCATGGATGTCGGTTTTGAGTTCGGCTTTCAGTTCCGACAGGTCAGCTTTGTTGGGCAGCATGGTCAATGTCGTATCGAAGCGGGTTTCGAGGACGGTCAGGCGCCGGTCGAGCAGCAGGTCCTTGTTGCGCTGGGCAGGTGCGTCTTGCAGTTGGTCGGAAATCATCATCGCTCCTTGTTGGTATGAGGGCGATTCTCCGTGCCGGGTCCCTTCCGGGCTTGATCTGAATAAATCGTGGCGCATAAAAGCGAAAAGGCGAGTTCGACTCGCCTTTTCGTGGATTCCGTGACAACCCGGCCGGAATCAGCCGCCGCGACGCATCATGTCGAAGAACTCGACGTTGTTCTTGGTCGCGCGCATCTTGTCGAGGATGAACTCCATCGCCTCGATCTCGTCCATCGAGTACAGCAGCTTGCGCAGGATCCAGATCTTCTGCAGCTGGTCCGGCTTGATCAGCAGCTCTTCGCGGCGGGTACCCGACTTGTTCAGGTTGATTGCCGGATAGACGCGCTTCTCGGCCAGGCGGCGCTCGAGGTGCACTTCCATGTTGCCGGTGCCCTTGAATTCTTCGTAGATCACGTCGTCCATGCGCGAGCCGGTTTCGATCAGCGCGGTGGCGACGATGGTCAGCGAACCGCCTTCCTCGACGTTACGGGCGGCGCCGAAGAAACGCTTCGGACGCTGCAGCGCGTTGGCGTCGACACCGCCGGTCAGGACCTTGCCCGATGCCGGGATCACGGTGTTGTAGGCGCGCGCCAGGCGGGTGATCGAGTCGAGCAGGATCACGACGTCCTTCTTCATCTCGACCAGGCGCTTGGCCTTTTCCAGCACCATCTCGGCGACCTGCACGTGGCGGGTGGCCGGTTCGTCGAAGGTCGAGGCGACCACTTCGCCGCGCACCGAACGTTGCATCTCGGTGACTTCCTCGGGACGTTCGTCGATCAGCAGGACGATCAGGGTGACGTCCGGGTGGTTCGCGGTGATCGCGTGGGCGATGTGCTGCAGCATGACCGACTTGCCGGACTTCGGCGAGGCCACCAGCAGGCCGCGCTGGCCCTTGCCGATCGGCGAGATCAGGTCGACGATGCGGCCGGTGATGTTTTCCGCGCCGTTCATGTCGCGCTCCAGGCGCAGCGGCACTTGCGGGTGCAGCGGGGTCAGGTTCTCGAACAGGATGCGGTGCTTCGACGCTTCCGGCGATTCGCCGTTCACCTTGTCCACCTTGACCAGCGCAAAATAACGCTCGCCATCCTTCGGGGTACGCACTTCCCCTTCGATCGAGTCACCCGTATGCAGGTTGAAGCGGCGGATCTGCGACGGCGAGATGTAGATGTCGTCGGTCGACGCCATGTAGCTCGCATCCGGCGAACGCAGGAAACCGAAACCGTCCGGCAGCACCTCGAGCGCGCCGTCGCCGAAAATCTGTTCGCCTTGTTTCGCGCGCTTCTTGAGGATCGCGAACATCAGTTCTTGTTTGCGCAGGCGGGCTGCGTTGTCGATATCCAGGCTGATCGCCATCTCCAGAAGGGCGGAGACGTGCATTGCCTTCAGTTCAGATAAGTGCATGTGTCGGGTGTCCCGTGACGGGAAAGTAAAGGTAGGGGAGGGAACTACGTGGGTTGATTAAAAGAGAAGCATCGGAGTCGATGAGCTTCCCGGGATGGCGGCAGTGCGGGCGCGCTGCCGCCGGCTATCGTATCAGATGTTGCTATCGATGAAAGCAGTCAGTTGGCCCTTGGCCATCGCGCCGACCTTCTGCGCGGCTGCCACGCCGTTCTTGAACAGGATCAGGGTCGGGATGCCGCGGATGCCGAACTTGGCCGGCACGGCCTGGTTCGCATCGACGTCCATCTTCGCGATCAGGAGCTTGCCGTCATATTCTTTAGCGACTTCTTCCAGGATCGGGGCGATCATCTTGCAGGGGCCGCACCACTCGGCCCAGAAGTCGACCAAGACCGGGCGCTCGGACTTCAGAACGTCGGTTTCGAAAGATGCATCGCTAATGTGTTTGATGTTTTCGCTCATGTTTTCCTCAGTGAGAGGTAGGTCAATTAACGCCTGAACGCACAATGGTGGAGACACTGTGTGCAATATTCAATAGTGGAAGAGCTGCAAGAGGGTGTCAGGCGGGGGTTAGCTGAAATAATAACCGATTTTCCTGAAACGTGTTCGCAAGCTTTGTACAAAATCTTAACACGTTGCCGCGCACCGCAAACAGGTCCCAGAAAACGGCATGCGCCGGACTGGCGGACTTGCGGGTGGATCGGGCGTTGCGGGGGCCGCTGGCGGGGGCCGGACGGTTCGACCTGATCCCATTATTGCCGACGACTGTGCCGCCTGTACATGGGGCGAAAGGATTTATTTTGCTGTGTGGTCGATGCGACAAGCGCTTCTCAGCCGACGCTGCCCGTGAATTTGTACAACTGGCCGGGATGCCACATCGTCGCCACCGTCGCCACCCGGCCCTGCGAGGTGGTGCGGCGCCGCTGCACCAGGCAGGCGGAACCCGCAGCGATATTCAGCATCTCGGCAACTTCGCGCGGCGCCGGCAGCGCCTCGATGCTGTAGGTGGCGCCCTGCAGCGGCGCGGCGGCCATCAGGTGTTCGTTCGGGGTGACGCGGGTATAGTCCTGCTCCAGGTAGGCGGGCGCGCAGGCCGGGTTGACCCAGCGGTCCTCGACCTGGATCGGCTGGCCGTTCTCGTGGTGCACGATCACGGAGTGGAACAGCGGCGCGCCCGGCGCCAGTTCGAACTGCAGGGCCAGCGCCTCGCCGGCCGGCGCCTGTTCCAGCAGCACGGGGCGGCTGGTATGGGCATGTCCGCGCGCGCGGACTTCGTCGGCGATGTTGCGGATCTCGACCAGCGTGGCCTGGTATTTCTGCGGCGCGACGAAGGTGCCCGCGCCCTGGCGCCGCGTCAGCACCTGCTCGGCGGTCAGCTCGCGCACGGCGCGGTTGACGGTCATGCGCGAGACGCCGAACTGGCGCACCAGCGCCTGCTCGGATGGCACCAGGTCGCCTTCCTTCCAGCGTCCGGAAGCGATTTCACCCATCAGGTAATCCTTGATGCGCTGAAAAATGGGCGTGGCATCCTGCTCGCGGTGCTGCTGTTCCAAGCTGTTCTCCTGCTATACGATGTAAAGATTGTCCGGTACTGCCAATTCGAAAGCAAGACCCGGGATGACGGCGTCCGTCCTTCGCCGTTAGCATGGCTTCATTCGATTGATTCAGCAGGGAGACTACCATGGACAAGCCAGCTTTCAGCACCGACGACGAACGCTGGGCCGCGGTGCGGCAGCGTATGCGCGAGGCCGACGGCCTTTTCTATTACTCGGTGCGCACCACCGGCGTGTACTGCCAGCCGTCGTGTCCCTCGCGCGGCGCGCGGCGCGCCAACGTCGCCTTCCACGCCACCCGCGCGCAGGCCGAGGCGGCCGGCTTCCGGCCCTGCCTGCGCTGCAAGCCGGACCAGCCGCCGCTGGCCGAGCGCCAGGCCAGCGCCGTGGCCCGGGCCTGCCGCCTGATCGACGAAGCTGTCGACGAGCCGGACCTCGAGACCCTGGCCCAGGCCTGCGGCATGAGCCGCTTCCACTTCCACCGCGTGTTCAAGGCGCATACCGGGATCACGCCGAAGGCCTACGCGGCCGCACGGCGCGCCGAGCGGCTCAAGCGCGAGCTGGCGCAGGCGCCCACCGCCACGCAGGCCGCCTATGATGCCGGCTTCAATTCCAGCGGCCGTTTCTATGCGGCGTCGCCCGGCGTCCTGGGCATGACGCCGCAGCGCTACCGTTCTGGCGGTGGCGGCGAAGTCATTCGCTTCGCGGTCGCCGCCTGCTCGCTGGGCGCATTGCTGGTGGCGGCCACGGACAAGGGTATTTGTTCGATCCTGCTGGGCGACGATCCGGATGCGCTGGTGCGCGACCTGCAGGACCGCTTCCCGAAGGCCGAGCTGATCGGCGCCGAGCCGGCGTTCGAAAGCACGGTGGCGCAGGTGGTCGCTTTTGTCGAGGCGCCGCGCATCGGACTCGCCCTGCCGCTGGATTTGCGCGGCACCGCCTTCCAGCAGCGCGTCTGGCAGGCACTGCGCAGCATCCCGGCCGGCCGCACGGTGGGGTATGCCGAGCTGGCCGCGCAACTCGGCATGCCGCAGGGCGCGCGTGCCGTGGCGGGGGCCTGTGCGGCGAATCCGGTGGCGATCGCCGTTCCCTGCCACCGCGTGGTGCGCAATGACGGGTCGATTTCCGGCTACCGCTGGGGAGTGGAGCGGAAGAAAGCCTTGCTGGAACGCGAGCTTGAGCAAAGCTAAACCGGGGTCAGACTCCGGATTTGGGCAATTGCTCAAAACGGGAGTCTGACCCCGGTTTGATGCAGATTGACCATTGCGTGTTTTTCTATACACTCTTCTTCTTTGATAAGAATGGAGAGCCAACGATGCGCCTGAAACCCCTGCAGTCCGCCCTGTTCGCCGTGTTCGCCGCTGGCGCCATGGCCGTGGCCCATGCCGATACCGTGATCGACAACGCCAACGGCTACACGCTGAACGCCAAAGGGGACATCGTCCAGTTCGCATCGATGGCCTTCGACGACAAGGGCAGGATCCTCGCGGTCGGCGCGGCGCAGGACGTGGCGGCGAAGGCGCCGAATGCACGACACGTGGACCTGCAGGGCCGCACCGTGCTGCCCGGCCTGATCGATGCGCATGGCCACGTGTTCGGCCTCGGCGCGATGCTGACCCAGCTCGACCTGTCGACGTCCACCTCGCTGGACGGCGCGCTGAAGGCGATCGCCGACTATGCGCGCGCCAATCCGCAGCAGGCCTGGGTGCGCGGGCGCGGCTGGAACCAGGAGATCTGGAAGCTGGGCCGCTTCCCGACCGCGAAGGAACTCGATGGCGCCGTCAGCGACCGCCCGGTCTGGCTCGAGCGCGTCGACGGCCATGCCGGCTGGGCCAACAGCCGCGTGCTGGCGCTGGCCGGCATCACCAACGCCACGCCCGACCCGGTCGGCGGCAAGATCGTGCGCGACGAGAACGGCGTCGCCACCGGCGTGCTGGTCGACGCCGCCCAGGGCCTGGTCACGAAAGTGCTGCCGCAACAGACGGAGCAGGAAGGCCGCGTGATGCTCGACCGCGCGCTGGAGAACATGGCCAGCGTCGGCCTGACCAGCGTGCATGACGCCGGCATCACGGTCGGCGAGGACAGGCTGTACCGCGACTATGCCGACCACGGCAAGCTGACCGCGCGCATCTACGCCATGATCGGCGGCACCGGCCCGGATTTTGACCAGTTGGCAAAAAATGGTCCGCTGAACAGCTACGGCAAGGATATGTACGCGCTGCGCGCTGTCAAACTGTATGCCGACGGCGCCCTGGGCAGCCGCGGCGCGGCCCTGCTGGCGCCCTATAGCGACGATCCGCATTCGCACGGCCTGCTGTTCCATACGAACAAGGAGATCGACACGATGATCACCAAGGCGATCCGCAAGGGCTACCAGGTGAACGTGCACGCGATCGGCGACGCCGGCAACAAGCAGATCCTCGACACCTTCGCCAAGGAGATCCCCGCGAATAAAGCCGCTGGCCAGCGCCACCGCATCGAGCACGCCCAGGTCGTGACGCTGAACGACATCCCGCGCTTCAAGAGCATCGGCATCATCCCGTCGATGCAGCCGACCCATGCGACGTCGGACAAGAACATGGCCGAGAGCCGCATCGGCTTTGATCGCATGAAGGGCGCCTACGCCTGGCGCAGCTTCCTGCAGCAGGGCTCGCGCATCGCCTGCGGTTCCGATTTCCCGGTCGAGGCGCCGAACCCCTTCTTCGGCATCCACGCCGCCGTCACCCGCCAGGACAAGAACGGCCAGCCGATCGCCGGCTGGTACCCGGAGCAGGAGATGTCGCTCAAGGAAGCCTTCCGCTGCTTCACGCTCGACGCGGCGTACGCCGGTCACCAGGAAAAGACGCTAGGCTCGCTCGAAGCGGGCAAGTACGCCGACTTCATCGTCATCGACCGCGACCTGTTCAAGATGTCCCCCTACGACATCTACAAGACCAATGTGCTCGAGACCTGGGTAGCCGGCCGCCAGGTCTACCAAAAG
Source organism: Telluria sp. Soil_C_11 (assembly GCF_057657395.1). Taxonomy (NCBI): domain Bacteria; kingdom Pseudomonadati; phylum Pseudomonadota; class Betaproteobacteria; order Burkholderiales; family Oxalobacteraceae; genus Telluria; species Telluria sp. Soil_C_11. The sequence goes on along the minus strand of NZ_JBDGIN010000030.1, from coordinate 10,848 downwards.
AAGTAAACAAGGGCAGAGGCGGGGGCTTGACGAGGTTGTATAGACAACCTAGACTTTCTGGAAATTCCTAGGAGCCTGCCATGACCCAAGCCTCCCCTGAAACCGGCGCCGATCCGCGTTTCGATCCGACCCGCGTGATCCGCGCCCCGCGCGGCAGCCAGCTGACTTGCCGTAGCTGGCTGACCGAAGCGGCCTACCGCATGTTGCAGAACAACCTGGATGCCGAGGTGGCGGAAAACCCGCAGCGCCTCGTCGTCTACGGCGGCATCGGCCGCGCGGCGCGCGACTGGGCCTGCTTCGACCAGATCCTGGCCTCGCTGAAGGTGCTCGAGGACGACCAGACCCTCCTGATCCAGTCCGGCAAGCCGGTCGGCGTGTTCCAGACCCATCCCGACGCGCCGCGGGTCCTGCTCGCCAACTCCAACCTGGTGCCGAAGTGGGCCAACTGGGAGCATTTCAACGAGCTCGATCGCAAGGGCCTGTTCATGTATGGCCAGATGACGGCCGGCAGCTGGATCTATATCGGCACCCAGGGCATCGTGCAGGGCACCTATGAAACCTTCGCCGAAGCCGGACGCCAGCACTTCGGCGGCGACATGGCGGGAAGATGGATCCTCACCGCCGGCCTGGGCGGCATGGGCGGCGCGCAGCCGCTTGCCGCGACCTTTGCCGGCGCGGTCTCGCTGACCGTCGAATGCCAGCAGAGCAGCATCGACTTCCGCCTGCGCACCCGCTACCTGGACAAGCAGGCCCACAGCATCGACGAGGCGCTGCAGATGGTCCGCGAGTACAAGGAACGCAAGGAAGCGGTCTCGATCGGCCTGCTCGGCAATGCCGCCGACGTGCTGCCCGAACTGGTGCGCCGTGCGAAAGAGGGCGGACTCGTGCCAGACCTGGTGACCGACCAGACCTCGGCCCACGACCTGATCAACGGCTACCTGCCGCGCGGCTGGACCGTCGCGCAATGGCAGGCCGCGCAGCAGGACCCGGCCCAGCACGACAAGCTGAAACAGGCGGCGGCCGAATCCTGCGCCGTCCACGTGCAGGCCATCCTGGATTTCCAGCAGATGGGCGCCCAGGCCGTCGACTACGGCAACAACATCCGCCAGGTCGCGCTCGACCAGGGCGTGCAGAACGCCTTCGACTTCCCGGGCTTCGTGCCGGCCTATATCCGCCCGCAGTTCTGCGAGGGCCGCGGTCCGTTCCGCTGGGTGGCGCTGTCCGGCGACCCGGAAGACATCTATAAAACCGACGCGAAGATCAAGGAGCTGTTCCCGCAGCATGCGCGCGTGCACCGCTGGCTCGACATGGCGCGCGAGCGCATCGCCTTCCAGGGCCTGCCGGCGCGCATCTGCTGGCTGGGCCTGGGCGAGCGCCACATCGCCGGCCTGGCCTTCAACGAGATGGTGCGCAAGGGCGAGCTGAAGGCGCCGATCGTGATCGGCCGCGACCACCTCGACACCGGCTCGGTCGCCAGCCCGAACCGCGAAACGGAAGCCATGCGCGACGGCACCGATGCCGTCTCCGACTGGCCGCTCCTGAACGCCATGCTGAACACGGCCGGCGGCGCGACCTGGGTCTCGCTGCACCACGGCGGCGGAGTCGGCATGGGCTATTCCCAGCATGCCGGCGTGGTCATCGTCGCCGACGGCAGCGAAGCCGCGGAAAAACGCCTGGCGCGCGTGCTGGTGAACGACTGCGCCTCTGGCGTGATGCGCCATGCCGACGCCGGCTACGAACTCGCCATCGAATGCGCAAAGCGCTTCGGGCTGAACCTCCCCATGATGAAATGAGTACCATGAACCACGCATCGCACCACCTGACCCTGCAGCCCGGTTCCCTCCTGCTGTCGGACCTGCGCGCCGTCTGGCAGGCCGCCGGCAGCCTGTCGCTGGCGCCCTCGGCCTACGCCGCGATCGACGCCTCGGCCGCGACCGTGCAGGCCATCGTCGCCAAGGGCGATCCGGCCTACGGCATCAATACCGGCTTCGGCCTGCTGGCCAAGCGCCACATCCCGCAAGCCCAGCTCGAACAGCTGCAGCAGAACCTGATCCTGTCGCACGCGGTCGGCACCGGCGAGCTGCTGCCGGACCACGTCGTGCGGCTGATCCTGCTGACCAAGATCGGCAGCCTGGCGCGCGGCTACTCCGGCGTGCGCCCGCTGATCGTCGACACGCTGATCGCCCTGTACAACGCCGGCATCATGCCGGCCATCCCGTGCCAGGGCTCGGTCGGCGCGTCCGGCGATCTGGCGCCGCTGTCCCACATGACCCTGGCCATGCTGGGCGTCGGCCAGGTGCGCATGAAGGGCGAGCTGATGGATGCGTCCGCGGCCCTGCGCGCGGCCGGCATCGAACCGGTGACCTTGGCGGCGAAAGAGGGCCTGGCCCTGATCAACGGCACCCAGGTGTCGACCGCGCTGGCCCTGCACGGCCTGTTCATGGCCGAACGCCTGCTGGAGGCGGCGATGGTGGCAGGCAGCATGTCGCTGGACGCCGCGCGCGGCAGCGACGCTCCGTTCGATCCGCGCGTGCACGCCGTGCGCGGCCAGCCGGGGCAGATCGCGGCGGCGCAGATCTACCGCGAACTGGTGGCCGGCAGCGCGATCCGCGCGTCCCACCTGGTTGGCGACGAGCGCGTGCAGGACCCCTACAGCCTGCGCTGCCAGCCGCAGGTGATGGGCGCGGTGATGGACCTGATCGCCCAGGCCGGCCGCACGCTCTTGATCGAAGCGAATGCGGTCACCGACAATCCCCTGGTCTTCCCGGACGCAGGCGCATCCGGCGCGGGCATGGTTGTTTCCGGTGGTAATTTCCATGCGGAACCCGTCGCCTTCGCGGCCGACACCCTGGCCCTGGCCATCGCCGAGATCGGCGCCCTGTCCGAGCGCCGCATCGCGCTGCTGATCGATTCCACGCTGTCCGGCCTGCCGCCGTTCCTGGTGAAGGAACCGGGCGTGAATTCCGGCTTCATGATCGCCCACGTGACCGCCGCGGCCCTGGCCTCGGAAAATAAATCGCTGGCGCATCCGGCCAGCGTCGACAGCCTGCCGACCTCGGCCAACCAGGAAGACCATGTCAGCATGGCCACCTTCGCGGCGCGCCGTCTCGACCAGATGGCGCACAATACGGGTGTCATCGTCGGGATCGAACTGCTGGCGGCGGCGCAGGGGATCGAGTTCCATCGTCCGCTGACCAGTTCCAGCCACCTCGAGCACGTGCACGCCCAGCTGCGCGGGCGCGTGGCGGCCTTCGACCAGGACCGCTTCTTCGCGCCGGATATCGAAGCGGCCAAGAAGATGGTGATGGAAGGCGAGCTGTCCGCTGCGTGCCGTGAGCTGTTCGCCTCGCTGCATCCCTAAGGTATTGCTCAGTACAGCTCAGGAGTTGCGATGGATTTCAGGTTCAAACCGGGCAGCCTGCCCCTGCTGGTATCGATGCCCCACGCGGGCACCGACATTCCCGATGACGTGGCGGCAACCCTGATGCCCTGCGCGGCGGCGCGTGCCGACACCGACTGGCACCTGGCCCGGCTGTACGGCTTCGCCGAGGAAATGGGGGCCTCGGTGCTGTCGGCGCGCTGGTCGCGCTACCTGATCGACCTGAACCGGCCTCCCGAGAACACCAACCTGTATCCGGGCCAGGACACCACCGGCCTGTGCCCGGTCGACACCTTCGGGCGCGAGCGCCTGTACCGCGAAGGCCTGGAGCCGGACGACGCCGAAGTCCGGCGCCGCCTGGAGCTGTACTGGCGGCCCTACCACCAGCAGCTGCGCGCGGAACTCGACCGCCTGCTGGCCCTGCACGGCAAGGTGGTGCTGTGGGATGCCCACTCGATCGCCTCGCAGGTGCCGCGCTTCTTCGACGGCCGCCTGCCCGACCTGAACTTCGGCACCGCCGACGGCAAGTCCTGCTCGCGGCAGCTGGAGGGTGTGGTGATCAAGCTGGCCGAGGCCCAGGACCGCTATTCCTTCGTCTTCAACGGCCGCTTCAAGGGCGGCCACATCACGCGCTTCTACGGCAACCCGGCCGGCGGTGTGCATGCGATCCAGCTCGAGATGGCCCAGTGCCTGTACATGAACGAGGCGACGCCCTTCGACTACCGCCCCGACCTGGCGGGCAAGGTGCAGCCGCTGCTGCGGGAGCTGCTGGGCGCGGCCGTGGAGTGGGTCCGCGCATGAGCATGCCGACCCGCGCCTTGTTCGCCCGCCACGCCCTGCTGCCGGACGGCTGGCAGGAGGACGTGCTGCTGGAATGGGACGAGCGCGGCGACCTGGCCTCGGTCCAGGCCGGCGCCGTGGCGCCCGCCGGCGTTCGCGAAACAGACTACGTGCTGCCGGGGATGGTCAACCTGCATTCGCACGCCTTCCAGCGCGCCATGGCCGGCCTGGCCGAGCGGGCCGGCAGCAGCGAGGACAGCTTCTGGACCTGGCGCGAGCTGATGTACCGCTTCGCCGGCCGCATCACGCCGGAGCAGATGGAAGCGGTGGCCGCCCAACTGCACGTGGAGTGCCTGCGCCACGGCTACACGTCCATCTGCGAATTCCATTACGTGCAGCGCGACCCCGATGGCGGGCTGTATGCCAACCCGGCCGAGACCGCGCTGCGCATCGCCGCGGCGGCGCGCCAGTCCGGCATCGGCCTGACCATGCTGCCGGTGATGTACAGCCATGCCGGCTTCGGCGAACAGCCGCTCAAGCCGACGCAGCGCCGCTTCCGCACCGATCCGGAGCTGGTGCTGCGCATCGTCCAGGCTCTGGAATCGCAGCGTGGCCCGCAGCTCGAAGTGGGCGCGGCGCCGCATTCGCTGCGCGCCGTCTCCGGCGGCCAGCTGCGCGATCTGGTGGCGGGACTGCCGGCCGGCCGCCCGCTGCACATCCACGTGGCCGAGCAGCAGCTCGAAGTGCGGCAATGCCTGGAAGCGACCGGCGCGCGGCCGGTGGACTACCTGATGGACCAGGTCGCGGTCGACGGCCGCTGGTGCCTGGTGCATGCGACCCATCTGTCGGACGGCGAGGTGGCCGCGCTGGCGGCCAGCGGCGCCGTGGCCGGCCTGTGCCCGACCACCGAGGCCAATCTCGGCGACGGCCTGTTCCCGCTCACGCCGTATATGTCCGCGGGCGGCGTGTTCGGCATCGGCAGCGACAGCCATGTGTCCCAAAGCCCGGTCGAAGAGCTGCGCTGGCTCGAATACGGCCAGCGCCTGGCGCGCCAGCAGCGCAACATCGCCGTCGACGACAGCTGCCGCGACGTCGGCACGTATCTGTGGCGCCAGGCGCTGCACGGCGGCGCCAGGGCATCCGGCCGCGCCGTCGGCAGCTTCGCACCGGGACGGCGCGCCGACCTGCTGGTGCTGGACAGTGCCCATCCCAGCCTCGATGGCGCGCCGGCCGATGAGGTGCTTGGCCGCTTCCTGTTCTGCGGTAACGACAACCGGGTGCGCGACGTGCTGGCCGGCGGCCGGTGGGTGGTGCGCGACGGACGCCACGTCGACCAGGATGCGATCGCGCGGCGATATACTCAGGCCGTGCGCGCCTTGCGCGAAAGGAGTTAGCCCATGACGATGCTCATTCCGTATGCCAGCCTGAGCCAGGTTCCCTGGAAGAACGGCGGCGGCAGCACCACCCAGATCGCGGTGTTCCCGCCGGACGCCGGCTTCGAGGACTTCGATTGGCGCGTGAGCCTGGCGACGATCGCCGAGGACGGCGCGTTCTCCGAGTTCCCCGGCATCGAGCGCACCCTGGCCCTGGTCGAAGGACACGGCATGACGCTCCAGGTCGACGATGACGAGCCGATGCTGCTGACGAAGTCCGAGCCGGTGGTCGCCTTCGACGGTGAATCGCGCGTGATCGCCAAGCTCAGTCGCGGCCCGAACACGGATTTCAACGTGATGACCCGCCTTGATCGCTGCTACCACCAGTTCGGCCGGCGCATGCTGAGCGGCGATTCGCGCTTCGTCGCGCGCGCGCCCGTGACCGTGCTGTTCCTGGCCGAAGGCGACAGCCTGGAACTGTGCAGCGACCACCAGCGCATCAACATGGTCCGCTACGACGCCGTGCTGCTCGACCAGGGCACGACCTGGACGCTGCAGGCGGGGCAGGGGATGATCTTCATCGCCGACATCCACTACTACGACAGCGAGGAAGACCTCGACGAAGACGATGGCCGCCATGAGTGAGCGGGCCGCCGGACCGGCCGAGATCCTGTTCGCCAACGCGCGCCTGGCCACCATGGCGGACGGCTACGGCATCGTCGAGGACGGCGCGGTGGCGGTGAGCGGGGGGCGCATCGCCTGGGCCGGGCCGAGGAAGGACGCGCCGCCAGCAAAGCGCGAGCACGATTGCGGCGGGCTGTGGCTCACGCCGGGCCTGGTCGACTGCCATACCCACATCGTCCACGCCGGCAACCGCAGCGACGAATGGGAAGCGCGCCTGAACGGCGCCAGCTACGAAGACATCGCGCGCCAGGGCGGCGGCATCATGTCGACCGTGCGCGCCACCCGCGCGGCCAGCGAGGACGAGCTGCTGCACCAGAGCATGCCGCGGATCCTGGCCCTGCTGGCCGAGGGCGTGACCACGCTCGAGATCAAGTCCGGCTACGGGCTCGACCTGGAGTCCGAAGCGAAGATGCTGCGCGTGGCGCGCCGCGTGGGCGCCACCCTGCCGGTGAACGTGGCCACCACCTTCCTCGGCGCGCACGCGCTGCCGCCGGAATTCGCCGGCCGCGCCGACGACTACATCGACGCCATCTGCGAATGCATGCTGCCGGAGCTGGCGCGCGAAGGCCTGGTCGACGCCGTCGACGCCTTCTGCGAGCGGATCGGCTTTTCGCATGCGCAGACGGCGCGCGTGTTCGCGGCGGCGCGCTCGCTCGGGCTCCCGGTCAAGCTGCATGCGGAGCAGCTGTCCGACCAGGGCGGGGCGGCGCTGGTGGCGGAGTACGGCGGACTGTCGGCCGACCACCTGGAACACCTGTCGCCGCAAGGCGCGGCGGCGATGGCGCGCGCCGGCACGGTGGCGGTGCTGCTGCCCGGCGCCTATTACTTCCTGCGCGAGACGGTCATGCCGCCGCTGGCGCTGCTGCGCGAGGCCGGCGTGCCGCTGGCGCTGGCCACCGACTGCAATCCCGGCACCTCGCCCATGACCTCGCTGCTGCTGGCGATGAACATGGCCTGCACCCTGTGGCGCATGACGCCGCTGGAAGCGCTGCGCGGCTGCACCGGCAACGCGGCGCGTGCGCTGGGGCGGGACGATATCGGCACCATCGAAGCGGGCAAGCGCGCCGACTTCGCCTTGTGGGACATCGCGCGTCCGGCGGATCTGGCCTATGCGATCGGCGCCAACCCGTGCCGCCTGGTGGTCCATGGCGGCGTGCCGCGCGAACCGAAGGTAAGCCTGCGGGCCTGAACCCGGCTATCATGCACGTGGCCGGCGTGGCTCATCCGCCGGCGTCACGACATGGAGGCGTATGCTCAGGTTTGCCTTGCTGGTGCTGGTGTGGATCGTTTGCGGCGCGGCGTCGGCCGCTCAGTCGGCCGATCAGGTATTGAAGGTCGGCTCCAAGCGCTTCACCGAATCCTATATCCTGGGCGAGATCCTGGCGCAGACCGCCGCGCCCGTGACGCGCACCGAGCACCGCCAGGGCCTGGGCAATACCGCCATCGTCCTGAATGCGCTGCGCACCGGCGCGATCGACGTGTATCCGGAATACCTCGGCACGATCGACCTCGAAATCCTCAAGAATCCGAAGCCGACCTCGCTCGAGGCGATGCGCGCGGCCCTGCGCCCGCTCGGCCTGGGCGTGGCGGTGCCGCTGGGTTTTTCGAACGGCTACGCGCTGGCGGTGCGCGGCGATGCCGGCATCGCGACCTTGTCCGAGCTGGCGAACAAGCCCGCGTTCAAACTGGGGCTGTCGCACGAATTCATCGGCCGCGCCGACGGCTGGCCGGGCCTGGCGGCGCGCTACGGCCTGCCGCAGACGCCGCGCGGCATCGACCACGGCATCGCCTACCAGGCCTTGCAGCAGCATCAGGTCGACGTCATCGACATCTATTCGACCGATGCCAGGATCCGCCAGTACGGGGTGCGCGTGCTCGAAGACGACAAGCATTATTTCCCGCGCTATGACGCCGTGCTGCTGTACCGGCTCGACCTGCCGGAACGGCTTCCGCAGGCATGGCGCTCCCTGCAGGGACTGGAAGGCCGCATCGGCGCCGATGCGATGATTGCCATGAATGCGCAGGCGGAGCTGGAGGGCCAGCCGTTCCCGGCGATTGCGCGCGGCTGGCTGGCGCGCACCGGCGGCAAGGCGGAGGACCCGGCGCCGCGCGACGGCCTGCTGGCCAAGACCTTCGGCAATGGATTCGCCCAGCTGGCGCGCCAGCACCTGCTGCTGGTGCTGGTGTCGGTGCTGCTCGGCTGCCTGGCGGGCATTCCGCTGGGCGTGCTGGCGGCAATCGCGCCGCGCCTGCGCCAGCCGGTGCTGGCGGTGGCCGGGACCTTGCAGACGGTGCCGTCGCTGGCCCTGCTGGCGATCCTGATCCCGCTGCTGGGCCGGATCGGCACCGTGCCCGCGCTGGTGGCACTGTGCGCCTATGCCTTGCTGCCCATCGTGCGGAATACCTGCACCGGCCTGCTGCAGGTGCCGGCCGGGCTGCGCCAGGCGGCGCTGGCGCTGGGCCTGACGCACCGCCAGATGCTGCTGAAGGTCGAGCTGCCGCTGGCCGCCCCGGTGATCCTGGCCGGCGTCAAGACCGCCGCCGTGATGAGCGTGGGGACGGCGACGATCGCCGCCTTCATCGGTGCCGGCGGCTTCGGCGAACGCATCACCACCGGGCTGGCGCTGAACGACAACGACATGCTGCTGGCGGGCGCGATTCCGGCCGCGCTGCTGGCCTTGCTCACGCAGGGTGGCTTCGAGCTGGCCGAATACCTATTGGCGCGGCGGCGCCTACAGTGATTGCAACTTGGAACGGGTAGCGGAAATCGCACGGTGCAGCATGCGCTCGGCATAGAAGTCGTTTTCACGCTGGGCCGCGATGATGTGCAGGCTGCGCATGTAGTTGTCGAGCCGGGAACGCAGCCAGGCCCGGTAAACCATTCTTGTGATGGGTTTGACGCTCAGTTTCATGTCCGTGTCCTCGTCTGGAGGCCACATTGTCATGCACGGTGAGTCGTTGCATTTGTGATCACTCAATCGAGCGCGACGGTGAAAAGCGCCTGACAAAATCTCTTGCTTGTTTGAGGAGCAACAAGCTCTTACACTGGGCCACTCCAGCTGTTCGCTATCGGCCCAGAAGCGGACCTTGCGGGCAATCTCTTTCAACCTGAATATCGTGACCGAGCATGGCAGACTTGAGATGAATACAAATAGACCTGCATGGTTCGACGAAATCGGCTGCGAAGGCGGCCCTGTCATCGTTGCAAACCTCGATGACTTCTTGCAGTGGCGTGGCAGCGAACCGTTCGTCCCGTCGGACGCGACAGAACTGCACTACTGGTCCCCATTCACCGCTGAGTTGCCACAACAGTGGCAGCCCAATGGACCATCCGGGCACCAGTACCTCCCTTGTGCCAACCCAGTCCAGACCCGTGAATCGCTGATGGCCTTTTTGACTGAACGCTGGCCGGGCACAATGGTGGACCGTAGCAATAGCACTTGGCGTGCTCTTCGTCCAGATGGGAGAGTCCTGAACGCTGCGCTGTCGCCGGATAGCGAATATGATCGAGCTATCCGCGATCTGGGTGCCGATGGCGTTCACATTTATAGTCAAGGCGCATCCGGGTATCTTTGGAGTGCTTGTCCCGGTATGGTGCGCATTGATATCGACGAGACACGGCGCTATCTGTTGCTATCCCAGGTCGAGTACGCCGACGATGAGACTGATGCGCAAGTCGCCTACGCGCACGCACGTAGCGCGCCTCACAATCACCTGCAGCCGAGCCAGCAATATCATGTTACTGAAGGGTCCATCGTCGTGGCGTGGGCACCTAACAGTGCACGTGATTGGTCCACGTCGAGAAGCTCCATGGAAACAACGTGTGCACTTCCTGGGACGCTGCTTGATTTGTCTACAGACGGTAGCGGAGCATTGCTGTGGCTCGAACCAGGCGTTTATCAATCGACTTTGCAATATCACGAGGAAGGCAGCTGGGCAGTGTCGTGGTGCCGACTGCAGCGTCTTGATCGGTAAGTAAAATCGACTTGTAGTCAATAGGTGAGGGGCCGCAATGGATCGTTAGCGGACGCTACGATAGGTCCGCAACCGGCCGAGAGCGGACGTCTTGGCCTACCGAAATTTAGATCTGAATTACAGAACGCGAATGAGGTTCATTTGAAAGCTAGCCGAAGAAAGGTTCAGTGGAGGCGCTTGGCTATCTTGCTACCACGTCTAGTGGCCTTAATATTTTTTACGACGCTTTTGAGGGATTGGCTGATGTCTGCGATACCAGCTTATCCAAAGATAGTGCATGCCATCACCGGCGTCATATACATTCCCATTCTGGTCATTCTAGTGATGAAGCCAGGTTTGGAGGCCTGTGGAGTAGGGATGGGCGATTCTACAAAGGTGGACGAACCGTAACCTAAACGGCAATTTCGTCCGCTTTGGGTCGTTAGCGGACGCTACGATAGGTCTGCAATCGGCCAGAAGCAGACCTTGGGAGCAGCTGCACTTTTATGGATTGAAAACTGAGGATGACATGGTGTATTTAGCACTAACCCCGCAAGGCCTGCGAGAAATTCTAGATGCCTCGGAAGCGGCGAAAACTCCGATGGTAATCCCCCCACAAAAAGAGCGCGTTTAGAAGTAGAATTTTCTACTTAAGAAAGAAAGCTCTACATGAAGACG
>NZ_JBDGIN010000029.1:0-18424 GCF_057657395.1 Telluria sp. Soil_C_11 | reverse complement strand
CACCGGTCGGACACCGAACACGCGCAGCCTCGCGCTGGACGCAGCGGGGGTCACTGTCAATGCGCAAGGTGCCATCGCCATCGACCAAGGCATGCGCACGAGCAACCCGAACATCTAGGGGTCGTTTGCGGGAGGGGGCGGAATCCTACGCTAAGGCTTTGGCCAGCGATATTCTCCGGTGAGATTGATGTGTTCCCATCCGAGCGGCGAAACATGGGCCAAGAGATCGGGCGATAGCAGCTTTCCATCGCGTTTCTGGTTTGCAACGACCTCGCCGAGCTTCATGGTGTTCCAGAAGATGATGATGGCGGCGAGCAGATTCATGCCGGCGATGCGGTAATGCTGGCCTTCGGCGGAACGGTCGCGGATTTCACCGCGGCGGTGGAAGCTGATTGCCCGCTTCAGCGCATGATGAGCTTCGCCTTTGTTGAGCCCGATCTGGGCACGCCGTTGGAGTTCGGCATCCAGAGTCCAGTCGATCATGAACAGGGTGCGCTCGACGCGACCGACTTCCCGCAGGGCTGTCGCGAGCTCGTTCTGCCGCGGATAGGAGGCGAGTTTCCGCAGAATCTGGCTTGGCGCGACGGTCCCGGCAGCAATGGTGGCGGCGATGCGCAGGATGTCGGGCCAATTGCGCTCGATCATGGCTTGGTTGACCTTTCCGCCGATCAACGCTCGCAGGTGCGCCGGGGCGGCCGACGGATTGAACGCGTAGAGCCGTTTGGATGGCAGGTCGCGGATGCGCGGAGCGAACCGGTAGCCGAGAATGGCACATGCGGCAAAGACGTGATCGGTGAAGCCGCCCGTGTCGGTGAACTGCTCGCGGATATGGCGTCCAGCATCGTTCATCAGCAGGCCATCGAGGATGTAAGGCGCTTCGCTTGCCGTTGCAGGAATCACCTGGGTTGCGAACGGCGCATATTGGTCGGAGACGTGGCTATAGGCTTTCAGGCCCGGGGTATTGCCATATTTCGCGTTGACCAGGTTCATGGCCTCACCTTGCTCTGTAGCGACGAAGAACTGTCCGTCGCTCGAAGCCGACGTGCCCATGCCCCAGAACCGGGCCATGGGTAACGCTGCCTGTGCCTCGACCACCATGGCCAGCGCCCGGTCATAGGCTTCGCCCTCGACATGCCACCGTCCAATGCGGATCAATTCCCAGAAGGTGTGGGTGTTTGTCGCATCCGCCATTTTGCGCAAGCCGAGGTTGATCCCTTCCGCCAAGATAACGTTCATTAGCCCGATCCGGTCAGCGCAGGGTGCTCCTGTGCGCAGATGGGTGAACGCTTCGGTGAAGCCGGTCGCCGCATCCACCTCCAGCAGGAGATCGGTGATGCGCGTGGGCGGGATCTGCTTGTAGAGATCGAGCACCAGATCTTCGGCGCCTGTCGGCGCGGCGGCTTCGAGTTTCTCGATATGCAGAACGCCGTTTTCAATCGACCCGCCCGGGATCGTGCCTGCGCGAGCGGCACGGCCAAGCTCGCGCAACCGCATGTCGAGGCGAGCTTGCCGGTCTGCCAGCCATTCCTCCGGCCGCAATGGCACAGCGAGACGACCGCCTTCCGCGATGGATTGTGCCGGAACGAGTGCGTGTTTCAGATCGCCATAGCGCCGGGACCTAGTAAGCCAGACATCTCCGGAGCGGAACGCATCGCGCAGATGGAACAGCACCGCGATCTCCCATAGGCGAGCGTCGCCAGCCCTCTGGGCCCGAAGGTGGCGATGCCATTTCGAGCTGGGCCGCAAGAAGCTGGTCATCGCGGCATCGTTCAAACCGGTACGAAGGGCCGTCACCGCTTCCAGAAGCGGCAGTGCAACGGGCGCAGCTCGCAGATCGAGCAGGCGCAACATGCGTGGAGCGTATCGGCGGAAGCGGTGATAACCGTCGAGCACATGATTGAGCGGATCGTCGGCCATGGTGGCGGTCAGCCTGGTTGCCATTGCAACAAGGGTTTTTAAGCCGTCCCACCCTGACCCACTCGCGATGACATCGCCCAGCGGCTGGCCATCATCCTGTGCATCGACCAGGGCGCCCCCGATCTCGGCGAAGGATTTCAGGGTGTCACGCACCACCCCCGCTTCGTCTGCGACCTTTGCATGGCAAATACGCTCCGAAGCACGGTAGAGACGGCCGACGATCCGGTCGTGGGTTTCGACCACTGCGTCGGCCAACATCGCCTGCCATTCCGAGACGCAAACAGCCAAGATCGCAAGCCGCCTGTCCTCCGGGAGATCGCGCATGCCGTCGGCATAATACCGTTCACCCTGCCTGCGCAGACGAGTCACCCGATGGGCAGGAACGCCGGCAAGCAGATCCTCGGGGAGATCGATGCGTTGCAGATATTCGAGCCGGTCGAGCAGCCGGTTGGCCGACGAAGAGTTCGAGCCAGGCTCGAACTGGCGCAGCCACACAAAACGGGTCACCCGATCATCAGCCGTCTCCTCGAGCAATGCCAGCAACTGTTCTCGGATCGACATAGGCAGCCGACTGGCGATCCTCGTCTCGATGCGTCGCTCGGCATCGACGAGAGCCGCGGCACAAAGCCGCTCGATCGTGGATGTCGCGGGAAGGACAGTGCGGGTGCGTCGGCACTCGGCTACGAAGCGACGGGCGATATCCTCGTTCGACACCGCCATCTCGGCTTCTCGGAACAACCATTCCTTCAGCTCGCTCGCACCACGTCCGGAGAAGGTGCGGAAGCCGTAGAGCCCCCGTAACTCGGCAAGATGCTCGTGCCGTGTTTCCTCGCGGGCAGCATAGTCTACGAGATCGTCGGCACCCAGGCCAAGCTGCGCTCCGATAAATTCGATGACCTCTGCAGGGATCAGTTCGCCTGGAGCCAGCACCCGGCCGGGATAGCGCAGGACACACAATTGCAGGGCGAAGCCGAACCTGTTGTGAGCGCGCCGACGCAGCCTGATATGCCCAAGGTCTTCATCACTCAGCGTATAGTGCTTGAGCAAATCCGTCTGTGAAGTCGGCAAGCGCAACAGCGCGTCTTTCTGCCGATCGGTTAGAGTGACGCGACGCGGCATACATGTTCCTTTTTCAAAATCTGATAGCGTTCAAGACGCTTTGTTTATGAAGCTGGTTGAGATACATTTCCAGAGGTCAATGCAATCGTGGCCGAAGCGCCGCCTCAAACCAACGTTTGTGATACATGCTGATCGGATATGCCCGCGTCTCCAAAGCCGATGGCTCGCAGTCTCTCGACCTGCAGCACGACGCCTTGCGCGCCGCAGGTGTCGAACGGGACAATATCTATGATGATCTTGCTTCCGGCGGTCGTGATGATCGCCCTGGCTTGACTGCCTGCCTCAAGTCATTGCGTGACGGCGATGTGCTGGTGGTCTGGAAGCTCGATCGCCTCGGACGATCGCTTGCCCATCTGGTCAACACGGTGAAGGAGCTGTCAGACCGCAAGATCGGCCTGCGGGTTCTGACTGGAAAGGGCGCTCAGATCGACACCACGACTGCGTCCGGTCGCATGGTGTTCGGAATCTTCGCCACCTTGGCCGAGTTCGAGCGGGATCTGATCCGAGAGCGCACCATGGCGGGTCTCGCCTCCGCGAGAGCGCGCGGTCGCAAGGGCGGACGAAAATTCGCGCTCACCAAAGCTCAGGTGCGTCTCGCGCAAGCCGCCATGGCCCAGCGCGATACTTCAGTTTCCGATCTCTGCAAGGAACTCGGCATCGAGCGCGTCACTCTCTACCGATATGTCGGTCCCAAAGGCGAGCTCAGAGACCATGGAAAGCATGTTCTCGGACTTACGTAGCAACTCGTTTCTTTTCGCAGGTTGAGCCACCTCCGCGCTTCATCAGAAAACTGAAGGAACCTCCATTGAATCGAACTAATATTTTTTTTGGTGAATCGCATTCTGACTGGTTGCCTGTCAGAGGCGGAGAATCTGGTGATTTTGTTTTTCGACGTGGTGACGGGCATGCCTTCGCGAAAATCGCACCTGCTTCCCGCCGCGGTGAGCTCGCTGGAGAGCGTGACCGCCTCATTTGGCTCAAAGGTCGAGGTGTGGCTTGCCCCGAGGTGATCAACTGGCAGGAGGAACAGGAGGGTGCATGCTTGGTGATAACGGCAATTCCGGGAGTACCGGCGGCTGATCTGTCTGGAGCGGATTTGCTCAAAGCGTGGCCGTCAATGGGGCAGCAACTTGGCGCTGTTCACAGCCTATCGGTTGATCAATGTCCGTTTGAGCGCAGGCTGTCGCGAATGTTCGGACGCGCCGTTGATGTGGTGTCCCGCAATGCCGTCAATCCCGACTTCTTACCGGACGAGGACAAGAGTACGCCGCAGCTCGATCTTTTGGCTCGTGTCGAACGAGAGCTACCGGTGCGGCTCGACCAAGAGCGCACCGATATGGTTGTTTGCCATGGTGATCCCTGCATGCCGAACTTCATGGTGGACCCTAAAACTCTTCAATGCACGGGTCTGATCGACCTTGGGCGGCTCGGAACAGCAGATCGCTATGCCGATTTGGCACTCATGATTGCTAACGCCGAAGAGAACTGGGCAGCGCCAGATGAAGCAGAGCGCGCCTTCGCTGTCCTATTCAATGTATTGGGGATCGAAGCCCCCGACCGCGAACGCCTTGCCTTCTATCTGCGATTGGACCCTCTGACTTGGGGTTGATGTTCATGCCGCCTGTTTTTCCTGCTCATTGGCACGTTTCGCAACCTGTTCTCATTGCGGACACCTTTTCCAGCCTCGTTTGGAAAGTTTCATTGCCAGACGGGACTCCTGCAATCGTCAAGGGATTGAAACCTATAGAAGACATTGCTGATGAACTGCGCGGGGCCGACTATCTGGTATGGCGCAATGGGAGGGGAGCAGTCCGGTTGCTCGGTCGTGAGAACAATCTGATGTTGCTCGAATATGCCGGGGAGCGAATGCTCTCTCACATCGTTGCCGAGCACGGCGACTACCAGGCGACCGAAATTGCAGCGGAACTAATGGCGAAGCTGTATGCCGCATCTGAGGAACCCCTGCCTTCTGCCCTTCTCCCGATCCGGGATCGCTTTGCAGCTTTGTTTCAGCGGGCGCGCGATGATCAAAACGCAGGTTGTCAAACTGACTACGTCCACGCGGCGATTATAGCCGATCAAATGATGAGCAATGCCTCGGAACTGCGTGGGCTACATGGCGATCTGCATCATGAAAACATCATGTTCTCCAGTCGCGGCTGGCTGGTGATAGATCCCGTCGGTCTGGTCGGTGAAGTGGGCTTTGGCGCCGCCAATATGTTCTACGATCCGGCTGACAGAGACGACCTTTGTCTCGATCCTAGACGCATTGCACAGATGGCGGACGCATTCTCTCGTGCGCTGGACGTCGATCCGCGTCGCCTGCTCGACCAGGCGTACGCTTATGGGTGCCTTTCCGCAGCTTGGAACGCGGATGGAGAAGAGGAGCAACGCGATCTAGCTATCGCGGCCGCGATCAAGCAGGTGCGACAGACGTCATACTAGATATCAAGCGACTTCTCCTATCCCCTGGGAACACATCAATCTTACCGGAGAATATCGTTGGCCAAAGCCTTAGCGTAGGATTTCGCCCTCTCCCGCAAACGACCCCATCAGGCCGCGCGGTTTTCCTCCCTGATCGCCGGCGCGGTTTCTTCCTCCCTGAACCGCATGCAGACTTGCCGCCTCGGACACCCCGAGGCGGTTTTTTTTCGCCTCGCTCGGGGTCTCCTCGTTTTCAGTGCAATAAGTGACGGTACGCAAAGCTAGCACTGGCGCGGGGGTGGTCTGGGTAGACCGTTGATTTCATTGACTTTCCTGTTCGCTTTGTAAACGGGTATGGTGGCCTCCCACTTTTGAGGTTCACGATGCAGGGTTGGCACACAACGTTTTTGGGGATGCGTGGGCTCCCCCGCGATATCAGCGACTTCGAGATGAAGGCATTTTTCACCTTCGATGGTGCCGAGCGCGACGCAATCAATGCACGCCGAGGTGATTCCCACAAGCTTGGTCTGGCGCTCCATATTGGTTTCCTGCGCATGAGTGGGCGTTTGCTCGGTGCCTTTCGGGTAATTCCAGTAGCCTTGTGGCGCCACCTTGGCAACGAGCTTGGCATTGCAGCACCAGAAGTCGCCTCGCTGAGAGCCATGTATGAACGCGGGCGCACGCTATTCGATCACCAACAAGTAGCCTGCACGGTCCTTGGATTCCAGTGGATGAGCGAGCACCAGCGCCGCTCACTGGTACGTGAACTGCGCGACGAAGTGGCGCGCTGCGCCGACCGCGATCAGCTACTCGTGCGGGCGCGTCAATGGCTGTACAAGAACAAGCTGGTGATCGTGCACGAGCGGGCAATTCGGACACTGATTGCGGCGGCACTTGCCCAGCTTGAAGTTGAAACAGGCACCGCCATCGCCGCCAGCGTTGATCCAGCAACACTTGATCGCTGGCGAGCCTCAGTTTCAGAGCTGCGCCCAGATGGACAAACCCAGCAGAGTTGGCTATGGGCTGCACCGGCGAAACACTCAACCCGCCAAATCAGCGAGGTACTGGAGCGCATCGACCTGCTTTACACGCTGGACGTTCATAAGCACCTGGCAGACATCCCCGATCTCATCTTGCGCCGCTACGCGCGCCGACTTGTCTCCAGGCCGCCCTCAGCCGGAGCCAAGATCAAAGAGCCAGCGCGCACCGTGGAGGTCGCATGCTTTCTTCGGTATTGCCTGTTCACCACCACAGACCAGTTGATCCTTATGGTGCAGCGCCGGATCGCCGATCTGTGGCGTCAGGCTGCCGCCGATGTCCCCGCTACCGTCAATTGGGCCGCAATGTACAAAACGCTGCTCGGCGAACTTGTTGCCTTGAGCGCGCAAGGTGCGGTGCCAGATGCTGAGTTGCGTGCCCGTCTTGAAGCCTTGATCACCGAAACCCAGAAACGCAAACCACCGAGCAGGGCCTCCCTGGTCCGCGAGGGATTGATTGATGGAATTCGCCCCGTGCGGTCGTTGCTCGTCGCCATTGCAAAGCTGCCCTGGCAGGCCACCGGCGAGCATCCTGCCATCGAGTACCTTGCCAAGCTGCAAGCTTTATATCTCAAAGGATCCAGAAAGCTGCCAGTTGAAGTGGTGGCACCAAGTCTGGGAATGATCTGGCAGGTTTCGATCTCCAGCCCAGACCGGGAACGGGCGTTTCAGGCGTTGGAGGTGGCCACCCTGTTTGCCCTGCGCCGCGCGGTGCGCAATGGCTCGGTCTGGATTGAGCACAGCCTGAGCTTTCGGGGTCGTGCGCGCTTGTTCTTCACGGACGAGCGTTGGCAGGCAGAGTCCAAGAAACACTATGCCCGTCTATCGTTACCCAGCAAGGCTGCCACTTTCTTGAAGCCTTTGCTGGCCAGAGTAACTGCCGGTGTCGATGCGGTGGCCGCTGCAGCCCGCAGTGGCGTACTGCGCGTGGATGATGAACTCCATTTGTCGCCATTGCCCGCAGAGGACGAAGACCCAGAAGTGACCAAGCTGCGCGCGGCTTTGGATCACCGCATCGGTGAGGTTCAATTGCCGGAAGTGATTCTGGCCGTTGACGCCCAGGTGCGCTTTAGCTGGATCATGCTCGGACGTGAGCCGCGCTCTACCGACGAGCTGCTGATGGTCTATGCCGGCATCATGGCCCACGGCACCAGTCTGACTGCGGTCGAATGCGCGCGCATGATTCCGCAGCAGAAGGCGGCGCGGCAGTGCTGCCTCAACTTCGGGTGTCACGTCTGTGCTCCTTGAAGAAGCGGCGCCGTCGGTCTGTGCCGGCGGCGCCGCCTTGAGAGGTCGTCCGGCGCACCCACGATCAGCGGGTGCACCTGCTGCTTAGCGCTGACTTCAGCTCAGTTCGCCGCCGAAGCGCTGCACGCCCTTGCCGGTGGCAAAGTTGTGCAGTCCGAAGCTCGGGAAGGTGCCGCGCAGGCCTTCGAACTTGCCGGTGGAATCGACCACCTTGTGCATGACGGTGAGCGAGACCTCGTCGATGCCCGGCACCTGGATGCCTGTGGCGGTGTCGACCGTCGAGATGCGGCTGCCGTCGCGGCTCATGAATTCATGAACCATCGTGAAGCTCGCGCGGCCGTCGACGAACTTGATTTGGCTCTGTTGCAAACTCTGACACGGTTTCCAAGATTGGGCTCATGTACTGTCAAGGTCAGTTGCGATGAACGATTTCAAAGGACGGCATTTTACCGGCGAGGTCATCCTATGGGCGGTGCGCTGGTATTGTCGATACGGCATCAGCTACCGTGATCTCGAGGAAATGCTGTCCGAGCGTGGGATCGATGTCGATCATACGACGATCTATCGCTGGGTGCAGCGCTACGCGCCGGAGATGGAGAAGCGTCTCCGCTGGTTCTGGCGGCGCGGCTTTGATCCGAGCTGGCGTCTGGATGAGACCTACGTAAAGGTGCGGGGCAAATGGACCTACCTGTACCGGGCGGTCGACAAACGGGGCGACACGATTGATTTCTATCTGTCATCGACACGCAGCGCCAAAGCGGCGAAGCGCTTTCTGGGCAAAGCTCTTCGTGGCCTGAAGGACTGGGAAAAGCCGGCCAAACTCAATACCGACAAGGCACCCAGCTACGGCGCAGCAATCGCTGAGCTGAAACGCGAAGGCAAACTGGCGGCGGAAACCGAGCACCGGCAGGTGAAATATCTGAACAACGTGCTCGAGGCCGACCACGGCAAGCTGAAGATGCTGATCAAGCCGGTACGTGGCTTCAAGTCGATGCCAACGGCCTACGCCACGATCAAGGGCTTCGAGGTCATGCGCGCCCTACGCAAAGGACAGGCCCAGGCATGGTGCCTGCAGCCAGGTATCATGGGGGAGGTGCGCCTGGTTGAAAGAGCATTCGGAATTGGACCCTCGGCCCTGACCGAAACCATGATTATGCTCAATAAGCATTTCGCCAATGCTGCCTAATCCCCCAACTGGGTGACGCCGCGCGGCCGTGCCCCATGTTTGCAACAGAGCCTCCGTGAGACCTTTCCAGACGAAACCGGCGCGCAGCGGATGCAACAAGTTGCCGTCCTGCTGGCGATTCATGCCCTGGGGAGCCTCGGCGATGAGCCAGTAACAGCCACCCGTATCGTTCACCTGTTTGGCCATGCCGAAAGCGAAGTCTCGCGGCTCGTCGGACGTCTTGTTGACCGCGGCCTGGTCCACCGAGAACGCACAACACGCCCAGGATTTAAGGGTTCTGTCGTCAGCCTTAGTACGCCTAACAAAACCTATTCTTATCTCAGCGCAACAGCGTCTTAACTTGAGTTTCGTTTAATCATGTTTTGCAACATCATTCGATAGTGCAGATTGTCCGTACTAGCGCGGTTTGGCCTGGGCAGCGACCGCGTCGACGCCGGCTATGGCAAAGGTTAGCAGATCCGAAATGAAGGAATCCATGTCCGGCGCAAGGGAAGGCAGCACATTCGTTTTCAAGGCGGGCGGCGCGATGGCAGTAACCATGCAAGGGACGATGCACATGAATACGCACCGGTGCAGAGAAGGATGATCAGGTGGCAAGCCGGTCATTTCCGACATTAAGCCGATGACGACTTGCGCCTTCGGGCGCACGGTATTCAGCGCAAAGGCTGGCATGATCTGGGAAGGACTCAGCAACTCGCGCAACAGGACGGGAAAAGCCCATCCTTCCTTCTGGGCAGCCATTTTGACGATTTGCTCGAGCACGAACCTCAGACGCGAACGCGCGTCGCCCGGTCCATTCGCCCAGGCTTGCAAGTCGTTGGCATCAATCAGTTGGCGATGGGCTTCGGCCAAGACCGCCTCATACAACCCATCCTTGCTGCCGAAGTGGTAATTAACCGCGGCGAGGTTCGCATTGGCTCGTTCGCACACAGCCTTGCTCGTCGTTCTCGAGTAGCCACACTCGGCAAACACCAAGCCGGCAGTACTCAACAACTGTTCGCGCGTGACTTGGCCGTCGGACCGGATCGGCCGAACCTGCTGGGGTTTGGAGGGATTATTCTTTTTATCGCTTACGGGCTGCTTCATACCCTCGCACTTTACATGAAGCCGTTTACGAGTTCTAGTTTCGTTTCCGAACTGCCATCATTGCATGCCTTTGTTCCCTACCGCTGCCGAAGTATTCGTTGGAGTGGATGAAGTAGGCAGCACAGCTGACTGCTTGCGTCATGACTTCTTCCAGTTGTAGTTAAAATTTGAATTTGGTTTATAATGACTATTCTTCAATACCAGTCGTGGAGTGTCAATGGCGCCTAAACACAAGAAGATTGTTGTCGTCATCGCCGTATTGGTCGTCGCCGTCGGGGCCGCCACTCTCCTGTGGCGCCACTTCCAATCCAAGAGAAATGCCGACGAGGTGGTTTTATACGGTAACGTTGACATTCGCCAGGTTTCGCTTGCCTTCAACGCGAACGAAAGGATCGCGGAACTCCTGGTTCAGGAAGGCGACCGGGTCAAGGCGGGGCAGCTGCTTGGCAGGCTGGACTTACGCACCTTGAGATTACACGAACAAGAGTCGCAAGCGCGTATCGCGGCGCAGGAGCAGGTACTGGCGCGCTTGAAGAATGGCTCGCGGCCGCAAGAAATTCAAGAGTCGCAGGCGCGCACGCGCGCTGCAGAGGCCGACGCGCAACTGGCTGTCGAGAACCTGAACCGACTCGAGGCCACCTTCAAATCGACCGAGGGCCAAGGCGTTGCCCGGTCCGAGCTCGACGCAGCTCGGGCGAAAGTCCGGTCGTCGCAAGCGCAAGCCGAGGCGCTGCGGAGGTCGAGCGAACTGGTCGCTCAAGGGCCTCGAAACGAAGATGTTAAGCAGGCGGAAGCGCAACTGAACGCTGCGCGAGCAGAGCTTGCGCTGACCCAAAGGCAACTTCAAGAAGGTGAGCTCAAGTCACCGGTGGATGCCGTCGTCAGGTCACGGCTGATGGAGCCGGGCGATATGGCATCACCACAGAAACCGGTATTTGCGCTCGCTATCTCGCATCCGAAATGGATTCGCGCCTATGTCACCGGCGAGGACCTGCATCGCGTGAAGCCCGGCCAGCCGGCAAGTGTCCAGGCCGATGGACTGCGTCGCGCCGTGCCTGGCAGCATCGGATACATATCGTCCGTCGCCGAGTTTACGCCGAAGACCGTCCAGACGGAAGAATTGCGTACGAGCCTGGTTTACGAGGTCCGCGTGAATATCGATGATCCGGACGACGCACTACGACTCGGCCAGCCGGTCACCGTTCGACTGAATTCCTTGCAGCGGCAATGAGCAAGACCGATCCCGCCCTCAAGGCTAGCAAGCTTGTCAAACGCTTCCAGATCCCGGGAGCCGCGCCCCTGGCCGCGCTGTGCGACGTCGATATCGAGGTCGCAAGCGGAAGCTTGGCCTGCATCGTCGGCCCCGATGGGGCGGGTAAGACCACTTTCTTGCGGCTCGCAGCCGGGTTGATGAGGGCGACAGGGGGCGACCTGACGATCTTGGGCATCGACGCTGCCAAACATCCGCAAGCCATCCAGGACCGCATCAGCTACATGCCGCAACGCTTCGGTCTGTACGAGGACTTGAGCGTGCAGGAAAACCTGGACTTGTATGCCGACTTGCATGGGGTGACCAAAAAAGCGCGTCAGGAACGTTATGGACGTCTGATGGAGATGACTGACCTCGGCAGGTTCACCGACAGGCCTGCAGGCAAACTATCAGGTGGCATGAAGCAGAAGCTTGGGCTCGCTTGCACCTTGGTCCGCTCGCCGGCACTCCTGCTGCTTGATGAGCCCACCGTCGGTGTCGACCCGCTTTCCCGGCGCGAGCTGTGGAGCATCATTCGGCAACTGGTCAATGAAGAACACCTGTCGGTCGTCGTCACGACGGCGTATCTGGACGAAGCGGAAGAAGCAGCCCAGGTAATCGTCCTCAACGAAGGTAAGGTACTGTCCGCAGGCATGCCGGACGAATTGCGCAAAAGGGCAGCCGATCGCGTGTTCATCGGGCCGCCTGCCGGCGGCGCTCCCGCGAGAAAAGTGCAAGCCGAATTGATTGACTTGCGGGACGCTGTTGTCGATGCCGTTCCACAAGCGGCGGAAGTACGCGTGGTCCTGGCGGATGGTGTGAAGGTCGACCAGCTCGAGCCGCTGACGGACCCGAAGAAGATCGCGCCGCGGCTGGAAGACGGTTTCATGGTTGTCCTGCGCGAACAGCTGAAACAGTCGCAGGTTCCGGTGCAAGCGTCGAAGCTGGGCGCGCCGGTTACGGCACCCGCGGGCGCCGGCAAAGGGTCGGAAGACAGCGAGGGCAAGGGCGTCGTCATCGAGGTCAAGGATCTAGTAAAGAAGTTCGGCGACTTCACCGCCGTCGCGAACACCACGTTCAACGTCGATCGAGGCGAGATCTTCGGCCTTCTGGGGCCCAACGGTGCGGGCAAGACGACGACTTTCCGCATGCTTTGCGGCTTACTGGCGCCGACCAGCGGAACGCTTCGTGTCGCTGGCGTGGACCTGCGCACTGCCAGTTCGCAGGCGCGTCGCAAGGTCGGCTATGTCTCGCAGAAATTTGCCCTTTATAAGAACTTGACCGGCCGCGAAAACCTGGAGTTCTTCGGCCGCGCATATGGACTGAGCGCAGCGAGATTCAAACAGCGTTACGATCAAGTGCTCCATGACTTCGGCCTGGAGAGGGAAGCCGATCGCCCCAGTGGTGACCTGCCCGGCGGCTACAAGCAGCGTCTGGCGATGGCTGCGGCGCTCCTCCATGAACCCGAAATCCTGTTCCTCGACGAGCCGACAAGCGGCGCCGATCCCCTCGCCAGACGGGAGTTCTGGCGCCGTATTACCGCACTCTCCGATGCGGGTGTCACTATCATCGTGACGACGCACTTCATGGAGGAAGCGGAATACTGTGATCGTATCGTCATCCAGGACGCCGGCAAGGTTCTCGCCCTCGGCACCACCAAGGAGGTCCGGCAGCAATCGGGTAGCAATGATCCGCACTTGCCGATGGAGCAGGTGTTCGTCCAGATTGTCGAAAACAGCCGCAAGTCTTCTCGACAAGAGCAGGAAAAACCATGACCGTCGTTAACGAACGCACGCCAGAGGCACACGAACCGGATCGAACACAGGCCGAAAAGGGTGGGTTCTTGGTCCGGCTGAAAGCCTTGACGATCAAGGAAGTCCGACAGCTTCTTCGCGACAAGAGCAATCTCACGATCGGCATTCTCCTGCCCATCGTGCTCATCTTCATTTTCGGCTACGGAATGTCGCTGGATGTCGACAATGCACCTGTGGGCCTTCTGTTGGAAGACAATAGCCCACAAGCAGTGGAAGCTGTCTCCGGTTTATCCCTGTCGCCAACACTCAAGCCCGTGCGCGTTCTGTCGATGCAAGAGGCAAGCGAACTTCTCGGCGCGCACCGCATCGACGCGATCGTGCGCGTCCCGGTCGATTATGCCAGTCGAGCCGCGGCTGGCGATGCAGTCATCCAGGTGATCGTCAACGGCGCCGAGGCTTCTCGGGCAAGCTCTGTCCAGGCCTATGTGCAAAACGCGCTGTCGAATCCGCGCTTGCGTGCCCAGGATAGAACCGGGGAAGCCCCTGCAAGCGACACGCGGGGGCCCGTGATCCAGGTCGAACAGCGTATGTGGTTCAACGAAGCGAACACGAGTACCTGGTACCTGGTCCCCGGCCTTATCGTCCTCATCATGACTTTGGTCGGCGCCTTTCTCACGGCCCTGGTCATGGCGCGGGAGTGGGAGCGCGGAACGCTCGAGGCCTTGTTCGTCAGCCCGGTGCGGCCGGTCGAAATCCTCCTGGCGAAGGTTCTGCCTTACTTCGTCGTCGGCTTGCTTGGCTTATTATTGTGCCTCTTGGCAGCGAAGTTCCTGTTCCATGTACCGATACGCGGCTCGTTGGCGCTCTTGTTACTCGACTCGGTGCTCTACCTTGTCGTCGCTGTCAGTCTGGGCTTGTTGATTTCGTCGGCGACCAAGAACCAGTTCCTGGCCAGCCAGGTCGCCCTGCTGGCGACCTTCCTGCCGTCGCTTCTGCTCTCCGGATTCCTTTTCGACTTGCGAAACGTGCCGCAGGTGGTGCAGGTCATCGGGCAGATCATTCCAGCCACGCACTTCATTACCCTCGTCAAGACGCTCTTTTTGGCAGGCAATGTGAAGAGCATCGTGGTCAAGGAAACACTCATCCTTGCGGCGTACGCGATATGCCTGCTCGGTCTGGCGCGCGCATTCACGAGAAAGCGACTTCCCGAATGAAAGATTCTCTGCAGCGAATCGTTGGCCTCGTGCGCAAGGAGCTGCTGGCCATCCTCAAGGACAAGCGAACCCGGATCATCCTGGTGGTGCCCGTCATCATCCAGAGCGTCATCTTCGGGTATGCGGCAACGTATGACCTGTCGAACGTGCCCTATGCTCTACTCGACCAGAGTCCTTCCGAGATCACCACGGATATTGTCGGGCACCTCGACGGCACCGGCGTTTTCAAGCGTGTCGCCACCTTGCGGTCTTCCAGCCAGGCTGCGGAGCGCATCGAGAGCGGCGAAGCCCTGATGGTCCTTTCGTTCCCCCCGACCTTCGCCGCCGACTACCATGCCGGGCGCCCGGCCGCCATACAGGTCTTGCTCGACGGGAGAAATTCAACGACCGCCTCGGCCGCACTGGGCTACGTCGGCGCGGTTGTCGGCAGCCTCAATGCCAGGCAGTCCGGGCGAAGCCCAGGCCTTACTGTCGAGACACGGGCGTGGTTCAACCCGAACCTGGAGACGCGATGGAATCTGGTACCCGGCCTGATTGCCTCGCTGAGCATGCTCCAAACGCTCTTGTTAACCGCTTTGTCAGTGGCTCGCGAGCGTGAGGAGGGCACGTTTGACCAGTTGCTGGTCACGCCATTGACGCCGGTAGAAATCATGGTGGGCAAGGCTGTACCTTCGGTCCTTATCGGGCTCGTCCAGGCGACTCTGATCTTCTTCGTGTCTCGGTTCTGGTTCCATATCCCTTTCGCCGGCTCACTCATCACGCTCTATACGGGTTTGCTGTTCTTTATGACCGCGAGCGTCGGCATCGGACTATCCATCTCTGCGATGTCATCCAACATGCAGCAGGCCATGCTCTATACCTTCGTGCTTGTCATGCCGATGATGCTGCTCTCGGGCTTGACAACACCTGTCGCCAACATGCCCGAAGTGTTCCAAGTCGTTACCTGGGCCAACCCGTTACGGTTTGCGATCGACCTGGTCCAACGGGTTTACCTCGAAGGTGTGTCTCTTCGCGTAGTGAGTCTGGATTTGGTTCCCATGCTGGTTATAGCGACAATCACGCTGCCGCTCGCAAGCTGGTTATTTCGTAACAAGTTGGCCTGAAGGGATAGCCGATGAAAAGTTTGAAATTCCGTCGTTCCTCCACGCTCGTAGTGGCAACTGCACTCCTTGCCGGCTGCACTGCCGTTGGCCCGAATTTTCAGGAGCCCCAGCCGCAGGTGCCGAAAGCCTGGGAGCAAATTCACGGCGGCGCGATAGAACTGGCTGGAGGCGTAGGCGCGTCGACGCCGTCGGACTGGACCAGCGTGAAGGATCCGGTGCTGCAAGATTTGTTCAAACTCGCCGACGAAGCCAACCCGGACATTCGCATCGCGGCGATCAGGTTCGCGCAGGCCAGGATCCAAAAGGATGTCAGCGCATCGCAAAAGGCGCCACAAATCGGCGCCAAGGCTTCCGCAACGAAGCAGCGGCAAAGTGCGTACGGGGCCGGAACACGCATCCTCGACGCGCTGGGCGGACCGAATCAGGAAAGCCTGCGCGACTTCCTTGCCTCGCCATTCGCGTCCTACGACGCTGGCTTGGATTTCTCATGGGAGTTGGACTTGTGGGGGCGAGTCGCTCGTTCGATCGAAGCTTCTGCGGCGACCGCTCAGCAGCAACAGGCACTCCGGCAGCAGGTTCGCATGACCATTCGCGCTGAGGTCGCCCGGACCTACGTCGAACTTCGGTCCGCGCAAGTGCAACTGCACTTGGCAAAGGAGACGATCGAGGCGGCCGAGGCGAGTCTGAAACTTGTCGATGCCAAATCTGTATCTGGCTTGGTTCCAGGGATTGATGTGATCCAGCAGCGTGGAATCGTGGCCGAACTCCGCACGCGCTTGCCGCGCTTTCAGCAGCAGGAAGCTGCCGCACACAATACATTGACGCTGCTGTGCGGGACCTTGCCCGGGACCTTAAACGCCAAATTGGTGGCAACGCCGGCCGCGCTCCTCGATCAAGCGCCGCCGGCGCTGGATTTGGGCCTGCCGTCGGAATTTGCGGCACGTAGACCGGACGTGCAAGCCGCCCTCGCCGAGCTTCACGCGGCAACGGCGAATATCGGCGTTGCCGTCGCGGATCTCTACCCTCGGCTCAAGTTGGGCGCCAGCGCCGGCTTCCAGTCCCTCACCGCCGGGCGTTTCGGCGAGTGGTCGACAAGGCAGTGGTCGATCGGTCCTAGTCTGGAAGTGCCTGTTTTTGACAGTGGTCGCCGACGGGCTGTCGTGCAACTACGAGAACTAACACAGCAAGAGGCGGCTGTTCGGTTTCAACGTACTGTCTTGACTGCGTGGCATGAGGTAGACGACGCAGTTTCTGATTACAACGCCGAGCGCTTGGCGCATGATGAGATGGTGGAGCGTGCCCGGAGTGCAAAACTGTCGCTCTCGGTCGCCAGGCAGCGGTACTTGAACGGGCTGACTAGTTTTGTTCCTGTGCTCGACGCTCAGCGGACAGAGTCTGACGTGAAAGCGGCTTACGCACAGCACCAGGCGCGCCTCTGGTCTAGCTGGCTCGGGGTCTTGAAGAGCATTGGTGCTGAGGTCGAGCGCTTCTAGTTTATTCAGACGCATTAGCCAGAATCGTCAAGTTCTTGCAGCTCCATAAACGATAAAGTGAGTCGCCGGCGATATTTAGCGACTCAACGCCTTGAGCTGCTGACCTTGAATGTGGTCCAGTTACTTTTGCACGACGGCACTACGAAATTGATCACGCGAAGAGCGCTTAATATATTGCTGACTCGCGATGGTCTGCAAGGTGTCGAAAGCGGACGTACACGACCGTAGATACGTAGCTAAGATGGCGGCCGAGTTCCCCGATGGATTAATGCTATGGCACAAGCACTTCTCTCTGAAGACCTTTGGTCGCTTGTAGCTGCTCATCTCCCGACTCATCGCAAATCGCCAAAAGGCGGACGACCACGTATCAGTGATCGCGCGACCTTCATCGGAATCCTGTTTGTGCTCAAGACCGGGATACCATGGGAATACCTGCCGCGCGAACTCGGCTGCGGAAGCGGCATGACTTGTTGGCGTCGGCTTCATGAATGGATGCAAGCCGGCGTTTGGCAGCGGATCCATGAGGCGGTCCTCCAGCAGTTGCGCGAGCACGACCAGATCATTTGGGATCGAGCCAGCCTTGACGCTGCCAGTGTGCCCGCCCCTGCAGGTGGCGAACATACGGGCCGAAACCCGACCGATCGTGGCAAGCTCGGCTGCAAACACCATGTACTCGTGGATCAACGTGGGCTGCCGCTAGCAGCCAAGATCTCGGGCGCCCAGGTGCATGATTCCCGTTTCTTTATTCCACTCCTAGAAGCCATCCCAGCCGTTAAAGGTCTCTCCGGTCGTGCGCGCAAACGTCCAGGTAAGTTGCACGCCGATCGAGCGTACGCTTCCCGAGCGCATCGCGCTTGGCTGCGCCGACGAGGCATCGCAGCACGTATCGCGCGATACGGCGTAGAGTCGCATGAAAGGCTGGGCCGATGGCGTTGGGTTGTTGAGCGCACCCTAGGATGGCTACATCGCTTTCGTAGATTGCGCATCCGGTACGAGCGACGAGCAGACATCCATCAGGCGTTCCTTTCGCTTGCCTGCTCGCTCATCTGTTGGCGGTATGTCGAACGGTTTTGTTAGGCGCTCTTACTCTGATTGAGAGCGATGAGTTAAAGGCGATATTCAAAGAGATGGGCGCGCTTCCAAAGGGCTGAATCGGCCCTGTCCGCGCCGACCTCGAAATTTAGATCACCCCTTCCGCGGTCCTTTGCAGGTCCATCACATCTAAGACCTGCTCCCCCGCGCTCTCCAGCTAAATCCTTGCTCGCGGATGACAGATAATTCATCCGTATGCGACCTTTTGTCAGGCAACAGCACACAGAGCTTTAGATGTCCTGAAGGGCATCACCCAGCGGTTGTGTGTTGCGACTCGCCTTGATGCAAAAACCCCTTGCCTGCCTTCCAGTCATCGGACCGGCCATGCGCTTTAGGCCATTCAGCTTGTCATAAGACGCAGCTTCCCTGTCCCGCATCGGCGCATCATTCGATCAACCGCTTTGCGGTCCTCCACATACGTTTCGTGTCAACGGCGATTGAAAACTGATACAGATTTCGTTGTGCCAGCGATTTAAAACTGATACACCGCCGTCGCCGAACA
>NZ_JBDGIN010000028.1:0-20127 GCF_057657395.1 Telluria sp. Soil_C_11 | reverse complement strand
CCTTTCCTCCCTTCGGACATATCCTAGGGGACATCTCTACTTTGCGGAGACGGGACATTACTACTTAGCACTAACAGTTGTCAGGCGCTCGAGTTGCCTAGTGGCTCCGGCTAGCATATAATCTCCGGTTCCTTACCACACCTGGCAAGTGATCGGCAATCGGGTCAAGAAGCAGCATGACCGACGAAGTGCCTGTTGGCTACCAAACAACCGAGGCAATACCATGAAAACCGATACCCATCCGGATTACCGCGAAGTCGTCTTCCACGACCTGTCCTGCGATTTCAAATTCATCACCCGTTCGACCATCGCTACCCGCGAAACCATCGATTTCGAAGGCAAGCAATACCCGCTGGTCAAGATCGAGGTGTCGGCTGAATCGCACCCGTTCTTCACCGGTAAGCACAAGATCGTCGACACCGCTGGCCGCGTCGAGAAGTTCCGCCAGAAGTTCGGTTCGGTCGGCTCGAAGACCAGCGTCGCCAACGGCTAATTCCCCGGCGAGCGAACACTCGGAAGCCTGTTGGCTTTCGGAAAAGGAAGCCTTGGGGCTTCCTTTTTTTTTGCCGCTATACTAGCGCGACATTATTCCAACGCATCAAGCAACACTATCGATGAAACCAGTCCGCCTCCCTGCCGCCGCCACTCTCGCGCTGCCACGATGGGCCTTGTACGCACTCGGCCTGTTGTACATCCTGCCGGGCCTGATCGGACGCGATCCGTGGAAGGACGATGCCGCCAGCTTCGGCATCATGTGGACCATGGCGCACGGCAGCATCAGCGACTGGCTGCTGCCCAACATCGCCGGCCTGCCTTCGCCCGAGGAAGGGCCGCTGGCGTTCTGGCTGGGCGCGCTGTGCATCAAATTGTTCGGCTGGCTGCTGGGCGACGTGCTGGCGGCGCGCATGTCGACCATCGGCATCTTCGTGCTGGGCACCGTGTCGCTGTGGCAGACCGCGTTCCGGCTGGGCCGGCGCACCGAAGCCCAGCCGCTGCGCCTGGCCTTCGGAGGCCAGCCCGAACCCGACGACTACGGCCGCACCCTGGCCGACACCGCCGTCCTGATCTACCTCGGCTGCCTGGGCCTGCTGCTGCAGAGCCACGAAACCCTGGCCGTGACCCTGCAGGGCTCGCTGCTGGCCTGGTTCCTGTACCGTTCGGTGCGCTTCATCGAGGAAGCCACCACCCGCAATGCGGCGCTAACCGGCCTGGTGCTGGGCGCGCTGGCCCTGACCCGCGGCGTCGCCTCGCCCATCGTGCTGCTCGCGGCGCTGTTCCTGTGCACCCGCTTCCTGAAGCTGCCGGCCCGTCCGGTGCTGCGCCACCTGGGCGTGGCCGCCGGCGCGGCCCTGCTGGCGATGCTGGTCTGGATCCTGCCCGCCCTGCTGGCCAAGCCCTACGGCCAGGCGCCGGTGAGCGAATGGCTGACCTGGAACGCCAGCCAGCTGAGCATGCCGAGCTGGCACTCGATCAAGGCCTTCTTCCGTGTCGGCATCTGGTTCTGCTGGCCGGCCTGGCCATTCGCCGCCTGGGCCGCCTGGGCCTGGCGCCGCCAGCATGGCCTGCTGCACATCATCCTGCCGACCTGCTTCGTCGGCCTGCTGGTCCTGCTGGTGCTGTGCGACCCGGTGCCGGAAAACGGCGACCTGCTCAAGCTGCTGCCGCCGATGGCGCTGATGGCCGCCTTCGGCCTGCCGACCATGAAGCGCGGCACGATCAATGCGATCGACTGGTTCTCGGTGATGGTGCTGAGCCTGCTGGGCGGCCTGATCTGGCTGTTCTGGGTGGCCAAGCTGACCGGCTGGCCGGCGCAGTTCGCCAAGAACGCGCTGAAGCTGGTGCCCGGCTTCAAGCCCGAATTCGGCATCGTCGCCTTCATCGTCGCCGCCGCCATCACGGTCGGCTGGTTCGTGCTGGTGCATTGGCGCCTGTCGCGCCAGCCCTCGGTACTGTGGCGCGCCGTGGTGCTGTCGTCCGGCGGCCTGATCATGCTGTGGGTGCTGCTGATGACGCTGTTCCTGCCGGACCTCAACTACGGCAAGAGCTACGCCAGCGTGGCCCAGCAGATCGCGGCGCGCCTGCCGGCCGGCGCCGACTGCATCGAGACCAACGTCGGCCCGGCCCAGCGCGCCTCGTTCGCGTATTTCGGCCACCTGCCGTTTGCCGGCGTCGCAGGCAGCAAGTGCGGCTACCTGCTGCTGCAGGACAGCCTCAGGAAGACCGCCGAAAACGCGCACGCCGACACGGCGCGCCAGAGCGTGCTCCAGACCGGCGACGGCCCGCGCGGCGGCGAAGTGGTGCTGGACGAATTCCGTCCGCGCGACTGGACCCTGCTGTGGGAAGGCCGCCGCCCTTCCGACCGCGACGAGCGCTTCCGCCTGTACCAGCGCCGCTGAACGGGCGCCAAAAAGAAAACCACCCGGCCGGGTGGTTTTTTTACGCCCGCATTCTCCTAGGCGCGCGGGGTCCGGATCGGCGCCAGTTGGCGGCGCGCGGCCACGCCAAGCAGGCCCAGGCCGGCCAGCAGCATGCCCCAGGCCTGCGGTTCCGGGACCGGCGAGATGGTCAGGTCGCCGCCGAAGGCGCCGCCGCCCGCCCCCATCACCTGCCCGTTCACCTGCAATGCGTAATAGCCGCTGCCCAGGCCGTATGCCGAGAGCGACCACGAATCGGTCGGGTGCGAGCCGAAGCCGGTCTCGTTGATGCCGGCGATCGCCGTGCCGAGCACGGCCATCGTCGCCGGGTCGTAACGGTACAGGCTCAGGCCTGTGATCAGCAGATCCTTGGTCTGCGGGGTGTTCAGGTAGGAAGAGGTCACCGATGCGGCGGCGTCGAAAGGTGTGCCGATGTTGAAGGTAAAGATGTCGCTGAAGGCGCTGCCGGCGGTCGAGGCCGCGAAGGTATCGCCGAAATGCGCGTTGAAGCCGCCCACGCCGTCGCCCGCTGTCACTAGCGGAACGGTCCGGTCGATCGCTTGGGCGGCGGCGCCCTGGGAGGCGAACGCCGCGCCCGCGACGAGGGCGCTCAGAACGAGAGATTTCAGTTTCATGATGGTTCCTGAAAAAAGTTATCGGGACTTGCATCCGGGGAGCCGGCGTATTGACACCGGTCCTTGATACCAGCATAGGTTTGCACCTACCCAGCAACTGTTAGGTTGCGCACAAATCTCAGCCGTTTTTTGCCGGAACGTGGCGTTTTTCAGACCATTTGTTTCGAAGTGAAAACACTTAGTTTCGGGCAATGGCACGATTGAGAAAGATCAATTCCCGCTTGGCCTGGCTTATCAGAATGGTGGATGTGCCCGCCGTCCCCGGCATCGCCAGCCAAGGAGCCCCTCATGAAAAGCGTGACGTTTTCCGATATCGAGCGCGTTCCGGAACTGGCGCGCCGCCCTGCCGTCCTGGCCTCTCGGCAGCGCCTGCTGCTGCTCGGGCTGACGCTGGCGCTGGGACTGCCGGCCATGATGTTCGCGTTCCACCTGTTCGATCCGGCTGCGCCGCTCGCCTACATCGTGCTGCCGGTCCTGGCCGGCGGCCTGTTGCCGATGGCGCACATGATGCCCGGCCGCCTCGAGGTCATGACCCGTTTCGAGGCCTGCCACCTGGTCTGCACGCTGGACGATGCGCTTGGCCGGCTCGGCTATGCGCCGTCCGAACGCGCGCCCGGCGCCGTGCGTTACCGCGCGCGCGGCGGCAAGGAGATCGCCGTGACGGTGCGCGCCCATGCGCTCGAAGTCACGGGCCCGGTGCCGGCACTGCGGGCGCTGCGCCGCCAGATGGCATGCTGAAGAGGCGCGCTACACCTTCATCGGCAGAATCACCATCTGCAGGCCTTCGAGGTGCAGGCGGCGCTGCACGGCCAGCGCCGCCTGGTTGTGCAGCAGCCGGGTGAACCAGTTGTCCGATGCAAAGATCAGCTTGCTGGTGAAGAAGATCGTGTTCGGATATTCCCGATTGATCTGCTCGCACATGCGGGTGATCTCCTCCACCGCATCGGTGCCGAAACCGATGTAGGATGCCGACGCCATCCCGTGGCTCTGGCAGAAGTCGACGAAGTATTCCAGGGTCTTCGCCGCATCCTCGCGCATCTTTTCCAGCGCACCCTCGCCGCCGTAGGCATGCGAATCCACCGTGCGCGCGTTCACGAACAGGAAATTCTTGAAGTGGCCAGGGAACATGCGCAGCACCCACAGCAGCGCATGCAGGCCGCCGCCGCGCGAGGTGCCGACGATGAACACCGCGGTGTGCGCATCCCGTTCGGGCTCGGCCTGCTCCGTCACCGGGCCGAAGGGCTGGTCGGCGAACACCTGGTCCACCGCCTGAATGGCGCGCTTGGTCTCGCGGTAGTGGTTGCGGATGAACACGCACAGGCCCGCGATGGCCGCGATGATCAGCGCGGTGGCCCAGCCCCCTTGCGTGAAGCGCTCGACCAGCAGGATCGCCAGGATGCCGGCGCAGATCACGAAGCCGACCAGCGACAGCAGGAAGCGCCGCACCCAGCGCACGTTGTCGGTGTCCTTGCGGTGGCGCCACCAGTACAGGCACAGGCCGAACAGCGAGATCGCGAAGGTCAGGAACACCGAGATCGAATACAGCACCACCAGCACCGTGACCTCGCCGCCGGTCCAGAACAGGATCGCCAGCGCGGCGATGCCCATCACCAGGATGCCGTTCTGGGTCACCAGGCGGGTCGACAGGTAGCGGAACTGGTGCGGCACCCAGGAATCCGAGGCCATGTTCGACAGCACCGACGGGCCGCCCAGGAAGCCGGTGTTCGCGGCGACGAACAGCAGTCCCGCCTCGAAGGCCAGCACGACGGCCAGCAGCACGTGGTTCATCATCTCGCCGCCAAGGCCCATGCTGGCGATGATGCTGCGGAAGGTGGTGGCGTTCAGGGTCTCGCCGTGCACCGGCTGCGCGTCCCACAGCAGGTACAGCAGGATGATGCCGCCGGCGGTCACGGCCAGCGACAGCGCCATGTAGAACATCGTCATCTTCCCGGTACGCACGCGCGGTTCGGCGAGCAGGTTGACGTTGTTCGACACCGCCTCCAGGCCCGTGTAGGTGCCGCCGCCCTGCGAATACGCCAGCAGCAGCATCCCGGCCACCCCGGCCCAGCCGATGCCGCTGGCCAGCTCGCGCGTTTCGGCCATGGTGCTCGGCACCAGCTGCGGCAGGTTCGACGCATGCGCGACGATGCCATAGACGATCAGCACCAGGTGGGTGGCGACGAAACCGAGGAAGATCGGCAGCAGGATCTGGATCGCCTCCTTCAGGCCGCGCAGGTTCATCACGATCAGCAGCGCGATGAAGAAGGCTTCGGCCCATAATTTATAGGGCTGGAAGCCGAGCGGCAGGAAGGACGCCAGCGCGTCGACCCCGGACGCGATCGAGATCGCGATGGTCAGCACGTAGTCGAGGATCAGGGCGCAGCCCGAGACCAGCCCGAGGTAGGGTCCGACCAGCTTGGTGGCCACGCGGTAGCCCCCGCCGCCGGTCGGGAACAGCTCGATCACCTGGTTGTAGGCGAGTGCAATGATGAAGACGGTGACCGCGGTGGCGATCGCCATGTACAGGCCGAGGTGGGTATGGGCGCCCAGCGCCCGGAAGGTTTCTTCGGGGCCGTAGGACGACGAGGACAGGCCGTCCGCGCCAAGCCCGACCCAGGCCAGGAAAGCGACCAGCGCCATCGAATGGCGGGTCTCGCTCTTCATCGGATCGAGCGGCTTGCCAAGGATGATCTCGCGTATCTTCTTGTTCTTCATCGTGCGCGCCGCACTGCCGGCGGCTCTTTCTCAGGGTAGGCGAGATCATACGCCGGAATGGCCCGCGCACGCACTGGTCTTTTTGGCATGGCATGTGCTAAGATGCGCGCCTGCGCTTGCAGCCTCTGTGGCGGAATTGGTAGACGCACTTGACTCAAAATCAAGCGCCGAAAGGCGTGCCGGTTCGATTCCGGCCGGAGGCACCAAAAACAAGTTCTAAGCAGTCCAAGAAAGTCCACTGAACCCGCGAATCTCATAGTGAGAACGCGGGTTTTTTGTTCGTCAAGCGTTTATAGCGTCCGTTGCGATCCAGTGTTTTTGCATCCATACTTGGATACATGGATGCAAACCCGCCGACGACTTGGATACAAAATGCCTAAACTCGCCACCCCGCTAACGGACACCGCTGTTCGCAACTCTAAGCCTAGGGACAAGACGTACACCTTGGGCGACGGCGACGGCATGTACTTGGAGATCACGCCTAACGGCTCGAAGTTCTGGCGCATGGCCTACCGGCAGGCGAACGGCAAGCCGAACCGGCTAACCTTCGGGAAGTATCCTGAAGTGACGCTCGCCGAGGCCCGTACAAAGCGGCTGGCGGCGCGCAAACTCCTGGACCAGGGTACCGACCCTGCAAGGGCGAAGCGTGAAGAAAAACATTCGAAAGCCGCCGCCGCCCTACACACTTTCGAAGCCGTTGCGCGCGCATGGTTAAACAAGACGGCAGCGGACCGCGCTACCAGCACCCAGGACAAGAACACTGCATGGCTTGAGCGGAACGTTTTTCCTTCCATTGGCGCGCTTCCTATTTCTACTATCAAGCCAAAAGATGTACTAGATGCGCTGCGTCTCATCGAGGCACGCGGCGCGATCGAATCCGCGCACAAGATCAAGCAGCTATGTGGTCAGGTATTCCGGTTTGCGGTAGCCAGCGGACTCGCTGATCGCGATGTGACCGTAGACCTGCGCGGTGCGTTATCAGCGGTCCCAGAAGCGCATTACGCGGCAATCACCGAGCCGAAGCAAGCGGGCGAACTGCTGCGCTCTATCTACGCTTACAGTGGACATCCTTACGCTGTCGCGGCGCTAAAACTGGCGCCGCTGGTATTTGTTCGTCCTGGAGAGCTGCGCACCGCCGAGTGGTCTGAGATCGACCTGGACGCAGCAGAATGGCGCATCCCCGGCGCTAAAATGAAGATGGGACAGGATCACATTGTGCCGCTCGCGACGCAAGCCGTTGAGTTGCTACGGGCCCTTCATGCAATGACGGGACATGGCAAGTTCGTATTCCCCAGCGTCCGCACCGGCGCCCGCTGCATGAGCGAGAACACCATCAATGCGGCCTTGCGAGGCATGGGCTACAGCAAGGACATGATGACCGGACACGGCTTCCGCGCGATGGCGCGCACCATCATGGATGAGGTGCTGGGCGAACGAGTAGACCTGATCGAGCACCAGCTTGCTCACGCCGTCAAGGACCC
Source organism: Telluria sp. Soil_C_11 (assembly GCF_057657395.1). Lineage (NCBI taxonomy): Bacteria > Pseudomonadati > Pseudomonadota > Betaproteobacteria > Burkholderiales > Oxalobacteraceae > Telluria > Telluria sp. Soil_C_11. The sequence goes on along the minus strand of NZ_JBDGIN010000028.1, from coordinate 12,882 downwards.
GAACGGCCGCGCCTACAACCGGACGGCACACCTGCCTGCTCGCCGCGTGATGATGCAGCGGTGGGCCGACTATCTTGACGCAATCAGACAAGGCGGCAACGTGGTCGCCGGCGATTTTGGTAAAGCAGCATGACTATCCAAGATGATCGAATCCGCAGTAAGGCTGCGGCCGTAATTGATATTCTGAGAAACGGCTCGAAAGATTCTCGTCCCCTCTTCCTGTCGAGTACATCAGTCATCAAGGCCATAACAAGCCAACCACAGCCTCTAGAAGCAGGCGAGCAGCCCGAAGAGGTTACCGCTAATGATTACGACCGGTCAGTATATCAAGCCCTTTTCGACTTAGTTAAGAAGCCCCAACAATTCCAAGCTCACCCAGATAACCCGGCATTAATAGAGTGTCCGCGTGCGCGACTACTTCGCATCGGCGAAGAGGCAGAGCTGGAAGGCAAACCAAGTGAGATGTTCCGCTATCTGATGGCACTTACTAACGATGGCATGACACTGCCTCACTCCACTAAGCGCGCAATGTCAACGGCACAAAAATATCTAGACGTTGCCACCGCATTTAGAACATTCGCAGCGAACTTCGACCACAAAAAAAGCGACTTCAAAAAGCTAAAAAATATGTTCCGAAAGTTCCGTGAAGATATGAAGCTTCATGTAAGCGAATCAACCCTTGAACGTGCCTTGAAGGCGCACGATCTCAACTGGAGCGCCTACGATATCAACACACCACGCAAGGGAACAAGGAAAAAGAGAACACAAATTTCGTGACGCATCTGGCATCTCGTTGTCCTTTACTGTTTTGGCTGTACCGCTTTGGCGGCCAATGAACCGTAAAGGACCTTATGAACAAAGCAATTCATCCTCCACTCCAGGCTCGACTTTCCCCACACTGCCTGCCAACAACTGGATATCTTCGCTTGCCTGCTGTTCTGACGATTTTTCCTGTTAGCAAGTCGACTTGGTGGGCCGGTGTAAAGGACGGGCGTTACCCTGCCGGACACAAGCTGTCCGAACGCGTCACTGCATGGCGCGTAGAAGACATCCTTGCCCTGATCGACAAGGAGGCCGCATGAGCGCTCCTATCTATCACCCGGTGATCGGCGACGGCTACTACCCGATGTCCGGTGAGGCACTTGCAGCTGAACTTGAAAGCGCCGAAATCGTTGAACAGAATGACATGTTTTCTTCGTTCGTTCTGATCATTGGCTATCGCGACAAAGCTTTCTCGGCTGACGGCAAGACGGCTGAACCGTTCGTGTGCATCAAGAATCTCACGCCCGGTCTACCCCACCTCTTCATCTGCAAGGAGTAATCATGCGATACACAATCGAATTCGACGACGAAACCGCAGAACTGTATGAACAACTCACCCAGCTCACCGGCTTGGCACCGGCCGACTTGATCAGCCGCCAGTTGAGCGCCCACCACGCGGAAGGACACGAACTGCTGGCGCTGGTCAGCGCCCATCCTGAACTGCGAGAACAGGCCGCCAATCTGCTGCAGTCCTACGGGCCTGAACCGCTGCTGGTCGGAATTAAGCGAATCGCACCGCAGGGATTTATCACCCTGGGCGAACGCTTCGAGCGCGAGTTTAACGACACGCTCGGCACCGGACGGATGGTCTGCTAATGGCGACAGGAAGCCCCGCCGAGCAGGCAGTGCAGGGCTTCGCACCGCTCGCTCCTCTGTTGCGCATTGTCGATCCAATAAAGCTCGACGATGCGCGGCGGCGACTGCGAAAGCTCGAACGCGCAGATCTTCTTGGGCGGTACAAAGCGGCCTTTTCGTCAGGCCAACGGGTGCACGCCTATGTAATGGCACAGGCGCTCGCGGCGAACGGTGTACCGCCCTTCGCGTGGCATGACACTCTTCGGTTGGACGAACTGAACGTTAGTCAGCGTTTTGATGTGTTTGTGGGTGATCTGCTGTGGCTTCGCCATGAGTACCCCGATCACGCCCAGCACGTGCGCTACCGGCGCTGCCGCGCGGTCCTGACTGGACACGCCACGATTTTCCATCGAGAGTCGGAATTCATGTGGTACGCCGGACGGCGCCCGGTCTGGAAGCTCGTCGGCTCCCTAAGCCTGACTGAGCGTCAACAGTGGGACTGTGCGCTGCTGCGCTCGACGCCGATAAAGAAACATGCAGCGGCTACCGATGCAATAGATGACCGCGTGTTCAAGGCACTGCAAGCCGACGTGCGAGCGGTACGCAGGACGGCCGCCTTTGACGAAATGGACGCCTTGGCGACATTGCAACGCCGCCACGTACTCTGGCGCTGTGCACGCATGGTCGGCGCCGACCGCGCACAACAGGTCGCTACCCGGTATGAGCAGCTAACTGGCACGTCGATCACACGCCAAGCCGCTGCACAGCAACTTGAGAAGGTGCGCAGCGCGCTTGCCAAAATCAAGATGAGGTTCTGACCCAGCCGCGAGATGACTGGGTACAGAGTCATGTCTTTTCCTGGGACCAAAAGTCCCAGGATTATCGTCGTCATCCCCCACACCCTGTCAAAAGCCGCACTAGTTCTAGATTTGCGGAAAACCCTACCCATGACAGGTCGAAGTGACTTGGCCCGTTTTCTACGAAAATTCCGTCATGGGTCAACCTTATACCGCTCGTCATGGGTTTCCTCACTGTACTCGTCATAGGTCATGCCGTCGGCGTGCTTAAGTATTGCTGACTAAACGCGGACCGTCATTCCTTATTAGTGTAGACGTTCAATTTCTTGACGGCATTGTTTTTCTGGCATTACTATGAGCTACCGGCCCGAATGGAGTAACTTTCCATTGACTAACCGGCGCACCCCGTCGATTCGGGAAAGTGAATGTCCTAGGTTTTTTCGACTACCGCTATGGAGCAGCGTTTATCAACTCTGGAGTGTGGCGCACTAAACCTTATAGATCGCAAAGCGTCTCACGCTGCCACTATGTACCTTGGCTCTTGCCTTCGTCCACAACAGATTCGGAGAAAAGTAATGAAAGCTTGTCCCCAGTGCGAGTCAGACCAACTTAAGAAGGCATCTCTCGTGCATGAAGAAGGTACCGGTATAGCTGTCGGCGTCGGTGTCTCAACACATGGATCTGTTGGAGTTGGCGGCGGTGTTACCGCATCTTCGCTCGCGCTACGATGCGCGCCGCCAAAACAAACCGACATTATTTCATCGCGCACTTGTTACGCTATCCTCTTCGGACTCATTCCGGTACTCGTCGCCGGAACTGCAGCCGGGTCTTGGTCAAACCTCGGCACGTTTTGGGTGGTCTGGCTTATTGTAGGCCTGGGCTTTGTCTTTCAGTGCTCGCTTAAGGACTTTAATGCGTCCAAAGAACTGCACGACGCTGCAATGGAGGAGTATCAAAAGACATATATTTGTGGCCGGTGCGGGAGCTTCTCGAAGCCGTTCGACTGACTTTAGTTGAAGATATGCCCAAGTGACGCGCACTGTTCTGACGTGTGACGCAGACTTGATATGGGCAAGCGAGCAGTTTGCAACGAAGATATACAGATTCTTGAGAAATTCTCCAAAGCAGATAATAATGGAGTGATAACAATAGGAAAAATCGATTTCATGTTTACTACCAAAAAATTGATCGTATGTTGGGCCGCACTCGGAATCGCCCTAGTGGCGGGCAATATGGCATACGACGTTTTGAATAAGGAAGCACCGGTTATTGCCATAAAAGAGGCGCCCCCTTACGTGCCCGTCTCAGACGCTGAGGCCGTCCGGCTGGACTACGAAACATGTAGGCAGGACCATAGCTATGAAATCATGCTGTTGCAGGCGGGCAGTTCGTGCCAGCAATATTTCTCACAGCCGGTCGAGAAAATCGCCGAAAGCGCGCAAAAAAGCCATCGATATTCCTACGAAGCGCGCGAGGTGAAGTCGCGGGTGAATGCACGGCAATCAGAACTCCGAAAAAACCTTGAAACGTTTTACTACGGACTCATCATCGCAGCGTCTGCGGCATTCCTCCTCTGGTGTAAGTCTACGGTTCTTCCTCGACTTGTCGCTATGAAGGACGCCGTACGCGAACGCGCGCCATCGGCAAGCGATCTCAAAGCGCTGCGTGCCAATCGAAAAGTGCGCCAAGCTGAGAGCGACTTTGTAACGCTGAAAAACCTGCACGACAACGGCCTGATTAATGATGAGATGTTCGAAAAGCGCAAGGAAGAGCTAAAAGCCTCACTTAGCAGTAATCAAGTATTCCAAGACTAAGAACGCCCACGCGACAACCTCGGCAGTATTTGACCATGTAATGCCTCCTTTGGTTCGAAAGCAGATGTGTCTAAATTCCACGCCCACTGCTTTCCAGACCTTCGTCACTTAAACAAAGTCGGCACGAACTTCAACCTGTCGCGCCACCGCAACAGCAGAAAAAATTAATGTACGTTCTTTGCCCGCCGAGAATACTACGTTGACCCAGTACACGGAACGGATCAATCTTTTCATCCATAAGTGCATCCATAAAACGACGCCGACGGCGCAAAACCAAGCATTCATGCGGCTTTCAAGCATTTTCGCGGTTCCGGCCGGGCACCACATCCTTGCAGCACGACGTATCGTCGAAATGTCAAAACCCGCTCCCTTCGCAGGAAAGCGGGTTTTTTTGTTGCCTTTCAGAAAGCCACCCGCGCTGGTGACGCGGGCGGCTTCCGGAATCAACCGAACTTGAAGGCGTCGTGGGTGACGACCGTGCCCGACGGATGCTCGAACGTTCCGATCACCGCCACCAGGGTACGGCCACCCGTGGTGTTGGCGCCATCGGCATCGTAATACAGGCTGCCGCTCTGGCTGTCGTAGATGAGATGCACGCCTGCGTCGAGCAAGGCCGTTCCACCGCTGCCATCGCTCACCGCGGCAAACTGCGACGCATCGAGCGTGCCGTCGGTGCCGGTCAGGCTGCCAAAGACCGCTTGCGACAGCAGGATATGGTCGTCATCCCCGTTGGCCCGGAAGTCCAGGATCGTATCGACGTTCGAGCTGCCATTCAGCGCTGCATCGAGCACGAAGGTATCGTTCCCGGCGCCGCCGAACAGCACGTCGTTGCCCGCGCCGCCCGCCAGGACATCGCTGCCGGCGCCGCTGGCCAGCAGGTCGATGCCGCCGGTGCCATGCAGGTTCTGGTTGACGTCGGCCACGTTCGCCGTCAACAGCATGCCACCGCCCTGGTCCGCGCTCGCCACGAAACCGGCATTCAGATAATTGCCCAGCAGCGCGAGTTGGGCCGTGCTCGTACCGTCGCCAACGGTGAGCGTGCCGCCGGAGCCATCCGCCGTGAAGGACAGCGTGCTGCCCACCTTGACCGCGATATCCGCCAGGTGCAGCGAGTCGTTGCCGCCAAAGCCGGCGATGCTGCCGCTGAAGTGGTCGGCATCGCCGAGTTTCAGCGAACCCGAGCCGTCGGCATCGAAGCTGACCGCGACATTCGCCACGCCATCGAGCTCCAGCACCGCCGCGCCACTGATCAGCGCACTGCCGCTGCCGCTGACATCGCCATGCACCGTCAGGTTGCCGCCGTTGGCCCATAGCTTGCCGCTGTTGTCCAGCGCGCTATCGATCACCAGGCCGCCGGAACCGGTCGCTTCCAGCGTGCCGGCGTTGACGACGGTGTTGGCGCCGGTATCGATCGTGAGTGCATGGCTGCCGTCGGCGATGATGGTGCCGCGGTTATCGAGCGTCATCTGGCCGGCGCCGATCTGTCCGGCGCCGGAGATGGTGTTGTCGATATTGATCAGTTTGGCACTGGCGGCGCCGCCCGAGATCGCGTTGTGCTCGTTGTCCGACAGCGTCACGCGGCCACCACCCTGCAGCTTCAGACTCTCGACCAGTACCTCGAGCTGGGTGTCGCTGCCTGCCGAATTCAGCTCGATCGTGCCGCTGTTGTTCAGCACACCGCCGAAGGGCATGATGGCGCCATCGGACAGCGTCAGCGTGCCGGTGTTGGCGCTCACTGGTTCGACATTGAACGCGAAGTTGCTGGTAGTGAGCGAGGCGGCATGGACGCCAACCACAGTGATCGTCGCACCGGTCGCCAGCGTGATCACCGCGTTGCCGCTGGCATCGTCAGCGATCGACAGGTCGCTGAAACCATTGATGCCGGTGAATCCGATCAGATCGATCTTGTCGGCAGCCGTGTCGAAGTTGTGGATGGTGTCGCGGCCAATCGGCTGGGCGAAGACCAGCAGGTCTGCGCCAGAGGAAGCCGTGAGCGTGTCGTCGGTGGAAACGGCGAAAACGGGGTTGCCGGGAGCGTAGGCTTCGACGTTGTTGGCAATGACAAGCGATTTTTCCGTACCGCTCGCGTCGGTCCACGTTTCGGTGACCAGCAGTACAGCCGCGCCTGCGTAGCTGCTTGGCGTCGTCACGGTCAGCTTGCTGGGGTCGTTGGTCTGGGCAACCCAGGTACCGTCGGCAAGCTTGGTCGCATTACTGATAACCCAATCCGAAGGAACCTTGCTGATCGTAATATTCACCAGGCTCGACGGATCAGCCGACGGATTGGTCAGCGCCAGATTGATCGGCTCTCCGGCCACGCCCGCCGGCGGCAACACCTTATAATCCGGTGAGGAAAATGTCTGCGATGCGGCATCGGTTGCCGTAGCAACAAGTATAGTGTTAGGCGACAGTTTTTGATCGGCCACGAATTCCCAAGTCTTATTGACATTGTTAATAGAAAATGTGCCGTTCAATTGATTACCGTTGGCCTTTACTATAATCGAATTAACATTATTCGAGTCTGTGAAGGTTCCCGAGATAGTGAATCCATTCTTTAGTGCGCTCGTTATCTGGATTGTCGCAGTGGGGCCCTCATTGACGTCCGTTACCGTCACTGCAATCGCCTGATCGTCAAACAGGCTGCCATCCGACGCGCGCACAACGACGTCATACACATTATTCGCGCCTGCGTCGGCCGGTCTTTCGTAATCGGGCGCGGACAGGAAGGTCAGTACACCTGTCCCTGCATTGATCGCGAATTTGCCCATATCTGCGCCGCCGATGATGCTGTAAGTCAGCGGATTTCCATCGGGATCGTTTGCTGATACGGTTGTCACCGCAGTTTTATTTTCCTGCACGCTGATTGAAGCGTTGTCATTGCCACCATTCGAAGTGATCGTCGGCGCTTCGTTCACATCGGAGACACTTAGGGTAACTGCCTTGCTGGTGCTGGCGCCGCTACCGTCCGTTGCCACGACATTGAAGATGTAGCTCGACTTGGCCTCATAGTTGGCCGATGCCTTCAGCGTCACCTGGCCATTGGCATTAATGCTCATCAATGAAGCGTCGGTACCTGTCAAGCTCCAGCTGGTGGTGTCAAGATCATCCGGATCAGTTGCCGTGGCCGTGTATACCACTGTGCTGGCCGGCGCGTTTTCCAGAACGCTCGCCGTCGCGCCTGAGCTGACGACCGGTGCATCGTTGGTGCCAGTGACGGTTACCACGACCGTGCTGGTCGAGGTTGCACCCTGGTCGTCCTTCATCGTGTAGTTCAGGGTGACCTGTTCGGTGGCGCCGGCTTTCAGATGGTCGAAGTCCGAGCCGGGGGTGAACACGAGCTGGTTGTTGGCGACGGTGACCGTGCCTTTGCTGGCTGGGGCGGCACCCGACAATAGCGTGAACGCATGGCCGTCATCCACGTCGGTGTCGTTGGCGAGCACGTCGATGCTCAATGCCTGGTTCTCGGTGCCGGAGGCGGTATCGGCAACGGCGACCGGCGCGTCGTTGGTACCGGTGACAGTCACGGTCACCGTGCTGGTCGAGGTAGCACCCTGATCGTCCTTCATCGTGTAGCTCAGCGTCACTTGCTCGGTGGCGCCAGCCTTCAGGTGGTCGAAGTCCGAGCCTGGGGTGAACACGAGCTGGTTGTTGGCGACGGTGACCGTGCCTTTGCTGGCTGGGGCGGCACCCGACAATAGCGTGAACGCATGGCCGTCGTCCACATCGGTATCATTGGCCAGCACATCGATGGTCAGCGCCTGGTTCTCGGTGCCGGATGCAGTATCGGCAACGGCGACCGGCGCATCGTTGGTGCCGGTGACGGTCACCACGACCGTGCTGGTCGAGGTAGCGCCCTGGTCGTCCTTCATCGTGTAGTTCAGGGTGACCTGTTCGGTGACGCCGGCTTTCAGATGGTCGAAGTCCGAGCCTGGGGTGAACACGAGCTGATTGTTGGCGACGGTGACCGTGCCTTTGCTGGCGGGTGCGGAGCCGGACACCAGCGTGAAGACGTGGCCGTCATCTGCATCGGTGTCATTGGCCAGCACGTCGATGCTCAAGGTCTGGTTCTCGGTACCCGAAGCGGTATCGGCGACGGCGACCGGCGCATCGTTGGTGCCGGTGATGGTGACCACGACCGTGCTGGTCGAGGTTGCACCCTGGTCGTCCTTCATCGTGTAGCTCAGCGTCACTTGCTCGGTGGCGCCAGCCTTCAGGTGGTCGAAGTCCGAGCCCGGAGTGAAGACCAGCTGGTTGTTGGCGACGGTGACCGTGCCTTTGCTGGCTGGGGCGGCACCCGACAATAGCGTGAACGCATGGCCGTCATCCACGTCGGTGTCGTTGGCGAGCACGTCGATGCTCAATGCCTGGTTCTCGGTGCCGGAGGCGGTATCGGCAACGGCGACCGGTGCATCGTTGGTGCCGGTAACGGTTACCACGACCGTACTGGTCGAGGTAACACCCTGGTCGTCCTTCATCGTGTAGCTGAGCGTCACCTGTTCGGTCGCGCCGGCCTTCAGGTGGTCGAAGTCCGAACCCGGGGTGAACACGAGCTGGTTGTTGGCGACGGCAACCGTGCCTTTGCTGGCCGGCGCAGAGCCCGACACCAGCGTGAAGGTATGGCCATCATCCACATCGGTATCGTTGGCCAGCACGTCGATGGTCAACGTCTGGTTCTCGGTACCCGCAGCGGTATCGGCAACGGCAACCGGCGCATCGTTGGTGCCGGTGACAGTCACGGTCACCGTGCTGGTCGACTCGACACCCTGGTCGTCCTTCATCGTGTAGTTCAGGGTGACCTGTTCGGTCGCCCCAGCCTTCAGATGGTCGAAGTCCGAGCCCGGAGTGAAGACCAGCTGGTTATTCACCACACTGGTGGTTCCCTTGCCGTCCGGTGCAGCACCGGATACCAGCGTGAAAACGTGGTCGTCATCCACATCGGTATCGTTGGCCAGCACATCGATGGTCAATGCCTGGTTCTCGGTGCCCGAAGCGGTATCGGCAACGGCGACCGGCGCATCGTTGGTGCCAGTGATGGTGACCACGACCGTGCTGGTCGAAGTGGCGCCCTGGTCGTCCTTCATCGTGTAGCTCAGCGTCACCTGTTCGGTGGCGCCAGCTTTCAGATGGTCGAAGTCCGAGCCTGGGGTGAAGACCAGCTGGTTGTTCACCACACTGGTCGTGCCCTTCCCGTCCGGTGCAGCACCGGATACCAGCGTGAAGACGTGGTCGTCATCCACATCGGTGTCGTTGGCCAGCACATCGATGGTCAATGTCTGGTTCTCGGTACCCGCAGCGGTATCGGCGACGGCAACCGGTGCGTCATTGGTTCCGGTGACGGTCACCACGACCGTGCTGGTCGAGGTAACGCCCTGGTCGTCCTTCATCGTGTAGCTCAGCGTCACCTGTTCGGTGGCGCCAGCTTTTAGATGGTCGAAGTCCGAGCCCGGGGTGAACACGAGTTGGTCGTTTTCGACGGTAACCGTGCCTTTGTTGGCTGGTGCAGCACCGGATACCAGCGTGAAGACGTGGTCGTCATCCACATCGGTATCGTTACCCAGCACGTCGATGGTCAATGCCTGGTTCTCGGTGCCGGACCCAGTATCGGCAACGGCGACCGGTGCGTCATTGGTGCCGGTGACGGTCACCACGACCGTGCTGGTCGAGGTGGCGCCCTGGTCGTCCTTCATCGTGTAGCTGAGCGTCACCTGTTCGGTCGCCCCAGCTTTCAGATGGTCGAAATCCGAGCCCGGAGTGAAGACCAGCTGGTTGTTCACCACATTGGTGGTGCCCTTACCGTCCGGTGCGGAGCCCGACACCAGCGTGAAGACGTGGTCGTCATCCACATCGGTATCGTTGGCCAGCACGTCGATGGTCAGGGTCTGGTTCTCGGTGCCCGCAGCGGTATCGGCAACGGCGACCGGTGCGTCATTGGTGCCGGTGACGGTTACCACGACCGTGCTGGTCGAGGTGGCGCCCTGGTCGTCCTTCATCGTGTAGCTGAGCGTCACCTGTTCGGTCGCCCCAGCCTTCAGATGGTCGAAGTCCGAGCCCGGGGTGAAGACCAGCTGGTTGTCCACCACACTGGTGGTTCCCTTGCCGTCCGGTGCCGCACCGGATACCAGCGTGAAGACGTGGTCGTCATCCACATCGGTGTCGTTGGCCAGCACGTCGATGGTCAATGCCTGGTTCTCGGTGCCCGCAGCGGTATCGGCAACGGCGACAGGTGCATCGTTGGTGCCGGTGACGGTCACCACGACCGTGCTGGTCGATGTGGCGCCCTGGTCGTCCTTCATCGTGTAGCTCAGGGTCACCTGTTCGGTCGCCCCAGCCTTCAGATGATCGAAGTCAGCGCCCGGGGTGAACACGAGCTGGTTGTTATCGACGGTAACCGTGCCTTTGTTGGCCGGCGCGGAGCCCGACACCAAAGTGAAGACGTGGTCGTCATCCACATCGGTGTCGTTGGCCAGCACGTCGATGGTCAGGGTCTGGTTCTCGGTGCCCGAAGCGGTATCGACGACGGCAACCGGTGCATCATTGGTACCGGTGACGGTCACCACGACCGTGCTAGTCGAGGTGACGCCCTGGTCGTCCTTCATGGTGTAGTTCAGCGTCACCTGTTCGGTCGCCCCAGCCTTCAGATGGTCGAAGTCCGAGCCCGGAGTGAAGACCAGCTGGTTATTCACCACACTGGTGGTTCCCTTGCCGTCCGGTGCAGCACCGGATACCAGCATGAAAACGTGGTCGTCATCCACATCGGTATCGTTGGCCAGCACATCGATGGTCAATGCCTGGTTCTCGGTGCCCGAAGCGGTATCGGCAACGGCGACCGGCGCATCGTTGGTGCCAGTGATGGTGACCACGACCGTGCTGGTCGAAGTGGCGCCCTGGTCGTCCTTCATCGTGTAGCTCAGGGTGACCTGTTCGGTGGCGCCAGCTTTCAGATGGTCGAAGTCCGAGCCTGGGGTGAAGACCAGCTGGTTGTTCACCACACTGGTCGTGCCCTTCCCGTCCGGTGCAGCACCGGATACCAGCGTGAAGACGTGGTCGTCATCCACATCGGTGTCGTTGGCCAGCACATCGATGGTCAATGTCTGGTTCTCGGTACCCGCAGCGGTATCGGCAACGGCGACCGGCGCATCGTTGGTGCCGGTGACAGTCACGGTCACCGTGCTGGTCGACTCGACACCCTGGTCGTCCTTCATCGTGTAGTTCAGGGTGACCTGTTCGGTGGCACCGGCTTTCAGATGGTCAAAGTCCGAGCCAGGAGTGAACACGAGCTGGTCGTTATCGACGGTAACCGTGCCTTTGTTGGCTGGGGCAGCACCCGACACCAGCGTGAAGACGTGATCGTCGTCCACATCGGTATCGTTGGCCAGCACATCGATGGTCAATGCCTGGTTTTCGGTGCCTGAGGCGGTATCGGCGACGGCAACCGGTGCATCGTTGGTGCCAGTGATGGTGACCACGACCGTGCTGGTCGAGGTGGCGCCCTGGTCGTCCTTCATCGTGTAGCTCAGCGTCACCTGTTCGGTGGCGCCAGCTTTCAGATGATCGAAATCCGAGCCCGGGGTGAAGACCAGTTGGTTGTTCACCACGCTGGTCGTGCCCTTGCCGTCCGGCGCCGAGCCCGACACCAGCGTGAAGACGTGGTCGTCATCCACATCGGTATCGTTGGCCAGCACGTCGATGGTCAGCGTCTGGTTCTCGGTGCCCGCAGCGGTATCGGCAACGGCGACCGGTGCGTCATTGGTGCCGGTGACGGTCACCACGACCGTGCTGGTCGAGGTAACGCCCTGGTCGTCCTTCATCGTGTAGCTCAGCGTCACCTGTTCGGTGGCGCCAGCTTTCAGATGGTCGAAGTCCGAGCCTGGGGTGAAGACCAGCTGGTTGTTCACCACACTGGTCGTGCCCTTCCCGTCCGGTGCAGCACCGGATACCAGCGTGAAGACGTGGTCGTCATCCACATCGGTGTCGTTGGCCAGCACATCGATGGTCAATGCCTGGTTCTCGGTACCCGAGGCGGTATCGGCGACGGCGACCGGCGCGTCATTGGTGCCGGTAACAGTCACGGTCACCGTGCTGGTCGACTCGACACCCTGGTCGTCCTTCATCGTGTAGCTGAGCGTCACCTGTTCGGTGGCGCCTACCTTCAGGTGGTCGAAGTCCGAGCCTGGGGTGAACACGAGCTGGTTGTTGGCGACGGTAACCGTGCCTTTGCTGGCTGGGGCAGCACCCGACACCAGGGTGAAAGCGTGGCCGTCATCCACGTCGGTGTCGTTGGCGAGCACGTCAATGCTCAATGCCTGGTTTTCGGTGCCCGAAGCGGTATCGGCGACGGCGACCGGCGCATCGTTAGTACCGGTGACGGTCACCACGACCGTGCTGGTCGACTCGACGCCCTGGTCGTCCTTCATCGTGTAGCTGAGCGTCACCTGTTCGGTCGCCCCAGCCTTCAGATGATCGAAGTCAGCACCTGGAGTGAAGACCAGCTGGTTGTTCACCACACTGGTGGTTCCCTTGCCGTCCGGTGCAGCACCGGATACCAGCGTGAAGACGTGGTCGTCATCCACATCGGTGTCGTTGGCCAGCACGTCGATGGTCAATGCCTGGTTCTCGGTGCCCGAAGCGGTATCGGCAACGGCGACCGGCGCATC
>NZ_JBDGIN010000027.1:0-28294 GCF_057657395.1 Telluria sp. Soil_C_11 | reverse complement strand
GCATCACACCAAAACAGAAACTTGCCCTTGCCGCTTAACCTCTACTTTTAGCGCGCTCTAAAAATGGGGGGATTACCACATCAGCACGTAAATCATCCCTGGTCCGGTAGTGCTTTTTGCTCAGGCGCTCGGTCTTGAGCGTCGAGAAGAAGCTTTCCATCGCAGCGTTGTCCCAGCAATTACCACGACGACTCATGCTGCAAACGATTCCGTGGGACTCGAGCAACCGCTGGAAATCCTCACTCGTGTATTGCGAGCCTTGGTCGGAGTGATGCAGCACCGCGCGAGGACGGCCGCGACGGAAGATGGCCATCAGCAGAGCGTCCATTACCAGCTGTGCCGTCATCGTCGGCTGCATCGACCAGCCCACTACACGCCGCGAGTACAGGTCGAGGACAACAGCGACGAACAGCCAGCCTTCGCGGAATGCACCCGCTCCAGCGCTAGCTAGGCGCGGACCACCGAGTATCACGAAGTATCAAGGGTTTTGATACTTTCTCACCATATGGAACGACGGGCTCATTCGAAGCGTATGGCGCGAGCACAATCTTGTGACATTAGGAGAGCTCATGCGTAAATTCGCGCGGAAACGACAGTCGAGTTGCTGTAACCATAATTTCCGAAGAGAACGCAAAAACTGGTCATAATATGGTTTTTCCCAACGCCGTTACCATTTCTGATGCTTGACGATATTAAGAAAACATTATGGGCGGCAGCCGACAAGCTATTTTTTATAGCCCTCTTTCTTTTTGATAAGGATGTCCCCACATAAATTACAAGGCTGACTGCAACATCACGGCCCTAACTCACGCCCGTACCTCACTTAGGAAAAACATGAGCATTATCCAAATCACTTCGCTGACTGACAAACTGAAAGACGGCACATATAAAACCGACCCGGTATGGATCAATCCGGAGCATGTGAATCATGTCCGCCCAGCACACGGCTCCCAGATGGGTCAGGCAATTATCACGTTAGGGTTCACGCCGCGGGAGAGTCTTGGTAAATTCGATGAAGGCAAAGACCTGATCGCGGTTGATTCTCCCGTAAGTGCAGTAGCTGGCCAGATAGCGGGGCTTGTTGCAGTCAAGATTTACAACACTGCTTCTGGCGAGGCGACCGTAGACGCATATGTGAACGCAAAACGCGTAAAGAAGGTCCGGAAGATCAACGGAAAGTACTATACACTTTCATTTGTTGACGGTTCTGAGCTGGATATCCTTGACGCAGTGTCAGTAATCAATGCGTAGATTTAAGACACGCATATGAAGTTAGGGTAACCGACGCGCGAAAAAAAAGCCTCCTAGCTAGCTGGCGAGGCTTTTTACTTAGCAAGTCGGGTCGAGATTAAGCATGTAGACTTGCCGAGCAATGTGTGCATGGGTGGCAAAAATCGCCCAACCGTACAGATTTGCATGGACAACCCTAGCAAGGGGAATACTTCGTTCTCCGTCAACTATTTTTTGCACGTCAGGGTTACTGTACTGGCGATCGTGACAACTCTGCAGAAAGACGTTTGGTCACTTGTATGGCCGCATACGCGCGTGATGACTGCGTAATGTAGTTGAATCTCTAGATTGAAGGTGAGGAGCCGAAGGAATGGGAGCAAAAACAGCACGCTTTCAGGTTGATTCAAGGTTGGCCCGACTGCTGAGCCAGGAATATCCGTCAACGGAAAAGGCGCTCAAGGAACTCGTTGACAACGCCTGGGATGCGGATGCTGAGAACGTTCACATCTCGCTTCCAGCGCCGATGACCGATGCGCCCATTGTTATCTCTGACGATGGCTCCGGCATGACAAGGGCAGAGCTTGAATCGCACTACTTGGCTATCGCGAGGGACCGGCGCGACCATCGCGGTGAGAGAACGGCTGGCAAGCAACGGCTGGTCAAGGGGCGAAAGGGCATCGGCAAATTTGCCGGCCTGATGGCAGCCGCCGAGATGACGCTAGAAACCCGTGCGAGAGGAACGCTTAGTCGGTTCACGCTGCGGATGAAAGATCTCGCTGGTGTCGAAGACATTGAGCACCTGCCAATCCAGATCAATACCGAGCGTTGCGACCCGGAATCACACGGCACTACTATCACCTTGCACTCACTCCATGGTGAGCTGGCGTTTCCTGACGCTGCAAGAATGCGCCAGGTTTTGATCTTCGAATACGGGCGAGCAGCAGCCTTTGCCGTCTACGTCGACAAGAAATTACTGGGCGTCGACGACGTTGCCGGAACTTTTACGAACCAGACGTTGAACGTTGCCGGCGTCGGTCCCGTCCAGCTTCGATTTGTAATTGCCGACGAGCGGTCGGCACAACGGCAGGCCGGCATCGTCTTGCGTGTGGATGGCAAAGTCGTGGGCAAGCCGTCCTTCTTTGGCCTTGATGAGCGTGAAGACTTTCCGCAGAAACTGAAAACCAAGCTGTACGGAGAAATCGAAGCCGATGGCCTTCGCGACCATGTGACAGCAGGCTGGGACAGCGTGATTGAGAACAGCACCCTTTTGTTAGCTATCACAGAGCAAGTCCAACCCATATTGATCGCCGCCTTCAAAGAGCGATATCGCAGAGAGATTCAATTTGCCCAAGCGCGAATCAATCGGTCGATCAAAGACCGGCTCTCTGCCATGCCCGAGCACCGGCGCGAGTTCGCGGATAAGGCGGTGCGCCGCGTATTGGAGCGCTTCTACGGCGACGAACCAAGCAAGCTGGAGCAGTACGTTCACGTGCTGCTCGACGCGATTGAGCACGCTGAATACGGCGCGGTCTTGTCCCACATCCATGATGCGTCTCAAAAAGACGTGGTGGCTATCTCGGCGGCGCTGGACGAGTTTGGTATGGCCGACATGGCCATGCTGGTTAGTCAGGCCAAAGCACGCACGCAGTTCCTCGACGAGCTCGAAGCACTCGCAAGGAATCCAGAAACGCGTGAGGTCGAGATGCACAAGGCCATCGAGCGCAATCTGTGGATCTTGGGGACGAGTTTCACCTTCTTTCGTTCCAACCAGACGCTGAAGCGCACGGTGGAGGAAGCGCTGGGCCGCAAGTACGACGGCGCCAAAGCTTTAGAGCGCCCCGACTTGTTGCTCAACGAGGACCTAAATGGAACGTGTCTCCTGATCGAGTTCAAGCGCCCATCGCATGCGCTGAACCACGACGACTACATCCAGGCCATCAGCTACCGGCACGAGCTGTTAAAGCACATGGCGAAGCCGATCCGGGTGCTGCTAATGGGAGGCCGGAGGTCTTCGGACTTTCCGGTTGGGCAGCGTGAGGCCGAGGTTGAAGCGTTCGCCTTTTCCGATGTTATTGCGTCGGCACGACGAGCGATCGACTGGCAACTTTCAGTCAATCATTTTTGATGCACTCTGAAATCGATATTCGCCCCAAGAGCAGCCGTTTATCCGAGAAACGCTTCGCAGTCGGCATTTGCCAAACAGCCGCGTAACATACTCCTCAACGTCTGTCGGGGTGGTCGCGACGCGATCCTCGCGAGGGGATCGAGTCACCACCTGAGGTTATTACTTTGCGTCTAGTGTACGGGCAACGTTGCGTAGCGTGCATAAAAGTGTTCACAGATCGCTTCTTTCGCTTGTAAAAGTATGCGTCGCGACGCGATTGGGGAGGCGCATGCGAGCTCATGAGAGACCGGAATCGACCCAGAGGTTACACGTTGACTAACGGTAGAGATGAGCCGGAGCGCCTTGCGATTTCTGGCTCTATTGGCGTTCGCAGTGTCGCTCACAAACTACTAACTTCCCATTATCGCAACAATAGTCGTCTACTAAGCTTTGACGGACATCCGATTTCGAGCGCAAGACTGTTGCTTCCCTAAGCTGAACATCAATTTTCATCATCTTCGCGAACCAACCACTCTGCCCGATTAGCACGCAATAACGCGTCGAGTTCTGGTTGTGTGAACAAGTTGGTTAGTCGAAGCTTTTCAATTAAAACTGAGTATGCCGTCGCGCCGGGAAGATCAGCACCGCTGGTTACAGGGAACCTTATCAGGGTAATAAAGTCATCTTTAGATAGCAAGTCGAAAATAGGAAAAATGGCGCGATTGATAACTTCATTTGCAGAATTCCAACTACCGACCCTTGACAACAGCTCGAGCGCACGAGCTTTCGAAAACTCTCCTAACCCAAATGACAAGGCAGCTGTATGAAGGTTCTCGACGTTCATATTGGCGAACTTGGCCTTAATCGTTTCAGCCAACTCTGGAACGCTTTTAATTTTTGAGAGAGTAGGCAAAATCAAGACCGGGTCACTATTCTGGATACACAAAATAATCTTTTCTTTGCTATATTGTTCTAAGAATCTCCAGGAATTCGAAACACTGGCAATGAGAAATATCGCGCGCACAAGTTCCGCATCAGAGGCATCATGCATAATGCGATTGAATTGCTTTGTTAGCCTAACTTCAGCTTGAGGCCGATACATTTCTACGATTGCTTCTAAAGCCGAGCCAGCCTGTTCTTTCCAATACATTGGACTATCTGGCTTAAAGTAGTCAAAGATCACCATGTCGATAAAACTGTTGATCAATGCCTCATTTGCCCTTCCCAATGCTGAAGCCCTTAATTGCGTTACCGCCTGATTGACATCTAAAGGGAAATATGCAGAACTGACCAAACTCTGAAGACGGGCAAGCTGAGCTTTGCCTTGTACTGGGGGCTGAGAAAGAACATGGGAGACCGCATTTGTTAAGTGCAGCCGAGCCTGTTCTGCTGAGGGACGATAAGGCTCCCCTATGCGTTGAAAAGACGGGTGAGCACAGCGATGACGGTCCTCACGCAACCGCTCAAGATCTATCATTTGCTGTTGATCAAAGAACTGCAATTCCCTGCGGCAAGTCCCAATAAGCTCGCGCTCAAACTCTAACGCACCTTTTATGCCCTGGTCGTTCCCATTTTCGATCTGTTGAATATATTGTTCGTATTTATTCCAAATAGTAACTGCTCGCGCTTCGCCAGCCACAGACAGCTCGCGGATTTTGTCAACCAAGTCAAAAATGACTGCGATCCAAACACTTACTATCGTTGCCCGATATGCACCAGATCGATAGCAAAGTACTGCATCTGAAATATATGTTTTTGATTGCTCAGAGCGGCAACGCAAAGTTAAAACCTCAATGTCGATAAGAGTCTCATTCATGTAATTTTAATATTTCTGGCTAAAGGTTTTTGCGTTTTGATGATTACGTAATTTCAAGCATGCATCTATCCACAATCTGATGCAAGAAAGTCATTAACGACGCTTATAATTTTAGAAGGACTACGTAGCGCAAATCCAAGCGCTCGCCTAATAATCCATGTTATCGTGTATATCTCGCATTCGATTCCAGTGCATAATGAATTGCTCAAGCTCTTCCTTAGTAGAAGAATTCAGCTTGGCATATTGTGACAAGCTGTCTTGATCCCATGACGGATCTACGCCCCCATCGGCTAGAGCGCATGGTATAGACAAATTATTTTTGGCGAGGAATATATCTACATCGTCAAAAAGTTTACACACTGACGTGTGATCCTCGGTATCAACAGGAATAAATTGAAAGCGCGCACTCTTCTTAACGCGGCTGAGATTTCCAGGAATAGCTCCGACGTTTGGCACGTGACAAAAGATAGAACCGCCGTCGTTTTCAATTCCGCCATGAGCAAAAGGGTTACGGATTCTTTCTTTTAATTCGCGAAGACGTGCTAGTAATTGGCGAAATTCTTGGGAAGTAGGCTCTGGCGCTATCGTTCGAAGTTTATCATCCCATTTAGCCCCTAACGTGGCTTTAAACTCTCCGTCACCGAGGCTCTTACCAGTAAAAGCACGAAGTAATGTTGTACGATGTTCGAGGTAGCTAAAGTAAGCGTCTATCATCGCTACAAAGTAATAGAAGCCTTCATGTCTAACCCTCATTGCTTCGCCAAATCCATTTAAAATCGACTCCAGGCTTCCCGCTTTAGGTTTTCTCTTTGGCTTTAATTCAATTTCTGCAGCCTTAGCATACGACAAGTCTGCCTTTTCGCGGAAAAACTCGTAACGATCTCGGAATTCACTAGTCCGATTTGCTAAAGTAACCTCACCACGATTGATCACTGCGTTTACGAGTGGCATTAAATGCTTTTCGAGACGCCTCAAGGCGGACTGTAACTGGCCTATAATTCGCCTAGGATGAAGAGGACTATTTTTTGGATGCCAAATACGTAGCCCGAATTTTGCTAATTCAACGCTTACTGGAACACCATCGACGCTAAATTGTATGGACCAACGTACTTTTTCGCTGTGTCCAAACCATTCAAACCTCATTACATCTCTTAATAAGATAAGTAAGAGTTCTGGGACGGGAAAATCTTCTCGAGATGGGCGGAACGACTCCCAATCATCAGAAACTGGGGCTGTTTCCTTGCTAAATCCTTTAAGGTCACGCTCAAAAGCAAGCAATACACTCGACGACAATTCAATCATGCGGTTAAGTATTTAACTTAAATTAAAGAAACGGGTGCAGTCCAAGATTACTAAGATGGCGAACACGATTAACGATTCTTTGTCAAAAATCCTACATCAAATCTACATGTGCCGCGTCAGGTTTATTGAGATAACTGTAGCCATAGATCTCGCCGGTCAAGAGAAACCCGCTCTATCGCTAGTTCAGTAGCACTTCGTCGGGCCCGACCACCGTCACCTCAAGGAAGTCGCCTAGGCTTGCTCGTCGTTGTATCCAGCGCACTAATTCGGCCTTGCCGTAGATACGAGGGGTCTTACTACTCTTATTAGCCTTGCGGTCCAGTACTCCCATCAGTAACGCACGCTCGCTTCCGCAATACAGTTTCATTTGAACGCCATGTTCTGCAAAGTGCCGCGAAAAGGCGACCGGTACGTTAAAAAAGCCTTCGTTGTAGTAGGTCTTTCCCAGCCGAACTCGGAAGCTTACTTGACTTGCTAGGAGCGACTCGTTCGGGACCATTTGTTGATCGGGACCTAATTGATCGTCCTCCCTAGTTGGCAGATGCGGTTCGGGCGACGAAAAAACTTCGGGAGAGATCGACACTGCTACAGCTGGTAGCTCCGCAGGCTGCGATATAAATGCTGAAGCAAGCGATGAAGCGCGGCTACCATTCCATGGCGGTGCCAGCACGGCAATAATGCTGTCTTCCAGGCCAGCCGCCATGTTCAGGTCAAACGCGCCAATCCGCTGCAGACCTGGGTCAATCCACCCCAATATTTCGACCTGCTGACCTACGCTAAGAATCGACCGCAGGCTTGCGTGATTGCGGACGTTGGTGCGTTGCGTTGGGTGCGGCGAGAGATATCCGGCCAGACGCGTTGGAAGGGCCCCCACGGTCTTACCCACGTATAGCACCGTGGTACCGGTGACGAACGCATACAAGGCACGCCGATGGGTCGGCAGCGGGTCCAGACGTAGCCGCAGTTCCCTGCCCTGCAGTTCCCATCGCCCAATGGGACGAAAACCGATTTGCAATAGCCGGTCCATCGCGCTCACCGAGAGTTCCGTGCGTCGCGCACTATGACGTAAGCTTGGTTAGCACGCCGCGCATCGGCCAAACGCTCCGTTCGCTTATGCCCCTCAAGCCGCTGCAAATTCGCAGGACTAGAAAGTTGCACTATAGCACGGCGTGTTATCTCGATAGTCTCCCAAGGCGTGCTCGGCGTGGCTTTAAGCAGCCGATACGCTTCCTCGGCTGACATCGATTGTGTACTTCGTTGGGCCATAGATGGGGCCGGCGAGATAGGCTGTGCTGGGCTAGGTTTGGCCGGCGGCTGTGGCGCTGATACGGCTGATACCGGCTCAGGTACCGAGGGGACTTCGGACCACAATTCTGGCTGGCTTGGCTGGCGTTCAGCACGGGCTTTTTCCAGCACCCTCTTCAACCGATCTACGGCACTCTCGTTAGTTGCTTTACTTGGCAAAGGCGACGTCTTGGCAACTGGGCCATGTGCGGCGTCAATAGCCTTTTGCACTTTCTGATAGAGCGCGAGCGCTCGCGGCACATTCCGGTGCTTAAGCTCATTCGACAGCTGTCCCAGCACATTTGAATCAGTCGGCGCCGTCGAAAACATGGTTTCGAGCTCACCAACGGTTTTTTGCATAAGCGGTCGCGCGGTCATGGATTACAAAATCTCCTCGATTTCCAACTCCGAGACGCTAAAGGGGTCGACTTCCTTTGAATGTACCCAGGTGGTGTTATTCACCGACTCTGCTCCCAGCGGTTCAATACCTAGCTCACCGAGGGTTTTAATCAAGTCTGCCAAGGCTTCTTCACGGCGACGCACGAAGGTGGAAGCGAAGCAGCGCCAGAACGTCCAGCCAGCGCGCTCGAGCACCCGCTGGCGCGCCATGTCATCCTGCCACTGCCCGGGTCCGTGGAAACGGTCGCCGTCACACTCAACGGCCAATCGACGACCTTCAACACACCTTCAAAGCTTGATGGCTCAAAAGGATTCACGCGCTGTGCGCTCGTAGCCAAGAAGCTTTTCCAAAACGCCTCCAGCTGCGCAACGCCCGGGATTTCGAGCGCTGCATAGCAATCAATTTCAAGTTTTGGCGCGATATCGCGAGGACGAACCTCGAGGTCGAGTGTGTTCTCGTTAAGGGTCACTTCGCAGACCTGAACGAGCAGCGGGTGCTTAATGTTGGACGAGGCGCCGGTCTTCTTCCAAACGGCGTTGCCGATACCCCAAGCAAGCTCCAGCGGAGTTTCGGCCCCGTCTGTGCTAATCGCCTGCTGTAGGGAGTGCAGCTTCTGGTATTGGCTGATGACCTTGCGGCGAGGTTTCTCGGCTTCCGCCCAAGGGTTCCACTGATATTCGACGTACCAGTCGAAATACTCCTTGACCTCAGGGTGGCTTGCGAGTTCCCTGTGGCCAACGATGACTTTGTTCTCTACCAACTCGATCTGACCGCGCAGCTCCGGTTGCTTCTCAGGCGTTTTGGGCAGGATCACCCATGGCTTGAGTGTTTCATCCAACTCAGGCGGTGCAATCTCCCGTAAGCGGGGCAAACGCAACCAGACGTCATCGCCGTCGGCTTGGAGATTGAACTGGATCTCCGGTAGCTCCGCGAGCTCATGCTGATAGGCACTGAAATACTCGGATGGGACTGTGAAAGCGGGTTTTGCCTTCAGCTTTTCCACCTGCTCGATGTAGTCGAGTAGGCTCAAAATCTGCGGTGCGCCCTCTGTAAGTGTTTGGTTTCCCATGTTATGGACGCCGCCGGGGCATGGGCGGTGCATGTATTGTTATCAATCATGCCACGATACACCGATTCCTTCGCGGATTCCATAGTGTTGGCCGGTTCTAGCCGGAATCGCGGGTTCCGGTTGTGCTGCTCTCACTAGCCACTTCAAAGTGACATGTGACGCGTAGGACAACAATTCGGATGAGCTGCTATCCGATGCCTTACTCAGTTAGCTAGTTAGGAATCGTAGGGAAGCAGCAGCACGTAAGGGGCAACTCCTAATGCAAGCGCGATTTTCTCGAGATTGTCGATCGAGATATTTCGAGTACCTCGCTCGACGTGAGCTATGAATGTACGGTGCAGTCCTGACTCAAAGGCAAGAATTTCTTGTGACCAATTACGCTCTCGCCGTACACGGACCATATTTGCGGAAAGGTTTGCTCTGGCAGAGCATGTTGGCTTAGGAGAAGGCGTAATTGACATTCTCGCAGCATGGAGAAATGCCGCTTTTGCGTCATCTATCCGATACTGAGCCGCGTCAGCTAATCGGTTGAGCTCTGAAGCCGTCAAAAACTGCCCTTGCCGCAGCCGCTGAAGCAAGTCAATGTCTGCCTTGGCAAGCTCGCGATATAACAACGCCAATACCATGCAAACGGCGTGAATCGTATTGGCAGCTCGACCGCGCTTACGGTACTTCGCTAGGTAAAGAGTAGCCTCGTGGACCGGTAGCCCCCATGGCCGGCTTAAAACCGAATGACGCTCCCCGTTCTGAAACCGAATACGTTTCGCGATGAATCCAGACATCTACCCACCTCTTTCGCCAAGTAGTAGTTGAACAGCAGCTCTACTAGACCACGAAAGGAGATGTGGGTAAAGAAAAAGCCCGCATTCCTCACGGAAGCGGGCTTTATCAACAAAAATGTAACGATGTGGGTCTCAGAACGGGATATCGTCGTCCATGTCCGAGAAATTCGGCGCCGGTTTCGGCTGCGGACGGGCTGCCGGTGCCGGCGGCGCCTGGCGCGGAGCCGCCGGGCGGCTC
Source organism: Telluria sp. Soil_C_11 (assembly GCF_057657395.1). Classification (NCBI taxonomy): domain Bacteria; kingdom Pseudomonadati; phylum Pseudomonadota; class Betaproteobacteria; order Burkholderiales; family Oxalobacteraceae; genus Telluria; species Telluria sp. Soil_C_11. The sequence goes on along the minus strand of NZ_JBDGIN010000027.1, from coordinate 18,069 downwards.
GGCGGCGCATCGTAGCTGTCGCCGCCGCCGTAGCTGTCGCCACCACCGTAGCTGTCGCCGCCGCCCATGCCCTGGCGGCCACCCAGCATCTGCATGTTTTCAGCGATGATGTCGGTAGCGTAGCGCTCGATGCCGTCCTTGTCCGTGTACTTGCGGGTCTGCAGGCGGCCTTCCACATAGACCGACGAACCCTTCTTCAGGTACTGGCCGACGATCTCGGCCAGGCGGCCAAAGAAGGAGATGCGGTGCCATTCGGTCAGCTCTTTCTGCTCGCCCGTGTTGCGGTCCTTGGATTTGTACGAGGTCGCCACTGCGATGTTGGCGATGGCGTCGCCGCTCGGCATGTAGCGGATTTCCGGATCGCGGCCGAGGTTGCCGACGATGATGACCTTGTTGACTGATGCCATGGTAAAGCTCCTTGGATAATCCCTGACTCTGCGCGTTGTCTAAGCGCCAGGGAACTGGTTGAAATTCGTCCGCTATTATGCTGTCGTGCTGCATCTTTTTCCACAACTTTCGAGGGTCAGCGGACGTGCCGGCTACAGCACCCTCTCAGACAGCGAAGATGGGGTCGAAGTGCCTGATTTGGAAGAGATTTCCATCAATATTTAGCGAGCGATCCTGGCGTAGGACAGCCGGCCTCGTCCAAAATTTTTCAAGGTTCTGGTGAGTCTGCCATTGAATTCCCCGGTATGCCGACCACATACGAAAAATGCCCTTGATTCCAGAGAGATAACGTAGCCACAGATAATTCACGGCTTGTATACCACTGTGAATAAAAACAGGTAAACTAGTGAGTTCTTCTCGTTCGGCCCGCTCACCGTCGACTCTCGTGCGCCGGCCCTCAACCAATCGAAAGCCAGCCAAAACCTGATGGAAGAAATCCGTATCCGCGGCGCCCGCACGCACAACCTCAAGAACATCAACCTCGACCTGCCGCGCAACAAGCTGATCGTGATCACCGGCCTGTCGGGTTCGGGCAAGTCCTCGCTCGCCTTCGATACCCTGTACGCCGAGGGCCAGCGCCGCTACGTCGAGTCGCTGTCGGCCTACGCGCGCCAGTTCCTGCAGCTGATGGAAAAGCCGGACGTCGACCTGATCGAGGGCCTGTCGCCGGCCATCTCGATCGAGCAGAAAGCGACCTCGCACAATCCGCGCTCGACCGTCGGCACCGTCACCGAGATCCACGACTACCTGCGCCTGCTGTACGCGCGCGTCGGCACGCCCTACTGCCCGGACCACTCGCACGAGCCGCTGACCGCGCAGACCGTCTCGCAGATGGTCGATGCCGTGCTGGCCATGCCGGAAGGCACCAAGCTGATGATCCTGGCCCCTGTCGTCGCCAACCGCAAGGGCGAGCACGGCGACCTGTTCGCCTCGATGCAGGCGCAGGGCTTCGTGCGCTTCCGCGTCCAGAGCGGCACCGGCGATGCGAAGATCTATGACGTCGACGAGCTGCCGAAGCTGAAGAAGACCGAAAAGCACACGATCGACGTCGTGATCGACCGCGTGAAGGTGAACGCCGAGATCAAGCAGCGCCTGGCCGAAAGCTTCGAGACCGCCCTGCGCATCGCCGACGGCCGCGCCGTGGCCTACGAGATGGACACCGCCAAGGAGCACATCTTCTCGAACAAGTTCGCCTGCAATGTCTGCGGCTATTCGCTGCAGGAGCTGGAGCCGCGCCTGTTCTCCTTCAACAACCCGATGGGCGCCTGCCAGGAATGCGATGGCCTTGGCCACATCGAGTTCTTCGATCCGAAGCGCATCGTCGCCTTCCCGAACCTGTCGCTGGCGTCCGGCGCCGTGAAGGGCTGGGACCGCCGCAACCAGTTCTACTTCCAGATGCTGACCAGCCTGGCGCAGCACTACGGCTTCGACCTCGACCAGCCCTTCGAGCAGCTGCCGAAGACGGCCCAGGACGCGGTGCTGTTCGGCTCCGGCAAGAACACCGTGCCGTTCGCCTACGTCAACGAGCGTGGCCGCACCGTGATCCGCGAGCACACCTTCGAAGGCGTGGTCAACAACTTGCAGCGCCGCTACCGCGAGACCGATTCGATGGCGGTGAAGGAAGAGCTGGCGAAGTTCATCAACGAAAAGGAATGCCCGACCTGCGGCGGCGCGCGCCTGCGCACCGAAGCGCGCTACGTCCGCATCGGCCACGGCGAGCAGGAACGCGCGATCTACGAGGTGGCGAAGACCCCGCTGCGCGATTGCCTGGCCTATTTCGACAGCCTGGAGCTGACGGGCGCCAAGAAGGACATCGCCGAGCGCGTGATCAAGGAGATCGTGGCGCGCCTGAAATTCCTGAACGACGTCGGCCTGGACTACCTGTCGCTGGACCGCAGCGCCGATACCCTGTCGGGCGGCGAAGCCCAGCGCATCCGCCTGGCCTCGCAGATCGGCTCCGGCCTGACCGGCGTGATGTACGTGCTCGACGAGCCGTCGATCGGCCTGCACCAGCGCGACAACGACCGCCTGATCGCGACCCTCAAGCACCTGCGCGACATCGGCAACAGCGTGCTGGTGGTCGAGCACGACGAGGATGCGATCCGCACCGCCGACTACATCGTCGACATGGGTCCGGGCGCCGGCGTGCACGGCGGCGCCGTGATCGCCGAGGGGACGATCAAGGACATCATGAAGAACAAGGAGTCCCTGACCGCGGCTTACCTGAGCGGCCGGAAGAAGATCGAGGTGCCGAAGAAGCGCACCCAGGCCGATCCGGAGCGCATGCTGCACATCAGCGGCGCGACCGGCAACAACCTCAAGAATGTGACCCTGGAACTGCCGGTGGGCCTGCTGACCTGCGTGACCGGCGTGTCCGGCTCGGGCAAGTCGACGCTGGTGAACGACACCCTGTTCCCGGCCCTGTCGCGCCACCTGTACGGTTCGCAGACCGAGCCGGCGCCGCACACCGCGATCCACGGCCTGGAGCACTTCGACAAGGTGATCTCGGTCGACCAGGCGCCGATCGGCCGCACCCCGCGTTCGAACCCGGCCACCTACACCGGCGTGTTCACCCCGATCCGCGACCTGTTCGCGACGGTGCCGACCGCCAAGGAGCGCGGCTACAGCGCGGGCCGGTTCTCGTTCAACGTCAAGGGCGGCCGCTGCGAAGCCTGCCAGGGCGACGGCGTGATCAAGGTCGAGATGCACTTCCTGCCGGACGTGTACGTGCCCTGCGACGTCTGCCACGGCAAGCGCTACAACCGCGAGACGCTGGAAGTCGAGTACAAGGGCAAGAACATCACCGAAGTGCTGGACATGACGGTCGAGGATGCGCACGCCTTCTTCAAGGCCGTGCCGGTCATCGCCCGCAAGCTGCAGACGCTGCTGGACGTGGGCCTGGGCTACATCAAGCTGGGCCAGAGCGCGACCACGCTGTCGGGCGGCGAGGCGCAGCGCGTGAAGCTGTCGCTGGAGCTGTCCAAGCGCGACACCGGGCGCACGCTGTACATCCTGGACGAGCCGACCACCGGCCTGCACTTCGCCGACATCGACCTGCTGCTGAAGGTGATCCACCGCCTGCGCGACCAGGGAAACACGCTCGCCATCATCGAGCACAACCTGGACGTGATCAAGACCGCCGACTGGATCGTCGACCTGGGTCCGGAAGGCGGCGCGGGCGGCGGCACCATCGTCGCCAGCGGCACGCCGGAGGCCGTGGCGGCGAACAAGGCCAGCGTGACCGGCAAGTACCTGAAGCCGCTGCTCAAGCAGTAAGCCCCCCGTCGTTCCCGCGACGGAAGATACGTCGTCCCCGCGAAGGCGGGGACCCAAGCTCTGCATGCACCACGATAACGCATGCAACTTGGGTCCCCGCCTTCGCGGGGACGACGTATTTAGTCCGCCGTATAAAACGGCTGGCGCACCCGCACCGGCCGCACGTCCATCCTGATCCGGTAGATCGAGAACGCATCCTCGCGGTTGGTCGCGTATTCCCTGGTGTCCGGCACGCGCGTGAAGGTGAACTCGAAGCCGCGTTCCGGCGTACGGCTGCCGGGCCCTTCGAAGGCCATTCCGACCGCGCGCTGCTGGTCGCTGTCGACCAGTTTCTCGAGCAGGTTTACCACCGAGGTGTTCCCGAGGATATCGGTGTAGAAGATCGGGTCGCGATGCTCGCGGTCCGCGGTATTCAGCGGCTCCTTGTCCGGTCCCGGCGAATAGGCCCGGCTGACGAGATTGAAGCGGTCGCCGCTGTCGAGATAGCTGATGCGCGCATTCGAGAGGTTGAAGTTCGGCTGCGCCTTGTCGACGCTTGCCCCGGCCAGGTCGAGCACCAGCGCGCCGCGGTAGCCGATGATCGTCACGTCGCGCGACGGGCCCACCACGGCGGCGGTGTTCTCGTCGATGCCCAGTCCCAGCGTATAGCCCTTGGCCAGCATCACCGGCAGCATGCGGGCAAAGCGGCCGCGGATCAGGAAGTGCTGGTCGATGAAGACGTCCTCGCCGACGAAACCCAGCCCCGGCGCGACGTCCTTGCCGTCATTGACGCCTTGCTTCAGCATGGGCAGCACTTCCAGCGGCGGGTCGTAGAACATGGTGCTGCTCATGATGGCGGCGCCGGCGCTGGTGCCGGCGATGACGCCGCCTCGCCGGTACATGGACCACAGCGCGTCCAGCACCGCCGTGTTGCTGCCATCGGGCCGTCGCAGCGAACCGGTGATGCGGGCCTGGTCGCCGCCGGTGAAGAAAGCGCCGCCGGCCTTGCGCACGGCATCCGCCAATGCCGGATCGTCGGCGGCCTTGCGGGCGTCGGTATTGGCCAGGCGCGGCGCAATCGGCACCACGAAGGCTTGCGCACCGTAGCGCTTCAGGGCCGCGACAGTGAGCTTCCCTTCCCGGTCCGGCGTGCCGGCGGCGGTCGGGAACACGGCGATACGCGCGCCCTTGCCGCCGGCCAGGTCGACGATCTTCTGGTACACCTCGGCATTGTTGACGCGCAGGCCGCCGCCGATGATGACCAGCGAGCCTTGCGGGCCGGTATCGGCTGCCTGCGCGCCGGCGCTGGAAGCCACCAGCGCCAGCGCATAACACCATCTCTTCAACATACAACGCCCATCACTTGAACGATCACTTGAACGAGTAGTTCGCACTCACGAAAGCGCTGCGGCCGCGCGGGTCCGTGTAGCTCGGATCATACCCGGCCAGGAAGAACCAGGCCTGGTTCGAGAACGGCGGGTCCTTGTCGAACAGGTTCAGGATGCCGGCGCGCAGCTTGAGGTTCTTGCCGATCGCCCAGCTGCCGGTCAGGTCCCACAGCGAATAATGCTTGACGTGGTTCGGCGGCAGCAGCGTGTCGGTGTACGGGTCGTAGGTCGTGTTCTGGTCGGTGTAGCTGGACGAGTACTGGTTCGCCAGCGTCAGCGTGACCGGACCGTTGTCCCATTCGAAGTTGATGCGGTGGCGCCACTTCTGGATCACCTGGTCGTTCAGGAACACGCCAAGGTTGCTGCGATAGGGTTCGTCCGGGCCGAACTGGCGGTCGTACTTCAGCACCAGGGTGCCGGACAGGTTGACGCCGAAGCGTCCCCAGGCGCCACGTTCGCTGCGCCAGTCGCCGGCGATATCGAGGCCGGATGTCTTCAGGCGACCCTGGTTCTCCTTCATCAGCAGGATGTTGGAGATGAAGCCGTCTTCGTCGCGCTCGATGTACTTGCCGTTGTAGGCGGCCGGGTTTTCGATGATGACCTGTTCGCCCAGGGTGCTGATCACGTCCTTCTTCTCGATGTTCCAGTAGTCGATCGAGAGGCTGGTGCGCTTGACCGGCTCGAACACCACGCCCAGCGTGAACTGGCGCGACTTCTCGGGCTTCAGGTTCGGGTTCGAGCGGCGCTCGACGTTCCACTGGTCGGTACAGGTGTCGATGCTGCCTTCCTGCTGCACGCACTGCGGGTCGGTCAGGATGCCGGCGGTGGTGCCGAAGATGGTCGGGCGCTTCAGGTCCGACAGCGAAGGCGCGCGAAAGCCCGTCCCGGCCGAGGCCCGCAGCAGCAGGGCCTGGGACGGCTGCCAGCGCAGGCCGATCTTCGGATTGGTGGTGTTGCCGACTTCGCTGTAGTGGTCGTAGCGCAGCGCGAACTGCATCTCCAGCTCCCTGGTGAACGGCGCCACCACTTCGGTGAACACCGAGGCCACCTTGCGGGTATCGTCCGCGGTTTCGACCTCGAGCAGCTCGCCGGCGGGGACCGTGCTGTCGCGGTCGCCGGCGATGTTGTTCGACTTCAGCAGTTCCGACGGCGTGAACAGCTGGTGTTCGTGGCGCAGTTCGCCGCCGATCGCGATCGCCAGGTCGCCGCCAGCGAGCTTCGCCAGCGCGCGCGACATCTTGCCGTCCAGCGAAGTGGACACGCCCTTGGCCTTGCGCGCCTCGTCGTTGATCTTGATGCTGTTGATCAGGTCGATGCCGGCCTTGGACGAGGGCGCGAAGGGATTGACGGTACCGTTGCGCACGGCGGCATCGAACTGGTCGTACAGGACGTAGCCATTGACGTATTTGTCGACCGCGCGGTTCTCGGCGCGCGCCAGGGCCGCGTCGTAGTCCCAGCCGCCCAGGGTGCCGGTGGCGCCCAGCACCAGGCGCTGGCCGGTACTGGTCACCTCGTTGCTGCGGTTGCCGGCTTCGGCCATGCGGTAGCGGATGCCGCTGAAGGTGGCGGGCAGGCCGGGCGCCGACAGCGCGTCGCGGTAAGCCTGCGGCAGGATGGCGACAGGCAGGTTGCGGATCCGGACCGGGTTCGGCGACAGCACGTACTTCGTCCTCGCCTCGCTCTGCACCAGTTCCGCGAACAGCTGGTTCTGCGGATCCAGCTGGAAGGTCGCGCGGCCGATGAAGCCGACCTTGCGCGAATCCGGATAGATCTCGGTGTCTTCCATATAGTCGTAGCTGCAGCCTGCCACGCCGCCCGGACCCTTGGGCGCATACACGGTGGCGGGCGGGTTGCAGCCCGGCGAGCTGGGATTGACCCGGCTCGACGTGCTGCCGGCCGGGAGCAGGCCGGCGGCGATCAGGGCGGCGCGCTGCGCGCCCGAGATGTCGATATTCGCCGGGAAGGTATTGCTCGACATCTGGGCCGGCAAGGTGGTCGCCAGCTCGCGCTCCTTGATGAAGCTGCGCTGGCCCGAACGCAAACGGTCGAGCTGCTGCACGTCGAGCACGCCGAACACATTGAAGCGGTCGGTGTTCAGGTCGCCGAAGCCGGCGCTGATGCTGGCGGTTTTCTTGCCGGCGCCGCCATGCTGGGTGCCGGCCAGCGAGCCGGCCAGGTCGACGCCGGTATAGTCCTTGCGCGTAATGAAGTTGATCACGCCGCCGATCGCGTCGGTGCCGTAGATCGCCGAGGCGCCGTCCTTCAGCACCTCGACGCGCTGGATCGCGCCGGCCGGGATGTTGTTCAGGTCGACGCCGGCGTTGTCGCCGGGAGAAGCGAAGTTGGCCAGGCGGCGGCCGTTCAGCAGGACCAGCGTGGACGACGCTCCGATACCGCGCATATTGGCGGCGTTCAGGCCGCGCTGGCCCGAGGTGCCGTCCGTGATGCTGGGGCCGTCCGTGATCGGCGCGGTGTTGGCGCTGATGTTCTTGACCAGTTCCGCCGCGGTGGTGGCGCCCATCTTCTCGATCTCTTCGCGCGTGATCGTCTGCACCGGCAGCGCGGTCTCGGTATCGATGCGCTTGATCGACGAGCCGGTGATCTCCACCCGGTGCATCGTCTGGCCCTGCGCCTGGTCCTGCGCCCAGGCCTGTTGCGCCATCAGGCCCAGCGCCGCGGCGACGCTCGATGCCAGCACGGCGGGCCGCAGGGTACTCGAAATCTGCTTACTCATGCTTTGCTCCCTCTTGGTAGCTTGGTGACTCAGGACTGCTTCACGGTGCGGCGCCTGCCGCCGCCTTCTTTTTTCTGCGTGCTGCCGGTACGAATCTGGTGTTCGCCGTAGAGGTAGGCGGCGATGGCTTCGGTATGGCGGGCCGCCTTGGCCACATTGGCTTTGTTGGAGGTCATCAGCGAGACGGCCAGGGCTTCGATCACGGCCAGCGTGCTGCTTCCGCTGCTGGGCAGCACGGGGTGGGCGCTGTGCGCATACAGCACGTGATGCCCCAGCTCGGCGAGCGGAGACGCGGGCGAATCGGTGATCGAGACGACGGTCGCGCCGCTGTCGCGCGCGAACCGGGTGAGCGGAACGGCGGCCAGCGTATAGCGCGGCAGGGAAATGACGACCAGCACGTCCTTGCTGGTGATATTGGCCAGGTGGCTGGCCGCGACCTCGGTGCCGCCGCTTGCCGCCACCTCCACCACGTGGCGGCAGAAGGGCTGCAGGTGCATGGCGAGCGCGCCCGCCAGGAAGGACGACAGGCCGAAGCCCATCACATACACGGTACCGGCCTTGGTCAGCACGGCGCCGATGCGGTCGAGCTGGGCGCCGGCCAGCGCCCGGCTGGTGACCGTGATGCCCGCCTCCGCATAGTTCAGGCTCTCGAGCGCGGGCACGGGTTTGGACGAACCCGCGGCAGCTTTGCGGGCGATGGTGCTGCGCAGCTTCTCGACCGGCTGCAGCACCGACTGCAAGGTCTCCGCCACCGCGCCGCGCATCGCCGCATAGTTCCTGAATCCGAGATCGCGTGCGAAGCGGCTGATGGTCGCGGTGGAGACGGCGCAGGCATCGGCCAGCTCACCGACTCCCAGCGCAGTGACGCGCACCTGGTTGCGCAGCACGTAGTCCGCGATCGCGCGGTTCGAGGCCGAGCCCTCGGCCAGTACCCGCAACAGGCTCCGGCCGAGCGAAGACTCGGCGAAACCGATGTCGGGCGAAGCGCTGGGCGGAGCGGCTGCAGTCATTGTGACCCGATGTCAACGAATAAACATTTTCAAATGTAAACCAGGTGTATTCACGAACTCAACAGGTTTTTGAAAATAATCCATCACGGATTTACGTTGTGTAAAAATTCATACATAATCCGCCGGGCAGCCGACCCGGCCGAGGAGACCGCATATGCATGCACAGACTCACCCGATCGCGACCGAGCCAGGCGTCGCCAGCTACCGGCTCACTTCCTGCCACTACGGCAGCGCCGGCAGTGGCAGGAAGGCGTATATCCAGGCTGCGCTGCATGCGGACGAAGTACCGGCGATGCTGGTGGCGCACTTCCTGAAGCGCGAACTCGACCGGCTCGACGCCGAGGGACGCATTGGCGGCGAGATCGTGCTGGTGCCGGCGGCGAATCCGATCGGCCTGTCCCAGGTCGTGCAGGGCATGCCCTTCGGGCGCTTCGACCTGGGCACCGGCGCCAATTTCAACCGCGCCTTCCGCCACGTGGCCGAGGACCTGAAGCAGATGCTGGCGGGCCGCCTGGGCAAGGACGCGGCGGCCAACGTCGCGCTGATCCGCGCGGAGGCGCGCGCGCTCATCGCCCGCTGGGAGCCGGCCGACCATACCGAGGTCCTGAAGAAAACCCTGCTGGGAATGGCGATCGACGCCGACATCGTGCTCGATCTGCACTGCGACAACGAAGCCGCGCTGCACCTGTACACGGGCAGCGCGCTGGCCGAACGGGTCGAACCGCTGGCGGCGCTGCTCGGCGCACGCGTCCTGCTGCTGTCCGATGCCTCCGGCGGCGATCCTTTCGACGAAGCCTGCAGCCGGCTGTGGTGGGACCTGGCCGCGCACTTCGGCCCGGACACTCCCATTCCGCCGGCCTGCGCCGCGATCACGGTCGAGCTGCGCGGCGAGATGGATGTGCGCTATGCCGATGCCGAACGGGATGCGCAGGCCCTGTTGCAGTACCTCGCGCGCGAAGGCATCGTCGACATCGCGCTGGAAGAACTGCCGGCGCCCCTGTGTGCGCCGACGCCCCTGGCCGGTGTCGAGCGGCTGGACGCGCCGCAATCGGGCGTGCTGGTGTTCCTGAAGGCGCTCGGCGAACAGGTGGCAGCCGGCGAGGCGGTGGCGGACATCGTCAACCCGGTGACCGGACGCACCGCCACCGTGCGCGCCAGCCGCGATGGCCTGCTGTTCGCCTCCACCGCCCATCGCCACCTGCTGCGCGGCATGCACATCTGTAAAATCGCCGGAACGACACCCTTCCGTTCCGGTTCCCTGCTAAGCCAATGAGGATTCAATAAGCATGCGCCTTCGAATGCCCAATACCTTCGTGCTGCTGTTCGCGATCCTCGCCCTGATCGCGCTGGCGACCTGGTTCGTCCCCGGCGGGAAGTACGAGACCCACCTGGTCAACGGCAAGCAGTTGGTCGACCCGGCATCCTTCCATGTCGTGGCCAGCGCCCCGCAGGGCCTGGTGGCGCTGATGAAGGCGCCCATCAAGGGCTTCGTGGAGGCGGCGCAGATCATCGGCTTCGTGCTGATCGTCGGCGGCGCCTTCGCGGTGGTGCAGAAGACGGAGGCGATCGACACCGCGATCCGCTCGATCGCGCGGGCGCACGAACATTCGGCCCTGGTGCGCGCCACCATCATCCCCGTGTTCGTCACCCTGTTCTCGCTCGGCGGCGCCACCTTCGGCATGAACGAGGAAGTGATTCCCTTCGTGCTGATTTTCGTGCCGCTGGCGCTGGCGCTCGGCTACGACACGGTGGTCGGCGTGTCGATTCCCTTCCTCGGCTCGCAGGTCGGTTTTGGCGCCGCCTTCCTGAATCCGTTCAACGTCGGGATCGCGCAGGGCATCGCGGGCGTGCCCGTGTTTTCGGGGATGGGATACCGGCTGATCGTGTGGGCGGCGGCGACCTTTGTCACGATCGCCTTCCTGATGTGGTACGCGGCGCGCGTGAAAAACAACCCGGCGCTGAGCCCGACCTTCGTGCTGGACCAGGCCAGGCGCCTGGAACATCCGGTGGCCGTGTCGTCCGACGATCGGATGACCGGCCGCCATTCGGCGGTACTGGCGATCTTCGCGCTCACGCTCGGCGCGATGGTGGTCGGGGTGGTGAAGTACGACTGGTTCATCGACGAGATCGCGGCCCTGTTCCTGGCCATGGCGATCGTGGTCGGCATGGTCGGCCGGCTCGTGCCCGACACCTGGGTCGCCGCGTTCATGCAGGGAGTAAAAGACCTGGCGCCGACGGCGCTGGTGATCGCGATCGCGCGCGCCACGATGGTGATCGCGCGCGATGCCCACATCATCGACACCATGCTGCACGCCCTGATGCCGTTGGTAGCGTCGAGCCACCCGGTGTTCGCTGCGCAGAAGATGTACCTGATCCAGTCGGTGATCAACTTCTTCATCCACTCGGGCAGCGGCCAGGCCGCGCTGACGATGCCGATCATGGCGCCGCTGGCGGACCTGGTGGGCGTGACGCGCCAGACCGCGATCCTCGCGTTCCAGCTCGGCGAGCTGTCGACGCCGATGATCCCGACCTCCGGCATCACGGTGGGCGTGCTGGCGCTGGCGCGCGTGCCCTGGCTGACCTGGGCCAAGTGGATGATTCCGCTGCAGCTGATCTACCTGGTGCTGGCGCTGCTGCTGCTGGTGCCGCCTTGCCTGATGCAGTGGAACTGACAAGGAAAAAGGGACAGGCGCGAACCTGTCCCTTTCCGTTTATGCGCAGCCGGTTTCATTGAACGGCCGTCGTCTCCCCACTTGAAACTTCGTGGGCACACCGTGCCCACGCGGTATTACGCCTCCAGGCGTTGCTCCAGCTGCCGCTTGGTCGCCACCAGTTCCTGCGGCAGGTGGTAGGCCAGCTTGTCGAACAGCTCGTTGTGCAGCTTCAGTTCCTCGCGCCAGGCGTCCTTGTCGATCGAGGTGATCTGCTTGAACTGCTCTTCGCTGAAGTCGATGCCGGTCCAGTTCAGGTCGGCGTACGACGGGGTCGTGCCGAACATGTGCTCGACGCCGCCCTGCTTGCCTTCGGTGCGGTCGAGGATCCACTTCAGCACGCGCATGTTGTCGCCGTAGCCCGGCCACACGAAGTTGCCCTTCTCGTCGGTGCGGAACCAGTTGACGCAGAAGATCTTCGGCAGCGCGGCCGGGTTTTTCGCTTCGACTTTCTTCCCGAGGTCCAGCCAGTGCTGGAAGTAGTCGCTCATGTTGTAGCCGATGAAGGGCAGCATCGCGTACGGATCGCGGCGTACCACGCCCATCTGGCCGGCGGCGGCGGCGGTGGTTTCCGAACCCATGGTCGCGGCCATGTACACGCCTTCGGTCCAGTTGCGCGCCTCGGTCACCAGCGGCACGGTGGTCGAGCGGCGGCCGCCGAATATGAAGGCCGAGATCGGCACGCCGGCCGGATCGTCCCAGGCCGGATCGATGACCGGGTTCTGGGTCGCGGCCACGGTGAAGCGCGCGTTCGGGTGCGCGGCCTTGGTGCTAGATGCCGGGGTCCAGTCCTTGCCCTGCCAGTCGATCAGGTGCGCCGGCGCCTCTTTCGTCATGCCTTCCCACCAGACGTCGCCGTCATCGGTCAGCGCCACGTTGGTGAAGATGACGTTCTCGCGCAGCGAGGCCATGCAGTTGGGGTTGGTCTTGTCGTTGGTGCCCGGGGCCACGCCGAAGTAGCCGGCTTCCGGGTTGATCGCGACCAGCTTGCCGTCCGCGCCCGGCTTGATCCAGGCGATGTCGTCACCGATGGTGGTGACCTTCCAGCCTTCGAATCCGGCGGGCGGGATCAGCATCGCGAAGTTGGTCTTGCCGCAGGCCGACGGAAAGGCGGCGGCGACGTATTTCTTCTCGCCCTGCGGCGATTCGACGCCCAGGATCAGCATGTGCTCGGCCAGCCAGCCGGTGCCGCCCTGCCGGGCTTCCTGGTAACCCATGTTGGAAGCGATGCGCAGCGCGAAGCACTTCTTGCCCAGCAGCGCGTTGCCGCCGTAGCCCGAGCCGAACGACCAGATCTCGCGGGTTTCCGGATAGTGGACGATGTACTTGGTGGCGTTGCACGGCCAGCGCACGTCCTGCTGGCCGGCGGCGAGCGGCATGCCGACGCTGTGCACGCAAGGCACGAAATCGCCGGTTTCGCCCAGCACGTCGTACACGGCCTTGCCCATGCGGGTCATGATGCGCATGTTGACGGCCACGTAGGGCGAGTCGGACAGTTCGACGCCGATGTGGGCGATCGGCGAGCCCAGCGGACCCATCGAGAACGGCACCACGTACATGGTGCGGCCGGCCATGCAGCCGTCGAACAGGCCGTTCAGGGTCTGGCGCATCTCCTTCGGGTCGGTCCAGTTGTTGGTCGGGCCGGCCTGCTCCTTCGTTGCGGAGCAGATGAAGGTGCGGTCTTCGACGCGTGCGACGTCGCTCGGGTCCGAGCAGGCCAGGTAGGAGTTCGGACGCTTTTCCGGATTCAGGCGCTTCATCGTGCCCGCTTCGACCATCAGGGCGCACAGGCGGTCATACTCTTCCTGGGAGCCGTCGCACCAGTAGATGGCGTCGGGCTTGGTCAGGGCCGCGATATCGGCCACCCAATTGATGAGTTTGTCGTGCTTGATGTAAGCTGGGACGTTCAGTGCGGCGACGCCGCCCATCACGGGCTGATTCATAGGTATCTCCAATGCCAATTAAAATTCCTGGGGCCTCGGAAACCGGCTTCGCGTCACAGGGCCGCGGCTGGCAACGGTTCGTCGAGGGTCCGTCTTGGGTTTTTTCCGCTCGGCAGATCGTCAACGTCAGGGAGCCCGCGCTCTGGAATCCATTTGGCAATGGTTCGGCGCCGGGGTAACGTGATGCGGCGGTCGTGTCGGCTGCTGGCCTCGATCAATGTCTCAAAAGATGTCAATCAGACATCGTCGGCCTTTATTTCTGGTCGATTCTACACCTGCACAAATGCGTTTTGAATGCTTTCACAACAAAAATGTAGGAAATATCGTTGACTAATGTAGTAGGTTATTTCCCATCTTTTGAATCCGCGTTATTTCATTACTTACACGTATACAATTTACATAAAACATTATGAAAATAGCCATTCTCGACGATTACCAGGATGCGGTGCGTGGGCTCGACTGCTTCCGTTTATTGGACGGCCATGAGGTCAAGGTGTTCACGAATTCGACCCGCGGCCTGGGCCAGCTGGCGATCCGCCTGGCGCCGTTCGACGCCCTGGTGCTGATCCGCGAACGCACCGCTTTCCCGCGCGCCCTGCTGTCGAAGCTGCCCAACCTGAAGCTGATCTCGCAGACCGGCAAGCTGGCGGGCCATGTCGACGTCGCGGCCGCCACCGAGCACGGCATTGCGATCGCGGAAGGCGTCGGTTCGCCGGTCGCGCCGGCCGAGCTGACCTGGGCGTTGATCATGGCTGCGAGCCGGAAGATCGTGCCGTACGCCAACAACCTCAAGCAGGGCCTGTGGCAGACCGCCTCGATCAATCCGGAATTGAACGGCCTGGGCCGGACCTTGAAGGGACGCACGCTGGCGATCTGGGGCTACGGCAAGATCGGCCGCATGGTGGCCGGCTACGCCAGGGCTTTCGGGATGCAGGTAATGGTGTGGGGCAGCGAGAACAGCCGCGCCGCCGCGCTGGCCGACGGTTTCCTGGCGGCGCCGTCGCGCGAGGCCTTCTTCGAACAGGCCGACGTGCTAAGCCTGCATCTGCGCCTGAACGATGCCACGCGCGGCATCGTCACCGCCGACGACCTGGCGCGCATGAAGCGCGACGCGCTGTTCGTGAATACCAGCCGGGCCGAGCTGGTGGCGGAGAATGCCCTGGAAGAAGCCCTGCACCGCGGACGGCCGGGCTATGCGGCGCTCGACGTCTTCACCGACGAACCGCTGCCGGCGGAGTCTGCGCTATTGAAGATCCCGACCGTGCTGGCGACGCCGCACCTGGGCTATGTGGAGAAGGACAGCTACGAGCTGTATTTCCGGGTCGCGTTCGAGAACGTGGTCAATTTCGCCAACGGCAATCCGACCAATATCTTCAATCCGGACGCGCTGGCGAAATGATCAACGGAGTTCGGGCTCGCCCGTGAAATTGGGCTTGACGCTGGGCATCTCATGCCGGCGCGTCCACAGGCCGGCCCAGCCCGGCGGCCACTCGATCGCCGGGCCGGCATAGACCGGCAGGCCGGCGCGCACCGGCACCACGGGCACCGGCGGCATCTCGACCAGTCCGCCGTTCCGGGGCTGGGGCGCCATGTCGAAGCTGTACATGTAACCCGGCAGCAGGGCGTCGCAGACGCCGGCGAACCAGGCGGTATGGTCTTCGTCGCGGCCCAGCGCGCGCGCCAGGCCTTCGGGATCGAACTTCGCCAGCGCGTGGATCAGCTCGTCCGTGCCGGCGCCGGGCGCATCGCCCCAGCCCATCACCGGGTTGCCGTTGTACACGTCCCCCGAACCGTACCAGCCTTCGCGCCAGGGCCGCTGCATCCAGTCGCGCTGGCCGGCGAACAGGTGCCAGCGCCAGTGCAGGCCGGAGGGCTTGGGCCAGGAATGCAGGTACAGCTTTTCGTAGCCGGCCTTGTGCAGTTCGCGCACCATCGCCATCAGGCGCGCGTGCGGCATGCGGTCCGGCGGCGAGCGCCGGAACAGGATCGCCTCGCCATCGGCGTGCTGCACTTCGTCGGTGGAGAGGTTGAGGTCGAGCGTACGCGCTTCGCTGCCGAAGCGCGCGGAGATCCAGCCAGTCAGCAGGTTGACGTGGGTAATCACGCCATAGCCGCGATGGCGGTGGAAGATGACAGTGCCTGGAGCGACGGGTTTCATGTGATCAGTGTACTCATCCGATCCGGACGATTCTAGCGCAGTCACATACGGATACACACCCATTTGCGGCTATCATTACCCACCTTATTTTTCTGCGTTTCCAAACCATCATCATGACTTTGCGGATCATCGCCACCGGCGGCACCTTCGACAAACACTACAACGAACTCAACGGCGTGCTGGGCTTTGCAGACAGCCATTTGCCCGAGGTTATCAAGCGTTCGCGCATCACCATTCCGGCCGCGCTCGAGGTGGTTTCCCTGCTCGATTCGCTCGACATGCAGGACGCCGACCGCCAGAAGGTGCTGGCCGCCTGCCAGGCCGCCGCCGAGAAAGCGATCGTGATCGTGCACGGCACCGACACCATGCGCGAAACGGCGGAAGTGCTGGGCGCGGCCATCAAGGACAAGACCATCGTCTTCACCGGCGCCATGATCCCTTACGAAATCGCGAATTCGGATGCGCTGTTCAACTTCGGCTTCGCCTGCGGCGTGGCGCAAACCCTGCCGCCGGGCGTGTACGTGGCGATGAACGGCACCATTTTCACCTGGGATAACGTGACCAAGAACCGCGCCGCCGGCGTCTTCCAGCAGCGCTGACCCGGCAGGTTTCTGGACGGCTATCGGGCGCTGCGCATTTTCGTCAATTTCTACAATGCTCCTTCATGTGAACGCAGGAGGAAGCAATGAACGAGCAGCGCCCGACCCTGACCACCCGCCAGGGTCATCCCGTCCGCGACAATCAATCGCTCCGCTCGGTTGGCGAGCGCGGCCCGGCGACACTGGAAAACTACCAGTTCATCGAGAAGATCACCCACTTCGACCGCGAGCGCATTCCCGAACGCGTGGTGCACGCGCGCGGCACCGGCGCCCACGGCTACTTCGAAGCCTACGGCAAGGTCGGTAGCGAGCCGGCCAGCAAGTTCACCCGCGCCCGCGTCCTCAACGAGGTGGGCGTGCAGACCCCGGTATTCGTGCGCTTCTCGACCGTGATCGGCGCCAAGGATTCCCCGGAGACGGCGCGCGATCCGCGCGGCTTCGCCGTCAAGCTCAAGACCCTGGACGGCAACTGGGACCTGGTCGGGAACAACCTGAAGGTGTTCTTCATCCGCGACGCGATCAAGTTCCCGGACATGATCCACGCCTTCAAGCCCGACCCCGTCACCAACCAGCAGGAGCCCTGGCGCTTCTACGATTTCATCTGCAGCCATCCGGAAGCGCTGCACATGGTCACCTGGGTCAAGAGCCCGTGGGGCATCCCGGCCAACTACCGTGAAATGGAAGGCTCGGGCGTCAACACCTATAAACTGGTGAACGACCAGGGCGTGGCCCACCTGGTGAAATTCCACTGGCAACCGAAACAGGGCGTGCGCAACCTGACCGCGCAACAGGCCGCCGAGATCCAGGCCCACGACACCAGCCACGCCACCCGCGACCTGTACGACGCGATCGAGCGCGGCGAGTTTCCGGAGTGGGAGTTCTGCGTGCAGGTGATGAGCGACGGCGAGCATCCCGAGCTCGACTTCGACCCGCTGGACGACACCAAGCGCTGGCCGGAAGACCAGTTCCCGCTGCTGCCGGTGGGACGCATGATATTGAATAGAAATCCGGACAATGTGTTCGCGGAAACCGAGCAGTCCGCCTTCGGCACCGGCGTGCTGGTCGACGGCGTCGACTTCTCGGACGACAAGATGCTGCAGGGCCGCACCCTCTCCTACTCGGATACCCAGCGCTACCGCGTCGGCCCGAATTACCTGCAACTGCCGATCAACGCGCCGCAGGACGGGGCCCGTGCCCGCACCAACCAGCGCGACGGCCAGATGGCGTTTTACGTCGACGGCGGCGGCGAGGACAAGCACATCAACTACGAACCGAGCCTGATGGGCGGCCTGCAGGAAGCGCCGCCGCCGCAGAAGGATTACCACCAGTACGTGCAGGGCCACCTGGGCCGCTACCAGACGACCAGTACGGCGTCCGACTACAGGCAGGCCGGCGACCGCTACCGCACCTTCGAGGACTGGGAGCGCGACGAGCTGGTGAACAACGTCGGCGGGGATCTCAAGAAGTGCCCGGAACCGATCCAGCTGCGCATGGTCTGGCACCTGTGGCACTGCGATGAGGACTACGGCCGCCGCGTGGCGCAGGTGGCGGGCATCGACCTCGAGAAGGCCAAAGCCCTGCCGCCGCTGCCGGGCAAGCCGGCGCCGCACGAGAACCGCCAGGGGGCGACCTATGCCGGCGGCCAGCCGGAACAGGGTTCGGGTGGGATGAAGGAGCCGTCGACTTCGGAGGAAGTGGCGGCGAAATAATCACGTGGCCCCCGCGCTTCTGACGTCGTTCCCGCCTGCGCGCACTACTGTCCGGGATAATAACGTTGTGCTGATCATCAGGCTTCTCCAAGGGGTGACAGGTTGAGGCTTGATG
>NZ_JBDGIN010000026.1:0-29179 GCF_057657395.1 Telluria sp. Soil_C_11 | reverse complement strand
AAATACCGTCGCGGCATCCTTGCCTCGGCCATCTATCCGATGAACTCATCGATCCTGGAGGGCGTCAACAACCGTATCAAGGTCATCAAACGAATGGCGTATGGTTTTCGCGACGCATCCTATTTCTTCCTGAAAATCAAGGATGCATTCCCCGGCAAAGCGCGATGAACCACAAAAAACCCCTGGGACGCGAATCGCAGGGGTTGATCAGTCAGCGGACAAACGCTCAGTGCGCGCTGATCGCCCGCTCGAGCTGCCCATGCCACGGCTCGGTCACGTCGCGCACGGCGCGGTCGTTGGCCATGATCTGCTTGAGCAGGTCGATCTTGCGCAGGCGCTGGGCGCCTTCGAGGGCCGGCACGCCCGACTTGGTGGCGCTGGCCTGCAGGGCGCACTGGGTTTCCAGGCGGGCCAGGTTGTCGAAGTCGCCATCGCGGGCGGCGACCGCCATGCGACCGCTGAGGGCGGCGATGTTTTCGTACATGGCGAGGACTTCGTTGGACGTCATGGAGCACCAGAGCATGTGAATTCCGGCCGAATTGCCGGGTATCTGGGTCGTTAACGTCCCCGGTTTTGGGAACTTTAGGGTTTTCAAAAGATTTTTTTAAAAAATTTTTCGGCAACAGGATTCTGCCCGGTTCCCGGCAGGGGCGACGCACGGAGCAGATACCGGAAACGCAAGCTATTCCCCGGATCGCGCATTCCAGCCCGGCTTTTTGCCGTCTGTCGCAATCCTGTCATCCTTGCCATTCGCCTTGCTTATAGTGCAAGGTGGATCGGTGCGCCACAGCAGCACCGGCGATAACAAGACAGAGAGACAGAAGGGAGACCAGTCCATGAGACGATTCCAGGCCCTCGGCGCTACCGCGCTGGCCATTGCCGCCATTGGCGCCCATGCCGAGGCACCATATTCTTTTGATAAGACACCGGGCAAGCTGCCCAAGGACGTCATCCCGCTCGAGTACCAGGCCCACCTGGCGCCGGACCTCGACGCGAATACCTTCCGCGGCAGCGAGACGATCGAGATCGAGGTGCTCAAGCCGACCTCGACCATCATGCTGAACGCCGCCGCGCTGGAGATCGACAGCGCCAGCCTGACCGGGAAGGGAATCAAGGCGCTCACGCTGGCGCCGGTGCTGGACGACAAGCAGGAAACCCTGCGCTTCGCCCTGCCGCAGCAACTGGCGCCCGGCCGCTACCGACTCGAACTGGCGTTCCGCGGCAAGATCAACCGTGAAGGGCGCGGGCTATTCTACGTAAATTACCAGGCCGGCAAAGCGGACAAGAAGCTGATCGCCACCACGATGGAGCCGACCGATGCCCGCCGCATGCTGCCCACCTGGGACGAGCCTGCCTTCCGCGCCAGGTTCCGCCTGTCGGTCGACCTGCCGGCCGGCCTGAAGGCGTTCTCGAATACGCCGGTCGACAGGCAATCCCTGCTTCCCGGCGCCAGGCAGCGCATCAGTTTCAAGCCGACCCCGAGGATGCCGAGCTACCTCGTGGTGCTGGCCGCCGGAGAATTTGAACGCATCAGTGCGAAACAGGACGGGGTCGAGATCGGCGTCGTCACCACCGAAGGCAAGCAGGAGAAGGGCGCATTCGCGCTGAGCGCCAGCCGCGACCTGCTGCACTTCTATAACAATTACTTCGGCGTGCCGTATCCGCTGGCCAAGCTCGACCAGATCGCGATCCCGAACGGTTTCAATGGCGCGATGGAGAACTGGGGCGGCATCGTCTACAACGAAAACACCCTGCTGTACGATCCGAAGACCAGCCCGGAGCACGTGCGCCAGATGACCTTCGAGGTGAATGCCCACGAAATGGCGCACCAGTGGTTCGGCAACCTGGTGACCATGGCCTGGTGGGACAACCTGTGGCTGAACGAAGGCTTCGCGTCCTGGATGGCGTCCAAGGCCACCAACCACTTCCATCCGGAGTGGCGTCCCTACCTGGCCAACATCGCCGACCGCGAGCGCGTGATGAACCTCGACGCGCGCAAGACCACGCACCCGATCCAGACCCCGGTCGAAACCGAGGCGCAGGCCGCCGACGCCTTCGACGACATCACCTACGAAAAAGGCCAAGCCTTCCTGCGCATGCTGGAGGCCTATCTTGGCGAAGACGCCTTCCGCAAGGGCATCCGCGCCTACATGGCCAGGCACCAGTACTCGAACACCACCTCCGCCGACCTGTGGACGGCGCTGGAACAGGCCTCCGGCAAGCCGGTCGGCAAGCTGGCCGCGGACTGGACCACCCAGCCGGGCTTCCCCTTGATCAAGGTCGAGCAGGCCTGCGAAGACGGCAAGCGCAAGGTGACCCTCAGCCAGCAGCAGTTCCGCCTCGACGAGCCGGCCGCGGAAAACCGCCTGTGGAACGTGCCGCTGCAGGTGGGCACCGTGAACGGCAAGGCGATGACCACGCTCCTGAGCGGCGCCAGCACCCGCGTCACGCTGCCGGGCTGCGAGGGCGCGCTGGTGGTCGACCCGCACAGCGTCGGCTACTTCCGCATCCAGTACGACCGCGCCAGCTTCGACGCCCTTGCCAGCCAGGCCGCGCGCCTGCCGGACGCCACCCGCCTGAAGCTGCTGAACGACACCTGGACCCAGGTCACGGCCGGCAGCATCCCCCTCGACGCCTGGCTGAAGCTGGCCGGCGAACTGCGCGACGACCCGCGCCTGGCGGTCTGGGAGGCGATGCTGTCCGACCTGAACTTCCTGGATACGCTGGCGCGCGGCGAGCCGGAACAGCCGCTGGTACGCCGTTTCATCGTCGGCTTCGCCAAGCCCGGGCTGGCGAAGCTGGGCTGGAGCGAAAAGCCGGGCGAGGCCGCCGAGGACGCCCAGTTGCGCGCCCTGCTGGCCGGTGCGCTGGCGCGGGCCGGCGACGAGGAAGCGATCGCCCAGGCACGCAGCCGCTTCCAGCGCTGGCTGGCGGATCCGGCCGCGGTCAGCCCGGCGATGATCGGTTTCGTCACGTCGTCCGCCGGCCGCTACGCCGACGCCCGGACCTATGCCGCGATTGCCCAGCGCATGGCCGAGACCCAGAACAACGAGGAACGTTCGCGCCTGGCCGGCGCCCTGATCCAGGTGCAGGATCCGGCGCTGGCCGGGAAGGTGCTGGAGATGGCGCTGGCGCCGTCCACCCCGCCGACCATGGTCGCGCGCATCGTGCAGGGCGTGGGACGCGAGCACCTCGACCAGGCCTGGAACTTCGCCGTCGCCAACCGCGAGCAGCTGATGAAGACCCAGGATTCGGTCAACCGCAACCGCGCCTTCCCGGGCATCGTCGCCGCGTCGTCGAACGCCGCGGACGCCCAGCGCATGGAAGACTTCGTTCGCCAGAACTTCGAGGCCGACGCGCAGGTCGAAGCGCAGCGCGTGGCCAGCGGCATCCGCGTGCGCGCGGCGCAGAAGGCACGCCTGCTGCCGCAAGTGCGGGAGGCGCTGAAATGAGCACCAGGTACTACAATAACAACACCACTCACCAGGAAGGAAGCTTCATGAAAACAAGCTGGACACCCGTAAAGACCGCGATCGTGCTCGCCCTGTGCGGCGCCGCCGTCATCTCGATGCCGGGCCAGGCGGCCGGGCAGGCGCAGCCTGCGGACGCACCGAAGGCCGCAGCACAGGCCGATCAAGCCGCGGCCAGCGCCGCCCTGCGTCCGGGCGACGATTTCTTCGCCTGGGCCAACGGCGACTGGCTGACGAAAACCGAGATTCCGGCCGACCGCAGCTCCTGGGGCGCGATGGGCGCGCTGGCGGAAGAGACCAACCAGCGCATCGTCAAGATGATCGAGGACCTGGCCGCCGACAAGAACCTGAATCCCGAAGCGCGCAAGGTGTCCGACTACTACCGCGCCTACATGAACGAGTCCGCCATCGAAGGCAAGGGCGTGGCCCCGATCAAGCCGCTGCTGGCGAAGATCGACGCCATCAAGGACAAGGCCGGCCTCACGCGCGCGCTGGGCGAATCGATCCGCGCCGACGTCGACCCGCTGAACAACACCAACTTCTTCACCGAGAACCTGTTCGGCCTGTGGGTCGCGCAAGGCCTGCACGACACCACCCGCAACATGCCCTACATCCTGCAGGGCGGCCTGGGCATGCCGGACCGCGCCTACTACCTGGACAGCAGCGAACGCATGGCCGGGCTGCGCACCAAGTACCAGCAGCACATCGCCAAGATGCTGAAGCTGGCCGATATCAGTAAAACTGAGAGCGACGCGGAAGCGCGCGCCGCCAAGGTGTTCGCACTGGAAGTCGACATCGCGAACTCGCACGGCACCCGCGCCGACTCGGCCGACGTGCAGAAGGCCGACAATACCTGGACCGTGAAGGATTTCACCACCAAGGCCCCGGGCATGGACTGGAAGGCCTTCTTCAAGGCCGCGCGCCTGGGCGACCAGTCGAAATTCATCGTCTGGCACCCGTCGGCGGTGGTCGGCGAAGCGGCGCTGGTCCAGAAGATCGACCTGGCCACCTGGAAGGACTACCTCGCCTTCCACCGCATCAACCAGTTCGCCGGCGTGCTGCCGAAGGCCTTCGTCGACCAGCGCTTCGAGTTCTACGGCAAGTCCCTGAGCGGCACCCCGCAACAGTCGCTGCGCTGGAAGCGCGCGCTGGGCGCGACCAACGGCGCGATGGACGAGGCGGTCGGCAAGATCTACGTGGCCAAGTACTTCCCGGCCGAGAACAAGGCGCGCCTGCAGCAGATGGTCAGCAATATCGTCGACGCCTTCGGCAAGCGCGTCGACAAGCTGGACTGGATGGCTCCGGCCACCCGCGCCCAGGCCAAGGAAAAGCTGCGCACCCTGTACGTGGGCGTGGGCTATCCGGACAAGTGGAAGTCGTATGAGGGCCTGAAGGTCGTGGCCGACGACGCCTTCGGCAATGCCGTGCGCGCCGACGAGTTCCACACCGCCCAACAGATCGCCAAGCTGCACCGCAAGCCGGATCGCACCGAGTGGTCGATGCCGCCGCAGCTGGTCAACGCCGTCAACCTGCCGCTGCAGAACGCGCTGAACTTCCCGGCCGCGATCCTGCAGCCGCCGTTCTTCGATCCGAAGGCCCCGGACGCCACCAACTACGGTGCGATCGGCGCCATCATCGGCCACGAGATCAGCCACAGCTTCGACGACCAGGGCGCCCAGTTCGACGCCCAGGGCCGCCTGCGCGACTGGTGGACCAAGCAGGACATGGAGCACTTCAAGGCCGCGTCGAGCAAGCTGGTCGAGCAGTACAACAGCTACAAGCCGTTCCCGGACCTCGCCGTCAACGGCCAGCTGACCCTGTCGGAAAACCTGGCCGACCTGGCCGGCCTGGCCGCTTCCTACGACGCCTACCACCTGGCGGCGGGCAAGAACGCCACCGAAGAAGGCGACCGCCAGTTCTTCACCGGCTTCGCCCACAGCTGGCGCAACAAGGCGCGCGAAGCGGCCGAGCGCCGCGGCATCCTGACCGACGGCCACGCGCCGCCGCAGTACCGCGCCGCCACCGTGCGCAACCTGGATGCCTGGTACAAGGCCTTCGACGTGCAGCCGGGCCAGAAGCTCTACCTGGCGCCGGAAGACCGCGTCCGCGTCTGGTAAGCATTTTCGGACGGTAACGAACGCCTGCGGCAAGGGGGCCAAGCCTAGAATGAATGGCCTGGCATTCCTTACCGCAGGTGCGCATGAAGCAGCATTATCTCGACATCAGGCGGCGCATGCTGCGCCCGCATCCCATCATGGACCAGGACGACTTCCGGGACATCGCAGAACGTACCCTGCATCACTACGACGAGGTCGCGACGCGTTTTTTCGCGGGCACGATCGACCACGACGTCAGCCAGAACATCGCCGCCTTGCTGGGCGCGATCGAGGCGGAACCTCCTTTCACCATCCTCGACCTCGGCTGCGGCCCGGGCCGCGACCTGAAGACGTTCCGGGAACTGGGCCACCGGGCCATCGGCCTGGACGGCAGCGCCAGGTTCGTCGACATGGCCGCACGCTATAGCGGTTGCGAAGTATGGCTGCAGAACTTCCTCGACCTCGACCTGCCGGACGAGATGTTCGACGGCATCTATGCCAACGCCTCGCTGTTCCACGTGCCGCGCAGCCTGCTGCCCAAGGTACTCGCTGAACTGCACGATGCGCTCAAGCCGGGCGGCGTGCTGTTCAGTTCCAACCCGCGCGGCAACAACGAAGAGGGCTGGAACGGCCCGCGCTGGGGCAGCTTCCACGACTATCCGGCCTGGGAAGCCTTTGTGGTCGGGGCCGGCTTCACGCCGATCCACCACTACTACCGCCCGGCCGGCCTGCCGCGCGACCAGCAGCCCTGGCTCGCCAGCGTCTGGCGGAAAAAATGATTCCACTACGTTAACCGGCGAACAGAGTGAGGGTCGCAATCGGCCCAAGATGGATCCGTGCCGCTCGAAAGCCGAGCGGTTGCGACGGGGCCTCGACACCGCCACCAGCTCCGGCGGTCCACCGGCTGGGATGCGCAGCGGATCGAGGGTTCGTTAACCTACTGAAAGGAGGTGTCCATATGAATGAGGACCAGATCAAAGGCAAGGCCAAAGACATTGGCGGCAAGATTCAGGAAGGTGTCGGCAATGCCATTGGCAGCAGCGAGCAGCAAGCCAAAGGCCAATCGAAACAGGTCGAAGGCAAGGTGCAGGAAAAGGTCGGTGATGTGAAAGACGTTTTTACCGACAAGGGTAACCGTTGATCTGCGTTGCCTAGACGCTACCCTCCAAAACAGCCGCCTCCGGGCGGCTGTTTTCTTTCAAGAAATGTTAGACTGAAGCCATCAGTAACCGGGTGGCGGTGAGCCGCTCAGCCAAGAGTTCAGTCAATGAAAACATTACAAAAGCGGATATTGGGCGCGGCAGGCATTCTGGTACTTGCCGGTATTGGGGCATATTGGTATTGGTCGCCTTATCTCGTCATGCGGCAAATGCGTGAAGCTGCCATTCACGCCGACGCCGATGCGTTCAATGACCATGTCGATTATCCGAAGCTCAGGGAAAGCCTGAAAGGCCAGCTCTCGGCACGTATTACGGGCGAAATGGCGAACCAATCGAATTCGGACAACGATTTCGAGCGCGCAGGCGCCGCATTCGGCAGCATGCTGGGCCTGGCCCTGGTCGACAGGATGGTGGACGCCGTCGTTCGCCCCGACATGGTGATGCGTGCGATTGAAAACGGGAAGTTCCAACTGCAAGACGGCGGAAAGCAGGAAACCAGGGAAGCCGCCGCGAAAGTCGATATCGCAATGCTCTCCCAAGCGGTAAAGCTGTACAAGCTCGATCACGGTGTGTATCCGACCGAGCAGCAGGGATTGCAGATTCTCGTCGATCCGGCTGCAAGACCCGACGGCATGGGAAACTACATCGACAAGCTTCCCAGCGACCCATGGGGCCGTCCCTTCCAATATGCGAATCCGGGCAGGGAATCGGCTGCCTTCGAGATCTATCATCTTCCCCCTCCGGCGTCGGAAAGCGATACGATCGCCCGCAAGGCCGCATGGCGTTCAGAACGAAAAGGTGTTGACAAGATCATCGTCTACCTGGACACGAACGATGCGCCTGCAAGAAAAAATGAAGCCGCGTTCGTGATGCGCAGGGAGGGTTTCGCCAACTGGAAGCTGACGGAAATCCGCTTGCCCGAGTGAAGGACGATTCCACAGGTACTCTGGCGCGATTTCCTGGCCTTACAGGGACTTTAGGTACTGCGCCAGATCCCTGACCTCATCCGCGCTCAGCCCCAGCGACTGGCGCTGGTCATACAGCTTCACCACGTCTTCCAGGGTCGCGGCCTTGCCGTTGTGGAAGTAGGGCGGATGCTGCCACACGCCACGCAGGGGTGAAGTCCGGTATTTCTTGGTCGCGCTGCGCGATGCGTAGCTGGGTGCGCCATTCGGTTCCGGTTCGCTGACCACCTCCGACACGGCGTGAAGACGCTCGTTGGCATCGGTGAACTTCGGCCCGCTGTGGCAGCCGATGCATTGCCCCTTGCCGTTGAACAGCAACTGGCCGCGCGCGGCCGCCACCGCATCGAAGCTGCCGGCCGGTGGCGCCGGGGCATCGAGCGAGAGCTGGTAGGCGCGCAAGGCCGGCAGCGCCGGGGCCACCAGGTCCACGTTGCCGTTGGTGATGTCGACGCCGATGCGCGGGTCGGCGAAATGCCCCAGGCCGCCCATCTGGGTCACGCCGACATAGCGGTTCCAGTAGCTGACGTCGTCGCCATCCCCGGTGGTGGTGATGCTGTGGATGTCCTTGAGGCCATAGGCTGGCGGAATCAATACCGGGCCGTTCTTGCCGTCGATGTTGAAACGCGGATCGTACCGGCCCGGCCCCCAGGAGTTGTACACGGCTTTTTGCGCGGCGCTCAGCACGGGCGAGAGCGCGATGATCGCGCCCGGATTCAGGTCGCGGTTAGGCCAGCCGTCCAGGCGTTTGCCGATGCCTTTCGAAAGCGAATCGTCGACGGTCGAATGGCACAGGGCGCAGGTAATGCCGACGCGCTTCAGCACATCCTTGCCGCCGACCGTCTGCACCTCGCCGGCCAGGCCGACGACGGCGTTCAGCTTGAGCAGGGTGACCGTGGTCTGCGGGCTTTTCAGGTCGACGCTGCCATTCTTGATTCCCTGCTGCACCTCCGGCGGCAATGCCTCGACATCGACCTTCAGGCCGACCGCCAGCGCGGTGGCCGGGTCGACCGACGAAGCGATGACTTCGTGCAGGCGCAAGGTGTCGGTCCATTTGGCTTCGTCGCCGAAGGTATCGAACCGGAAGGTCTTCTTGCCGAGCGCGACGAGCTTCTCATCGTCGTCCGGCGGTGGATGGTGGTCGCCGCCGCAAGCGGCAGCGTGCGCAGCGGGACTTCTGCGTGCGGCATTGGATGAAGGAGACGTGTGCGCCGTTCCCGCGCGGGAGTTCAGGCGTCGGTGTCGCGTTTTGTCTCGTCGCGATCGCCGAGGATGTCCTGCACGTACAGCATCTTCACCAGCAGCATCAGGCTCGCCGTCATCGGCGTCGCCAGCGCGATGCCGGCGAAGCCGAAGATGGTGCCGAAGACCAGCTGCATCACGATGATCAGGGCCGGCGGGATCGACACCGCCCACGAATCGATCATCGGCTGCATGACATAGCCATGCACCGTCTGGATGCCGAGGAACAGCAGGATCGTGTACAGGGCCAGCTGCGGGTCCACCGACAGCGCGATCAGCACCGCCGGCACGCCCGCCATGATGGGGCCGAGGTAGGGGATGAAGTCGAGCAGGCCGGCGATGATGCCGAGGATCAGTGCCAGCGGCACGCCCAGCAGGGTCAGCCCGATCGAGGTCGCGACGCCGGCGATCAGCATCGAGCAGGAGGTGCCCAGCAGCCAGCGCGCCAGCGTGCCGCCGATCTCGTCCAGCACCTGCGCGGCGCGCTCGCGCTTGCGCGGCGGGATCAGCGTGATGAAACCGTCGATGTAGCGGCGCGGCGCGATCGCAAAATAAATGCCGACGAACAGGATGATGGCGACGTTGCCGATCGCGCCCAGCACGCCGCCGAAGAACAGGCCGGCGTCCGGCACCATCCGGCCGAGGTATTGCATGAGCTGCTTGGGTTGCGGCAAATCGCCGGCGATCCGCTTGAGCAGGGGATGCTGTTCGACCATCTGCTGCAGGCGGTGCAGCGAGGCCGGCAGCTGTTTCGCCAGCTGGCTGGACTGTTCGGCAATCTGCGGCGCCATCGCCCAGCCGCCCAGCCCGATCACGAGCAGCAGCAGGACGACGACGATGCCCATCCCCAGCTTGCGGTTGATGTGGAAGCGGCGGCACAGGATGGCGCTGAGCTCGAACAGCAGGATGGCGAACAGGATGCACGCGAACACCAGTAGTAGGGCATTGGCCGCATAGTAAATGCCGGCCAGCAGGGCCAGGAACAGGGCGGCGATCCCGTCGACGAGGGCGAAGCGGCGCATCAGGCGGCGCTGGGCGGGCGTCGGCTTGGCGGCTTCGCTGGCGGGAGGGGTGGGGTCCTGGTCGTTCATGACAAAATGCTATCCGTCAGACGGTTTCTCCGGCGCGCGGCTGAGCTATGTGCGTGAGCGAACGGAGCTATCCATCGAGCATTCTTATCATTGAATCACAGTCAATGAAAGGAGAGCATCATGAACTCGAACCAAGTCGAAGGCAAACTGCAGGACATCGGCGGCAAGATTCAGGAAGAAGCCGGCAAGCTGGTCGGCAGCCAGGAACAGCAGGTCAAAGGCCTGAAGAACCAGGTCGAAGGCAAGACCCAGGAGAAGCTGGGCGACGCGCAGGAAACCATCCACGACGCAACGAAGTGATCGTACGGTAGGGGGCACCACGTGCCCACGCGAACGAACGACGCAAAAAAATAGCCGCTCACGAAGAGCGGCTATTTTGTTTTGAGCGTGGGCACGTGATTGATGCTCCGGCATCAATCACGCCTGCATCACTTCGCGTTGGTTCCGCCGAGGTTTTTCTTGAAGAAGGCCTCGATCATTCCGTACACGTGGCGCTGGCCGGCGCGCGACGAGATGCCGTGCTTGGCGCCCGGATAGGTCATCAGCTCGAAGCGCACGTTGCGGTTCACCAGGGCGTCGATCAGGCGGGTCGAGTTGGTGAACAGCACGTTGTCGTCGGCCATGCCGTGCACCAGCAGCAGCGGCGACTTCAGGCCGTCCAGGTGGGCGAACACGCCGCTCTGCTTGTAGGCTTCCGGATTCGACTTCGGCGTCGCGCCCACGAACTGCTCGGTGTAGTGGGTGTCGTACAGCGACCAGTCGGTCACCGGCGCCACCGACACGCCCATCGCGATCTTGCTTGACCCCGCTTCCAGCAGGCGCAGCGTCATGTAGCCGCCGTAGCTCCAGCCGAACACGCCGACGCGCTTCGGATCGACGAAGCGCTGCTTGGCCAGCCAGTCGATGCCGGTTAGCTGGTCTTCGACTTCGTGCTTGCCCAGTTCGCCGTAGATGACGTCGGTGAAGGCGCGCTCGCGGCGCGAGGAGCCGCGGTTATCCAGCGTGAACACGACGAAGCCCTGCTGCGCCATGTACTGCTTGAACAGGTTGCCCCAGCCGCGGGTGACTTGCTGCGAGTGCGGGCCGCCGTAGACGAACAGGAACACCGGATAGCGCTTGGCCGGGTTGAAGTTGGCCGGCTTGATCATCGAGTAGTACAGGGTCTGGCCGTCGTGCGCCTTGATGTTGCCGAACTCGGTCGGCAGGTGGCTCGACACGTACTTCGCGTACGGGTGATCCTTGTTCAGCTCGTTATGCTCGAGCCACTCGACCATCGAACCGTCGGCCTTGCGGATCGACACTTGCGGCGGGGTCTTCGGATCGGAGAAGGTGTCCACGAAGATCTTGCCGTTGCGCGAGAAGGTGTCGTTGTGCCAGCCGTCGGTCTTGGTGATGCGCACCGGCTTGTCGGCATTGCTGCCGTCCAGGTTCAGCGCGTAGGTCTGCTTGTCGATCACCGCATCCTTGTTCGATGCGATGTAGACCTTGCCAGCGTCTTCGTCGACGGCCAGGATCTCGTCGACGCCCCATTCGCCCTTCGAGATCGGGAACAATTCTTTACCGTTCAGGTCGAACAGGTAGAGGTGGTTGCGGCCGGTGCGCTCCGAGGCCCAGATGAAGGCCGGGCGGTTCTTCAGGAACTTCAGGTCGTCGTGGATGCTGACCCAGGTCTTCGAGGTTTCGGTCAGCAGGGTGCGCTGCGCCAGGCTGGCGGCGTCGACCGCGACCAGGTCGAGGCGCTTCTGGTCGCGCGACTGGCGCTGGTAGACCAGGGTCTTGCCGTCTGCGCTCCAGTCGGCGCGCACCAGGTAGATGTCCTTCTCGGCACCGAGATCGACCTTCTTCTGGCTGCCTGTGGCCGGGTCGACGATCATCAGGTCGACCAGCACGTTCGGATCGCCGGCGGCCGGGTAGCGCTGGTCGATCACTTCGGTGCGGTCGGCGAAGATCTCGAAGCGGCGCGCGACCGGCACCGGGGCCTCGTCGTAGCGTTTATAGGCGATCGCGGAATCGTCCGGCGCCCAGTAGTAGCCGGTGCGCTGGCCCATTTCTTCCTGGGCGACGAATTCGGCTTCGCCGTTGTGGATGGGGCCCTTGCCATCATGCGTCAGCTGGCGTTCCTGGCCGGTCGACAAATCGATCACGACCAGGTTCTGGTCGCGCACGAAGGATACGTAGCGGCCCTTCGGCGAGATCTTCGGATCGCCCACGTTACCCGACGCCACCTTGCGCGCATTGTCCGGATTGGCGACGTCGACCAGGTAGAGGTCGCCGGCGATCGGCACCAGGATCTGCTTGCCATCCGGCGACCAGCTGTAGTTGATGATGCCGGACAGGCTGGCGGTACGCGCGCGTTCGCGACGCGCCTTTTCTTCCAGCGACAGGTTCTCGTTCGGGACCAGTTTCTTGGAGTCGACCAGGCGGTGCGTGGTCTTGTCCTTCATGTTGTATTCCCACAGGTCCAGCTGGAACTGGTTGTCGGCACGGCCGCGCAGGAAGGTCACGCGTTCGCCGTCGGGCGACACACGCACGTTACGGACGCCAGGACCAGCCAACGCCGGGTCGGCGTAGATGCGGTCCAGGGTCAGGCGTTCCGCGGATGCGGGAACGGCCGACAGGGCGGCCAGGAGGCAGAGAAGAAGGCGCATGGATTGTCTCGCGGATAAAAATTAATTTTGTGCAACGGCGAGACGATACCAGAGTCAGCAGCGAAAAGCTGTAATTACCACGGGGCTCAGCGCGGCATGGCTTCGCGCACCCGCTGCTTCGACAGCTTGTTGAGCGACCAGGCGAGCAGCACCGCCGCCACCGTCAGCCCCAGCACCAGGCCGATCCAGAAGCCGGTGGCCTGCATCGGCGCGCCAGGCGACCACGGGAACCAGGCCGGCGCCCAGCCCAGGATCCACCCGACCGGCAGGGCCACGCCCCAGAACGCGATCATCTGGATCACCATCGGCGAACGCGTCACCTTGTAGCCGCGGATCGCCGAGGCGGCCGCGACCTGGGTGGAATCGGACAGCTGGAAGATGGCGGCCAGCAGGAGCAGCATGGCGCAGGTGGCCTGGACCGCCGGATCGGAGGTGTACATGGCGGCGATCTGCCAGCGGAACAGGGCGATGCACAGCGCCGACAGCAGGCCGAAGGAAATGCACATGCCGGTGCCGACCCAGGCCACGAAGCGTGCGCGCTGCGGATTGCCTTCGCCCATCGACTGGCCGACGCGGGTCAGCGCGCCGATCGCAAAGCTGAGCGGCACCATGAACACCAGCGAGATGAAATTCAGCGCGACCTGGTGCGCCGACACCTGCACCACGCCGAAGCGCGCCACCAGCAGGCTGACGACGCCGAAGGCGCTGACCTCGGCGAAGTGGGTGACGCCGATCGGCAGGCCCAGGCGCAGCATGCTGCCGATCTCGGCCCAGTTCGGGCCTTCCCAACGGGTGAACGGGTAGGTGGCGCGGTAGGCGGCGGACACCTTGATCCAGCCGACCATCGCCGCCAGCATCAGCCAGACGCCGCTGGCGGTCGAGACCGCGCAGCCCAGCGCGCCGAGCCTGGGGAAACCAAAGCTGCCGAAGATAAAGAGCCAGTTGACGACGATGTTGTACAGCAGCCCGAAGATGGCGATGACCATGATCGGCTTGGTCTGGTTGATGCTGGTCGTGTAACCGTACAGCGCGCGGTAGCAGGCAAAGGCCGGCATGCCGAGGCTGATGATATGGAGAAAAGTCTTGGCGCGGTCGGCCACGGCCTGCTCGAGGCCGATGTGGTCGAACAGCAGGGCGCACAAGTTGGCCGCCACGCAGCCGGCGATCCCGACGATCGCGCCCATCCACAGCGACTCGCGCACCGAATGCGAGATCTTGTCGAAACGCCCGGCGCCCATCTCGTGCGCGACCACCGAGTTCACGGCCATCATGATGCCCATCACGGTCACCAGGATGATCGACCAGACCGAGGTGCCGAGCGAAACGGCGGCCAGTTCGGCGGCACTGACGTGGCCCGTCATCGCCACGTCCGCCACGCCCATGCCGACGGTCGCAAGCTGGCCGACCAGCATCGGCCACGACAGGCGCCAGAGGGTCGCGATCTCGGTGCGGATGGGGGGAGAAACGTGCGCGGTGGTAACAGTAGACGTCATGGCTCGGCTAGCTCGGGAAAACCGGCCATTTTACTGATTAATTGACTGGTGGGCATGGTGTGCCCACCCTGGGGCCGCGTGACACCGGACGCGTATCAATGCCGCCCGGCCTCGCGCGGCGGTACCGTCTTCAGGTAGGCGTAGAGGGCGCGCACGTCGGTATCGTTCATCTGCTTGAGCGAGCCGAAGGGCATGACCGGACTGATCGGCTTGCCGTCCGGGCGGTGGCCGCTGCGCAGCATGGCCATGAACAGTTCCGGGGACGAGTAGCGGACCATGGCGCTGCCCTTGCCGGGCGTCAGGTTGGCCGCTGCGGGCCAGGACGGCGGCGTGCCGGGAATCCTGCCGCCGCTCAATGCCGCGCCGTGGCAGCCGATGCAGGCGTTCGCCACATAGGCGCCGTACTCGGGCGTGACGGCGGCTGGCAGCAGGCGGGCCGGCGCCCGCGCATGGTCGATCTTCTCGGACGCGTCCTGGATCATGCCGAAGGCGTACAGGGCCTTCACCTGGGCCGGCACATCGATCACGGCCTTGTTGCCGGGCACGGGGCGCATCTGCTGGAGGAAAGCAACCAGGGCCGCCATGTCCTCGTCGGTCAGGCGGCTGTAGTCCTCGCTGGGCATGATCATGACCGGGTTGCCGTTCGGCTTGACGCCGTGGCGCACGGTGCGCACCCAGTCGACGACCTGGTAGCCGGCCGTGGTGCCGTTCGGTCCGGCGGTGATGTTGGGGGCGACCACGACCATGCCGCCATCCTGGACGACGGTCTTGCCGGCGCCGTTATCGCCATGGCATTCGGCGCAGCCGCGCGTGTTGTACAGGTAGCGTCCGTGCTCGATGCGCGCGGGGTCGGGCGCCACGTCCAGGGCCGGCACCTGCAGCACCACGGTGCGCGCCATCTTGCGCTCGCCGAGCGCCTTGCCGACCACGGTTGCGGCCACGCCCAGCAGGGCGAGCGCCACCAGCGCGATGCTGGTCCGTTTGACCCATTTGTTCATCTCTGCCCCCTGGTAAACACATTAGCGTTGCCAATTTAGCACTGCTCAGCAGTATTGCCTAGCTGGTCGAACGATGGGGACCATGCTGTATTCATTCTGGGCAAAGCGAAGAGGGACGGGATGTGCGAGATCAGCAGTCGTACGCATGGTGCATGCGGTCCGCCGCCGGAATCCGGCTCGCGCACGCTGCCGGGCAGCGGTGTAAGTATTTGATTCGCTTAATGCTTTCCTGCCGCGGCGATTATCTTCCCAATCTGCCTTTTGATCGGTCTATAATGGCGACCATAAGTTACAAAATAGACCAGGGGATAGTCCATGAAGTATGCACTCGTTTTGGAAAAGAATTCGGCATTATGTAACGATACGACCGCAGTGCTGCAATCCATGGGGTACCTGACAACCCCGGTATTCAATCAAAAAAAGGCCTTGTACGCCGCCCGATTGATTCAATTCGATTTGATCATTACCTGTACGGCTGTTAATCCGGGAGACAGGCGTTCCCTCACCGGCGAATTGAAACGGTGTTTGCCGGAAGCGACAGTCATATTATTGGCCGATCCGGAATCGGGGCCAGCCGTCGACGGGAATACCGACGGCGTCTCGGCGGTGCTGTACCGGCCCCTCATGGCGCAGGACGTCCGCAGCGTCCTGGAATGCGGCGAGGACCGTTTCGGACTGCAGCCGCCGCCAGCGCAGCCGGCACCCGACAGGCGGCGATCCACCGCCTAGGCGCCTTCGTGGTCAATTCATGAGGCGGCCCAGTTCCAGGCGCTGGATCGCCAACGGATCGCCCTGGTCGGCGGATTTCCGATACCAGCGCAGCGCTTCGTCCAGGTTGGCCTGTAGGCCTTTTCCCCTTTCGTAACATCTGCCCAAGTCGAATTGGGCCTGTGCGTGCCCCAGTTCGGCGGCGCTTCGCAACACGAGCAAGGCCTGCTCCCGCTCGGCGTCGCTCTTTGCGCCTGCCGACAGCAGCAGGCTGAGATGGTAGCGTGCGTTGAGATTGCCGCCTTTCGCGGAGAGCGCCGCAGCTTTCTTCGCCTCGAGCAGGCCAGGATCGTCCGTGAGGGACCAGACGTAGACAACTTCACGCCATAGCTCACCGGTACTGCCCTTATCGCGTTCGAACACGCATTGGGACAAGGCGGCCCGTGCCGCATTGTCCAGGTCGGCGGAGCCACTGGAATTGAGGAGGACCCACCGGACTACCGTGCCGTCGGGGCGAACGAGAAATCCGATTTTGCTGATGCCTGAAGATGCACTCTTCTGCGCGTTGCGGGGGTATTCGGGCGGCTTGCACGAGGCTGGCAACTGCGGCTGCGCCGGCTCGGAAGCGAAGGAAGGCAGCGCCATGCACGACGACGCGGCAATCGTCAGCAGGCATTTCGAAAAGCGGAGCATCATGGCAGGAGTTTGTTGAGCGGACCTCAACTCTAGATGGCTATTGCAATATTGTACAGTCAGCACATCTCCGGCCTGATCGAGGGATCTGGTTGAAATGCAAGCTTGTCACCATCACATAAGACCCATCTCATCCATCCAACCTGATCGGGAGCTACGCTCGTGGAATACAAGGATTACTACCAGATCCTCGGTGTCGAACGGAGCGCGTCCGCCGACGACATCAAGAAGGCTTACCGCAAGCTGGTCCGGCAATATCATCCGGATGTCAGCAAGCACAAGAACGCGACAGAGAAGACCAAGGAAATCAACGAGGCCTACGACGTGCTGGGCGACGCCGAAAAGCGCGCCGCCTACGATGCGCTCGGCCAGGGGCGGCGCCACGGTCAGGAATTCCAGCCGCCGCCCGACTGGGGCCAGCAGTACGACTTCGGCGGCGGCGGGAGCGCGGAAGACATCTTCGCCGACCTGTTCGCCCACATGGGACGCGGGCGCGGACGGCGCGGCGGGATGGGAGCGGGCATGGGCGGCGGCGGCTTCCAGATGCGCGGCGAGGACATCCACGCCGCCATCGCGATCGACCTGCGCGACGCCTACCAGGGCGCGACGCGTACCATCAGCCTGCGCGCCGGCCAGCAGGAAAAGACCTTGAGCGTGAACATCCCGAAGGGCGTCACGCCGGGCCAGCAGTTGCGTTTGGCGGGCCAAGGCCATCCGGGCATGGGCGGCGGCGGACCCGGCGACCTGTTCCTGGAAATCCAGTTCAACCAGGACCAGCGCTACCGCGTCGAAGGCAGCAGCGTGTACCAGAACGTGCCGGTGGCGCCGTGGGAAGCGGCGCTCGGCGCCAGCATTCCGGTACCGACGCCGGCTGGCACGGTCGAGGTGACGGTGCCGCCGGGCTCGCAGAGCGGCCGCAAGCTGCGCCTGAAGGGCAGGGGCATCCCGTCCTCCCAGCCGGGCGACCTGTACCTGATCCTGGATGTGGTGCTGCCGCCGGCCACCAGCGACCGCGCGCGCGAGCTGTACCAGCAGATGGCGCGCGATCTTGCCTTCAATCCACGCGAACGCATAGGAGCATAAGCGATGCCTGAACTGACGAGCCTGAGCGGCGTGTTACTCGACGACGCTGCCCTGACCCTCGATGAACTGGCGCGCGCCTGCAATGTCGAACCGGACTGGGTCGTGCGGCGGGTGCGTGCCGGCATCCTCGGCGGCCAGCCTGCGGTCGAGGTCATGGAATGGCGCTTCCGCAGCGGCGACCTGCTGCGCGCGCGCCGCCTGCTGCGGGTCGAGCGGGACTTCGACGCCAACGAAGACGTGGCGGCGCTGGTGGTCGACCTCAGCGACGAGGTGCAGCGCCTGCGCGCGCGCCTGCACGCGCTGGGCCTCGACTAATTTCGATCAGGTTCCTGCCGGCACGCGCGCGCCGCGCCGTGCCGGGCAAAACTACAATCGGTCCTCCCACAGCGATCACTTTCTATCGACGATACGGAGGCAGCATGCAACAGAATTCCCAACAACAAGGGGGCCGCGCCCTGCAAGGAAAACGCGTCGCCATCCTGATGACGGATGGCGTGGAGCAGGTCGAATACACGGGGCCGCGCAGCTTCCTCGAAGAACAGGGCGCCCAGGTGACGCTGGTGTCGCCGAAGCAGAGCGGCGACGAGATCCAGGGTTTCAACCACATGGACCCGGGCGACAAGTTCAAGGTCGAGATGAACGTGCGCGACGCGCGTCCGGCCGACTTCGACGCGCTGGTGCTGCCGGGCGGCGTCGCCAATCCGGACCAGCTGCGCCTGTCCACCGAAGCGATCACCTTCATCCGCGAATTCGGCCGCGAGAACAAGCCCATCGCCGCCATCTGCCATGGCCCGTGGACCCTGATCGACGCCGACCTCGTCACCGGCAAACGCGTGACCAGCTGGCCCACCCTGCAACTCGACCTGCAGAACGCGGGCGCGCAGTGGACCGACGAGCAGGTGGTGGTCGACGGCAAGCTCGTCACCAGCCGCAAGCCGGACGACATCCCGGCCTTCAACCAGGCCATCCTGAGCGAGCTGGTGCACTAAAAGCTGTACAAGGAGGCTCTATGGAACAAGTTGAGCAAGCCGGCAGACCCCTGCAGGGCAAGCGCGTCGCCATGCTGATGACGGATGGCGTGGAGCAGATCGAATACACCAGCCCCCGCTCCTACCTGGAAGAGCGCGGCGCGACCGTGGTGCTGCTGTCGCCGAAGAATGCCGGCGAGGAGGTGCAAGCGGTCAACCACATGCAGCCGGCCGACAAATTCAAGGTCGAGATGAACGTGCGCGACGCCAACCCGGCCGACTTCGACGCCCTGGTCCTGCCGGGCGGCGTGGCCAATCCGGACCAACTGCGCTTGAGCAAGGAAGCGATCGACTTCATCCGCGGCTTCGATGTCGAAGAAAAGCTGGTCGGCGCGATCTGCCACGGCCCCTGGACCCTGATCGATGCCGGCATCGCCACCGCCAAGCACCTGACCAGCTGGCCGAGCCTGAAGCGCGATCTCATCAATGCCGGGGCCGAGTGGACCGATGACGAGGTGGTGGTCGACGCGCGGCTCGTCACCAGCCGCAAGCCGGCTGATTTGCCGGCCTTTAACGATGCGCTGGCGAAGGAGTTGATGGTGGCGGAGGGGACGGATCCGGGGCCGACTTCGTAGTACTGTTTAGACTATTGTTTATGCGAGCAGCTCTGTTTCGTTAACAGGGCTGTCTCGCCTCACAGCGAATACTTGTTGCGGCAACTCCGGAATGCCTAAGCTCGTCAAGAAGTTGAAGATAGGGTCATACAATGCTGGCAGGCGTGTGTCATCATGCAAATCCCCATGAGGAACAAAGATCACCATTCCTTGGCGTGCACGCGTTAATAGAACGCGGTACGAATTCATCAGAAAGTTTCGTCTATCCTCCTGATTAATCCTCTGCCATTTCGTGCCTTTAAAATTGTATCCCGCCCATTCATTGCCTTCGCGTCGTAGGTTTGCATCCCAGCAAACGCACGTCCAGTCCAGTTCTAAACCTTGCACATCAAATTCAGAAGCGGCATCCTCTAAGGCACACGATGAGCGAACGTCATGTGCAGGAGCTAGAAACCACTGCGTAGGGTCAACTGCAGACTTTACGAAAATGCCATCCGGTTTCAAACGGAGCGCATTGGATGAGGCAAGTAAGCCGTTTCGCTCTTGACCTCGACGTTGGTTGCGTAACCAAGAACGTGCGGCCGACAGACTGCGTGTTACATACAAGGGGTATTGAGATAACGCATCCTTGAATTGCCGGGCCGTTGATGCGTCATTGTTGATGAGCGCGCCGATACATTGCGACAGATTCTCGGCTCTAAATGAGCGACGGGATACATCGAGGTGTAACTTAGACGCATTGATAACGTTCGCTCTGCTCAGGAGCGCAGACTCGTCGTCACGTACATATTCCGATCCGCAAAGATTTGTAGAAACGTGGACCTTCCAGTCCAGGAATTTTTCATGTAATACACGTAACCATTCGCGGATCCCTGCCTCGCCCGTATTGATCTCTTGCCCACCGCCAACTAGGCATATCACAGTGGCCCAACCAACATGGCGGTTCATCACCGATAGCAAAAATTCCGGTTCGGACATCTTAAAATCATTAATTCCACGCTTCAGCATGAAGCGAGATGCCTGTGTTTGGTCCCAAGCGCGCTGTGATTCATCAAAAATCACGATACGGTCTGCAGGTGCGGTGTCCGTTTTCACATACTCATCACGAAAATGATGAATGTTTTGAATGAATGCATGGGTTTCAGTCTCGATCTCAGTTTTGCTTGTTCTCGCTAAACCGGGTTGTTGACGTTGTTGTTCAAGGCGGTCCTGAGTTAGTGCTTCCCGAAGTACTGTTACCAATGGGCCGTTCCCAGATAAGAAAACTGCATGCCCATTGTCCTTAATGCTTGATCGGGAAGTTGCAATGTTTAGACCAGCAAGGGTCTTGCCTGAACCAGGGACTCCGGTAATGAAGCAGATTGACTTTTGCTGGTTATTCTGCGAATTCTGAATAACCTGATTAATATATTGATGTGTCTGCGCTAAGTTGTCGGCGCCAGCTTCGTTCTGTGAAATATCCTCAACCTTGTGTCCACGGTATAGAGCTTGTGCTGCCTCGACAATGGTAGGAGTCGGTTTGTATTTTCCATCGGCCCATCCTTGTGGGCTTAAATAAGGAACATGTACTGTTTTTTGAAAAAAATGAAGCACATCCAGTAGGCCATCGCCGTCGGTTAGGGCCACAGGAAACACATTGCTAACATGCGACTTCGTCGGAATGTTCGTATCCTTAGACTCTGTCGCAACCAAAACAGGTACGATCGGTCTATTGTGAGACGTTTCATGGAAGTTCGCTAAATCGAGTGCATACCCGACAGTTTGGTCGATATCAGCCCGAAAGTGTCCCGTGCTGCCTACCTTGTATTCGATAACGAAGATGATCCCATCAATTAGTAAGACGATATCTGCGCGCCGTCCCATGCGCGGGATAGAAAATTCGAAAAATACGTGTGCGTTAGGGAAGTGGGGCGCAATTTTCTTTAGGTGAACTATTTGGTATCGCCACGCATCGATTTGGGTAGGCTCGGCGGCAAACGGGAGTTCATGTGTCAACTGACCGACTATGACCATCGGGTCATAGTTGAGTAAGTCTGCGAATCGTGCGCTGAAGTAAGAGCGTTTCATGGGGACATAGTGTGACATGTCCGATGATTATCTCTCAAATATTGAACAAAGGCTTGTTAGTGCCGTCGAAAGTTCCAAATATTCGAAAACACGGGCCTCGTGAGCTAACGCCTTTGTATTTGATATTGGTGGAGGCAAGGCACAGTCGCTGCGCGACTGCTTAATCAGGCGAATCGGGAGGCCTTGCGCTTGCAAGCGCAAGGCCGCTCGCGGGCTCGCCGCGGTGCGGCGAGAAACCCCGGCTCCGCCCCTCGTCCGTGCCGGACGAGGATTCAATTCCCGGCTGCTCATGCAAGTATTCAAAAACAAAGGCCTCGTCAGCTTACGCCGACAAGGCCTTTGTTTTTGAATACTGGTGGAGGCGGAGGGAATCGAACCCTCGTCCGCAAGCACTCTACAGACAGTTCTACATACTTAGCACTATCTTTTAATTTAACCGGTACAACGGGGATGTGCACCCTGTGTACAGGCGAGTCACCTAAAATTTCGGAAGCAACCAAGTGACCCGGTTGATTCCTAGCCTCTGTAAATGACTCTACTTGCCTTGCGGCTCACCCCAGAGGCGAGGTGATGTAGAGCTAGCAGCGATTAGGCTGCGAGTGCGTACGAGTTATCGTTTGCAGTTATTGATTTCTGGATGTATTTACGAGGTAACCAGTCCTCGGTATGCCCTGCGCTGCTTTGCAACCCACGTCGAAACCAGGTCGCCCCCCAACGAAGAATGCCCATTGTACTCCAATCTGCGGCGGTGTGCAGTGATGTGCCTCTCTCGAAATCGCAAGCAAATGTTAGCTTTCGATAGTTTTCAGTTGTCAAACAGGACTATCATCTGCAGGCTGGAGATGTCCCGATGACGACCAACGGAGAGCATATGGCTTGTATCATCTGCGGCACGCCGCAAACCGCCGGCTTGGCCGGATGGCATGCGTCCTGCCGCGAATGTGGGTACGAAAGTGCGGCGCTACAAGGGGCGATCAACGAGAAGCCGTCTGGCGCGCCTGTCGACGAGGATGCGCGCGAGCTGGGCCTGAAGGCGCTGCGGCAGGAGAATTTCCGGGATATCGTCGAGCTCGCACGTGGCCTGGCCCGGCCAGGGGCGAGCCGCCTGCTCGACGTCGGCTGCGCCCACGGCTGGTTCCTGGAGACGGCCCGCGAGCGCTTCGCGGTGCTCGGCATCGAGCCGGATGCCGTGGTCGGCGGCCGCACCGCGGCGCGCGGCCTGCCCGTGCGCGCGGGGTATTTTCCTGATGCGCTCCGGCCCGGCGAAACCTTCGACATCATCGTCTTCAACGACGTCATCGAGCACATTCCCGACATCCGCGCCGCGCTCGACGCCTGCCATGGGCGCCTGGCGGAGGGCGGCCTGCTGATCCTTAACCTGCCGAACAGTGCGGGTTTCTTCTACCGCCTGTCGAAGGCCTTCGCCAGGGTGGGCTGGCGCAGCCCCTTCGAGCGCCTGTGGCAGAAGGACCTGCCTTCGCCGCACGTCCATTACTTCCGGCCCGCCAACCTGGAGCGCCTGGTCGCCAGGCATGGTTTCGTGCGCGTCCATTCGGGCGAGCTGCCCTCGCTGCGCGCCGAGGGCTTGCTGGAGCGGATCCGCTGCGCCGGGAATATTTCCGGCCCCTCGCTCTACCTGCAGTATGCCGCCGTGCTGTGCGCGATTCCACTGCTGCGCATGTTCCCGAGCGACATCATCGTCAGCGTCTTCCGCAAGACGTGAAAAAGCCGCAGGGCTCACGCACCTGCGGCTTTCTTTCAGCGCTCAAAACGATCAGCGGTTCGTGTTGATCATCTGGTTGCCGATCATGCCGCCGCCGATGATGCCGGCCACGGTTGCCAGTTTCTTGCCGTTGCCGCCGCCGACCTGGTTGCCGATCAGGCCGCCGATCACGGCGCCGGTACCGATGCCGATGTAGTTCGGCTGCGGAGCCGGGCGCGGCGCCGGTTCGTAGTAGGCCGGAGCCTCATGGCGGGCATAGCTGGTGTGCACGGTGCGCGGGCGCGGCGCCGCCTGCTTC
This sequence comes from Telluria sp. Soil_C_11, assembly GCF_057657395.1. Lineage (NCBI taxonomy): Bacteria > Pseudomonadati > Pseudomonadota > Betaproteobacteria > Burkholderiales > Oxalobacteraceae > Telluria > Telluria sp. Soil_C_11. Next base: position 5,865 of record NZ_JBDGIN010000026.1, on the reverse strand, counting down.
ACCGGCACTTCCTTGATGATCGTTTTCTCGATCACGACCGGCGCCGGAGCCGGGGCAGGCTGGACCGCTGCCTGGACCGGTTGCGGATAAGCCTGCTGCGCATAGGCGGCCGGTTGGGCGTAGGCGGCTCCCGCCGGCTGGACGTAACCGGCCGGCACCTGCTGGAGGCCTTGCGCTGCCATGGCCGGTGCGGTGGCCGGGGCGAGGGCGCCGGCGTAGGCAGGAGCGACCTGGGTCGTCGGCATCGGCGCTTCCGGAGCGCTGTGCGAGCTCGGCAGGACGCCGGTGATGGCGGCGGTGCCGGCCAGGCTGACGATGATCACGGACGCTGCGGCGGCTGCCATCAGCGGGTGGATACGGTTGGTGGTGGTCTTGATCGCTTCCATTTGTCTACTCCCGAGACGTTGCGTTGTTCTATGGGAGTAGATTAATGGCCGGCATCGTCCAGAGATAGACCTGTCTCTGTATCAATCGTAAAGATGTGTAAGCGGCTCAGGCCGACGCTTCGGCCGCCACGATCGTCTCGCGCAGCACCTGCAGCAGATGCAGCGGGCTGTCGAGCAGATAGTCGGCGCCCCAGGTTGCCGGGGGAATCTCGCCGCAATAGCCCCAGCCGCAGGCGACCGTGACCATGCCGGCGGCGCGGCCGGCTTCGACGTCGCGCAGGTCGTCGCCGACGTACCAGCATTCCTCGGGCGCCACGCCCAGCAGGCGCGCGCCTTCGAGCAGCGGGGCAGGGTGGGGCTTGGCGTGCGCGGTGGTGTCGCCGGACACCACGCAGCCGGCGTGCGCCAGGCCGATCTGCGGGATCAGCGGGTCGGTAAAGCGCATCGGCTTGTTGGTGACCACGCCCCAGGCCATGCCGGCGTCCTCGATGCCCTTCAACAGTTCCAAGACGCCGTCGAACAGCGAGCTCTCGACCGCCATCGCCGACTGGTAGCGGTCGAACCACTGCAGGCGCAGCTCTTCATAGCCCTCGTCGCCGGGGGCCAGGCCGAAGGCGGCGCCGATCATGCCGCGCGCGCCGGCCGAGGCGGTCGGGCGCAGCACCTCGTAAGGTGTCGGCGCGAGGCCGCGCTCGGTGCGCAGCGAGTTGACGGCGGCGGCGAGATCGGGGGCGGTATCGGCCAGCGTGCCGTCGAGGTCGAACAGGACGGCGCGCGGCGCGGGCAGGCGGGAGGGAAAGGTCATGGACAGCAGATTCTATCGGTGCGGGTTACAGCGCGAGCTTACAGAGGCCTGGTGCAGGCCACCATGTAGTTCACATCGGTGTCCTGGTTCAGGGAATAGACCTTGGTGAGCGGATTGTAGCTCAGGCCCTTCATGCCATCGAGCTGCAGGCCGGCGGCACGGATGAAGCCGGAGAGTTCGGCCGGCGTGATGAACTTGGCGTAGTCGTGGGTTCCGCGCGGCAGCATGCGCAGGATGTATTCGGCGCCGATCACCGCGAACAGGTAGGACTTCGGGTTGCGGTTCAGGGTCGAGAAGAACACATGGCCGCCCGGTTTCACGAGCGTGGCCGCGGCGCGCACGATGGCGGCCGGATCGGGCACGTGCTCGAGCATTTCCATGCAGGTCACGACGTCGAACTGGCCCGGCTCCTCGGCGGCCATGTCTTCGGCTGCGATCAGCTTGTAGCGCACCTCGACGCCCGATTCCAGGCTGTGCAGGTCGGCCACTTTCAGCGCCTTCTTCGACAGGTCGATCCCGGTCACCTTGGCGCCCTTGCGCGCCATCGATTCGGACAGCACGCCGCCGCCGCAGCCGATGTCGATCACGTTCTTGCCGGCCAGCGGCACGCGCGCGTTGATCCATTCCAGGCGCAGCGGATTGATTTCGTGCAGCGGTCGGAATTCGGACGTCGGGTCCCACCAGCGGTGGGCGAGCTCGCTGAATTTCTGGATTTCCAAGGGGTCGGCGTTGGCCGTCATCGGTTGCGTAGTCATAGGTCGGAATAATAGCGGAAATGAAGCGGCGCGACGGTTGGGCCCGAGAAAAAAGGCCACGCCGGTGTTGCGCATAAAAAAACCCCGCCGAAGCGGGGTTTGATCGGGGCAGTCAGCCCGCCCAGTCGCAGATTACTGCTGCTGGGTGCTGCGGGTACCGACGACTTCGATTTCCACGCGGCGGTTCTTGGCACGGCCGGCGGCGGTCTTGTTGTCGGCGACAGGCTGCTTCTCGCCCTTGCCTTCGGTGTAGATGCGGTTCGATTCCACGCCCTTGCTCTGCAGGTAGGACTTGACGGCTTCAGCGCGGCGGACCGACAGCTTCTGGTTGTAGGCATCGGTGCCAATCGAGTCGGTGTGGCCGACGGCGATGATGACTTCCAGGTTGATGTCTTTCAGCTTCGAGACCAGGTCGTCCAGCGATGCCTTGCCGGCCGGTTTCAGCACGGCCTTGTCGAAGTCGAAGAAGGCGTCAGCCGAGTAGCTTACCTTTTCCGAAGTCGGGACCGGAGCCGGAGCCGGGGCCGGTGCCGGGGCAGGAGCCGGGGCCTCGACCGGCGGCGGCGGCGGCGGAGCGACGCACTTGCCGTTTTCGAGTTTCTCAGGCGCCACGCACAGCGGCGCGTCGCAGCCCGGGACCGCGTCGGCCGGGGTCCAGTAGCCGGTACGCCAGCACAGGCCGAAAGGATTGCGCGCGATCACGCCGCGGGCATCCTGCACGTAAGCGCTGTATGGCTTGGGCGCCTGGATGTCGGTCGTCAGCGGTGCATACGGCGGGGCGCTCTGGGCGAAAGCGCTGCCGGCCATCGCCGCCGAAGCTGCGAGCATGAGGGTTGCCAATTTTTTCATATTTTTTCTTCCTTTCGGTAAATTCTTCCCGCTGCGAAACTACATGGCACGCGCATGAGTGAACCACATAGGCAGAATATTAACATCCTGCACGGACGCGCCCGTTTCGCATTGTGAAACAAGCAATTAACTTCTCGGCCATTTTGCCACATACGCTACATCCGCACGACCATGGGAGGCTGAATTGCCATGCATGGGATTTGTCGCGTTGTTTCTGCACAACAACGTGTTGTGAGTGGAACGGAAGCTTGACGAAAGTTTATGACAAGCATGTGTCAGATGTGCAAACACGTAAAAAGCCTGTCGTGCTGGACTTGCTTTCAAAATGCACTGCTGATATAGCGCGTGGTAAAATCTACCCCTTGGAAACTTCCCTTATCGCCTGAAAGCAGTCGACCCGCCAATGGATCAATTCGCAAAAGAAACAATTCCAATTTCTCTGGAAGAAGAGATGCGCAAGAGCTACCTCGATTACGCGATGAGCGTGATCGTGGGCCGTGCTCTGCCGGATGCGCGCGACGGTCTCAAGCCGGTGCATCGCCGTGTGCTGTTCGCGATGCACGAGATGAACAACGTGTGGAACCGTCCTTACCTGAAGTGCGCCCGTGTGGTCGGCGAGACCATGGGTAAATTCCACCCGCACGGCGACGCCTCGATCTACGACACGCTGGTGCGCATGGCGCAGGATTTCTCGCTGCGCTACACGCTGGTCGACGGGCAGGGCAACTTCGGTTCGATCGACGGCGACAGCGCCGCGGCGATGCGTTACACCGAGTGCCGCCTGGACAAGATCTCGCAGGAGCTGCTGGCCGACATCGACAAGGACACGGTCGACTTCCAACCGAACTACGACGGCAAGGAAAAAGAGCCGACCGTCCTGCCGACCCGCATCCCGAACCTGCTGGTGAACGGTTCCTCGGGCATCGCGGTCGGCATGGCGACCAACATTCCGCCGCATAACCTGTCCGAAGTCATCAACGGCGCGCTGCACGTGCTGCGCAACCCGGACTGCACGATCGACGAGCTGATCGAGCTGATCCCGGCGCCGGACTTCCCGACCGCCGGCATCATCTACGGCGTGTCCGGTGTGCGCGATGGCTACCGCACCGGCCGCGGCCGCGTGGTGATGCGCGCCAAGACCCACTTCGAGGAATACGGCAAGGACGGCGGCCGCGTGGCCATCATCGTCGACGAACTGCCGTACCAGGTGAACAAGAAGTCGCTGCTCGAGCGCATCGCCGAGAACGTGCGCGACAAGAAGCTGGAAGGCATCTCCGACATCCGGGACGAGTCCGACAAGTCGGGCATGCGCGTGGTGATCGAGTTGAAGCGCGGCGAAGTGCCGGAAGTGGTGCTGAACAACCTGTACAAGCAGACCCAGCTGCAGGACACCTTCGGCATGAACATGGTGGCCCTGGTCAACGGCCAGCCGAAGCTGCTGAACCTGAAGCAGATGCTGGAGTGCTTCCTGTCGCACCGCCGCGAAGTGGTCACCCGCCGCACCGTGTTCGAGCTGCGCAAGGCGCGCGAGCGCGGGCACATGCTGGAAGGCCTGGCCGTCGCCCTGGCGAACATCGACGACTTCATCGCCATCATCAAGGCCGCGCCGACTCCGCCGGTCGCGAAGACCGAGCTGATGCAGCGTGCCTGGGATTCGTCCCTGGTGCGCGAGATGCTGATGCGTACCGAGACCGGCGCCGCCGGCGGCATCGACGCCTTCCGTCCTGAGCACCTGCCGAAGCACTACGGCATGCAGGCGGACGGCATGTACAAGCTGTCCGACGAGCAGGCCCAGGAAATCCTGCAGATGCGCCTGCAGCGCCTGACCGGACTGGAGCAGGACAAGATCGTCAACGAGTACAAGGAAGTGATGGCCCACATCGCCGACCTGCTCGACATCCTGGCCAAGCCGGAGCGCGTCACCGCGATCATCGTGGACGAGATGGCCCAGATCAAGGCCGACTACACCGAGAACGGCAAGGATGCCCGCCGCTCGGCCATCGAGCACAACGCCAGCGACCTCGAAACCGAAGACCTGATCACCCCGCAGGACATGGTGGTGACCCTGTCGCACACCGGCTACATGAAGTCGCAGCCGATCTCGGAATACCGCGCCCAGAAGCGCGGCGGCCGCGGCAAGCAGGCGATGGCCACCAAGGACGAGGACTGGATCGACCAGCTGTTCATCGCCAACACCCACGACTACATCCTGTGCTTCAGCAACCGCGGCCGGATGTACTGGCTGAAGGTGTGGGAAGTGCCGCAGGGCTCGCGCAACTCGCGCGGCAAGCCGATCGTGAACATGTTCCCGCTGCAGGACGGCGAGAAGATCACGGTGGTGCTGCCGCTGTCGGGCGAGAATTCGAGCTTCCCGGAAGACCACTACGTCTTCATGGCCACCAGCCTGGGCACCGTCAAGAAGACCCCGCTGCGCGACTTCAGCAACCCGCGCAAGGCCGGCATCATCGCGGTCGACCTGGACGAGGGCGACTTCCTGATCGGTGCCGCGCTCACCGACGGCAAGCACGACGTGATGCTGTTCTCGGACGCCGGCAAGGCCGTGCGCTTCGACGAGAACGACGTGCGCCCGATGGGTCGTACCGCGCGCGGCGTGCGCGGCATGAACCTGGAAGAGGGCCAGAACGTGATCGCGCTGCTGGTCGCCGAGAACGAGCAGCAGTCGGTCCTGACGGCCACCGAGAACGGCTTCGGCAAGCGTACTCCGATCCTTGAATACACCCGCCACGGCCGCGGCACCAAGGGCATGATCGCGATCCAGACCACCGAGCGTAACGGCAAGGTCGTGGCCGCGACCCTGGTCGACGAAACCGACGAGATCATGCTGATCACGACCGGTGGCGTGCTGATCCGTACCCGCGTGGCCGAGATCCGCGAGATGGGCCGTGCGACCCAGGGCGTGACCCTGATCGCGGTGGAAGACGGCACCAAGCTGTCCGGCCTGCAGCGCGTGGTCGAGAGCGACGTCGACGAGGTCGAACTGGAGCCGGCGCCGGAGTAATCCTGTTCCGCTCCCCATCGAAACGGCCCGTGCAGCGATGTGCGGGCCGTT
>NZ_JBDGIN010000025.1:0-58548 GCF_057657395.1 Telluria sp. Soil_C_11 | reverse complement strand
GGGTGAAGACCAGCTGGTTGTCCACCACACTGGTGGTTCCCTTGCCGTCCGGTGCCGCACCGGATACCAGCGTGAAGGCATGGCCGTCGTCCACATCGGTGTCATTGGCCAGCACGTCGATGGTCAATGCCTGGTTCTCGGTACCGGACGCGGTATCGGCAACCGCAACCGGTGCGTCATTGGTACCGGTGACAGTCACCACGACCGTGCTGGTCGAGGTGGCGCCCTGGTCGTCCTTCATCGTGTAGCTCAGCGTCACCTGTTCGGTGGCGCCTGCCTTCAGGTGGTCGAAGTCCGAGCCCGGAGTAAACACGAGCTGGTTGTTAGCGACGGTAACCGTGCCTTTGCTGGCGGGTGCGGCGCCGGACACCAGCGTGAAGACGTGGCCGTCATCTGCATCGGTATCGTTGGCCAGCACATCGATGGTCAAAACCTGGTTCTCGGTGCCCGAAGCGGTATCGGCAACGGCAACCGGTGCATCGTTGGTACCGGTGACGGTTACCACGACCGTGCTGGTCGAGGTAGCACCCTGGTCGTCCTTCATCGTGTAGCTGAGCGTCACCTGTTCGGTGGCGCCTGCCTTCAGATGGTCGAAGTCCGAACCCGGAGTGAACACGAGCTGGTTGTTGGCGACGGCAACCGTGCCTTTGCTGGCCGGCGCAGAGCCCGACACCAGCGTGAAGGTATGGCCGTCGTCCACATCGGTATCGTTGGCCAGCACATCGATGGTCAATGTCTGGTTCTCGGTACCCGCAGCGGTATCGGCGACGGCAACCGGTGCGTCATTGGTTCCGGTGACGGTCACCACGACCGTGCTGGTCGAGGTAACGCCCTGGTCGTCCTTCATCGTGTAGCTCAGCGTCACCTGTTCGGTGGCGCCAGCTTTTAGATGGTCGAAGTCCGAGCCCGGAGTGAACACGAGCTGGTTGTTGGCGACAGCAACCGTGCCTTTGCTGGCCGGCGCAGAGCCCGACACCAGCGTGAAGGCATGGCCGTCATCCACATCGGTATCGTTGGCCAGCACGTCGATGGTCAATGCCTGGTTCTCGGTGCCCGAAGCGGCATCGGCAACGGCGACCGGCGCATCGTTGGTACCGGTGACAGTCACCACGACCGTGCTGGTCGAAGTAGCGCCCTGGTCGTCCTTCATCGTGTAGCTGAGCGTCACCTGTTCGGTCGCGCCAGCCTTCAGGTGGTCGAAGTCCGAACCCGGAGTGAACACGAGCTGGTTGTTGGCGACGGCAACCGTGCCTTTGCTGGCCGGCGCGGAGCCGGACACCAGCGTGAAAGCGTGGCCGTCGTCCGCATCGGTATCATTGGCCAGCACATCGATGGTCAGCGTCTGGTTCTCGGTGCCGGATGCAGTATCGGCAACGGCGACCGGCCCATCGTTGGTGCCGTTGATGGTAAAGCTCACATCTTTGGTGGTGCCGTCGGCTGCGGTGACGGTAAACACATCGACCTTGCTGGCGTTCGCGCCCAGGTACTGGACCTTGCTGTTATCGACGCTGTAGGTATAGGTGCCGTCAGCCTTCAGCGTCAGCGTTCCGAGGTTGCCCTGGGCACTGACGACAGCGGTGTTGAAGTGATCTTCACCGGCGTCGGCATCTGAGATCGCGATCTTGCCGGTAGCAGTCAGCGCGCCGCTGCTGACACCGATGTCTTCCTTGACCTGGGTAACGTTTGCATCGCTGATCACCGCCTTGTCATTGGCGCCAGTGACGGTAATGACGACATTCTGAATGATGCTGCCGCCGTGGTTATCGGCGACGCTGACCTGGTAGGTGACCGTCAGCGTTTGACCTTTGCCGAGGAAGTCGAACGCCATGTCCTTGGCGCTGTAGTTCCACGCGACGGAACCAGAGCCCGAGCCCGTGCTGTCGCTTACCGTCAGCCCCAAGGTGCCGGCCGCCTTCAGTGCCGCGGTCTGGTCTGCGCTCAGCGTGCCGCCCGACCAATTAAAAACTGGCGCCGCAACGCTCGCCGTGTGGGTATCCGAGAAATCCACATCCGCGAAAGCGATCTTGCCGGACGCAGTGCCCAAAGCCGAGGAAGCCGTTTGCCCCGCCAGTTCAGTGATTGCCCCAGTCGCCGCTGTCCCGACAGAAACAATTTGTGGAACGTCATTGACGCCGATCACTACAATTACTGCCTTGGCCCAGCTCAGCGTACCGTTACCCAATCGAATCGCATAGATAAAGCTGTCTTCAGCCGTTTCGCCGGCCGCAAGCTTCTGGAATTCTGCAACGGTGCTCAAGTCATACGAGACCTTCCCGTCTGCGGTAATGGAGATTCGCGCTCCCTTGGCGCTGACATCCGAATTCCCGCCGATGGAGTCCTTGATCAACAAGTCCGTGGGCGCGATCGTGCCCGAAGACGTTGTTCCATCGTCGATCGAATAAAGCGTCTTCGCATTGCCTCCGAGGTCATTGGCCATCACGTTGAGAGTAATTAATCCCGTATCCTCATTGACCTTGAAAATGTCGTCCGTCGCTTGTGGAGTATTGTCGAAAGAATTCGTGGTGCCCAAGATGCTCTCCCCAGTTCCGGCCTAGCCCGGATAAAATCGATAAAATTTATATTTAATTACAAATGTAATTTCTATAAAACATTTCTCAGCAAATAGTCCGGACGAATTCACACCCGTCGTTCAATTTCTATGCCGAGAATGCATGGTAGTTTTTTATCTTTGTAGGCGTCATCCGACAGATGTACTGTTCTTCTAGTACAAATGTCTCATCTTCTGTAATGGACTAGTCGGCTTGTACTGCTTTAGATGGCGCTTTTTGCAAGCGTAGGCGGGACATTATTCGTGCGCTTTTCAGACATTGCGTAAAAGGCAAACATGAAAATCCCGATTGGATAATTTCACGATTGGAGATCGGGTCAGCACGGTGATTGATGTATTGACTGCTTCAGGCTGATGAAAGGCTGCGGCAATGCCAAAAGAAAAACGAATAACCCGGTTTCAGAAAACCTTGCCCGCACCTTTTCAAGGCATGGACGATGTTTTATAACTGGTGATTTACGGCCGATAGCCTGGCCATGAGAATGGGGCCGGTTTGCCGGTATTGATGGCTTTATGGCTTTATGGCTTTATGGATTTATGGCGCGCCCGACGTGTCGGCAGGCGGATGGTTGCTGGCGTAGCTGGACAACAATGGCGGAGACAGCCGGTCCGACGGCGCTTCCCGCACCGGCCCCGGCCACCGTTTGTCGGTATGACTTGTCTTTTACTCTTCGTTTTCCACGAAGGCGATACACACCCCGGATGGATCGATGATCGAGAACTCGCGCGTGCCCCACGGCTTGACGCCGAGCGCGCCGTTCGGATGCGTGCAGCCGGCCGCCTGGCAGCGCTCGTATAGCGCATCGACGCCGTCGACCACGATCCGCAGGCTGGTCTGGTCGGCCAGGTACTTGTCTTCATTGAAAAACAGGTTCAGCCAGGCCGAATCGCGCCCGACGATCGCGAACTTCGCCGGCTCGGCGTCGCGGTAGTCCAGCTCGAAGCCGAGCGCGTCGCGGTAGAAGCGGATCGCTTCTTCGACGTCACGGGCCGGGATCAGGGGAGAGACACGTAAAAAACGCGTGGACATCGGAAAACCTCCTGGACGGGGGCGCCGGGCGGGATGCCGGCGGGTGCCAAACGATACCCCGGAGTTATCGGAACGTCAACGAATCATGCCGCGTGCCGGCATGAATTCAGCGGTCGTGCGGAACGCCGTGGTCGTCGTAGCGGTGCAGGATGCGCTGCAGGGTGCCGTCGCGCTCCATCGCGGCGAACGCCGTTTCCATGCGTGCCGTCAGGGTATCCGGCACGGCGCGGTTGCAGGCGAGGTAGACGCGGATGCTGTTGAACACGAGCACCGGCACGATCTTGTCGGCATAGCCCATGCGGGCCACGGTGTCGCTGCCGCGGCGGATGCTGGCGGCCCACAGGTCGATCCGGTTCGCCATCAGCTTGCGTGGATTGATCAGGTCGTTCGGCGCGGGATCGACGTCGAAACCGCGTGCGCGCAGGTAGTGGTCGCGCGCATCGCCGTTATAGGTGCCGATGCGGTAGCGCCGCGCGTCGTCCAGGGTGTCCAGATGCAGGTGGCGGTCGGCGCGTCCCATCAGGACCCAGTCGGCCTCGCCGATCGGTCCGATCCACTTGAACAGGGCTTCGCGCTCGGGCGTGCGGGTGGTCGAAAACACGCAGGTGTCCGGGCGCTCGAGCGCCACGGTGTAGGCGCGCTTCCATGGCAGCAGTTCGATGGTGTGGTCGATCCGGGCGCGCACCATGATTTCGCGTACGGTATCGGCGCCAATGCCGACCACGCGCTTCCCTTCCAGCATGCTGTGCGGCGCCGCGGCCTCGGTGGTGAGATACAAGCGCGGTTCCGGCTGAGCCTGCGATGCGGCGTAGCCAGAGGCAAGCATTGCGGCAACAATCACGGTTTTGATTCGCATGGCGCACCCATTGCCAACGCCGCCAGCCGGCAGCGACCTGTGCACCTAGCATACCAGCAACATCGAACGCGCAGCAATCCATGACAACTAGACAATTTTCGTCAAATTGGTGGCGCTCACGCGACAATCCTCTCCATTTCTCACACCCTGTCTGCCCACGCGACAACATTTTCCTCTGAGAAAGTGACATACTTGCGTGCCAAATATTGAATCGATCGTCATTTTCATCATTTTATGCCGTTTTCATTGTTCACCATTCCTGATGACCCATCCCTGCTGAGTTACGGAATGTACACACCGGGGCTGGTGATCCTGTCGGTGCTGGTGGCGATCTTTGCTTCCTGGATGGCGTTGCTGATCGCCGGCCAGGCCGCCGTCAACCGCAGCCAGCGCTGGATCGTGCTCGGCACCGGCAGCCTGGCGCTGGGCACGGGCGTGTGGGCAATGCACTTCATCGGCATGCTGGCGTTCGACCTGTGCACCGACGTCGACTATGACCCGGTCGCCACCATCATCTCGGGCGTGCCGAGCATCGCCGCTTCCTTCGTCGCCCTGTGGCTGATCGCGCGCGAGCGCCTGGGCGGCTGGGGCCTGCTGGCGGGCGGCGTGGTGGTCGGCGCCGGCATCGGCGTGATGCACTATGCCGGCATGGCGGGCATGCGCATGGGTCTCGAACTGCGCTACGACCCGTGGATGTTCTCCCTGTCGATCGTGGTCGCGGTGGTGCTGGCGACGCTGGCGCTGTGGGTGCGTTTCGGCCTGTCCAGCCTGTCGCACCGCCTGAGCGCATCGCGGCGCCTGCTGCTGGCGGCCATCGTGATGGGCTTCGCCATCGCCGGCATGCACTACACCGGCATGGAAGCCGCCCGCTTCGTCGGCCGCGCCAGCCTGACCCCGCAAAAAGCGGCTTCGGACACCTTCCTGGCGCTGGCGATCAGCCTGATCACGGTCGCCTTCACCATCTTCGTGCTGGGCGCCAACGGCCTGCTGCGCTACCGCCAGCTGTTCCGCGAGCTGTCGCGCAGCGAAGCCTGGATGCGCGCCCTGCTGACCACCACGGTGGACGGCGTGGTCACCGTCGACCGCGACGGCACCATCCTCGAGTTCAACGCCTCGGCCGAGCGCATCTACGGCTGGCAGCGCGAAGAGATCGTCGGCCAGCATATCCGCCTCCTGATCGGCAACGAGGAAGCGTCCGCGCAGGAGGGCCTGCTGCGCGCGCTGGCGACCGGCGAGATCACGTCCGCCGCCAAGAGCGCCGACGTCACCGGCCGCCGCAAGGACGGCAGCATCGTGCCGATCCGCCGCGCGGTCGGGCATGCGCGCCTGGACGACAAGGACCTGTTCGTCTGCTTCATCACCGACATCACCGAGCGCCGCGCGATGGAACAGGCGCTGCGCGCCAGCGAGCAGCAGTTCCGCTCCCTGATCGGCAACATCCCCGGCATTTCCTACCGCAGCCTGCTGGAGGGCACGCAGCCGATGGTGTTCCTCAGCGACGCCGTCGAGCGCGTGACCGGCTATCCGGCGCGCGACTTCCTGGGCGAACACCCGCGCCGCCGCTTCGCCAACCAGATCCATGCCGCCGACCGCGTGCGGGTCTCGGAAGCGATCGCCGCGGCGCTACGCGACCACCGCCCCTACCTGGTCGAATACCGCCTGCTGCATGCCGACGGCGGCACCCGCTGGCTGTGGGAAAACGGCACCGGCGTGTGCAACGACGCCGGCCAGCCGCACTGGCTGGACGGCGTGATCCTGGACATCACCGAACGCCGCGAGATGGAAGACGCGCTGCGCCAAGCGAAGGAGCACGCCGAGCAGGCCGCCGCCGCGCGCGCCAGCTTCGTGGCGAACATGAGCCACGAGATCCGCACCCCGATGAATTCCATCCTCGGCTTCACCGACGTGCTGCTGGACGGCGAACTGGCGCCCGAACAGCGGCGCCACCTGGATACCATTCGCAGCGCCGGCCGCGCGCTGCTGCGCCTGCTCAACGAGATCCTCGACACCGCCAAGCTGGAGAAAGGCGCGGTCGAACTCGAACAGAACGACTACAACCTGCTGTCCCTGATCGACGAACTGTCGTCGACCCTGGCGGCAAACGCGCGCGCCAAGGGCCTGCACGTCGACGTCCACTACGATCCGGTTTTGCCGACCTGCCTGCGCGGCGACGAGCTGCGCGTGCGCCAGGTGCTGACCAACCTGCTCGACAACGCCATCAAGTTCACCGAAAAGGGCAGCGTCACCCTGCGCGCCGAGCTGCAGGGCGAGCACCTGCACTTCGAGGTGCGCGACACCGGCATCGGCATCGCGCCGGAACGCCTGCAGGCGATCTTCGACCCGTTCACCCAGGCCGACGCCTCGATGACGCGCCGCTTCGGCGGCACCGGCCTGGGCACCACCATCAGCAAGCAGCTGGTCGAGCTCATGGGGGGCAGGATCTGGGCCGAGAGCGAGCAAGGCAAGGGCACCGTGTTCCACGTGGTGCTGCCGCTGGTGCTGGCGCGCTTCGCGCCGCAGCAGCCGCGCGTACGCACCCCCGCCGCCCTGCCGCCGCTGCGCGTGCTGGTGGCCGACGACGTGCCGCAGAACCAGGAACTGCTGCAGCTGCTGCTGGCCCGCCGCGGCCACACCATGACCGCCGCCGCCGACGGCGCCGCGGTGGTCGAGCTGGCCGCGCGCGAACAGTTCGACGTGATCCTGATGGACTTCCAGATGCCGGTCATCGACGGCTTGAGCGCGACGCGCCTGATCCGCCAGCAGGCGGAAAGCGCCGGCCGTCCGCGCGTGCCGGTGATCGCGATGACCGCCAGCGTGCTGCCCGAGCACCGCCGCGCCAGCTTTGAAGCCGGCATGGACGGCTTCGCGTCGAAACCGATCGACTGGTTCGCGCTGTCGCACGAGATCGCGCGCGTGCTGGGCCTGGGCGGCCTGCATCCGGATCCGGAGCTGCCGGCCCAGGAACGCATGCCGCTCAACCGCCAGGCCGGCCTGCGCCGCTGGAGCAGCAAGGAAGACGCCTACCTGGAGGCGCTGGCGCATTTCGAGACCCAGCACGCCGGCATGGCGCTGCTGCTGTCGGCGCAGGCCGCGCAGGCCGACTACCGCGCCATGCGCATGCTGGCGCACCGAGTGCGCGGCGTTGCCGCCAACCTCGGCCTGGAACTGCTGGCCGACGCGCTCGGCAAGCTCGAAGCCCTGGTCGACGGCGACAGCGGCAAGCTCTATCCGGGCCTGGAGGAAACCCTGCAGGAAGCGCTGGTCCAGCTGCGCGCGCTGCTCGACGACGCGCTGGCCGAGATCCGCGCGGCGCAGCCGGCGCCCGCCGCCTCGCCGGCCCAGGCCGTGCATCCGGGCGCCGACCTGGAACGCGCCCGGCGCGCCGGCAAGGTCCTGCGCGATGCCTTGCGCCGCGGCGGGCTGGACGACGCCGCCTCGGCCGGCCTGGCGGCCGCGCTGGCCGGCCATCCGCTGGCCACGCGCGCAGCCCAGGTGCACGCGGCGATTGCCGATTTTGATTTTGAACTGGCCCTGCAACAGCTCGACGCCGTGCTGGGCGCCATCGATGACATGGCACAGGAGACGACCGAATGAGCACCGTCAACCTTCCGCTGATCCTTGCGGTCGACGACGAAGCAAGCAACCTGCAACTGCTGCGCCAGATCCTGCAGGACCACTACCGCCTGCGCTTTGCCAAGGACGGCCAGCGCGCGCTCGAACTGGTGCGCGAGGAATGCCCCGACCTGGTCCTGCTCGACGTGATGATGCCGGGCATGAGCGGCTACGAAGTCTGCGCCGCCCTCAAGGCCGATCCGCGCACGGCGGCCGTCCCGGTGATCTTCGTGACCGCGCTGACCGATACCGATGACGAAGTGGAAGGCTTCGAAGCCGGCGCGGTCGACTACATCACCAAGCCGGTCAGCCCGCCGATCGTGCGTGCGCGCGTGCGCACCCACCTGTCGCTGGTGCGCATGGAAGAGCTGCGCGCGACGCGCCTGGAGATCGTCCAGCGGCTCGGCCTGGCGGCGGAGTACAAGGACAACGAGACCGGCCTGCACGTGATCCGCATGAGCCACTTCGCGCGCATCCTCGGCCTGGCGGCCGGCATGACCGAAACGGAAGCGGACGACCTGCTGCACGCGGCGCCGATGCACGACGTCGGCAAGATCGGCATCCCCGACCGCATCCTGCAAAAGCCCGCCCCGCTCGACCCGGACGAATGGAAGATCATGCAGAGCCACGCCACGATCGGCGCCGAAATCATCGGCGAGCACCCCGGCGGCATGCTGGCGCTGGCGCGCAACATCGCCCTCACCCACCACGAGAAATGGGATGGCAGCGGCTATCCGAACGGCCTGGCCGGCGAGCAGATTCCGCTGGAAGGCCGGATCACCGCGATCGCCGACGTGTTCGACGCCCTGACGTCGGTGCGCCCGTACAAGCAGGCCTGGAGCGAAGAGGAAGCGCTCGCATTCCTGGTCGAGCAGAAGGGCAAGCATTTCGATCCGGCCCTGGTCGACCTGTTCGTCACGCAGATGCCGGCGATCCGGGCGATCCGGCAGCGCTGGGCGGAGGATGAACAGCAGTTGAAGGCGGCCTGATTCGGCCGTCGTTCCCGCGCCTTTCCTCCGTCGTTCCCGCCTCCGCGGGGACGACGGTGGCGGTGTTCACCCCAGCCGCGCCGCCGGCGTCAGCCCCACCTGCTCGCGCCGCGCCACCAGCTCCTGGTACAGGCTGGCATAACCGTCGGCCATCTGCTCGGAGGTGAACAGCTGCCAGTACCTGGCCTCGGCGCGGCGGCCCATCTCCCGGGCCAGTTGCGGATCGTCCCACAGCGTGCGCATGGCCGCGCGCAGGGCTTCGTGGTCGGACGGCGGGACCACCAGGCCGGTCTGCTGGTGGACGTTGATGTAGGTGGTGCCGGTGCCGATCTCGCTCGAGATCATGGGCTTGCCGAACATCGCGCCTTCCAGCAGCGAGATGCCGAAGGCTTCCGAGCGCAGGTGCGAGGGGAAGGCCACCGCGTAGCACAGCTTGAGCAGCGCGACCTTGTCCAGCTCATCGACCTTACCGACGAACATCACGTTTTTCAGGCCGAGGCGCTCGGCATGGGCCTTCAGCTCCTGCTCGATCGGGCCGGCGCCGACGATCACCACCGGATAATCGGTGCCCGCCACCGCGTCCAGCAGGATGTGCAGGCCCTTGTAGTAGCGCAGCACGCCGACGAACAGGAAGAACTTCGGCCCCACCCTGGCGCGCCAGTGGTCCAGGCGCGCCTGGTCCGGCTCCGGATAGCTGGATTTGTCGAGGCCGAAGGTGATCACGCGGGTCTTGTCGCGGTAGCGGTCCAGCACGGTGGACGAGCCCAGGTAGTTCGGCGAGGTCGCCACGATCGCATCGACGCTCTGCAGGAAGCGGTGCTGCAGCGGCTGGTACAGGCGCAGCAGGGCCTTCTGGCGCACGATGTCGGAATGGTAGGTCACCACGCTGGGCTTGTTCACGCGCGCCAGGAAGTGGGCCAGGTCCATGAAGGGCCAGGGAAAGTGGTAATGCACGACGTCGGCGTCCGCCGCCATGCGCGCCAGCCGGGTAACGGCCTGCACCGACACCGCGTTCGAGGCCAGCTCGAAGTTCTGCGGCACCCGGTGCACCATGTGCCCTTCGAATTCGAATGGCTGGAGATCGGTCTTGCGCGACAGCGACAGCACCTGGTTGCTCACCCCCAGCCGCCCGGTCCCGACGCACATCTGGCGGATGACCTGCTCGACCCCACCCACCGAATCGGGATAATAGGTCTTGTAGAAGTGAAGAATACGCATGGCTAAGCTTCAAATGAGTGAACGGTAGACGGCGGCGGTCTGGCGCGCCGTCGCGTTCCAGGTCAGCTGGGCCGCACGCGCGCGCCCGGCAGTGATGCAGCGGGCCCGCAGCGCCGGCTCGCGCACCAGGGCCAGCATGGCCGCCTGGATGGCGCCGGCGTCGAGTGGATCGACTTCCAGCGCCGCACCGGCCGACACCTCGGGCAGCGAGGTCAGGTTCGAGGACACCACCGGCACCCCCGCCGCGAACGCCTCGACCACGGGGATCCCGAAGCCCTCGTACAGCGAAGGAAACACGAACACGCCGGCGCCGGCATACACATGGCGCAGCTGGCCGCTGTCGGTCAGGCGGTTCAGCCAGATCACCCCGGCGCCATCCTGCCTTGCCGCGGCGATCCGGCGCAGCAGCTCGTCCGAGCGGGCGCCGGCGTTGCCGACGATGACCAGCTGGCGCTCGTCGCGCACCGCCTTCGGCAGCGCCAGGTAGGCGTCCAGCAGGCGCTCGACGTTCTTGCGCGGCTGCAGCGTGCCGACGAACAGGAAATAGCCCGGCCGCAGCCCGCAAGCATCGAGCGTGGCCGCGACCTCGCTCGCATCCGCCGGCTCCAGCCATTCCTCGTCGACCCCGTTCGGCACCACCGAGATGCGGCGCTCGTCGACGCCGAAGCACTCGACCAGTTCCTCGATCGCATAGTGCGAGACGGCGATCACGTGGTCGGCCTTTTGCGCCGCCTTGCGCTGCAGCCAGTTCTTCAGCCCGCGCAGGCGCGGATTGCACCACTCCGGGTGCTTGATCGGGAGTGCGTCGTGCAGGGTCGCCACCACCGGGCAATCCATCCGCACCGCGCGGTAGTCGGTGACATGGAACACGTCGAGCGGCATGTGCATGCGGTGCGCGGAAGGCGTCAGCAGGTCGACCACGGTGGCGCGCCCGAAGGATTGCGGCAGCGCCCGGCCCACGCTCGGCGGCGTCTTGCCGCTCGGCCAGGAGAACGGCGCCACCTCGCAACCGGCATCCGGCAGGTGGCGCAGCAGCGCCCGGGTGACAACCCCGATGCCGTCCAGCCGTCCGCCATTGAAACCCGGTTCGATCATGGTCGTCCCCAGGCCGACGCGCACTCCACTCACGCCGTGTACATCCAGCGCAGCGTCTCGGGCAGCGGAGTCGGTTCGATCTTGCCGATGACCCCGGCCAGTTTGGCGTTGCTGCCGGTGAGCGTGAGCACCTCGTTGGCGCGCACGAAAGCCGGATTGACGTGCACTTCGATACGGTAGCCGGCGATGTCGCTCATGATGTCGATCAGGCTTTCCAGCGAATGCGGCTGGCCCGAGCAGACGTTGAAGGCTTCGCCGCTTGGCGCGGCCGCCAGCAGGCGGCGGTAGCTCTTCGCCACCATGCGCACGTCGGAAAAGTCGCGCGCGATCGCCAGGTTGCCCAGCTCGATGCGGCGCGCCTCCTTGCGGAAGTGCGACACGATCTTCGGCAGCAGGAAGTTCTCGGCCTGGCCCACGCCGGTGTAGTTGAACGGGCGCGCGATCGTGATCGGCAGCCTGTCCATCCACAGGCGCGCCATGTACTCCATCGCCAGCTTGCTGACCGCGTAGTCGTTGGCCGGGTTGGGAGGCACGTCCTCGTCGATGACGGGAACGTCGGCGTTGCCGTAGATGTTGGCGGAAGACGCCAGCAGCACGCTGGACGGCTTGTGCGAGCCGGCCGCCAGCGCTTCCAGCAGGTTGCGGGTGCCGACCACGTTGACGCGGTACATCTGGTCGGCATCGTTGTGCGCCACGAAGGCGATGGCGGCCAGGTGCACCACCACGTCCGGCCGCACCTGTTCGACCGCCGCGGCGACCGAGGCGCGGTCGAGCAGGTCGACCGCGAAGATGTCCGGACCGGTCGGCTCGCCCGGCAGCACGGTGCCGTGGACGTGGTAGCCGGCCGCGCTCAGCTCGCGCGCCATGTAGTAGCCGGTGAAGCCGCGCAGCCCGGTGATCAGGGCGCGCTTGCCCTCGCCTTCGCGCGGTTCGGCCACACCGATGATCTCTTCCGTGACCATACGGTTCATGTCAGAACGAGAAGCCCAGTTCGTTGCGGCGCAGGTCGGCGTCGACCATCATCTGGCACAGCTGCTCCAGCGTGGTGTTGGCCTGCCAGCCGAGTTCGCGCTGGGCCTTGGCCGGATCGCCGATCAGGAGGTCGACCTCGGCCGGACGGTAGAACTTCGGCGACACGCGCACCAGCAGCTTGCCGGTACGGCCGCAGTGGCCGGTCTCGCCCTCGCCCTGGCCCTTCCATTCGATGGCGATGCCGGCGCCTCGGAAGGCCATGGTCACGAAGTCGCGCACGGTCTCGGTGCGGTTGGTCGCCAGCACGTAGGTATCCGGCTGGTCGACCTGCAGCATGCGCCACATGCCTTCCACGTATTCGCGCGCATAGCCCCAGTCGCGCTTGGCGTCCAGGTTGCCCAGCTCGAGCAGGTCGAGCTTGTTGAGCACGATCTTGGCGACCGAGTCGGTGATCTTGCGGGTCACGAATTCGCGGCCGCGCAGCGGCGACTCGTGGTTGAACAGGATGCCGGAGCTGCCGAAGATGCCGTAGGACTCGCGGTAGTTGACCGTCATCCAGTGCGCATACAGCTTGGCCACGCCATAGGGGCTGCGCGGGTAGAACGGGGTGCTCTCGATCTGCGGCACGGCCTGGACCTTGCCGAACATCTCGGAGGTCGATGCCTGGTAGAAGCGCGCCTTCGGATTGACGATGCGGATCGCTTCCAGCAGGTTGACCGCGCCCAGGCCGGTGATCGAAGCGGTCGTGACCGGCTGTTCGAACGAGACGCCGACGAAGCTTTGCGCCGCCAGGTTGTAGACCTCGTCCGGGCGGGCGGATTCGATCAGGCGGATGCTGGAGGACAGGTCGGTCAGGTCATACTCGACCAGCGACAGGTTCGGGTGGTGCTCGATGCCCAGTTCCGCGATGCGCCAGAAATTGACCGAGCTGGAGCGGCGGAAGGTGCCGGTAACGTGATAACCCTTTTCCAGGAGCAGCTGCGCGAGATAGGCGCCATCCTGGCCCGTGATGCCGGTGATTATGGCTCTTTTGGTTGTATGCATGTTCTAG
Source organism: Telluria sp. Soil_C_11 (assembly GCF_057657395.1). Classification (NCBI taxonomy): domain Bacteria; kingdom Pseudomonadati; phylum Pseudomonadota; class Betaproteobacteria; order Burkholderiales; family Oxalobacteraceae; genus Telluria; species Telluria sp. Soil_C_11. The sequence continues at coordinate 45,156 of NZ_JBDGIN010000025.1, read as the reverse complement.
ATATTTTTTAGTGCTGATCGAGGAGGCCGCCGCGGTCCGGCGGCTGGCGTCAGAGAGAATCCGGACCAGATGACTCCAACATCCCCGGATTGTAACAGAGCCAATCTTTACACCCTTGCACTGAAGAAATCGTGCAAAATAAACAACAGATGCTTGACTATTATCACCCGAAACAGCTAAACAACGTCGCGTGATTACGGATTGTTACGTCTGCCTCAAGGATTATTACAAGTTCTCGAAATGTAGGGAACTTCTACATTTTGACGACAACCAGAATGAAAAAAGGCCGCAAGCGGCCTTTTCTGATCACGTCGAATTGTTACATCAGCGTGCGGAAACGGCGTCGACAACACACAACGCCGTCATGTTGACGATCCGGCGCACGGTCGCCGACGGCGTCAGGATGTGCACAGGACGCGCGCAGCCCAGCAGCACCGGACCGACCGCGATGCCGTTGCCGGCGGCCGTCTTGACCAGGTTGTAGGCGATGTTGGCGGCGTCGATGTTCGGCATCACCACCAGGTTGGCGTCGCCCTTCAGCGTCGATTGCGGCATGATCTTGGCGCGCAGCTTCGAATCCAGCGCGGCGTCGCCGTGCATCTCGCCGTCGACTTCCAGGTTCGGGACCTTCTGCTGCACCAGGGCCAGCGCGGCGCGCATCTTCTGCGCCGACTCGCTGTTCGAGGTGCCGAAGTTCGAATGCGACAGCAGCGCCGCACGCGGCGTGATGCCGAAGCGTTCCAGTTCCTCGGCCGCCATGATCGTGATCTCGGCCAGCTCTTCCGCGGTCGGGTTCTCGTTGACGTGGGTGTCGACCATCGCCAGCTGGCGCTCTTCGGTGATGACGAAGTTCATCGCCGCATAGACATTGCTGCCGGGGCGCTTGCCCAGCACCTTGTCGATGAACTCCAGGTGGGCGTGGGTGGTGCCGTAGGTGCCGCAGATCATGCCGTCGGCGTCGCCCTTGTGGATCATCATCGCGCCGATCAGGGTATGGCGGCGGCGCATCGCCAGCTTGGCCATGTCCGCGGTCACGCCCTTGCGCATCACCATCTGGTGGTAGGTCTGCCAGTAGTCGCGGTAGCGCTCGTCCCAGTCGGGATTGATGACGTCGAAATGCTCGCCCAGTTTCAGGCGCAGGCCGAACTTCTCGATGCGCTTTTCCAGCACCGCCGGACGGCCGACCAGGATCGGGCGCGCCAGCTTCTCGTCGACCACCACCTGCACCGCGCGCAGCACGCGCTCGTCCTCGCCTTCGGCGTAGACGATGCGCTTGAGTTCGGGCGGGGTGCTCTTGGCGATCTGGAACAGCGGCTTCATGAACGAGCCGCTGCGGTACACGAACTGCTGCAGGCTCTCGGCGTAGGCGGCCAGGTCCTGGATCGGACGGGTGGCGACGCCGCCGTCCATCGCGGCCTTCGCCACCGCCGGTGCGATGTGGGTCAGCAGGCGCGGATCGAACGGCATCGGGATCAGGTATTCCGGGCCGAACGACAGGTTCGAGATGCCATAGGTCGTGGCCACCACGTCCGACTGCTCGGCGTGGGCCAGTTCGGCGATCGCATGCACCACCGCGATTTCCATTTCACGGGTGATGGTGGTCGCGCCGCAGTCCAGCGCGCCGCGGAAGATGTACGGGAAGCACAGGACGTTGTTGACCTGGTTCGGGTAGTCCGAGCGGCCGGTCGCGATGATCACGTCGCTGCGCACCGCCTTCGCGTCTTCCGGCAGGATTTCCGGGTTCGGGTTGGCCAGCGCCAGGATCAGCGGGTTCGGCGCCATCTGCGCCACCATCTCGGGCTTGAGCACGCCGCCGGCGGACAGGCCCAGGAAGATGTCGGCGCCGGGAATGACCTCGGCCAGCGAGCGGTGCGGGGTGTCCTGGGCGAAGCGTTCCTTGTCCGGGTCCATCAGCTCAGTGCGGCCCTTGTAGACCACGCCGGCCAGGTCGGTAACATAGATGTTCTCGATCGGGAAGCCGAGGTCGACGATCAGGTCGAGGCAGGCCAGCGCCGCCGCGCCCGCGCCGGACACCACCAGCTTGCAGTTCCTGATGTCCTTGTTGACGACTTTCAGGCCGTTCAGGATGGCCGCGCCGACGATGATCGCGGTGCCGTGCTGGTCGTCGTGGAAGACCGGGATCTTCATCCGTTCGCGCAGCTTGCGCTCGATGTAGAAGCACTCCGGCGCCTTGATGTCTTCCAGGTTCACGCCGCCAAAGGTGGGCTCGAGCGCCGCGATCACGTCGATCAGCTTGTCCGGGTCGTTCTCGGCGACCTCGATGTCGAAGACGTCGATGCCGGCGAACTTCTTGAACAGCACGCCCTTGCCTTCCATGACCGGCTTCGAGGCCAGCGGGCCGATATTGCCCAGGCCGAGGACGGCGGTGCCGTTCGAGATGACGGCGACCAGGTTGCCGCGCGCCGTGTACTTGAACGAGTTGGCAGGGTCCTTGACGATCTCTTCGCAGGGCGCTGCCACGCCCGGCGAATAGGCCAGCGCCAGGTCGCGCTGGTTCAGCACGGACTTGGTCGGCGTGACGGCGATCTTGCCGGGACGGGGAATCTGGTGGTATTCGAGCGCTGCAGCACGCAGTTGTTGGCGTAGTTCTTCTTTTTTATCGATTGACGAATCCATGCTTTGGAGGCCTTCCTGTGCTGACGGGGGGCTTGTGATTTTAGCAGAGGGAACCCTCTAATCGTGTACGTATTTTTACCAACAGCATTTCCAAAAAGTTGTACGTACAGGTTTTCGGCGCCGTCCGGGCCATCGCGGCGGATTACAATCCGCCCCATGCTCTCCGAATTCGACCTCATCAAGCAGTATTTCACCCGCTCCCGCCGCGACGCTTCCGGCCGCACCGTGCTCGGCGTCGGCGACGATTGCGCGCTGCTGGCGCCCACCCCCGGCCTGCAGCTGGCCGTCTCGTCCGACATGCTGGTCGAGGGCCGCCACTTCCTGGCCGGCGCCGATCCGTTCGACCTCGGCCACAAGTCGCTGGCCGTGAACCTGTCCGACCTGGCGGCGATGGGCGCGGCGCCGCTCGGCTTCACGCTGGCCCTGGCCCTGCCCGCCGCCGATCCCGCCTGGCTGGACGGATTTTCGCGCGGCCTGTTCGCGCTGGCCGATGCCCACGGCTGCGAGCTGGTGGGCGGCGACACCACCAAGGGGCCGCTGAACATCTGCATCACCGTCTTCGGCGAACTGGCGCCCGGCACGGCGCTGCGGCGCGATGCGGCCCGTCCCGACGACGACATCTGGATCTCCGGCACCCTGGGCGATGCGCGCCTGGCCCTGGCCGGCTGCCTGGGCGAGATGGCCCTGCTCGATGCGGACCGGGATCTGGCCGCGCCGCGCCTGCACGCGCCCACCCCGCGCGTGGCCCTCGGCCGGCTGCTGGCCGAGGGGCGGCTGGCGCATGCGGCGCTGGACATCTCCGACGGCCTGGTCGGCGACCTGGGCCACATCCTGGCGGCCTCGCAGGTCGGCGCCGTGCTGGACGCCGACGCGCTGCCGGCCGGCCCGGGACTGGCGCGCCAGTCCCGGGAACTGCGGCGGCGCTTCACGGCGGCCGGCGGCGACGACTACGAACTGTGCTTCACGGCGCCGGCGGCGAACCGCGAGGCGATCCTGGCGGCGGGCGCCCGGTGCGGCACGGCGGTGACGCGGGTGGGGCGGATCGAGGCCGAGGCAGGGTTGCGGTTCATCGATGCGGATGGGGCGCCGCTGTCGTTGCAGCTGCACGGTTGGGATCATTTCACGTAACGCACACCTCACGCGTGGGCACGGGGTGCCCACCCTACCGTCGGGGATGTATTACGTAGGGTGGGCTCCCCGAGCCCACGCATGCGGTTTCGTCAAGCCACCCGCTCATCACGCGGGGTCTTGCGGTCGTCGTACGGCCCGTGCGTCAGCCAGTACTGGCGGAATGCCAGTCGCACGTTGTCGCGCAGTTCGTTGTCGTCCCATGGCTTGGTGTAGAAGCGGTAGATGGCGCCGCGGTTGATCGAATCGAGCACCGCCTCCACGCCGGTGTAGCCGGACAGGATGATGCGGATGGTGTCCGGGTACATCTCCTTCACCTTGCTCAGGAATTCGGTGCCGCTCATCGCCGGCATGCGCTGGTCGCACAGGATCACCTGCACCCGGTACAGCGCCAGCAGCTCGAAGCCTTCGGCCGGCGTGGCCGCCGTCAGCACCCGGTAGCTGTCGCGCCGGAACAGGCGGTGCAGGCTTGCCAGCACGTTGACGTCGTCGTCCACCACCAGCAGGGTCTGGACATTGCGGTCGTCCGCCGCCGGCCGGCTGGGCTGGGCGCGGTTTTCCAGCACCAGCTTGCCCAGCTCCTCGGGCGGCAGGGCCCGCGAAAAATGGAAGCCCTGGATCTCGTCGCAGAAATGGCGGCGCAGCAGGGCCATCTGGGCGCGCGACTCCACCCCTTCGGCGATCACCTGCATGTGCAGGCTGTGCGCCATGCTGATGATGGCCAGCGCGATCGCGGCGTCGTCCGGATTGGTCGTGATGTCGCGCACGAAGGCGATGTCGATCTTCAGCTTGTCGATCGGGAAGCGCTTCAGGTAGGCCAGGCTCGAATACCCGGTGCCGAAGTCGTCGATCGCGATGCGGATGCCCATGGCCTTGAGGCGCTCCAGCACCTGGACCGTGTGCTCGAAATTCGACATCAGCGCGCTCTCGGTCAGCTCCAGTTCCAGCAGGCCGGGGTCGACCTTGTGCTTCTGCAGCGCGGCGCGGATATCGCCCTCGATGTCGCCCTCGACGAACTGGCGGTTGGAGACGTTCACCGCCACCCGCACGTCGCGCACGCCCTGCCTGTTCCAGGCGGCGATCTGGCGACAGGTCTCGTCGACGATCCAGGCGCCGACCCGCACCACCATCCCGGTGTCTTCCATGACCGGCACGAACTCGGCCGGGTAGACCAGGCCGAAGCCGGGGCGGCGCCAGCGCAGCAGGGCCTCGACGCCGCTGACCCTTCCGGTATTCAGGTCGAGCTTGGGCTGGTAATGCAGTTCGAACTGCTCGCCGTCGATGGCGCTGCGCAGCGCCAGTTCGAGGTCCAGCCGCGCCAGCACCTGCACGTTCATGCCGGCCGTGAAGAAGCGGTAGCCGTCGCGTCCGGCCTCGCGGGCGCGCACCATCGCCACGTCGGCGTACTTGACCAGGGTGCCGGGATCGCGGGCGTCGTCCGGATACATGGCGATGCCGATGCTGGCCGTCAGCGCCGCCTGTTGGCCGTGCAGGTCGAACGGCGCGCGCAGCGCTTCGCGCACTTCGTTGGCGACGCTGGCCGCCTCCTCTTCCTTCTGCTCGGGGCTGGTGGTGAGGATCAGCGCGAACTCGTCGCCGCCCAGGCGCCCGATGGTGTCGCGCAGGCGCACGCAGCGCACCAGGCGCGTGCTGAACTGGCGCAGCAGTTCGTCGCCCAGCGCCGGGCCGAGCGAGTCGTTGATAACCTTGAAGCGGTCGAGGGTGATGAACAGCACCGCGATGCGCCAGTTCTTGTCCTGGGCCAGCTCGATGGCGTCGCGCAGGGTCTGGAAGAACAGGGTGCGGTTCGGCAGGCCGGTCAGGCTGTCGTAGTTCGACATGTGCTTCAGGCGCTGGGCCGCATGCAGGCGCTCGCTGATGTCGCGCGCCACCGCGATCAGCATGCGCATCTGGTCGAGCTGCTGCAGCTGCCAGCTGATCTCGACCGGCACCGCGCCCTGCCCGTCGGCGCGCAGCAGTTCGGTCTCGACGATGTCGTGCTCGCGCGGCGTGGCGTCGTCGTCGGTGTAGCGTTCGAGCTGGGCGCGCTCGGCCAGGCCCAGCGCCACCGGGTCGATGCGCAGCAGCGCCTCGCGCGAAAAGCCCAGCATGCGGCAGGCGCCGTCGCTCACGTCGAGCATCGCCATGTTGCGCGCGTCGACCAGGAAGATGGCGTCGGTGGTGGCGTCCATCGCGCCGCGGAAGCGCTGCAGTTCGGCGGTGCGCTCCCGCACCTTGCGCTCCATGCGCGCGCCGTGCTCGATCGACTCCTTGTGGAACAGCCGCACCTCGAGCAGGTTGCGGATGCGGGTCAGCACCTCGACCGTGTCGAAGGGCTTGCCGATGAAGTCGCGCGCCCCGGCCTCGAGCGCGGCCAGCTTCTTGTCCGGTTCGGCCGTCACCACCAGCACCGGCAGCCAGGACTCGCGCTCCATCGGCTTGAGCGCCTCCATCACCTGGAAGCCGTCCATGTGCGGCATCTGCAGGTCGAGGATGATCAGGTCGAAGCTGTGCTGCAGGTGCAGCGTCGCCACCTGGCGCGGGTCGGTGGTGCTGGACACCTGCTCGTAGCCGCTGGTACTGAGCAGGAATTCGAGCAGCTGCACGTTCACCGGTTCGTCGTCGACGATCAGGATGCGCGCGCGCCGGATATCCGCGGGCGAAATCATTGAGCTAACCTCATGGGGCAGTCCTTTCTTCTCCGGCGCGCTGGGTCAGCACGCCGTCTATGGCCTCATTGAATTGTTCGATGTCGATCGGCTTCGTCAGGTAGCGCGCGAAGCCGGCCGACAGGCCGCGCTCGATGTCGCGCGGCATGGCGTTGGCGGTCAGGGCGATGACCGGGATGTGCGCGGTCTCCGGGTCGCGCCGCAACTGCGCCAGCACCTCGAAGCCGCCCATGCCGGGCAGGTTCAGGTCCATCAGGACGATCGCCGGGCGGTGGGTGTGCGCCAGCGCCAGCCCGGCATGGCCGTCCGGCGCCGACAGCAGGCGCAGGTCGGCGCGAAAGCGGATGATTTCCTGCACCAGCCGCAGGTTGGCCGGATTGTCCTCGATGTACAGGACCAGGCGCGGCCCGGCGTCGGGCGGGGCGGCGGCGGCCTGGCCCGGATCCGCCTGCGCCGGGCTGCCCGGCGGCGCCAGCCCGCCGTTGACGCTTCCCGCGGCCGCCAGCTCGATCCAGAACGTCGAGCCGGCGCCGGGGCTGCTGGTCACGCCGATCTCGCCCTTCATCAGCTCGACCAGGCGCTTGGTGAAGACCAGGCCGATGCCGGTGCCCTCCTGCACGCCGTTCTCCTGGCCGAGGCGGTTGAAGGGCTGGAACAGCGCGGCCACCTGCTCCGGGCGCAGCCCCATGCCGGTGTCGCGCACCGACAGGCGCAGCCGGTCCGGCCCGCAGGCCTCGCACTCCAGCGTCACCGTCCCGCCCTCGCGGTTGTACTTGATCGCGTTCGACAGCAGGTTCAGCAGCACCTGCTTCAGGCGCGTGCGGTCGGCCTGCACCAGCGCCGCGGCATGTTCGGGGAATTCGACGCGGATGCCGCGCGCCGCCGCCAGCGGCCCGATCATGGTGCGGCACTCGGCCAGCACCTCGGCCAGGCCCACCGGCTCCATCGACAGCGTCAGCGCGCCCGCCTCGACCTTGGCCAGGTCGAGGATCTCGTTGATGAGCGTCAGCAGGTGGCGCCCCGATTTCAGGATGTGGCCGGCGAATTCCTTCTTCTGCTCCGGCGTGGCGGGCAGGTCGCCGGCCAGGATCTGGGCGAAGCCGAGGATGGCGTTGAGCGGCGTGCGCAGCTCGTGGCTCATCGACGAGAGAAACGCCGACTTGGCCTGGTTGGCGTTGCGCGCCTCCTCGATCGCCAGCTCCAGTTCGGCGTTGGCCAGCTTCAGCTGCATGGTGCGCTCCTGCACGCGCTGTTCGAGCCGCTCGTTCAGGCGCATCACTTCCTGCTTCGAGCCTTCGACGGCCAGGGTGCGCTGCTCGATCTCGGTCAGCATCGCATTGAAGGAATCGACCAGCGCGGCCGCCTCGTCCTCGCTGATGCGCGGCGCGCGGCGCGAATAATCGCGCTTCTCCACCACCTCGCGCGCGATGGTGGTGATGGCGTCGATCGGGGTCGTGATCGTGTGGCCCAGGCGGCGCACCAGCAGCCAGGCGACCAGCAGCGCCAGCAGGGTGGTGCCGACGCAGATCAGCAGGTAGTCGCGCACCCGCGACATCAGCAGGTTGGACGAGCGCAGGTAGACCGTGCCCAGCATGTCGCCGTTCTCGACGATCGGCTTGTACAGGACGAGTTCATCCCCTTCCTTGCGGTGCCCGACCTTGCCCGGATGCGGCGGGAAGAAAGCGTTCTCGCCCGGCGCCAGGTAGGACGCGAACAGGGCGCCGCCCTGGTCGTAGATGGCGGCCGCGCGCACCGTGGGACGCGAGCGCAGCATGGCCAGGTTCTCGCGCGCCAGGCGCGGGTCGTCGAAGGACAGCGCGGCCGAGGTCATGTGGCCGACCAGTTCGGCCTGGGTCGAGAGATCGTTCAGCAGGGCGCGCTGGTAACCGCGCAGGTCGTAGGCGACCACCGTGCCGACCGATACCGCCAGCGCCGCCAGCGTGGTCGACATCATGATCGTGACCAGCTTGGTGCGGATCGAGCGCTGGCCGATCATGCCGCCTCCGTCCCGCGCCGCGCCGGCGACTTCGGGCGCGCCGGCCTCATGTGGCGTTGCGCGAAACGTTCGAGCGGCATGTCAGTCCTACATCAAGAAGGGAACACTACCGGGACCAGCCCGGCAGGCGTGCAGGATAGCAGCAGCCCTCGGGACGATGTCGCACGGAACGACATTCGGATATTTACACTGTCCCCTGCTGCATGGTTTTTAGTTAACGTTTTTAGCGCGCACCGGACCGAGGCGCGCTAGAATGGTCCGGCGCAGTAAAAACCAGAGGGAGAGGAGCACATGGAGAACACTATTCTTGAACTTGCGGCCAAGGTCGGCAAACTGCTCGAATCGAAAAGCCTGCTGCTGGCCACCGCCGAGTCCTGCACCGGCGGCGGCGTGTCCCAGGCCATCACCGAAATCCCCGGCTCGACCGGCTGGTTCGAATGCGGCTTCGTCACCTATTCGAACGCGTCCAAGACCGAGATGCTCGACGTGCCGGCCGCGCTGATCGCCCAGTTCGGGTCCGTCAGCGTGGAAGTGGCCGGCGCGATGGCCGAGGGCGCGGTCGCCAACAGCAATGCCGACGTGGCGGTATCCACCACCGGCATCGCCGGCCCGACCGGCGCCGTGCCGGGCAAGCCGGTCGGCACCGTCTGCTTCGGCTGGTCGAAGGGCGGCACGACCTATACCGAGCGGCTGGTGTTTTCGGGCGACCGCAAGTCGGTGCGCGAACAGACCGTGGCGCACGCACTGGCCGGACTGCTGCGCTTCCTCGAGTAAGGAGGTGCCGGCTTTCGCGACACGCGCAGGCCTGGCGGCCGGCGGCCTGCTGCTGGCCGCCGCCGCATCCGCATCCGCATCCGCCTCTTCCACCACCGCGGCCGCCGTCACCGTCTATGCGGCCGGCGACATCGCCCGCTGCGCCTACCGCGACGCCGCGTATTCGGGCGCGGCCGACACCGCCCGCACCGTCGCCGCCGGCCTCGCCGCCGACCCGCAAGCCATCGTGCTGACCCTGGGCGACCATACCTATCCGCGCGGCAGGGCGCAGGAATTCGCCGACTGCTACGGCCCGACCTGGGGCGCCTTCAAGGACCGCACCTGGCCCGCGCCCGGCAACCACGAGTACACCACACCGAAGGCCGCGCCCTACTTCGCCTACTTCGGCGAGCGCGCCGGGCGCGGCTACTACAGCCTGGACCTGGACGGCTGGCACATCGTCTCCCTCGACAGCAACCTGGCGCCGATCGAGCACGCCGCCCAGATCGCATGGCTGCGCGCCGACCTGGCCAGCCATCCGGCGCGCTGCACGCTGGCGTTCTGGCACCATCCGCTGTACAGCTCGGGCGGACATGGCAGCATCCCGAAGATGCGCGATGCGTGGCAGCTGCTGCAGGAGGCCGGCGCCGAGCTGGTGCTGTCCGGCCATGACCACGACTACGAACGCTTCGCGCCCCAGGATGCCGACGGCCGCCTCGATCGCGCGCGCGGCATGCGCCAGTTCGTGGTCGGCACCGGCGGCGCCTATCCGACACCGTTCCTGCTCACGGCCTCCCACAGCGAGATGCGCGACAGCGGCCGCACCGGCGTGCTGCGCCTGCGCCTGCTGGACGGCCGCTACGAGTGGGAATTCCTGGAATCCGCCAGGCTCACTTCGCTGGGCCTGCCCGCTCCCGACCGCGGCAGCGACACCTGCCACTGAAAGCCATTCACGGAGGTCTTCATGAACATCCGCTTCCCGACCTTGCCGGCCTCCCTGGCCTTCGCGCTGGCCGTTTGCGCCCCGCCCGGCTCGGCGCAAACCACGCCGGCGGCCCAGGCTGCGCCGCCCGCCACCGCCCTGCCCACGATCGCCTTCGAGAAAACCACGCTGCCCAACGGCCTCGAACTGATCCTGATCGAAGACCACCGCCTGCCGATCGTCGCCGTGAACGTCTGGTACCACGTCGGCCCGGCCAACGAGGCGCCGGGCCTGACCGGCTTCGCCCACCTGTTCGAGCACATGATGTTCGCCGGTTCCCGGCACCTGCCGCGCGGCCTGGCCGACCGCCTGCTGGAAGGCGCCGGCGCCACCGACAGCAACGGCAGCACCGACTACGACCGCACCAATTACTACGACACCGTGCCCTCGAACCAGCTGGAGCTGGCGCTGTGGGTGCATGCCGACCGCATGGGCTACCTGCTCGACGTGCTCGACCAGGCCGCGCTGTCGAACCAGCAGGACGTGGTGCGCAACGAGCGCCGCCAGAGCGTCGAGAACCGGCCCTACGGCATCGTCGAGGAAGCGTTGAACCACGCGCTGTTCCCGAAGAACCACCCGTATTACGCCTCGGTCATCGGCTCGCATGCCGACATCCAGAACGCGAAGCTGGCCGACGTGCGCGACTTCTTCACTCGCTACTACGGCCCCAACAACGCCAGCATCGTGATCGCCGGCGACATCGACAAGGCCAGGACGCGCGCACTGGTGGCGAAGTACTTCGGCACGTTCAAGCGCAGCGCGCCGGTGGCGAAACCGAACGTGGCCACGCCGCCGATCACGCGCGAGCGCCGCCTGACGGTGGCCGACCGGGTCGAACTGCCGCGCGTGTACATGGCCTGGCTGACCCCGCCCGCCTACCAGCCGGGCGACGCCGAACTGGCCGTCACGGCCCAGATCCTGGCCGGCGGCAAGGCCGGGCGCCTGTACAAATCGCTGGTCTACGAACGCCAGATCGCGCAGGAAGCGTCGGCCGCGCAGAACTCGAACGCGCTCACCTCGACCTTCGTGATCGACGTCACCGCCCGCCCCGGCCATGAAGCCGCAGAACTGGAAACGGCCATCGACGCCGAGCTGAAGGCGCTGCGCGACACCGGCCCGTCCGTGCAGGAAGTCGAACGCGCACGCAACACGATCGAGACGGCGATGCTGACCTCGATCGAGAAGCTGGGCGGCGCCGGCCTGGCGAACCAGGTCAACCAGTACAACCAGTACACCGGCGATCCGGGCTACCTGCCGAAGGACATCGCGCGCCTGCGCCGGGTCGGCGCGGCCGACGTGCAGCGCGTGGCGCGCAGCTGGCTGCAGCCGAATGCGCGGGTGGTGGTGGCGGGCGTGCCGGGCAAGCCGGAGCCGGGTCCCGATCCGGTTGCGCAGCCGGTCAAAGCCGGCGCCAGGGCAGCAACTGGCATCAACCGCGACGAAGCCTGGCGCCGCCAACCGCCCAAGCCGGGACCGGCGCCAAAGTTCACGCTGCCGCAGGGCGAAGGCTTCCAGCTGCCGAACGGCCTGCGCGTGATCCACCACTACAACCCGGCGCTGCCGCTGGTGGCGGCCGAGCTGGTGGTGAAGAGCGGCTCCGACGCCAACCCGGACAGCCAGCCCGGCCTGGCCGGCTTCACCGCCCAGATGCTGCAGGAAGGGACGGCCACCCGCAGCGCGCCGCGCATCGCCGACGAGGTCGCGCAACTGGGCGCTTTCCTGGGCAGCGGCAGCAGCACGGACGCGTCCACGGTCTCGCTGCTGTCGCTGCGCTCGACCTTCGCGCAGGCGCTGGACGTGCTGGCCGACGTGGTCCTGCATCCGGCCTTCCCCACCGCCGAAGTCGAGCGCCAGCGCGCGGCGCGCCTGGGCGAACTGACCCAGCAGCGCGACGACCCGGCCCTGGTGGCGGCGGTCGCCGGTGCCGGCGCGCTGTACGGCGCACGCCATCCCTACGGCTACGGCCAGCTCGGCACCGAGCCGGCGATCCGCGCCGTCACCCGCGACGACCTGTACCAGTTCTGGCGCCGCCACTATGTGCCCGCCAACGCGGCCCTGATCGTCTCGGGCGACATCCCGCTGGACGAGCTGCGCGCCCTGGCCACCAGCCGCTTCGGCGGCTGGCCGCGCGCGGTGCCCGCGCCCACGCTGCCGGGCGACCCGGACGGCACGCGCGCGCGCCTGGTGATGGTCGACAAGCCGGGCGCCCCGCAGACCGCGCTGCGCGTGACCCAGGTGGCCACCAACCGCAAGACGCCCGACTATCCGGCCCTGCAGGTAATGAACGCGGCGCTGGGCGGCCTGTTCTCGAGCCGCATCAACCTCAACCTGCGCGAAGACAAGGGCTACAGCTACGGGGTGTTTTCAAACTTCCGCTACGACCGCACGCCCGGCCCCTTCGTCATCGCCGGCAGCGTGCGCACCGACGCCACCGGCGCTTCCATCTCCGAGATTTTCAAGGAGGTGCGGGCGATCCGTGCGAAGCCGCTGCCGCCGGGCGAACTGGCGGGCGCGCGCGACTCGCAGGTGTATTCGCTGCCGGGCCAGTTCGAGACCAACAGCGCGATCGGCGCCAGCCTGGCCGAGACCTGGGTGTTCGACCTCCCGCTCGACTACTGGCGCACCTTGCCGGACCAGTTCCGGCGCGTCACGGCAGCCCAGGCGCAGGCGGCGGCGAACAAGTACCTGGTGCCGGAGCGGATGAAGGTGATCGCGGTGGGAGACAAGGCGAAGGTGCTGCCGCAGCTGAAAGACCTGGGGCTGGGGCAGCCGGAGATGCGGGATGCGGATGGGCAGGTGCCGTGACTGAGAGGCCGGGCATTTCTACGAAAGGAGCTGGATCGATGGTAGAGCTTTTGGCGATTCCACATCGTGGTGCTGGGCCCTTCGTCTTTGGCCTGTCGAGAGCAGCAATCGCCGACATCATGGCGCCGTAAACCGTGCTTTGAATGAAGGCGGGTCACTAAAGGGAGCGACCCTATCGGGACCTGCACTGATAGGTATTCCGGCGGAGGCTTATCTCTCTCCGATACCGTCCATTTGGCGAAGGCTTTTTCGATAGGCACCGGCATAATCCGGCGGGAAAACTGCATTGTTGGCTGCTTGATCACGCAACACCGCGCCTTGCGCTATCCATCCCTTCTCGCTTAACATGTGAACAGTTCTTCACATGTTAAGCATGAGCACCGAACCCGACATCGACAACCTGGTCGACGAACTCGCCGACCTGTTCCACCTGCTGGGCGACCCGACCCGGCTGCGGATCGTGCTGGCCTGCCTGGCGCGGCCGATCGCGGTGGGCGACATCGCCGCCAACCTGCAGCTGTCGAGTTCCCTGGTCAGCCACCACCTGCGCCTGCTGCGCGCGGCCCGCATCGTCAAGGCCGAGCGCCAGGGCAAGCAGGTGTTCTACACGGCCGCCGACGCCCACATCAGCGGGCTGCTCGCCAACATGTTCGAACACATCGCCGAACCCGAATCTGCAACAGGACTGGACGCATGAGCCTTCACCACCATCACGACCATGGCCACGGCCACGGACACCACCACCCGGCACCAAGCGACGCCGGCCGCGCCTTCGTGCTGGCCATCGTCCTCAACGCGGCCTTCGTCGCGATCGAATTCGTCTACGGCTTCATCGCGAATTCGACCGCGCTGATGGCCGATGCCGGCCACAACCTGTCCGACGTGCTGGGCCTGGTGCTGGCCTGGGGCGCGGCGCTGCTGGCGAAGAGCGCGCCAACGCGCCGCTTTACCTACGGCCTGCGCGGCTCCTCGATCCTGGCGGCGCTGTTCAATGCCCTGCTGCTGATGGTGGCCTGCGGCGCCATCGGCTGGGAAGCGGTGCACCGCTTCGCGCATCCGGAACCGGTGGCCGGCACCACGGTGTCGATCGTGGCCGCGGTCGGGGTCCTGGTGAATGGCTTCTCGGCCTGGCTGTTCATGTCCGGCAGCAAGGACGACATCAACGTGCGCGGCGCCTACCTGCACATGGCGGCCGACGCCGCGCTGTCGCTGGGCGTGGTGGTGGCGGGCGTGGTCGTGATGTATACCGGCTGGACCTGGCTCGACCCGGCGGTCAGCCTGGTGATCGTGGTGATCATCGTGGCCGGCACCTGGTCGCTGATGAAGGAATCGCTGCAGATGGTGCTGGCGGGCGTGCCTGCCAGCGTGGACGCGACCCAGGTCACGGCCTTCCTCGCATCGCAGACCGGCGTGACCGAGGTGCACGACGTGCACATCTGGGCGATGAGCACCACCGAGACGGCGCTGACCGCCCACCTGGTGATGCCGGGCGGGTATCCGGGCGACGAAGCCATCGACCACATCGTCGAACACCTGCGCGAGGATTTCGCGATCCACCATTGCACGCTGCAGGTGGAGCAAGGGACGACGAACCACAGCAGCTGCGCGCTGCACGATGCGCACGGCCATGACCACGATCACGATCACGACCATGATCACGGCCACGCGCATGCCCATGCGGGGCACGCGCATTGATTTGAAAATCAGCCGGCCAGGTTGGCGTACAGAGCGGTACTCAGGTAGCGCTCGCCAAACGAAGGAATGATGGTGACGATCAGCTTGCCGGCATTCTCCGGCCGCTTCGCCACCTGCAGCGCGGCCCACAGCGCCGCGCCGGACGAGATCCCGACCAGCAGGCCCTCCTCGCGGGCGGCCGCGCGCGCGGTCTCGAAGGCGTCGTCGTTCCTGACGGCGATGACCTCGTCGTAGACCTTCGTATTCAATACCTCGGGGATGAAGCCGGCGCCGATGCCCTGGATCGGGTGCGGACCCTTGGTGCCCTTCGACAGGATCGGCGACGCTTCCGGCTCCACGGCGATGGCCTGGAAGCCGGACTTGCGCGCCTTGATCACTTCGGCCACGCCGGTGATGGTGCCGCCGGTGCCGACGCCGGCCACCAGGATGTCGGCCTTGCCGTCGGTGTCGCGCCAGATTTCCTCGGCCGTCGTGCGGCGGTGGACTTCCGGGTTGGCCGGATTGTTGAACTGCTGCGGCATGAAGCAGTTCGGATCGGAGGCCACGATCTCCTCGGCACGGCGGATCGCGCCCAGCATGCCTTCCGGCCCCGGAGTGAGCACCAGCTCGGCGCCATAGGCACGCAGCAGCATGCGGCGCTCGTTGCTCATGGTCTCGGGCATGACCAGGCGGCAGCGGTAGCCGCGCGCCGCGCACACCATGGCCAGCGCGATGCCTGTGTTGCCGCTGGTGGGTTCGACGATGACGGTGCCGGGGCCGATCTTGCCGGCCTGTTCGGCCGCCTCGATCATGGCCAGGCCGATCCGGTCCTTGACGCTGTGGGCCGGGTTGTGGAACTCGAGCTTGGCGACGATGTCCGCGCCGGCGCCCTCGCCGTCGTGTCGACCCAGGCGGCGGATGCGCACCAACGGGGTATTGCCGATCAGTTCAGTAACGTCGTTCGCGATGCGCATGCTTCCCTCCGCGTCAGGTTGTGTTTGACTTACTTAACGTCCAGCAGTTCCACGTCGAAGATGAGGTCCGAATCCGGCGGGATGCCGCCGGGGCCGGGCGAGCCACGCTTGCCGTAGGCCAGGTCGCTCGGGATGATCAGGGTGCGCTTGCCGCCCACCTTCATGCCGGCCACGCCCTGCTCCCAGCCCTTGATCACCATGCCGGCGCCGAGGCGGAAATCGAGCGGCGTGCGGCCGGGGTTCAGCGACGAGTCGAACTTGCGGCCGCGCTGCTTCGGCGCCATGGGCTTGTAGAACCAGCCGGTGTAGTTGACCACGACGGTGCTGCCGATCGTGGCTTCCTTGCCCTTGCCGACGACGGTGTCGATGACCTGGATCTGCGGTGCGGTGGACTGGACGGCCGGCTGGGCCGGCGTGTCGGCCGCCTGCTGGGCAGTGTCGGGATTGGCGGCCGTGGTCTGGGCCTGGGTCTGGGTCGAATCCTGCGCGCCAGCGGCAGCGGCCGCCAGCAGCAGGGTCAGGAAGGCGATGCGGCGAATCATTGGGCCTCTTTCATGGTTCATTAAAACTGAACCTATGATAACGCGGCCTCCCCGGCTTGCACAGCATCGTTGGCGGCGGGCGCCGGATCGGCCACGCGCACGGGGATGGCGGCCGGCGCGGCGGCGGCATTGGCGGCCTCGGCCAGCTTGCGCAGCATGTGGCCGGCCGCGACCATGCCGAAGGTGGCGGTCACCACCATGCTGGAACCGAAGCCCGCACAGTTCAGGCCGGTGATGCTGTTCGCGTCGATCTCGCAGGCGTCCCCCAGCTCCGGATAGCGCAGCGGTTCCATCGAGAACACGGCGTCGATGTGGTACTTGTTCTTTTCGCCGCGCGCGAAGCCATACTGGGCGCGCAGGATCTTGCGCACCTTCTTCAGCAGCGGTTCCTGTTCGGTGCGGGCGAGGTCGCGCACTTCGATCTTCGTCGGATCGAGCTGGCCGCCGGCGCCGCCGATCACGACCAGCGGAATCGCATGGTCGCGGCAGTGCGCGATCAGGGCCGCCTTGGCCTTGACGCTGTCGATCGCATCGACCACGTAGTCGAACTTGCCGCTGCCGACCATCTGCGGGATGTTGTCCAGGTCGATGAAATCCTCGACCAGTTCGACTTCGCAATACGGATTGATCAGGGCGATGCGCTGTTTCAATGCCTCGATCTTGGGCATGCCGATGGTCGAGGACAGCGCCTGGATCTGGCGATTGATGTTCGATTCGGCAACGTTATCGAGGTCGATCAGGGTCAGGCGGCCGATGGCGCTGCGGGCCAGGGCTTCGACGATCCACGAACCGACGCCGCCGACGCCGATGACGCAAACGTGCGCCTGGCGGAAGCGTTCCAGTGCACGCTCGCCATACAGGCGGGCAATGCCGCCGAAGCGGCGGCCGAAGTCGACTTCGTCGACGAATGCGTCGACCTTCCCTTCAGCCGGCGCAAGGAGAGAGGTAAAAATAGTCGTCATGATTGGGCTATTCTACCGGACGGAATGACGAGCCTTGCCCTAAAATAACTTTCAGTCAATCAAATTTTCACTCTCATTACGCGTCCGCAACATACACCATGACAGAGCTTCTTCCCGATACCGCCCCCGATTTCGACCAGCCGGTCGCCGTGCTCAAGCATTGCCATGGGCGCATCCGCAAGCAGCTTGCGACCCTGGAGAAACTGCTGGCCCACCTGCCCCGGCATGGCGCCGACGAGCAGGCACGCCAGGCCGCGAGCGCGGTCCTGAAATATTTCGAGAAAGCCGCCCACCTGCACCATGAAGATGAGGAACAGGACCTGATCCCCATGCTGCGCGCGGTAGCCCAGGGCGAAGATGCCGCCACCCTGCAGGCGCTGGCGCCGGTGATCCTGCAGGACCACAAGGATATGGATGCGATGTGGCAAGACCTGCACGAGCAGCTGACCATGATCGCAACGGGCGCCGGCGCCCAATTGTCGGCAAGCACCGTGCAACGCTTCAGCGAGCGCTACCTGGGGCATATGGAGCGCGAGGAAGGAACGATGGCGCCGATGGCCCTGCGCCTGTTCGGGCCGGAGCAGATGGCCCGGCTGGGCCAGGCCATGCAGCGCCGCCGCGGCATCGTGCCCGCGACCTCGCCGGATGTGGCGATGCCTGGCGGCAGCGTGGCGGCGCCGGCGACCACGGCATCGGCCGCCGCGGTGTCCGTTGGCGAACGCGTGGCCGACCTGCGCAAGGATTACGGCCAGGCCAGCCTGGACGAGAGCGACGTCGCCGACGACCCGATCCAGCAGTTCACGCGCTGGTTCGAGGAAGCCCTGAAGGCCGAGGTCAACGAGCCGAACGCGATGGGCGTATCGACGGTGGACGGGCGCGGCCGGCCGAGCTCGCGGATCGTGCTGGTCAAGCAGTTCGACGCCCGCGGTTTCACCTGGTACACGAACTACGACAGCCAGAAGGGACAGCAACTGAACGACAATCCGTTTGCGGCTCTGCTATTCTTCTGGAGTGAACTTGAACGGCAGGTGCGGATCGAAGGCAGGGTCGAGCGCACCTCGGCCGAGGAAAGCGATAAATACTTCAACAGCCGACCCCTGAAGAGCCGGCTGTCGGCGATCGCCTCGCACCAGAGTGCGCCGATCGCAAGCCGCGCAGCCCTCGAACACAATTACGAGGATGTCGCGCGACAGGTTGGCGAAACGCCACAGCGACCACAAAACTGGGGCGGTTTTCGCCTGGTGCCGGAACGCATCGAGTTCTGGCAGGGGCGGCGTTCACGCTTCCATGACCGTATCGTCTATACGCGGCAGGAAGATGGCAGCTGGGCGCGGCAACGTTTGCAACCGTAAGAGGCATTGCTGCCTCTGAGCCGGCTGCCGGCCGGCGCATGTCGGAGGGTATCGCGTGTTCGACCAGATGAAGTTATCCGCCTGGACCTCAGGCATCCGCAACAAGTACAACCTGCCGCTGCGCGTCGAATTATGGAACGGCGAGCAGGTCGACTTGTCCTCTGAACAGCCGCGCGTGAAGATCCGCGTGCCGAGCCCCGGCAGCCTGCGCTACCTGCTGTCGCCGACCCTTGGCAACCTGGGCGAAGCCTATGTCGAAGGCGCGCTCGAGATCGAGGGGCGGGCCGCGGACATGATTCAGATCGGCAACTCCCTGGCCGAAGCCACCGGCAAGCCGGCGCGCACCAGCCGGGTCGCCAGCGCGCTGCGCCTGGTCTCGCCGCACACGCGCGAAAAGGACGCCCAGGCGATCCGCTACCACTACGACGTCTCGAACGCGTTCTACAGCGAATTCCTCGACCCGGCGATGGTGTATTCCTGCGCCTATTTCGAACGCGGCGACGAAGACCTCGCCACGGCCCAGGTCAAGAAGATCGACCACATCCTGACCAAGATCGGCGTGCAGCCGGGCCATACCCTGCTCGACATCGGCTGCGGCTGGGGCGCCCTGGTGCTGCGCGCGGCGCAGCGGTTCGGCGCGCGCTGCGTCGGCGTGACGCTGTCGCAGAACCAGTTCGAGCTGGCGCGCGAGCGCGTGGCGCGGGCCGGGCTGCAGGACCGGATCGAGATCCGCCTGCAGGACTACCGCGACGTCACCGGCGAGTTCGACCGGATCACCAGCGTCGGCATGTTCGAGCACGTCGGCGTGCAGCACCTGCCCGAGTACTTCGGCCGCATCAACAAGCTGCTGGCGCCGGGCGGCGTGGTGATGAACCACGGCATCACGACCACCGACGTCGAGCAGCGCGCCAGCCCCTACGGCGGCGGCGAGTTCATCGACCGCTACGTGTTCCCGCACGGCGAACTGGCCCACCTGTCGACCGTGATCCGCACCATGCAGGAAGGCGGCCTCGAAGTGCGCGACGTGGAAAACCTGCGCCGCCACTACGCCCAGACCTGCGCGATCTGGGCCGAGAACTTCGAGAACCACGCCGAGCGCATCCGCCAGCTGGCCGACCCGAAAACCTTCCGCATCTGGCACGTCTACCTGGCCGGCTGCGCCTATGCCTTCGCCCACGACTGGATCAGTCTGTACCAGATCGTGTGCGGCAAGGCGGGCCAGGATCCGGCCCTGATTCCGTGGTCGCGGCGCTATATGTATGACGGCAGCGCCCCGGACATGCTATCGACCCGGCATTGAACGCAGGGTGGGCACGCAGTCCCCCTACTTCAGGCGCTCGGCAAAGGTCTTGCGGAACTTCGCCACCTTGGGCGCCACCACGAAGGCGCAGTAGCCCTGCAGCGGGTGCTGGGCGAAGTAATTCTGGTGGTAGTCCTCGGCCTTGTGCCAGGTCTCGGCCGGCAGCACCTGGGTGACGATGGGTGCGTCCCAGACCGCCGCCATCTCCGCCATCACCTTGCGCGCGGTCGCTTCCTGCTCGGGCGAGGTGAAGAAGATGACCGAGCGGTACTGGGTGCCGACGTCGTTGCCCTGGCGGTTCAGGGTCGTCGGATCGTGGATGGTAAAGAAGATTTCGAGGATGTCGCGGTAGGAGATCACGTTCGGGTCGAACTCCAGGCGCACGACTTCCGCATGGCCAGTGGTGCCGGCGCATACTTGTTCATACGTCGGGTTGGCGGCCGTGCCGCCCATGTAGCCGGATTCGACGCGGGTCACGCCGCGCGCCTCGAGATACACCGCTTCCAGGCACCAGAAACAGCCGCCGCCCAGGATCGCCACGTCGGTTGCGGATTGCTGGTTCATGTTCGGTCCTCGGCAGATAAGTAGTTGGCAAACGGGTCGATGCGCATGTCTTCACTGTAACCGAAAGCGCCCTCCTGTGCATATCCGCTGCCGAAGCGGCCCCGGGGCGCGATGCCATTGATGGCATAATGGCGAAAATGAACACCAGCTCTCCCCGCGCCACCGAGCGCGGTTTCGATTCCGCGCATTTCCGCCAGGCCCTGTCCCAGTTTGCGACCGGCGTCACCGTCATTACGACCCGCCTGTCCGATGGCAGTTTCCGCGGATTGACCGCCAGCTCCTTCAATTCCGTCTCGCTGGAACCGCCGCTGGTGCTGTGGAGCCTGTCCAACGCGGCCAACAGCATGCCCATCTTCACCGGCAATTCGCACTACGTGATCAACGTCCTGTCCGCCGGCCAGGAAGAGCTGGCGCGGCGCTTTTCGCGCCGTGGCGCAGACCCTTTCGCCAGCACCGACTACGAACTCTCGCGCACCGGCCAGCCCATCTTGAAAGGCGTGGCCGCCTGGTTCGAATGCCATAACCGCAGCCGCTATCCGGAAGGCGACCACGTGATCTTCGTCGGCGAAGTCGAGGAATGCGCGGTCCATGCCCAGCCGGCGCTGATCTTCCACGGCGGCAAATTCGGCTCGACGTAGAGGGGTCAGAGTCCGGTTTTTCCGTCAGGACTCTGACCCCGGTGGTTAGTGACGGCTCAATTCCTGCGACGTAGGGTCAATTCCTGTGACGAAAGTGAAAATCACTGTCGCCATTTGAAAAGCAAGGCCAAGGCGGGATTTCTATAATGTCCAGGCACGGATGGCGCAGACCATCCCCATCCAACAAGATTCTTCTGAGACAGGAGTCCCATGAGCCGTTCCGATTCGCCCCGCAAAGCCCAGTTCCATTGGGATGACCCGCTGCTGCTGAACGAGCAGCTGAACGACGAAGAGCGCATGGTGCGCGATGCCGCCGCCGCGTATTGCCAGGACAAGCTGAAGCCGCGCATCCTCGAAGCCTTCCGGCACGAGACGATGGACACGTCCATCTTCCGCGAAATGGGAGAACTCGGCCTGCTGGGCCCGACCATTCCCGAACAGTATGGCGGCCCGGGCCTGAACTACGTGTCATACGGCCTGATCGCGCGCGAAGTCGAGCGCGTCGATTCCGGCTACCGCTCGATGATGAGCGTGCAATCCTCGCTGGTGATGGTGCCGATCTACGAGTTCGGCAATGAAGAAACCAAACGGAAATACCTGCCGAAGCTGGCCACCGGCGAATGGATCGGCTGCTTCGGCCTGACCGAGCCGAACCACGGCTCCGACCCGGCCTCGATGGTCACGCGCGCGCGCAAGGTCGACGGCGGATACTCCATCAGCGGCTCGAAGATGTGGATCACCAACTCCCCGGTAGCGGACGTGTTCGTGGTCTGGGCCAAGGACGACGAAGGCGCGATCCGCGGCTTCGTGCTGGAAAAAGGCTGGAAAGGTTTAAGTGCGCCGGCGATCCACGGCAAGTTCGGCCTGCGCGCCTCGGTCACCGGCGAAATCGTCATGGACGAAGTGTTCTGCCCGGAAGAAAACGCCTTCCCGGACGTGCGCGGCCTGAAGGGTCCGTTCACCTGCCTGAACTCGGCCCGCTACGGCATCGCCTGGGGCGCGCTGGGCGCGGCGGAAGACTGCTGGCACACCGCGCGCCAGTACGTGCTGGACCGCAAGCAGTTCGGCAAGCCGCTGGCCGCCAACCAGCTGGTGCAAAAGAAACTGGCCGACATGCAGACCGAGATCACGCTGGGCCTGCAGGGCTGCCTGCGCCTGGGCCGCATGAAGGACGAGGGCACCGCCGCGGTCGAGATCACCTCGATCATGAAGCGCAATTCCTGCGGCAAGTCGCTGGACATCGCCCGTGTCGCGCGCGACATGCTCGGCGGTAATGGCATCTCGGACGAGTTCGGCATCATCCGCCACATGGTCAACCTCGAGGTGGTCAACACCTACGAAGGCACGCACGACATCCACGCCCTGATCCTGGGCCGTGCGCAGACCGGCATCGCCGCGTTCTGATCCGCACGCAGGCGAAAAAAAACCCCGCCGAGGCGGGGTTTTTTCATGCCTGCAGGCGGCTCAGAACTTGTAGCCGACCGACAGGATGAACGAGTCCGGATCCAGCTTCATGTGCTGGCGCTGGCCGGTCGAGAAGTGCACGTCGGTGCTCAGCTTGGTCTTGATGTAGGCCGCGTTGGCGAACCATTTCTCGTTGACGTTGAACTGCAGGCCGACCTGGCCCGAATAGGTCCACTTGTTGTCGATGCTGAACGTGGTCGGGGTGCCGCCGCCCGGGTTGGTCAGCGCGGTCATCGGGAACGAGCCGGTTTCCTTCCGGAACATCGCATAGGTCACGCCCAGGCCGACGAACGGACGGATCATCGCGTTCGGCTCGAAGAAGCGGTACTGCAACAGCGCGATCGCCGGCATGGCTTCCGCCGTGCCCAGCTGGCCGGTGCCTTCGATGGCGCCGGCGCCATGGATCTTGTGCTTGTACGGGGTGCCGATCGCGGTCTCGACCGAGATGTTGTCGGTCAGGCCGTAGGTGATGACGGCCACCGGCTGGGTGTCCTTGTCGATATCGCCCAGCGAGTTCGGCAGTGCAGGCGCCGAGATGGCGCCGCTCTCGACGTGCGGCTTCAGCATGTTCGCGCCCACTGACACGGTGAACTGGCCCTTCGACTGCGCCGCGGCGCCGGTTGCGACTGCCAAGGTACCTGCTGCGACCAGCACTTTCACGACATTGATACGTACTTTCATGTTTTCTCCTGATTCTTGTTCGTGAAAATTACAGCCAGCCTTTGACAGTCATCTGTTCCAGCACATAACGCGCGATCAGCGAGTACTCGAACGGGGTCGGGTGCACGGAGTCGGCGAACATGTAGTGGCTGACGTCGCCAGCGATCAGGTTATTCTTGTTGCAGACCAGCGAAGAACCGAGCGGATTCTTGGCCGGGCTCAGGTCGCAAGCCGGGGTGGTGGTGTTGGTCAGGCCATACGGGGTCGGGTTGACCGACTGGTCGCGGCTGATCGCAGCCAGGTCGACGTACAGCACCTTCGGATCGTTGCCAACGGCAGCCTTGAGCTGGTCGTTGAAGTTGGCGACCATGGCCTGGATCAGCTTCTGGGTATCGGCCGACTGCGCCTTGGCGGACGGCGAGATCGACACGTCCGGCAGGTTGTTCACGACCACATAGTTCGCGCCCTTGGCGACGATCATCTTCTCGACGTAAGCACCCAGCTCGGCGCCGGCGGTGGCCAGGGCCTTGACCAGCAGCGGAGCGTTGTCGGTCTGGTACTTTCCGGCAGCTGCCAGTGCGGCGGCGCCGGCGGTGGTGCCGATCGTGGTCGCGTTGGCGGCCGCAGCGGTGTTGCCATTCATGACGGCAGCGGTGATCGCTGCCTTGATGATGACGTCGGACGCGCTCTTCTTGGCGACTTCGGCCTGGATCGCTGCCGTGATGGCGGCGGCGCCGGCGGCCGGGTCGGTGGTGCCCGGCGCCAGCTGGGTCACCAGGCTGGTGGCCAGCGCCGTACCGCCGGCAGCGGTCGCGCCCCTCGAGAATTCGCCCAGCTGCTCGAGCACGTCGTTACCGCCAGCCATCACGATGACCAGCTCGTCGCCCTTGAACTTGCCGCCGACCTTCGCCAGGTGGTTGCTGATCTGGGTCACGACCGGCACGGTCATCTGGCCCAGCGACACCGCGCCCGGCGCATCGAAGAACTTGTTGCCCGGACCGTGAGGATCGGTCACGCGGGCGCCGCCCTGGGCGTAGTTGAAGCATTCCGGATGATCGGTCACCGGCACCGAGAAGCCGGCGGCGGCGGTGCCTTCCAGGCCGGTCTGGGCGGCGCACGGCGCCGGCAGGCCGAGCTGGGCAGCGATCAGCTGGGTGTAGTTCTTGCCGGTCAGCTCAGGGCTGATCGCGGTATTGTTGCCATTGATCGTGTACTGGCCGCCACCCATGGCTGCGACGCCGCCGACGGCATAGGTGCCGACGTCGGAGAGGCTGTCGCCGAAGGTGATCTGGCTGCTGAATTTGGTCTTGGGCGTCTGGTCGCCGGCGCTTGGGCCGTTACCACCGCAGGCGGTCAGAACGGCTGCGGTCAGCAGTGCGAGCGCGAAAGAGGTCTTACGCATTGTGTCTCCTAGATGAGGTTTTTTCTTTGCTTTGAAACGAACGCCCGTGCTATTCGTAACACAACTAATATGCCAGTGTTCAGCTTGGTTGTATAGCGGAAAAGCCTTTGTATCGTGTAGGGCAACACTATTTGCAACACGGTACGGATGGGGGCCGGCAGCGCCGGCGATTATAGCAACGCTGCTGAGCTTCTCATATGTAAAAAATGTATTGTCGCCTTTCAACGAGCCAGTAAAGACTGGAAATAATCGCGCGTTGCGGCCATGCAGAAAGGTGCCACCAGGCCGGCGTGGTAGCTGGACGTCACGGCTCCGTCGCCATTTGCGGTGCGCAGGAGCGTCCTGGCCGCCACGAAGCCGGCTTTCGCGGTGCGGAAGGGATCGTCCAGGCTGGGCGTATCGTCGATGTCGAGCTCGGTGATCGCCGCGCCGCGCGCACGGAAATACGAGGACGCCGCCGTGGTATTGAAGTACGGCACGACCGGGTCGTCGTGACCGCCGCACAGCAGGGTCGGCGCGGCCGGCAGGTAGCTGCGCAGGTCGTTGCGCACCAGCCATTTACGCAGGCCTTGTTCGGGGACGCAGTTCAGCGGCGTGGCCGCGTTCTGGTCGCAGGGATGGGCCGCCATGTCCGCCAGGTAGGCGGCGCGGTAATCGCTGCGGATCAGGTTGTTGGCGCCGAAGTACTGGGCCGAGCCCGGCGCCTGCGGCATCGAGTCGGCCGCGAACAGGCTGGCCGCCGGCAGCTTGCCCTGGCTGACCAGTTCGCTGCTGCCGAGGATGCCCGGCACCAGGTCGACGATGGTGGCGGCATATTGCGCCTCGTAGACGTCGGCCGGCGTGCGGTAGATCGCCGCGCTGGCGTGCTGGGCCGCGTTGATGATGGTCGGCACGATGATGGTGGCGCCATCGCGCGGGGCGCCGCCGAACAGGTCGTCGCCGAAGCGGGCGATCGCATACGGACCCGACATGCCGGCCGCGGCGGTGAGCGTGAACTCGGCATTGCCCAGGTCCTGCATGGCGCGCTGGGTCGCCAGCGCCACGAAACCGCCCTGCGAATAACCGGTGACCATCAGCTTGCCGGAATCGCGCACGCCGATCGCGTTGAAACTGCTGCGCGCCGCGCGCAGGCCGTCGATCATGTCGGCCGCTTCCTGGATCCGGTCGAGGTAGGGATGGTAGCCGAGCGAGGAACCGCCGTAGCCGGCGTAATTGGGCGCGACCACGATGAAGCCCTGGGCCGCGAACACGGCGGCGGCCAGGCGCGCTTCGGTGTTGTTGGCGATGTCGGCCATGTCATAGGACTTCTGCAGCGAGGTGCCGTGGGCATACAGCAGTACCGGCCGCGAATTGCTGCACGAGGCGCCGCTGCCGGTCGGCACGAAGATGGCCGCGCTGGCATCGGTCGCTTCGCCGGCGCCGCCGACGGTGTTGTAGTGCACGCGGTACACCGAGACCGCGCACTGCGGCTGGCCGGCCACGGCCAGGGTACCGGTCTGGGCCGATTCGAGGAAGCCGGCCAGCACGGAAGGCGACAGGGTGCTGAGGCTGGCGCCGCCGACGTTGACGGCAACCGACGCGGCCTGGCCGACGAGGCTGCCGCGCACCGGCGCGGGCAAGGGAGCGGGATTGGTGACGCCGACCGGGGTGCCGCCGGTCGTGGTGCCGCCGCTGCAAGCGGCAAGCAGGAGTCCCAGGCCGATGCTGAGGACCCGGGTGGAAAACGGACGCATGGATTACCTTCTGACAAACGAGACAAATTGCTAACTTGCGGAACAAAAACGTCGTCCCCGCGAAGGCGGGGACCCAAGTTTGCGTGCGCTATCGAAATGCGAACAGAACTTGGGTCCCCGCCTGCGCGGGGACGACGGTGGGAAAACGCGGGTAACGCGCGCTATCCAGTTTCCCGAAAGCATGCACTGTGCATGCGTTTTTGAGAAGGTTTCGTTTGTATCAGAGCTCGGTAGTGTTGTTTATCAGCCCGTGCACGATCCCGGTCGACCCATGCGCGGCGCGGCGCAGGCGGTCGTTGACGCCCAGCCAGGCGCCGTCCTGCGGCGGGGCTTCGACCAGGATCAGGTCGGCGCCGGCGCCGTCCATCGCGCGCAGCGCCGCGTACAGCGCGTGGGCGAAGCCTTCCGGCGTGGCCGGCAGCGCGACCTCGGCGTGTACCGGCGGCAGCGGCGAATAGTGGATCAGTGCGACCTTGCGGCCGGCAGCATGCAGGCGCTCCAGGGTGGCGGCCAGGGTAGCCGTGTCCTGCATCGCGACCGGAGTATGCGGCGCGTAATGCGATTCGAGCGTGCCGGAAGCGCGCGGGGCGGCCGCATCCGGACGGGCCGGCAGCTGGTCGATCACGGCGGCGATCGCCTCGGCCGAGATGTGGCCGGGGCGCAGCAGCACCGGGCCGTGCGTGGCCAGGCGCGACAGGTCGACGATGGTCGATTCGATCCCGACCTCGCTCTGGCCGCCGTCCAGCACCGCGGCGATGCGTCCGCCGTTGCCGAGTTCGTCGCCGAATTCATCCCGTACGTGCTGGGCCGTGGTCGGGCTGACGTGGCCGAACTTGTTGGCGGAAGGCGCGGCCACGCCTCCCCTGCCGCCCTTGAAGGCTTGCAGCAGGCGGATCGCGACCGGGTGCGAGGGGCAGCGGATGCCGACCGTGTCCTGGCCGCCGGAGACGGCATCGGGAATGTCCGGCGCGCGCTTCAGGATCATGGTCAGCGGGCCGGGCCAGAAGGCATCGGCCAGCTGGCGCGCCTCGGACGGGATGTCGGCGCACCAGTAATCGAGGCTGGCGCCCGGCGCCACGTGCACGATCACCGGGTGGTCCTGCGGGCGGCCCTTGGCGGCGTAGATGGCCGCCACCGCCGCCGGATTCTCGGCGTCGGCGCCCAGGCCGTACACGGTCTCGGTGGGAAAGGCGACCAGGCTGCCCGCTTCGAGCGCGCGCGCGGCGGCCTCGATCGTCGCCTGGTCCGCTTCCATCGCTTGCTGCTGGATCACAATACGATCCCCAGGATGGCGCAGGCGGCCTCGAACTGGCGCTGCGCCTCGGCCAGGGTCGGCGCGACGAAGGTCACGTGGCCCATCTTGCGGCCGCGGCGCGGATCGTCCTTGCCGTACAGGTGCAGGTTGGCGCCCGGCAGGGCCAGCACCTGGTCCCAGGCCGGTTCGCGGGCGGCATTGCTGTCGCCATCGAACCAGACATCGCCCAGGATGTTCAGCATGACGGCCGGGGAATGCTGGCGCACGTCGCCCAGCGGCAGGCGCGCCATCGCCCTCACCTGCTGCGCGAACTGGCTGGTGACGCAGGCGTCGATGGTGTAGTGGCCGCTGTTGTGCGGACGCGGGGCCATCTCGTTGACGACCAGCGAACCGTCCGCCAGCACGAAGAATTCGATGCACAGCACGCCGACATAAGCGAGTTCGGCGACGATGGCGCGCGCCGCATCCTGCGCCTTGCGCGCGCACTCGGGCGACACGTTCGGGCCCGGCACGGTGGTCGTGAACAGGATGCCGTCGCGGTGGACGTTCTCGGCGATCGGATACACGACCGAGGCGCCGTCGTGACCGCGCGCGGTCAGCACCGATACCTCGTAGGCCAGCGGCAGCATCTTCTCCAGCAGGCAGGTCACCCGGCCCATGGACTCGAAGGCCGCGCGCACGTCCTCGCGGGTGCGCACGCGCACCTGGCCCTTGCCGTCGTAGCCCATGCGCACGGTCTTCAGGATCCCGGGCAGCAGCTCGTCGGCGATGGCGTCGATGTCCTGCAGCGTGGCGATCACCTTGTGCGGCGCCGGCATCACGCCGGATTTGCCCGCGCAGGAGACGAAGAAGGATTTCTCGGCGATGCGGTCCTGGGCCACCGACACGCCGTGGGCGTCCGGCGCCACGAAGACCTTCTGCGCCAGCCGCGACAGGCTGTCGGCCGGGACGTTCTCGAACTCGGTGGTGACGGCGGCGCATCGGGCCGCCAGCGCGTCCAGGCCCGCCGCGTCCGTGTAGCCGGCTTCGACCAGCTGCTCGGCCACCTGACCTGCCGGGCAATCGGCCGCGGGTTCGAGCACGGCCACCTTGTAGCCCATGGCCTGTGCGGCCTGGGCAAACATGCGTCCGAGCTGGCCGCCGCCCATCACGCCCAGCCAGGTGGACGGGTTGGCGGCGGGCAGCATGGGTTTCATTGCGTCCTTACTCATCATTCGAGCGGAAGGGTCATGGCCTTGGCGGCCGCGGTTTGCCTGGCGCGGAAGTCTTCCAGCTGCGCGGCCAGCGCATCGTCGGTGGCGGCCAGCATGGCCACCGCGGTCAGGGCCGCGTTGGCGGCGCCGGCTTCGCCGATGGCGAAGGTCGACACCGGCACGCCCTTCGGCATCTGCACGATCGACAGCAGCGAGTCTTCGCCGCGCAGGTAGCGCGACGGGACCGGCACGCCCAGCACCGGCACGATGGTCTTGGCGGCCACCATGCCCGGCAGGTGGGCCGCGCCGCCGGCGCCGGCGATGATGGCGCGCAGGCCGCGGCCACGTGCGCTCTCGGCATAGGCGAACATCTCGTCCGGCATGCGGTGGGCCGAGATCACTTGCGCTTCATGCGGCACGCCGAACTGCTTCAGGATGGCGACCGCGTGCTGCATCACGTCCCAATCGGAATTGGAACCCATGATGACGCCGACGACGGGTTTGTTCTGCTCCGCCATCTCAGACCTTCAGCTTTTCGCCGGTCAGGCGTTCGATGGCCTCGAAGTACTTGGCCTGGGTCTTGTCGATGACGTCCTGCGGCAGCGGCGGCGCCGGCGGGGTCTTGTTCCAGTCCTTCAGGGTTTCCAGGTAGTCGCGCACGAACTGCTTGTCGAAGGATGGCGGCGACATGTCCGGGGCGTAGGAATCCGCCGGCCAGAAGCGCGAGGAATCGGCGGTCAGGACTTCGTCCATCAGGTGCAGGACGCCATGGTCGTCGAGGCCGAACTCGAACTTGGTGTCGGCGATGATGATGCCGCGCGTGGCCGCGTACTCGGCGGCGGCGCTGTACAGCTTGATGCTGACGTCGCGGATCTTCTCGGCCAGTTCGATGCCGATGCGGTGTTCCATCTCTTCGTAGCTGATGTTCTCGTCGTGCTCGCCCAACTCGGCCTTGGCGGCCGGGGTGAACAGCGGCTCGGGCAGCTTGTCGGCCTGGCGCAGGCCGGCCGGCAGGTGGATGCCGCAGATGGCGCCGGTGGCCTGGTAGTCCTTCCAGCCGGAACCGATGATGTAGCCGCGCACCACGGCCTCGACCAGGATCGGCTTCAGGCGCTTGGCGACCACGGCGCGCCCCTTGACCTGATCCACTTCCTCGGGCGCCACCACGGATTCCGGCGCCACGCCGGTCAGGTGGTTCGGCACGATGTGGCCGAGTTTTTCGAACCAGAAGTCGCTCATCTGGTTCAGCACCATGCCCTTGCCGGGGATCGGCTCGTTCATCACGACGTCGAAGGCCGACAGGCGGTCGGTGGTGACGATCAGGATCTTGTCGTCGCCGACGGCATAGTTGTCACGGACCTTGCCGCGGCCGAGCAGTGGCAGGGAGGAGATAGTGGATTGGTAGAGGCTTTTCATAGAGGGGAGTATCTTGATAAAGCGAAACCGGCGGGGGTCGCCGGTGAGGAGTGCAACATTTTACGTCATTTTTGACGCGCTGCCGCATAACGGCCGCGAACCTGCGAATTGCCACCGTCGCCCCCGCGAAGGCGGGGGCCCAAGTTTGCCTGGTATGCCACGAACTTGGATCCCCGCCTGCGCGGGGATGACGGTCTTTAGGCTGCGGGCTACGGGTTACTGCATTACTTTTTACTGGACGATCTGCGCCAGCTCGCCAGCCTTGTAGCGCTCCGCCATCTTGTCCAGCGGGATCGGCTTGATCTTCGACGCCATGCCTTCGCAGCCGAAGGAAATGTAGCGCGCCTTGCAGATCTGGGTGGCGGCTTCGCGGGCCGGCTTCAGGTAGTCGCGCGGGTCGAACTTCGACGGATTCTCGAACAGGTACTTGCGGATCGCGGCCGTCATCGCCAGGCGGATGTCGGTGTCGATATTGATCTTGCGGACGCCGTGCTTGATGCCTTCCTGGATCTCTTCGACCGGCACGCCATAGGTTTCCTTCATGTCGCCGCCGAATTCGCGGATGATCGCCAGCAGCTCCTGCGGCACCGAGGACGAACCGTGCATCACCAGGTGGGTGTTCGGGATGCGGGCGTGGATTTCCTTGATGCGGTCGATGGCCAGGATGTCGCCGGTCGGCTTGCGGGTGAATTTGTAGGCGCCGTGCGAGGTGCCGATCGCGATCGCCAGCGCGTCGCACTGGGTTTTCGCGACGAAGTCGGCGGCCTGGGCCACGTCGGTCAGCAGCTGTTCGCGGGTCATGGTGCCGTCCGCGCCGTGGCCGTCTTCCTTGTCGCCCTTCATGGTTTCCAGCGAACCGAGCACGCCCAGTTCAGCCTCGACCGTGACGCCGATCGAGTGCGCGAACTTCACGACTTCCTTCGACACCTCGACGTTGTACTCGTAGGAAGCGACCGATTTGCCATCGGCTTCCAGCGAACCGTCCATCATCACCGAGGTGAAGCCCGAACGGATCGCGGCCATGCAGACCGCCGGCGACTGGCCGTGGTCCTGGTGCATGACGACCGGGATGTGCGGGTAGGCTTCGACGGCGGCGTCGATCAGGTGGCGCAGGAAGGCTTCGCCGGCATATTTGCGGGCGCCGGCCGATGCCTGCATGATCACCGGGCTGTTGGTGGCGTCGGCCGCGGCCATGATGGCCTGGACCTGTTCCAGGTTGTTGACGTTAAACGCCGGCAGGCCATAGCCGTGTTCGGCGGCGTGGTCCAGCAGTTGACGCATTGATACGAGTGCCATGGTTTTGCTCCATACAATTAAAAAACCTGTGTGGAACCCTCCCGTCGTCGCCCCCGCGAATTACTACCGTCGCCCCCGCGAAGGCGGAGGCCCAAGTTTGCTCGCGTATCGTCAGCGCATCGAACTTGGGTTCCCGCCTTCGCGGGAACGACGGTTTAGCGCGTGAGCGACGGTGTTACGAGGATTCCTTCAAAAAATTCTCGGCATCGCCAACACGCACGATCTTGAGCGCGTTGGTGCCGCCGGCCTGTCCCATCGGCGAACCCCAGGTCACGACGATCAGGTCGCCCTTGCGTACGACGCCTTCGCGCATGAGGAGTTCCTCGGCTTTACGCAGCACGGCATGGCTGCCGCCTTCCTGCATCAGGTGGAAGGCGCGCACGTTGCGGTACAGCGAAGCCTTGCGCTGCGTGGTCTGCGACGGGGTCAATGCGAAGATCGGGGTGTCGATCGAGTGACGGCTCATCCACAGCGCGGTCGAGCCCGATTCGGTCAGCGCCACGATCGCCTTCACGCGCAGGTGGTGGGCGGTGAACAGGGTGCCGTAGGCGATCGACTGGTCGATGCGGGTGAACTGCACGTTCAGGAAGTCGGCTTCCAGCTTGTTGTACTCGGACTGCTCGGCTTCGACGCAGATCGCCGACATCATCTCGACGGTCTCGATCGGGTACTTGCCCGATGCGGTCTCGGCCGACGTCATCACGGCGTCGGTGCCGTCCAGCACGGCGTTGGCCACGTCCGACACTTCGGCGCGGGTCGGCACGGCGTTGACGATCATCGACTCCATCATCTGGGTCGCGGTGATCGCCAGCTTGTTCGATTCGCGCGCCATGCGGATCATGCGCTTCTGCAGCGCCGGCACGGCCGCGTTGCCGACTTCGACCGCCAGGTCGCCGCGGGCGACCATGATGCCGTCCGAGGCGTCGAGGATTTCCTGCAGCACCGGAATCGCTTCGGCGCGCTCGATCTTCGCGATCATCATCGGCTTGTGGCCGAACGGCTCGCCGGCGATGTTGGCCAACTGGCGCGCCATTTCCATGTCGGTGGCGCTCTTCGGGAAGGAAATCGCCAGGTAGTCGGCCTGGAAGCTCATCGCGGTCTTGATGTCTTCCATGTCCTTCGAGGTCAGGGCCGGCGCGGTCAGGCCGCCGCCCTGGCGGTTGATGCCCTTGTTGTTCGACAGTTCGCCGCCGACCTTGGTCGTGGTGTAGATCTCGTTGCCGACCACCTTGTCGACGACCAGCACGATCAGGCCGTCGTTCAGCAGCAGCTTGTCGCCCGGCTTGACGTCGCGCGGCAGGGCCTTGTAGTCGAGGCCGACGCGTTCCTGGTTGCCCAGCTCGCCGTTCTCGCCCCATTTGGCATCCAGGATGAAGGGATCGCCGTTGTTCAGGAAGATCTTGCCTTCTTCGAATTTACCGACGCGGATCTTCGGACCCTGCATGTCGGCCATGATCGCCACTTCGCGGCCGCACTCGGCGGCGGCGCGGCGTACCAGGGCAGCGCGATCGATATGGTCCTGCGCCCGGCCATGCGAGAAATTCAGGCGTACGACGTCGACGCCAGCGCGAATCATCTTGACGAGAATGTCGAAATCGGTCGACGCAGGGCCGATGGTTGCTACGATCTTGGTGCCACGGTACATGGTTATCCTTCAATTAAAAGCGCAGCCTGGGCTGCGCTAGGGTCTCACTCTCAGCTTCTACTTGGCGCTGCGTTGCAGCAGGATCTCCACCGCCGGCAGCGTTTTCCCTTCGAGGAACTCGAGGAAGGCGCCGCCGCCGGTCGAGATATAGCCGATCTGGTCGGCAATATTGTATTTTGCGATGGCAGCCAGGGTGTCGCCGCCGCCGGCGATCGAAAAGCCCTTCGACTGCGCGATGGCGGTGGCCAGGGTCTTGGTGCCTTCGGCGAACTGGTCGAACTCGAACACGCCGACCGGGCCGTTCCAGACGATGGTGCCGGCCTGGGCGATCTGCTGGGCCAGGGCAGCGGCCGTTTTCGGGCCGATGTCCAGGATCATGTCGTCGTCAGCCACATCCTTGACGTCCTTGACGGTGGCGGCGGCGGTCGGCGAGAACTCTTTCGCGCACACCACGTCCACCGGGATCGGCACGGTCGCGCCGCGCGCGGCCATCTTGTCGATGATGATCCTGGCTTCATTCACCAGCTCGGCTTCCATCAGCGATTTGCCGACGTTCAGGCCGACGGCCTTCATGAAGGTGTTGGCGATGCCGCCGCCGACGATCAGGTTGTCGACCTTGTCGGCCAGGCTCTGCAGGATGGTCAGCTTGCTCGACACCTTCGAGCCGGCGACGATGGCCAGCAGCGGACGCTGCGGCGCGTGCAGCGCTTTACCGAGCGCATCCAGTTCGGCGGCCAGCAGCGGGCCGGCGGCGACCACGGGCGCGAATTTCGCGATGCCGTGGGTGGTCGCTTCGGCGCGGTGCGCGGTGCCGAAGGCGTCGTTGACATAGACGTCGCACAGCCTGGCCATCTTCTGGGCCAGGGCATCGTCGTTTTTCTTTTCGCCCTTGTTGACGCGGCAGTTTTCCAGCAGCACGACCTGGCCCGGCGCGACGTCCACGCCGTCCACCCAGTTCTGCTTCAGCTCGACCGGCTGGCCCAGCAGCTCGGACAGGCGCTTGGCGACCGGCGCCAGGCTGTCTTCCGGCTTGAATTCGCCCTCGGTCGGGCGGCCGAGGTGGGAAGTCACCATCACGGCCGCGCCTGCCTGCAGGGCGTCGCGGATCGCGGGCACCGAGGCGCGCACGCGGGTGTCTTCGGTGATGTTACCGGCGTCGTCCTGGGGAACGTTGAGGTCGGCGCGGATGAAGACGCGTTTGCCTTTCAGCGCGCCCTGGTCGATCAGGTCTTGCAAGCGGGTGAAATTGAGGACAGCCATGTCAGCGTGGATCCGGAAGAAATAGTGGAAAAAACGTTATTTTACCTTAGCCGATGTTGCCGAAAACATGAAACACACGCAACAGTGTCAGCACCAGCATGCCAAACACGATGGTCTGCAGCATCGCGCGGCGCCACAGGTAGAAGCCGAGCGCGGCCAGGCCGGCCAGCAGCTTCGGGTTCGCCAGCGCCAGCTGCACCTCGCCCTGCGGCCCCAGCACCATGTCGGGGACGACGATCGCCGCCAGCGCGCAGGCCGGCGCATAGCGCAGGATTTCCTGGACCCGCGGCGGGATCGTGATCTTGTGGCCGACCAGCCAGAACGCGCTGCGGGTACAGGCCGTGGCCACGCACAGCACCAGGATCACGACCCAGATTTCCCAGTCAGCCATGGGGGGCCTTGCGTTTTTCCATCGTCTCCTCGTACACCATCGCGGTGAACATGCCGGCCAGCACCGCCGCCAGCAGTCCCAATTTATACGGCAAGCCATGCGCCAGCACCGCCGTCACGCCGGCCACCAGCACGCCGCACAGGGCCGCGCTATTGATAATCAGGGGCACCGTGATGCACAAGATGGCCAGCGTGCCGGCAAAGCCGAGCTGCCATTCGGTCGGCACCGCGCTGCCGAGGAAGATGCCGATCAGCGAGCCGACCTGCCAGGCGATCCAGTTCGGATACATCAGGCCCTTCAGGAAGCCCAGTTTGCCGGGCTCGGGTTTGGACTCCGGGTAACGCTGCAGGAACAGGGCGATCGAGACGTCGCCGGAGATATAGCCGAGGTAGAAGCGCTTCCACACGGGCAGGCGCGAGAAATGCGGTCCCAGCAGGGCGGAAAAGATCACGAAGCGCAGGTTGACCACCAGCGCGGTCAGGAAGATCACCCAGACCGGGGCGGCGGCGGCGATCAGCGGCAGCGAGGCGAGCTGGGCGGAACCGGCGAACACCAGCAGGGTCATGCCGACGGACTGGGGCACGGTGAGGCCGCTCTTGACCATCGCGACCCCGACCACCAGGCCCCAGGCGGCGATGCCGAACAGGGTCGGGAAACCGGTCTGGAGACCTTCGCGCCAGCCGCGCGCATCCGCTTGCCGCTCGGCGTCGGCCTGGGCCTGTGCCTGTGCCTGTGCCTGTGCCTGTGCCTGCGGGTCGGGGTGCGGCCGGTTCATGTCGCTTTCCTGCAACATTGAGCGCACGGCAGAGGTAGAGCGGGGGGATGACGATGGGACATCGAAAGGAGAACATCTACACGGCAGTATTCGGCCCGCTATTCTACCGGACCATTCCGGCAACCAGTGCGAATCCGTTAAAATCGCAGCTTCGAATAATTCGCAATGACGGAGAAGTCAAAAAATGAACGAGAAGACCATTCCTGTGGTGGAACTGGAAGCCAAGGACCTGCCGGCCTACTGCCCGAACCCGGCGATGCCGCTGTGGTCGTCCCACCCGCGCGTCTTCCTGGATTTCGATCACCACGGCCACGCCAAGTGCCCGTACTGCGGCACCCAGTACCAGCTGAAGCCGGGCACCGTCCTGTCCCACCACTGATCCCTACAGCGCCAGCCGGGCCATGAGCCGCTACTGCGCCGAGTGCAGCGACCTGTTCGCCGGCATGCCCGGCTACCGCGCGCCGCTCTGGCTGCCCGGCGGCGACCTGCAGACGATCTATCCGGCCGTCTGCGCCAGGAAGCCCGAGGTCGCCTTCCGGCGTGAGCGCTGGGACACGCCCTGCGGCCAGGATTTCATCGACGTCGATGTCGTCGACGGCCGGCCCGGCGCGCCATGCGTGGTGCTGTTCCACGGCCTGGAAGGCTCGTCGGACAGCCATTACGCGCGCAGCCTGATGGCGCTAGTTGCGGCGCGCGGCTGGCATGGCGCGATCCCGCATTTCCGCGGCTGCTCGGGCGAAGCCAACCTGGCGCCGCGCTTCTATCACTCGGGCGACGCCGAGGAGCTGGACTGGATCATCCGCCGCCTGCGCCCGCGCATGTCCGGCCCCTTCTACGTGGCCGGCGTCTCGCTGGGCGGCAATGCCCTGCTGCGCTGGCTGGGCGAGCAGCAGCACGGCGCCGAGATCGTCGATGCGGCCGTCAGCGTCTCGGCCCCGCTCGACCTGGCGGCCGGCGGCGCGGCCCTGTCGAGCGGCTTCAACCGCCTGTACACGCGCATGTTCCTGGACACGCTGAAGCCCAAGGCCCTGGCCAAGCTGGAACGCTTTCCCGGCCTGTTCGACCGCGCCGCCCTGCTCGCCTCCAGGGACCTGTACAGCTTCGACAACGTCGTCACCGCGCCGCTGCACGGCTACCGCGACACCGACGACTACTGGCACCGCGCCAGCGCCAAACACGTACTGCACGACATCACGGTGCCGACCCTGGTGCTGAACGCCCGCAACGATCCGTTTTTACCGGGCCGCCACCTGCCGCAGGCGGCCGCGGCATCGGTCACGCTGGAGTATCCGGCCACCGGCGGCCACGTCGGCTTCCCGGTCGGCCCCTTCCCCGGACGCATCGACTGGCTGCCGCATCGCATCCTCCACTTTTTCGACGAAGTACGGGGACACCGCACGCGCGCGCCGGCGGCGTCCCGACTATGCCAAGCTTGAACGCATGGACGACATCGTAAGACAGGCAATGGCCAAGTGGCCGAACGTGCCGCACTGCTATGGCTGGCTGGCACTCGATGCGCGCGGCACCTGGCGCATGCGCGACGAGACGGCCCAGCGCGCCCAGGCGCCCGGCGACAAACTGGGCAACGCCGCCCTGGTCGGCTTCATCAACCGCAACTACCAGGTCGATGAGCGCGGCTGCTGGTATTTCCAGAACGGCCCGCAACGGGTCTACGTGAACCTGGAAGCCACGCCCTTCATCGCCCGCACCGATCCGGCCCAGGGCCTGGTCCTGCACACGGGTGAGCCGATGCCGGCGCAGGAAGAGATATTCATGATGGAAAGCGGCAGCATCGTCGTGCGCGCCGGAGACAAGCTGGCCCAGCTCGACGACCGCGACGTCGCCCAGCTGCTGCAGGCGATGGAACTGGACGGCAAGCCGGTCGTGGACGAAGGCTTGCTGGCCTGGCTGGAAGGCAGCTCGGGCCGGCTGGCCCTGCGCTGGCAGGGCCGGGTCATCGAGGTGGAACGGCTGGGAGCGGAGGAAGCGCCGCGGCGCTTCGGTTTCGTGCAGCGGCCGGATTTATTGGTCGCTCAGAAATAATCTTTCATTTTTGGCAGCCAGATGAAAGATTCTTTCACTGGTTGCGCAATGGCAAAGGATCGGTAAGCCGGCCGGGATCGCGGCCGATCGGCGCGCCCGACGTCCCTCTTGCGCTGCCGGGCACGGCGCCGGGGCCGAAGGCCGGGCCCGTGCCGAATCCCGACGCCGGCACGGTCTCGCTGCTGGTCTCGATCCTGAGCTTCGGCCCGCCATCCGGCCCGGCCGCCCATTTGTCCTTGTCCTTCTTGTCCTGCTTCTCGTCTTTCTGGCGCTGCTGCAGCTCGCGCTCGCGGGCGTCGATCACGGCCTGGTCGTAGAAGGACACGTCCTGGGCCTTGCGCGCCATGTTCAGCTGGTCGACCGCGGCCGGCACCGCGCCGCTCAGGACATAGGACTCGGCCAGCGCCATGTGCTGCAGCGCGATCTTGCCCTGGGCCGCATAGGTCTTGGCCAGCTGGTCGTAGAGCTTGGGCTCTTCGCGGTACTGCTGGACCTGGTCGCGCAGGAAGGACGCCGCCTGCTCGAGCTTGCCGGAGGCGATCATCGCGTCGGCATACTGGCGCGCCAGCATCCGCGACAGCGGGAATTTCTGGTGAGACTGCTCGGCTTCCTGCACCGCCTGGGCCAGCACTTCCGGCGGCTGCCCCGGGGCCAGCTTGATCTCGACGCCGAGGCTGGCGAACATGGCCGCGCCGTCCGGCCCGGTGCGCTCGGCCGACAGCACGCCCGGACGCGGCTTCATCGATGCCTTCGCCTTGTCGAGCCAGCCCTGCGCCGCCTTCAGGTCGCCCTGCCGGAGGGCGAGGAAGGACAGGCCGTACATGGCGGCGGTCTGCTGCTGGGTGTTGTCCTGTTTCAGCTGGGTTTCGAAGGCCGCCCTGGTATCCTCGCGTCCTTTCGCGCTCTCGTCCTGCAGCACGCGGGCGCGCGCGCGCACCAGGTGGAAGTCGATCGCGTCCGGACGGATGCGGCCGAGCTTGGGCGCCTCGCGGATGCGCGACTGGATGTCGGCGATGCGCTCGCCGGTGAGCGGGTGGCTGGACAGCCAGGCCGGCGCTTCGCCATACAGGCGGGTCGTGCCCTGCAGGCGCTTGAAGAAGGACACCATGCCGGACGTGTCGTAACCGGCCGCGCGCATGGTCTGGAACCCCACGCGGTCGGCCTCGCGCTCGGCGTCGCGGCTGAAATTCAGCTGGCGCTGGATGGCCAGGCCCTGCCCGCCCATCATCACGCCCATCGCGGCATCGGCGCCGCCGCCGGCCTTGCCGACCAGGGCCGCCAGGATCAGCGCCGCCAGCGGCAGCAGCGCATCCTGCTTCTGCTGCCCCAGCATGCGCGCGATGTGGCGCTGCTGCACGTGGCCGATCTCGTGCGAGAGCACCGAGGCCAGCTCGGACTCGTTCTGCGCCGCGATCAAGAGCTGCGAATGCACGCCGATGAAGCCGCCCGGCAGCGCGAACGCGTTGATCATCGGATCGCGCACGGCGAAGAAGAAGAAATCGGCATTCGTCTCGCCGCGCGCGCCCGGCGCGAAGGAAACCAGGTTCTCGCCGAAATTGTTCAGGTATTCGACGATGGCGTCGTCATCGAGGTAGTCGCGGTCGCGCCGGATGTCGTTCATGATCTCCTCGCCGAGCTTGCGCTCGATGACGGGAGACAGGTCGGCGCGCGCGGCATCGCCGAGCGTGGGCAGGCTGCTGTCCGTGGGCGCGTGCAGGACCGGCACGGTCGGCGCCGCCAATGCGAAGGTGGCGGACGCGGCAAGGGACGCGGCCGTGATCAGGGAGCGCCAGTGGCGTCGGCGGTTTCCGGGTGGTGAAAGCTGCAACATCGCTGGATTCGGGGTCGATTTCACGGTGCTATCATACCCGCTTCCGCAGCCTTGTCACGGCCGGGCTGCCGGCCGCTTAACTTTCTCTTAAGATACGATTACAACAATGAGTTCCCAGGATTCGCCGCTGACCCACTTCGACGCCACCGGCCAGGCCCACATGGTCGACGTCGGCGCCAAGCAGGACACCCACCGCATCGCCGTCGCCGCCGGCACCATCCGCATGAAGCCGGAAACCCTGGCGCTGATCCAGTCCGGTTCGGCCAAGAAGGGCGATGTGCTGGGGATTGCGCGCATCGCGGCGATCATGGGGGCGAAACGGACCAGCGACCTGGTGCCCTTGTGTCACCCCTTGCCGATCACCCGGGTTGCCGTCGATTTCGAGGTCGATGCGGGGGCGAATTCCGTGCACTGCCGGGCGCAGGTCGAGACGGTCGGCAAGACCGGGGTCGAGATGGAGGCGCTGGCCGCCGTGCAGGTCGGCTTGCTCACTATATATGACATGTGCAAGGCGGCGGACCGCGGCATGGTCATGACCAATGTGCGGGTGCTGGAGAAGCATGGGGGCAAGTCGGGAGATTGGACGGCTGCGATCTGAGACCGGCCCCGAAAAAAAGCCCGCATGTTCGCGGGCTTCGTTCATCAGGCAGGCGCTGCTTATTTCGCGGCCTTGCGGCGGGCAGCGGCGACACCGGCCAGACCCAGACCCAGCAGGGCCAGGCTTGCCGGCTCCGGCACCTTGCTCGGCTGGTCCACGACGATATTGTCGTAAGCCGCACGGTTGTTTGCACCGAAAGCGTCGAAGCGAACGCTGGTCAGGTTGGTGAAGCTGGAGGACACCGCCAGCGTCTGGAATTCACGCTGGCTGATCGCGAAGGTCTGGGTAACGGTGCTGTTGTCGGCCTTGATGCCGGTCAGGGTAAGCGACGACACCGTATCGTACATGGCATACATATAACCGTTGGCGAAATCGAAGCCTTGCAGGCTGAACACGCCGCCGCCCTGCTTGCTCAGAGTCCAGACGCTGTTCGAACCGCCGTTCGTCCAGCTGTCGAGGTGGATCGTGCCATTGGTCGGGCCCGACCCATCGACGGCGAAATTGGTGCCAAGGGGAGACATGCCCCATTCGCTCGTGTTTTCAGTGGCGACAAAGCCACCGGAGCTGACAGTTGGCACCCAGTAAACGTTGTTGCCGTTATCCTCGAAGTTGATCACCCCAGCCAGCGCCTGGGACTGCGAGCCGAGCAAAGCAGCAGCAACGAAGGCAATACGTGCAAATTTGTTCATGATATTTTTATATAAAAGTTTTGGACAAATAAAAATAAGCAATTGTCATGCCAAGAAGAAAATTTTCATGATTTTCATAAACTTATATATTTACACTTTTCAAGGAACGATTGTTCTGTAAAGTTTTCCGACAGAAAATCTCCCGACAACCCAGCAGCCTTTCCCCGTGTTAAATTGCTGTCTTTCATTTGCACTACAAAGCACGAGGACAGGATGAAAGTACGCATGCTAGCGCTGGCAGCCACCGTTGCCGCGACCTTCGCCACGAGCGCCGTCACCATGGCGCCGACGGCAGCAGCAGCCGCGGCCGCCACCACCGGGCGCGGTTTCACGGTCGAAGACCTGGTATCGATGGAGCGCGTCGGCACGCCGGCGGTGTCGCCCGACGGCACCCGTGTCGTCTATACGGTGCGCAACACCGACATGGCGAAGAACAAGGGCCATACCGATCTCTGGCTGGTCGACCTGCGCGCCGCCAACCCGAAGCCGCAGCGCCTGACCTCGGATGCCGCCAGCAGCACCGATCCGGAATGGTCGGCCGCTGGCGACGCCATCTATTTCCTGTCCGCCCGCTCGGGTTCGTCCCAAGTCTGGCGCGTGTCGCCGGACGGCGGCGATCCGGTCAAGGTGAGCGACCTGCCGATCGACGTCGACGCCTACCGCGTCTCGCCTACCGGTGACCGCATCGCGATCAGCCTGTCGGTGTTCCGCGATTGCCCGGACCTCGCCTGCACCAAGGCCAAGGCCGAGGCGAAGGAAAAGGACAAGGCCACCGGCCAGGTCTACGACCGCCTGTTCGTGCGCCACTGGGATACCTGGGCCGACGGCCGCAACGCCGTGCTGTACTCGGCGCCGCTCGACGCCAACGGCCGCGTGAGCGGCGCGCCGGTCAGCCTGTCCGGCTCGCTGGACGGCGACGTGCCCTCGAAACCCTTCGGCGACCGCGAGGAATTCCAGTTCAGCCCGGACGGCAAGACCGTCGTGTTCTCGGTGCGCATCGCCGGCAAGACCGAAGCCTGGTCGACCAACTTCGACCTGTACGCCGTGCCGGCCAGCGGCGGACAACCGAAGAATCTGACCGCGGACAATAAAGCCTGGGACACCAAGGGCGTGTTCTCGCCGGACGGCCGCACCCTGGCCTACCTGTCGATGACGCGTCCGGGCTTCGAAGCCGACCGCTACCACATCGTGCTGCTCGACCTGGCCACTGGCAAGAAGCGCAACATCGCCGAGAGCTGGGACCGCTCGCCGGGCAGCCTGCAGTGGACCCGCGACGGCAAGGCGCTGGTCGTGGACGCCGAAGACATCGGCCAGCACAAGCTGTTCTCGATCGACGCTTCCAGCGGCAAGGTGACGCCGTTGACGAACAAGGGCTCGATCGGCGGCTTCGACGTGCGCGGCGACACCGTCGCCTTCACCCAGGCCAGCCTGGCGTCCGGCGCGCAGTTGTATGCGATGAAGCTCGGCACCGGCAATCCGGTCCGGCTGACCGACGTGAACACCGACAAGCTGGGCGACGTGCGCTGGGGCGAGTACGAGCAGTTCTCGTTCAAGGGCGCGAACGGCGACACCGTCTATGGCCACGTGATGAAGCCTTGGAACTATGAACCGGGCAAGAAATACCCGATCGCCTTCCTGGTGCACGGCGGCCCGCAGGGCAGCTTCGGCAACGGCTGGAGCTACCGCTGGAATCCGCAGGTGTATGCGGGCGCCGGCTACGCCACCGTGTTCATCGACTTCCACGGCTCCACCGGCTACGGCCAGAAGTTCACCGATGCCATCAGCGGCGACTGGGGCGGCAAGCCGCTCGAGGACCTGAAAAAGGGCCTGGCGGCGGCCGTCGCCAAGTACCCCTGGCTGGACCGCTCGAAGGCGTGCGCGCTGGGCGCGTCCTACGGCGGCTACATGATGAACTGGATCGAGGGTAACTGGCCGGACGGCTTCAAGTGCATCGTCAACCACGACGGCGTGTTCGACACCCGCGGCATGGCCTACTCGACCGAGGAACAGTGGTTCACCGACTGGGAAAACGGCGGCCCGTATTTCTCGGTGCCGGAAAAGCACGAGCGCTTCAACCCGGTCCTGCACGTGAACAAGTGGAAGACCCCGATGCTGGTGGTACAAGGCGACAAGGACTTCCGCATCCCGACCACCCAGGGCCTGTCGACCTTTACCGCCCTGCAACGCCGCGGCATCGAAAGCAAGCTGCTGGTGTTCCCGGACGAGAACCACTGGGTGCTGAAGCCGGCCAACTCGGTCCTGTGGCACCACACCGTCATCGGCTGGCTCGACCAGCACATCAAGCCCTGAATCGCATCCGCGCCACACAATGCCCGCTCCGTGCGGGCATTTTTTTCGTCAATTTTTGGAGATAAGTTATACAGATGCTATGATCCATGACTTACGGAAACACAGAATTTGACGATGAACAGCAGCCAGACAGAACGGGAACTCGCGCCAAAGGAATTCACATTCGAGTCGATGAACCTGCAGGTCGGTGTACGGCTCCAGTTCATCACTTACCGGCGCATCAAGCCGATGCAGTATTTTTCGACGCTGATCGGCTACGTCAAGGATGAATACCTGATCGTCAAGGTGCCGCTGGAAAACGGCATCCCGGTCGGCCTGGTCGAAGGCGAGCGGATCACGATCCGCGTCTTCTCCGGCGTGAACGTGTGCTCTTTCGCCTGCACGGTGCAGCGGGTGTTCGACCGTCCCCTGCTCTACGTCCACCTGTCCTTCCCCGATGCGATCCAGGGCACCAGCCTGCGCACGGCGATGCGGGTCAAGGTCGATATCCCGGCCCAGGTCTTGCCGGAACGGGGGAATGCCCCCGGGGTCGGCTGCACGCTCGCCAACATCAGCGTCAGCGGCGCGCGCATCGAGTCGCAGGGCAGCCTGCCGGAGGGCGGCGGCGAGATCATGGTGGAGTTCGGCCTGCCGTCGCCGCTGGGCGACGAGGACGTGCAGGTGAGGACGCGGGCCGCGGTACGCAACGTCAACGCGCTGCGCCGCGACGCGGATGGGGCGGAATTCTTTGCTTACGGTGTCGAATTCCTGGACCTCGATCCGGTCCACTACACCATGCTG
This sequence comes from Telluria sp. Soil_C_11, assembly GCF_057657395.1. Classification (NCBI taxonomy): domain Bacteria; kingdom Pseudomonadati; phylum Pseudomonadota; class Betaproteobacteria; order Burkholderiales; family Oxalobacteraceae; genus Telluria; species Telluria sp. Soil_C_11. The sequence goes on along the minus strand of NZ_JBDGIN010000025.1, from coordinate 1,439 downwards.
CAAAACCTGACCTACGAGGTCCTGCTGGCGGATCGCCAGAACATCGTCTGACGAAGCCGCAGGTTGTGCAGATCAGGGGCAGTCGCCGATGCCGGGCTTGAAGCCGCGGGTCGCATCGCAGGTGGTGCCGCTGTTCACCCAGGACATGCCTGCCGACCCGTCGGCGATGCTGGGCGTGTCGATGATCGTCAGATGGCTGCCATCGTTGGCGGTGGCGCCGGTGGTCACGCTAATGACGCCGTCGGTGATCGACTCGACGCTGACGATGTTCGCGCTCAGGGAGGGCGTCGGGATGCCGTAGGCGCCGGCGTCGCAGCCAGTGGCCGTTCCCAGTTCCTGGCGGCACATCGCGATCGCGTTGCGTACGCCGGACAGTTCCGCCGCGGCGCCGGCCGCCCTGGTACGCGAGACGTAGTCCGAATACTGGGGAATCGCGACCGCTGCGAGGATGCCGATGATCGCGACGACGATCATCAATTCAATCAGCGTGAAGCCCTGCTCGCGGGGCCGTGCTCTCTGCATTGTCTTCACGATTTCCTCCGAATCCAGCAATGTCCTGATAAAAAAATACCCCAACGAGTTGGGGTAGTTTCGGGGCGCCGCCTCATCGGCAGCGCCGTTCAGCTCAGCGAGCTCAGCGATTACTGGGCGGCCGGCTGGCAGTCGCCTGCACCTTCCTTGAAGCCGCGGGTCGCGTCGCAGGTGGTACCGGAGTTGGTCCACAGCATGTTGGCGGCGCCTTCCGGCATGGTCGGGGTGTCGACGATGGTCAGGGCGGTGCCGTCGGAGGCGGTCGCGCCGGTGGTGACGGTGATGATGCCGTCGGTGATCGAGGTCACTTCGGTGATGTTCTTGGTGACGGCCGGGGTCGGGATGCCTTCCGAACCTGCCGAGCAACCGGTCAGGCTGTTCTTTTCCTGGAAGCAGGCGGCGATGGCGGTCTTCACCGAAGCCAGTTCGGCGATGGCGGCAGCGGCCTTGGTGCGCGACATGTAGTTGGTGTACTGCGGGATGGCGACGGCGGCCAGGATACCGATGATCGCGACGACGATCATCAGTTCGATCAGGGTGAAACCGGCCTGGGCCTTCTTGATCATTTTCGGTGCTTTCATGGTATCTCTCCAGTTTTTGGTACGGCGTTGAAAGGGGTACTGCATGTCCGGGTGCTGCTTTGTTTCTGCCCTTACTGTATGCAACCGCCGTGCCAGCTCGTTTCCATGCGGAATCGTTATCGTGGAGACATCAAAAGCCCATGCCAACGCCATTTTTTGTCAGCTTTATTCTTTCCGCATGACAATTTTTGTCACCGGCGTATGGCAAAAATTGTCCGCGGCCGGAAATTGTCGCCGTACCGGCAAAAAAAGGTTCTACGCGGTTGCTGGGGGAAGTTGGGATTGACGATCTGAGCAGATAGTGGTGGCGGTGGTTTGGAGTTGGTA
>NZ_JBDGIN010000024.1:0-62969 GCF_057657395.1 Telluria sp. Soil_C_11 | reverse complement strand
GCGACTATCAATCTACCAACTCCAAACCACCGCCACCACTATCTGCTCAGATCGTCAATCCCAACTTCCCCCAGCAAACGCGTAGAACCTTTTTTGTTGGCTGCATTCCGTGAATGCCTGATCAGTGGGCAGAAAGCTTCATCAACACCAGCCCGCCGACGATCAGCACGGCCGCGCCCAGGCGGACCGGGCTGAGCTGCTCGCCCAGGAACATAATGCCGACAATAAAAGCGCCGACCGCCCCGATGCCGGTCCAGATGGTATAGGCCGTGCCTAAAGGCAGGGAACGCATCGCCAGCGACAGCAAGGCGAAACTCGCCAGCATCGCGACGACGGTAATGAGGGAATACGCGAGATGGGTGAAGCCGTTCGAGAGCTTCATCGAACAAGCCCACACGACTTCGAACAGACCGGCAACAAGCAGCAGAACCCAGGCCATGGCAACGCCTCCAGAAAGCGCCGGGCCGTCCCGCATGTGTTCCCGATATGGGGTAGGTCGTCCTACGGGAAGTATTCTAACCGACGTGCGGCCTGCCCTGTGCAGCCAGGATCCCCGCCAGGTTCAGTTCTATCCATTCCAGCAGGTCGCCCAGCTTGCGGCTGATCTCCTCCCCCAGCGGCGTCAGCCGGTACTCGACCCGCGGCATCACCGGATCGGCGATGCGCTGCACGAAGCCGTCCTGCTCCAGCCAGGCCAGGGTCTGGGACAGCATCTTTTCGCTGATGCCGCCGACCTTGCGGCGCAGTGCGCTGAAACGCTGGGCGCCGTCCCCCAGCGCGACCAGCAACAGGGCACCCCAGCGGCTGGTGACGTGCTTGAGCACTTCGCGCGAAGGGCAGGTTTCGGAAAACACATCGCCACGCAGCGCGTGGTCCGGGGGCATGTCGTTCATGGATGATCTCTCCTTGCCAATCTTGACATCGTAAGCGAAGCGGGCGAACCCGGCCGTTCGCCTTGCTCGGCAGTGCGCGCAGGCAAGAAAAAACCCGCTACGGAAGCTCCGTGCGGGTTTCGGGAATGGGGGAGAGCGATCACCAGGCATCCCCTGGCGTCGCCTCTTGCCGGTTGCTTCCGGCGTCCGCCGCCACTGTAGGCTGGCAAACCGCTTCCGGGTACAGGCGTTTCTTCAACGATCATCCGGTTTCCGCGCCACGCTATCGGTGGTGGCTGCGCCGGATCCTGAGCCGTTTTGTGGTCATAACGATCACATGCGAGTCAGTATAACGCAAATTTTAATCTTGTGTAGACATGTTTGTGCGCAACTATTCGAGGCTCGGTTCGACCGCTTTCGAGGCGGATTTCGCACGCGGCGTAAAGCTCCCGCGCAGCCGGTCGACCAGGCGTGGGCCGGCCGGAATGTCGACGTTGCGCACGGTCCTGGCGCGGCGGCGCAGCAGCAGGAAAGCGCCGGCCAGCGCCAGCAGCAGGCCTGTCCCGCCGCCGATCCAGCCCCAGGGCAGGCCGGCCTCCGGTTCGGGCGCCGGCGCCTTTGGCTTGCGCGGCACCAGCGGCTTGATCGCATGGATGGGCTTGGGTCCAGCCGGTTCGTGGGCCGCCTCGCGGGCGGGCGCGGGCGTGGCAGCGGGAGCGGGCGTGGCAGCAGGCGCTGGCGCTGGCGCCGGAGCGGCAGGCGCCGGCACACCCAGTGTGGACTGCAGCGCTTTCACCTTCCCTTCCAGCGTGCCGATCTGCGTCTTGAGCGCGGCATTCCTGGCGTCGAGCGCGGCGCAGACCCTGGCCTGCTCAGCCTGTTGCGCGCAGGCGGCCGGCGCGGCCGGCGGTGCATGGATGGGCAGCGCCTGGGCGTCCCCTTTCGGTGCCTCGCGGACGGCCCCGGCTGGCGCCCTGGCAGGCGGCCGCGCCCTGGCGGGAGCCGGCTGCAGACGCTTCGCGCCCTCTTCTTCAAGTTTGCGCGCGGCAGGTGGACGGGGCGCCGGCACGGCCACGGCCGGGGGCGCCGGAATGGGTGCCGGTTCGGCGCGCACCGGTGCCGACACCGGAGGCGGCGCCGGATTCGGATCGGGCGTCAGCCACAGCGTGGCCAGGCGCACCGCACGCTGGCCCTTGTCCTGCAGTTCCAGGTAGAGGTGCAGGTGTTCGCCGTCGACCGGCCGCAGCGAGGTCACGTGCAGGAACTGGCGGCCATCGCGCCGCATCACCGACAGGGTCACGCTGGCCAGCACCGGCGGCATCGCGATGCCGGCGCCGCTGTAGACCTCGGGACTGGCGATGCGCACCCCCACGGCCGCCGAGGGATCGTCGATCATCGTCAGCTCGATGTCGGCCACCAGCGGCTGCCCGATGTGGGAAGACACCCGCGCCTCGCCCAGTTCGGCGGCACTGGCGGCGCCGAACACACTGGAAAGGGCAAGGATGGACAGGAAATGGCGGGAGCAGCGGAGCATAGGATGACGGATTTGGAGCCTCAACGTCTTTAACGGCCATTGCGGTACACTCTTTAGCGATACCTCCCAACTAACAAAAAGTCAGGACGAGTCTATGGAAAACAGGATCGAGAAGGACAGCTTCGGCCCGATCGACGTGCCGGCCGGCCAGCTGTGGGGCGCGCAAACCCAGCGCTCGCTGCATCACTTCCACATTTCGAGCGAGAAGATGGCGCCGGAACTGGTCGCCGCGCTGGCCCAGGTCAAGCGTGCCGCCGCCGCCGTCAACCGTTCGCTCGGCAAACTTCCCCAGGACAAGGCCGACGCCATCATGCGCGCCGCCGACGAGGTGCTCGAGGGACGCCATGCGGGCGAGTTCCCGCTGTCGGTCTGGCAGACCGGCTCCGGCACCCAGAGCAATATGAACATGAACGAGGTGCTGGCCAACCGCGGTTCCGAGCTGATGGGCGGCGAGCGCGGCGAGGCGCGCCTGCTGCACCCGAACGACCACGTGAACATGGGCCAGTCCTCGAACGACATGTTCCCGACCGCGATGCATGTGGCGGCCGCCACCGCCGTCGCCAAGGACCTGCTGCCGGCGCTGGCCAGGCTACGCGGCACGCTGGAGGTGAAGTCGCGCGACTTCGCCGGCATCGTCAAGATCGGCCGCACCCACCTGCAGGACGCGACCCCGCTGACCCTGGGCCAGGAATTCTCCGGCTACGTCGCCCAGCTCGAATTCGCCGAGCAGGCGATCAAGGCCGCCCTGCCCGGCCTGCTGCAGCTGGCGGCCGGCGGCACCGCGGTCGGCACGGGCCTGAACGCGCATCCGGAATTCGCGCCGCGCATCGCTGCCGAGATTTCCTCGCGTACTGGTCTGCAATTCAAGAGCGCGCCGAACAAGTTCATGGCCCTGGCCGGCCACGACGCGATGGTGCTGGCGCACGGCGCCTTCAAGACCCTCGCCACGGCCCTCATGAAGATCGCCAACGACGTGCGCTGGATGGCGTCCGGCCCGCGCTCCGGCCTGGGCGAGATCACCATTCCCGAGAACGAGCCGGGCAGCTCGATCATGCCGGGCAAGGTCAATCCGACCCAGTGCGAGGCAATGACGATGCTGTGCTGCCAGGTGTTCGGCAACGACGTCGCCATCACCGTCGGCGGCTCGCAGGGCAACTTCGAGCTGAACGTGTTCAAGCCGATGATCGCCCACAATTTCCTGCAGAGCGCGCGCCTGCTGGCCGACGGCATGCGCTCCTTCGACGAGCATTGCGCCCAGGGCATCGAGCCGAACCGCAAGCGCATCGGCGAGCTGATGGAGCAGTCGCTGATGCTGGTGACCGCCCTGGCCCCGCATATCGGGTATGATCGCGCCGCGCAGATCGCCAAGACCGCGCAGCACGACGGCACGACCCTGCGCCAGGCGGCGCTGCAGTCCGGCTTCGTCAGCGAGGAACAGTTCGACCGGTGGATCGTGCCGATCGAGATGACGCGGCCGGAACAGGCTTAAGGTCAAGCGATTACCGTCGTCCCCGCGCAGGCGGGGACCCAAGTTTTGTCCGCGTTTCGTTATTGCACGCAGAACTTGGGTCCCCGCCTTCGCGGGGACGACGTATTTGGGGCGGCGACGACGTTTTAGGGACGAACTCAACGGTACGCCGCCCATTTTTAACCGAGGATAGAATGCAAACAACAACTTTTGAACTGACATCGGAGTTCATCGAACTCAACCAGCTGCTCAAGCTCGTCGGCTTCGTCGACAGCGGTGGTGCCGGCAAGAACATGGTGGCCAGCGGCGTGGTGTCGGTCGACGGCAAGAAGGAACTGCGCAAGACTGCCAAGATCCGTGCCGGCCAGGTCGTGAGCGTGGGCGATGTGCGGATCACTGTCCGCTAAAAAGTTCCGCTTCCGCTCACAAAAAAGTGGTGCGTCCCGCCGGATGCACCTGCCGGTCGCACCGGATTAGCCGTCCCCGGCTGTAGGGGTGACGTTTGCGCGCTGACAAACTTGGGCAGTCCTCCTTCTCTATATTGAAGACGTACTTCGGCAAAAGGTGAGAAAGATGGATACCCCAGACCCAAGCTCAATGACGCAGCAGAGGCTGATCGGCGACCTGCGTCTCGTCATCGAAAATGCGGAAGAATTGCTCAAGAACACCGACCACTACACCGGCCTGGTGTACCAGAGCGCACGTGCCAAGCTCGCCATGGCATTGAATGCGGCCAACGAGGAACTGGCCCGTTTCGAGGAGGAACAGCTGTCCCGGATGATCGAAGCCACCCGGGCCGCCAGCGAACTGCACCACGACAAGACCGGCGAAGAGCGCATCCTGCGCGCCTTCCGCTATCACTGAATCACCCAGGGCCACCGCACCTGCGCCGGCCCGCCTCACGCCGAGGGCGGGCCGGCTTCCCGAACGATCCCCGCCAGCACGCCACTCTTCAGCCAGCCGTCCAGCCAGGCCGCGATCGGCGCCTCCTCGTCCAGGTCGAACGCGGCATCGAAGGCGGCGCCGAAGTTCTCCCCGCCTGCCAGCCGCGCCAGCGCTGCGGCTTCCGCCGGGTCGATCGCGCGTAAGCTCACCTGCCAGCGCGCGCGCAGGATCAGGGCGTGGCAAGGACACTCCATTACGGCCGGCGACGGCGGGCCATCCGGCTGCGCCGACAGCCACAGCGCGGCCGTGGCCCAGTCCGACGAATACAGGTGCAGCGAGGGGTGCAGGACGGCGCGGCTGGCCTCGAACTGCCGGGGGCCCAGGCTTGCCAGCACCGACAGCGGGCCGCCATCGGGAGACGCGGGCGCATCCGGCGCATACCACGATGCGTGGATCAGCCATTCGAGGCGCGCGAGATCCGGCAGCCAGGGGCGCTCGTCGTCGTCCGGCAGAAAATCGGCGAGCCCGGCACCGAAGCGGTTCAGGTCCGGATCCTGCGCCGGGTGGGCGCGGCCGTAGGCGCGCGCGAGGCCATCGAAAGCCTCCTCGCCCAGCAGCCGGCGCAGCAGCGGATAGGCCGAGGCCAGCGCGCGGCGCCAGGCGCTGCCGAGGTTGGCGCGGTAGATGCCGAGGCGGGCGGGATCGCCCTTGAGCCGGGGCGCCAGCCGGGGCGCGCGAGCGGCGTCGGCGAGGGCGGCACCAAAGGCCTGCTGCAACTCGTCCAGTTCGCCATCCCTTGCGGCCGGCAACGCCCGAACTGCCGCAAGCTGCCCGGCAAACGCCGCCACGTGCGCAGGCGCGCGCGCGACCTCCGCGGCAACCCGTTCCGCTTCCTTCGCTTCGTCGAGCAGCACCTCGAGCGCCGGCACGTCCGTATCCCATTCGACCAGGGCCGGCACGGCGCCGAAGCGCGCCAGCGCCGCGCGGTACAGGTCCCACACGGGCGGCGCGATGCGGTCGCCGTGGTGGTCGATGACGGCCAGGTCCGTGACGAGATGGCCACCGAGGTGCAGCTCGCCGACCGTGCCCGGCGGCAAGCCCGCTAGGGCATCCAGGGCCGCGACGGCATCCTCGCCGTGGTTGCACTGGTTGACATAGAGGTTGTTCACGTCGAGCAGGATGCCGCAGCCGGTGCGGCGCGCGAGTGCAGCGAGGAATTCCGCTTCGCTCAGCGCGTCGCCGGCAAAGCGCAGATAGGTGGAGACGTTTTCGACCAGCAGCCGGCGCCGCAGCACCTCCTGCACCCGTTCGACGCGGGCGGCGACCAGGTCGAGGGCCGCGGCATCCAGGCGCAGCGGCAGCAGGTCGTTGAGCTGGCGGTCGCGCAGCGCACCCCAGCTCAGGTGCTCGGAAACCAGCGCCGGCTCGACCGCGTCGGCGAGCGCGCGCACGCGCTCCAGGTGATCTTCGGAAAAACCGTGCACCGAGCCCAGGCCCAGGCCAACGCCGTGCAGGCTGACGGGATAATCCTGGCGCAGCGACGACAGCACATGCCGGTCCCAGCCCGAGCGGGCCAGGTAGTTTTCGGTGTGGACCTCGAGCCAGCCGACTGCCGGGCGCTGTTCGAGCATCCGCCGGTAGTGCGGCACGCGCAGGCCGATGCCGACGCCGCGCACCGGATGCGCCTGCGCCACGGTCTTATTGGCCTGGCTTGGCCTGCTTCGGCGGGGTCAGCTTGCCGCCGGCCTTTTCGCAGCTGCCCTTGGGAACGTTACGCCATTCGGCCGGATCGTTGTCGACCGCCGCCTGGCCTGCGCAGCCGTGGGTGGCGGTGCCGCAATCGTTCTGGCCGGCTTTCGCCACGCCATAGCATTTTTCCTGTTCGCCCTTGGGCTGCATGCCCATCTGGCCGTTGGCGGAGGCGTTCGCGGCGCACACGCTCGCGAGCGCGGCGGCAAGCAGTGCTTGTCGTTTATTCATCGATGAGATTTCCTTCGGAATGCGTACGCCGGCGGGGACGGCCTTGTGCGGCTGCGCGTGGCAGCGATGGTGGCGGCAAGAGCGGGTCTATTGTGCGGCCTGCCCTCGCGCCGGGTACGTGGAGTGGATAACGCGCCGGGCGCCGGTTCTGTTGACGCGCCCGGTTGATTTTTTTGCCGGTCAGGCCGTGGTATTGACGTTCTTGCCCAGGTGTTCCGGCAGGTTCTGCGCCGGCTGCACGGCGTCCAGCAACTGGGTGGCGGTGGACGCCTGGAGCTCCTGCGCACGCTTGAGCATGGCGATGCTGACATCCTGGCGGATACCGGTGTCGGCAATGCTGGTGGAAAGCTTGGCAATTCCCATGACGTCCATGACGGTCTCCTGGTGGTGGGCCCAATGCGGGATATCCCTGTAACGGCAGGTCCGGCAAAAACTTTAGGGCGCGCTCGCCAGGCGTTGTTTTATCCAGTGCAATACCGCCGCCGGCTGGTCCAGGTCGAGCCAGGCGACATCCTTCGCCAGGCCGGGCGGCGCCGGGACGGTGGACGCCACCGCGGCCACATGGACGTCCTCCGGGTAGAGCGGCGTACGGCCGAGCTCGGGACGGAACACTTCGATCTTGGGAATCGCGGCCCACTTGTAGCCCTCCACCAGGGTCAGGTCGGCCGGCGCCAGGCGCGCCAGGAGTTCCTCGAGCGAAGGCTCGGCGGCGCCGCGCAGTTCGTGCTGGATCGCGAAGCGGAACGGCGAGGCGATCATCACCTCGGCCGCACCGGCCGTGCGCAGGCGCGCGCTGTCCTTGTGCGGCGGCTCGAGCACGATATCGTGGTGGCTGTGCTTGATGAGGTTGACGCGCAAGCCTTCGGCCGCCAGCTGGCCGACCAGGTATTCCAGCAGCGTGGTCTTGCCGCTGCCGGACCAGCCGACCACGCCCAGCACCAGGCCCTGCTCCGCCCGGCCGGCCGCGCCGCCCGCGTCAGTAAGCGACACGGTAGCGCACGCCGCGGTAATTCATCACCGCCGCCTTCGGCAGCAGTTTCTCCAGCACCAGTCCGGGCGCGACCTCCTCGCCTTCGTGGCGCAGGGCCTTGTCGACCAGCAGCAGGCGGTCGGCCGGGTTGGCCGAGTACATATAGCCGCCGAAGCTCACGCGCGGCACCTCGCGCTGGATCGCGTCGGGCAGCTGGTGCAGGTAGGGCAGGCTGTCTTCCGGCGCCGGAGCGGGCGGCGCGACCGCGGCGCGCGGCGCCGGGGCAGCCGGCGGCGGAACCACCCGCGCGGCGGCTGCTGCCGGAGCACGCGGCGGCGCGGCGGACGCCAGGCTGTCCGTCCCTGCCCTGCCGGCGGCCGGCGCTGCGGCGGGCGCGGACGGCTCGGCCGCATGTGCGGGACGCGGCGGCGCCGGCGGCGCGCTGACGATCAGCGTGTCCGCGGCGCCCGTCGCCGTCTTCGGAGCCGGAGCGCGGGCAGCGGGCATCGGGGCGGGAGCACCGGCTGGCGCGGCGGCGACCGCTGCGTCCGGCCTGGACTGGCCGGAAGGCACAAGCACCGCGGCAGGCGCTTGCCCACCCGCCTGCCCGCCCGCAGTACCGGCAACTGGCGCGGCGACCGGCGCTGCCGGCGACGGCCCGCGCTGCCACACGAACAGCGCACCGGCGGCAAGCACCAGCACACCCGCCCCCAGGCCGATCAGCAGCGGCTTGCGGCTGGCGCCCGGGCCCGGCTGGGCCGCCTGCGCCGGCTGCGGCGCGTGGATGGTCGGCGCGTTGCCCAGCTGGCGTTCGGCCTGCGCCTTCTTCAGGGCTTCGAGGATGTATGACATATTATTTTCCCGTTCCGGCAGCCAGCAGGCGCGGCTCGTCGACCCCGCTCAGCTGGTTCAGGCGCATATAGGTGCGCGGGCCGGCCACGCCGTCCGCCTTCAGATTCTGCCTGGCCTGGAAAGTGCGCAGCAGGCGGCGCGTGGCCTCGTCGAGCGGCTGGTCGGTGCGCGGCGGCGCCGCATCGTTCAACTCCGCCAGGCGGCCGGCGATCCAGTCGGCGTCGGGACCGGCGTCGCCGGGATGCACTTCCTCGCGGAAGGCGCGCGGCACTTTCCATAAAGTCGTGTACTCGCCGTCGAAGCGGGTTGCCAGCGCGCCCAGGCTGACCGTCTGGCGCTGGCCGTTGACGCTCAGGGTGGCGCTGTTCTCGTCGATCGCCGTGAGCACCGCGTAGCCCAGCTTCTGGCCGTCGTGCAGGGCGATGATGGCCGGACGGTCGAGCAGGCGCAGTTCGTACAGGCCGCCGCGCCCCTGGTAGCAGCGCAGGTTCAGCTTCGGCGCGCCCTGGCAGGGTTCCTCGGTCGGCAACTGCTGGCCCCACAGCGTGCCCAGCTCGCGCAGGGCTTCGGTCTGGGTGGCCAGCAGCAGCGGCCTGGCCGGCGCCGGCTCCGCCGGCCCGGGTTTGGCGATGGGCTGGGGACGCGGCTTGGCCGCGGTGGCGACAGCGGCGGGCGCGGGCGCCGGCGCATGCGGCACCGCCTGCCAGGCCGCCGCGCTGATCGCGGCCCCGGCCAGCACCCCGCCCGCCACCAGCGGCCAGCGCATCGGCGCGCGCTGTGGAGCGGCTTCGCCGGCGAACACTTCCTGTGCGGCGCGGCGCAGGATCTTCGGCGTCACCTCGCGGCTGTTCTCGACATAGGCGCCGAGCAGCGCGCGGTCGCACAGCAGGTTGATGCGGCGCGGCACCCCGTTCGTGAGGCGGTGGATCAGCGGCGCCAGCGCGCCCGGGATCGGATTGCCCGGATGCGCACCCGCCACCGTCAGGCGGTGCGCGACGTAGGCGCCGGTCTCGGAAGCGGTGAGCGGGCCGAGGTGGTAGCGCGCGATCACGCGCTGGGCCAGCTGTTCCAGTTCGGGCTGGGCCAGCATGGTGCGCAGCTCGGGCTGGCCGATCAGGATGATCTGCAGCAGCTTGCGCTCGCTGGTCTCCAGGTTGGTCAGCAGGCGCAGCTGCTCCAGCACCTGCGGCGACAGGTTCTGCGCCTCGTCGATCACCAGCACGTTGTTGTTGCCCTGGGCGTGGCTGTCGAGCAGGTAGCCGTTGATGGCGTCGACGTAGCCCTTGACGCCCAGCGTGCCGGCGGACGCCGGCGGCAGCGCGATGCGGAACTCGTCGCAGATCGTCAGCAGCAGCTCCTCGACCGTCAGCTTCGGGTTGAAGATGTAGGCCAGGCGGCAGTTGTCGGGAATCTGCTCGATGAAGCAGCGGCACACGGTGGTCTTGCCGGCGCCGATCTCGCCGGTGAGCAGGACGAAGCCGCCGCCGCTGCCGATCCCGTACAGCAGGTGGGCCAGCGCCTCGCGATGGCGCTCGCTCATGAAGAGGTAGCGCGGATCGGGCGCGATCGAGAACGGCTGTTGCTTCAGGTTGAAGTAGTCGGTGTACATGCTAGCGCCCCTGCGGCAGCGGTTTGAACTTCGCGCAGTATATTTTGCTTTTGCCATTGTAGTAGGCGATCGTGCTGCCGGGGGCGGATATGCGCAAGGGATAGGGAGATCCATCCGCCGCCAGGTGGCGCACGCCGGCGGCGGCGCGGATCGCCTGCTCGAGCTGGTCCGGCGGCGCCTCGGCCACCGCGGCCACGAACACCGTTTCGCTGGTGTCGTCGCCGACCATCACCTCGGTGACGGGCGTGCCCCACAGCGTGGCCTCGCCGGTGCGGAACCAGTAGGCCCCGCCCTCGTGCCTGTACGGCGCCCCGAAATGGGCGGCCAGCCAGGAATGAAAATACCGGTTGTCGATCTGGTCCCGGCACAGCAGCGCGTTGCCGATCACGGTGCCGAAGGTGGATGGCTGCTTGTCCTGGGCGGACGCCAGGCCGGGCGCGCATGCAAGGAGCAGCGACAGGAGCGCCGTCCTGGCCGACAGGGTCACAACCTGGACAGCCATGCCCGATTGGCGGCGATCTTCGCCTTCACCGATGCCGGCAGCGCATCGTAGCAGCCGGGATGCTGCTTGAGGGCGTGCTCGCGCACTTCCTTCTCCATGCCGTTGACGATGAATACATAAACGGAGGCACCTTCCGCATTCTTGCGCGTGCCCAAATAGCGAATCACTTGTGGTCTCCTTGCACTAGCCATCCATTATGACATTCGCACCGGAATCCGGCCACGGGCGGCACGCCAGCGGCTTCAGGCCGGCGTGCTGCCGATCTCCCGGACGGCGGCGTCGTTGCGCTCGAGCCACATCTGCAGGAGGGCGCGATTGTCATGCTGCCAGGGATGGAAGCGCGGCGACAGGTAGTCCAGCCCCGGCTTCAGCAGGTGCCAGATCAGGCCCCGGCGCCCGAACCAGGTGCGCGCCGCGCTGGCCCAGGTGCTCCGGCGCAAGGCCGCGCGGTCGCGCCGCAGGTTGTGGATGGTCTGGCGGCCGCTGTCCCAGAAAAAGATCAGGCAGACGTGCAGGTACCAGAGCACCCGCTTCCGGTAGCCTCCTCCCGCGGCGCGGTAGACGTCGAACGCCACGGCCTTGTGCTCGCTCTCCTCGGCCGCGTGCCACGTCCACAGGGTGCGCATGTTGGCGTCGGCGCCGTCGAACCAGTCCGGATGGCGCAGCACGTAGTCGGCCAGCATCGCCGTGAAATGCTCGAAGGCGCAGGTGATGGCGAGGCGGTCGAGCGGCGGCAGCTTCGAGACCAGGTCGATGCGCCTGCGGATTTCCGGCTCCAGCGTGTAATCGTAGCCCTGGCGCGCCAGTTCCGCGTTGACCTGCCGGTGGACGAAACGGTGGCTGGCTTCCTGGCCGACGAAGTCCTTCACCTCGGCACGCAGGGCCGGATCGCGGATGGCCTCCGGCGGCGCGGCGCGCACGCTGTCGATGAACATCTGCTCGTCGAGCGGGAAGCTCATCGACAGCGCATTCAGGAAGGCGGTGCGATAGATGTCGCCCGCCAGCCAGTGGCGCGCGAAGCCCCTGGAGAGGTCGACGTTCAGCTTGCGGACGGTCAGCGTGGACATGTGCCGACTATACACCGTTCAGCATCGCTCTTTTGCAGTTGATACCCCGTTTTTGCGCGTCCGTCGGTTTCCGCATGCAGACGCGCCGGGCTTGCCCTATCGTTCGGACTCCCGGCAGCGCCGACCATTCCTTCGATAACGACAAGAACGAGACCATGAAGACCGCCATCAAGCTCACCGCCATTGCCGCCGCCATCGCCTGCGCCAGCATCGCCAGCCACGCCAGCTTCGCCCAGCCGCAAACGCAGGCCCAGGGCACGAACATCGTCACCGAACAGCGCCAGGTGGGCGCCTTCAGCGCGATCGAGCTGTCCGGCCCCTACCACGTCGTGATCGATGCCCAGGCCCGCCAGGCGGTGCAGGTATCGGGCGAACGCAAGCAGCTCGACGAGATGGAAGTCGTGGTCCGTGGCGGCACGCTGGTCGTGCGCCCGCTCCAGAAGATCAGTTTCACCTTCGGCTTCAACAAGCGCCGCGAGATGGTCCCCACCGTCACCATCGGCGCCGCCGGCCTGAAGAGCCTGCGGATGAGCGGCAGCGGCGACGTCGAACTCGACCAGGCCAGCGGCGAGCGCTTCAGCGTCACCAGCACCGGCCCCGGCGACCTGCGCGCAAGCGGCGCGGTGCGCCAGCTGGCGCTGGAGAGCAGCGGCAGCGGCGACCTCGACCTGCGCCGCCTGCAGGCGGGCGACGTCGAAGTCGACATGCACGGCCCCGGCGACGTGCGCCTGTCCAACGTCGGCAACCTGCTGGCCGCGCAGCTGAGCGGCTCCGGCGACCTGACCGCGGACGGCCTGCGCGTGGCGAAGGTGACGGCCAGGATGCGCGGCCCCGGCGACCTGAAACTGTCCGGCACCAGCCGCGAACTGAACCTGGAGAGCAGCGGCTCGGGCGACTTCGAAGGCTGCGAGCTGCAGGTCGAAGGCGCGCGCACCGTCCAGCGCGGACCGGGCAATGCCTGCATCGCCGGGAACATCCGCAAGTTCGACGCCGAAGTCCATGGCTCCGGAGAACTGAGCGCGCGCGGCCTGCAGGCGGGTTCCAGCCAGGTGCGCCTCGGCGGCCCCGGCAACGCCCAGCTGGACGGCAGCATCGGCGACCTGACCCTCGAAGTGAGCGGCTCGGGCGACCTGAACGGCGAGCGGCTGAAGGTGAACAAGGCCGTCGTGCGCAGCCGCGGCCCGGGCGGCGTGCGGCTGCAGAACGTCGCCGACACCCTGGACGCCGAACTGCACGGCTCCGGCGGACTGGCCGCCAGCATGTCGGGCAAGCGCCTGCTGCTCAAGCTGGACGGCCCCGGCGACGCCCGCATCGACGGCAGCGTGGCCCAGGTGAGCGCGCAGATCAGCGGTTCCGGCAGCCTCGAAGGCCGCCGCCTGAGCGCGGGCCAGACCGACATCACGGTGCGCGGCCCGGGCAGCGCGTCGGTCAACGTGGTCGGCAAGGACGGCAAAGGCAACACCGACCTGCTGGTCGACCGCAGCGGTTCGCACCATATGGCGAACTGACGGCGGCGCTTTCCAGGCGCGTCCTTGTGCTAATGTATTGGTGGCAACACTTCGCCCCGCTACAAGACCAAGGACGCCCATGAAGTCACCCTGCACCCGTCTCGCCATCGCCTGCGCGCTGGCCTTCGCCGGCCTCGCCCACGCGCAGACGCCGCCACAAGCGGCCCCGGCCCCGCAGTATCCCGCCCTGCCCTCCGAGACGCCGGCCGAATTCACGGCCCCGACCGAAGGCTTCAACTACGTCAAGCGCAGCGTGATGATCCCGATGCGCGACGGCACCCGCCTGAACACCGTCATCATCGTGCCGAAGGGCGCGAAGAACGCGGCGATCCTGCTGACCCGCACGCCCTACGACGCGGCCAGCCTGACCAGCCACGCCGAGAGCTCGGACATGGAGAGCATCCTGAGCGGCTACGACAACGCCGCCGACGTGATCGTCCAGGGCGGCTATATCCGCGTGGTGCAGGACGTGCGCGGCAAGTACGGTTCGGAAGGCGACTACGTGATGAACCGCCCGCTGCACGGGCCGCTGAACCCGACCCCGGTCGACCACTCGACCGACACGTACGACACCATCGACTGGCTGGTCAAGAACATCCCCGAGACCAACGGCCGGGTCGGCATCATCGGCATTTCCTACGACGGCTTCCTGCCCCTGATGGCGCTGGTGAACCCGCACCCGGCGCTGAAGGCGGCGGTGCCGATGAACCCGATGGTCGACGGCTGGATGGGCGACGACTGGTTCCACCACGGCGCGTTCCGCCAGATTAACCTCTCGTACATCATGGAGCAGGTGGTCACGCGCGGCAATTCCGCGAAGTGGTATACGACGAACTACGACGACTACGACATGTACATGCGCGCCGGTTCAAGCGGCGAGCTGGCGCGCCGGCGCGGCCTGGAACAGAGCGGCTTCTGGCGCAAGGTGGTGCAGCATCCGGCCTACGACGACTTCTGGCAGCAGCAGGCGATGGACAAGATCCTGGCCAGGCAGCCGGTGACGGTGCCGACCCTGCTGGTGCACAGCCTGTGGGACGCCGAGGACATCTACGGCCCGGTCGCCGTCTACAAGGCGATCAAGCCGAACGACAAGGACAACCTGGTGCACCTGTCGCTGGGCCCGTGGAACCATGGCGGCGCGATCGGCGACGGCAGCAGCCTGGGCGCCCTGAAGTTCGGCAGCGACACCGCCCTGTACTGGCGCCAGGCGGTGCTGCGCCCCTTCCTCGAGCGCCACCTGAAGGGCATGGAATCCACGCCCGAGATCCCGACCGTGACCGCGTTCGAGACCGGCACCAACCAGTGGCGCCAGCTGGCGTCCTGGCCGAGCGGCTGCGCCGGCCAGGCCGGCGGGGCCTGCACGATCACACCGACGGCGCTGCGCCTGACGTCCGGCCAGAAGGCGGTGCTGGGCGCCGCCGCCGATGCGAAAGCCTATGACGAATACGTGTCCGATCCGGCCAAGCCGGTGCCCTTCCGCCAGCGCCCGATCCCGCCCTACGGCTACGACGACGCCAAGGGCCAGACCTGGCCGCGCTGGCTGGTCGACGACCAGCGCGAAGCCTCGGGCCGCACCGACGTCGCCACCTTCGTCTCCGATGTCCTGACCGCGCCGGTGAAGATCAGCGGCGAACCGGTCGCCAACCTGATCGCCTCGACCAGCGGTACCGATTCGGACTGGGTGGTGAAGCTGATCGACGTGTATCCGGACCAGGTGGGCAGCCAGCCGGCGATGGGCGGCTACCAGCTGATGATCTCGGGCGACATCTTCCGCGGCCGCTACCGCGAAGGCTACGACAAGCCGAAAGCCCTGGCCGCCAACAAGCCGCTGTCCTACCGCTTCGGCCTGCCGACCGCCAACCACGTGTTCCTGCCGGGCCACCGCATCATGGTGCAGGTGCAGTCGAGCTGGTTCCCGCTGTACGACCGCAATCCGCAGACCTTCGTGCCGAACATCTTCCTGGCCAGGCCGGAGGATTACAAGAAGGCGACCCAGCGGATCTACCACAGCAGCTACATCGAGCTGCCGCTGGTGCAGGACAGGTCCGCGGCGCGCTGACGATGGCCGCCCTCCAGACCCGGCGCGGCAGCTGCCATTGCGGCGCGGTCCGCTTCGAGGCCGATATCGACCTGTCCCAGGGGACGATCCGCTGCAACTGCACGCTCTGCACCAAGCAGCGCAACTGGGCGGCGATCGTCCCCACGGATTCTTTCCGCCTGCTGCAGGGCGCCGACGCGCTGTCCGAGTACCGCTGCAATACGCGCACCGAGCAGCACTTCTTTTGCGCGACCTGCGGCGTACGCCCCTTCGGCAAGGGCGCATCAAAGCGCTGGGGTCCCTACGTGGCGGTCAGCGTGCACTGCCTCGATGACGTGACGGCCGACGAACTGGCGGCGGCGCCGGTCCGCCACCTCGACGGCAGGAACGACAACTGGGACCTCTAGCGCATCGCCATGCCTTTGTCGCTGCCGTTCAGGGCCGGATCGAGGTAACGGACCTTGCTGCGCACGTAGAAAGGCCGCATGTGCACCGGATCGGTGTAGATCGGTTCGCCGGCCGTGTTCACGGTCGGGCAGATGCCGTCCTTGCAGATGGTGTCGACCGGGTCGATGGGAATCGCGCCGGTCGCCTGCGCGATCTGCAGCAGGCGCTGGCGCGGCGCCGCGTTGTCCTTGTAGAAGCGGTCGACGCGGAACGGCTCCATGTCGGTGCGCGGCTTCATCTCGCCGAAGCGCGAACCGGTGATCATCGAACGCGGATCGAACAGGTTGCCCGAAGGCGGCTGCAGGATCAGGTAGACGCGCTTGCCGGCGCCGACCAGGCGTCCGATCGACTGTTCCAGCGTGGCGTAGGCCGCCTGCTGCGCGCCTTTGGCGGGGAAGGCCTGCAGGCTGCCGCCGACCGGCATCTGGACGTCCACCTGCCAGTCCGCAAAATAGCCGTACCACGAGGCCGCGATCACGACGGTGTCGACGTCCGCCGATGCCGCCAGCCGGTAGGCGTCGCCGACGGACGTCGTGCAGGTCGGATAGCGCAGCCGCGGCAGGCGCACCGCGCCCTCGATCGGCAGGCAGCCGCCCTGGGTGGCGAAGATCACCTTGCCGCGGTCGAAGCGGGCGTCGCGCAAGCCTTCCGAGACCAGCGGCGCATACTGCTCCATGACCGAATCCCCGATCAGCACCGTGGTGCCCCTGCCCTGCCCGGCGAGCTGCTGGAACAGCGAGCCGTGGTAGCGCAGCGGCTTCATCGCCGGATCGGGGAAGCCGAGATCGTTCAGCGCCCCCATGTAGCGGGCCACGCCGGTGGCCTGCATGCGCTCGTGCAGCAGGCCGGCCTTGACCATCATCCCGAGCACCCCGAAGCAGGCCATCGCCACGACCAGTCCCTGGATCGCGCGTCTCCGGTCCGGCGCCTTCTGCACCGGCCGCTCCACCAGGTGCCAGGTCAGGAAGGCCAGCGCCAGCGCCGCCAGCACCAGCGTGGCCTTCATGGCCGGATGCGGCTTCTCGCCTTCGATGATGTAGCCGAACGAGAGCAGCGGCCAGTGCCACAGGTAGAAGGGATAGCTCACCAGGCCGATCTTCACCATCAGCCGGTTGCCGAGCAGGCGCCGGTTGATGAAGGAGGTATTGCCCGCGGCGATCAGGGCGCAGGTGCCCAGTACCGGCAGCAGCGCCCAGGCTCCGGGAAAATCGGCCTGCCCCTTGATGAAGACCGCGCCCAGCGCCAGCAACGCCAGGCCGATCGCCGACACCAGCCAGGGCATCGGCAGCAGCGGGCTTTTCTTGGTCATCGCATACGCCACCAGGCCGCCGGACGCCAGTTCCCAGAACCGCGAGACCGGCGAAAAATAGGCTTCGGCCGGATGATGGAAGGTGGCGTACAGCCCGTACAGGAAGGACCCGGTCAGGGTCAGGGCCAGGAAGGCCAGGATGCCGAAGCGCACGCGAAAGCACAGCGCCAGCATGACCGGCCACACCAGGTAGAACTGCTCCTCCACGCCCAATGACCACAGGTGCAGCAGCGGCTTGGTGACGGATTCGTTGTCCCAGTAGCCGGCCTCGCTCCACAGCACGAGATTCGACAGGAAGGCCGCCGCCGCCGCGATGTGCTTGCCCAGCTGGCTGAATTCCTGCCGCAGCAGCACGTACCAGCCGAAGGCCAGGGTCGCGAGGACGACGGTGATGAGGGCCGGGAAGATGCGCCGGACGCGGCGCACGTAGAAGCCGCGGATGGTGAACTCGCGGCGCTTCAGGTCCTTCAGGATGATCGAGGTGATCAGGAAACCCGAGATGACGAAGAACACGTCGACGCCGATGAAGCCGGAGCGCAGCCACTTCGGCCAGGCATGGAACAGCACCACCAGGCCGACGGCGACGGCGCGCAAGCCGTCGATGTCCGGCCGATAGGTGATCGCGTGTGCGGCGCCTGCTTGAAAGACTCCCGTGCTGTCCCGGCGAACATCCATGTTTCACCCCCACGTGACGCATCGTCGCAGTCTTGCTCAACGATTATGTGGTGTCAAACAAACTGTCTATCGTGCGCGTCAGCCTGTTGGTAACAACTATCGCTGGCACAGGTGGCGATAGCGAATCTCGACCCGATCAGTGAGCAGGATCGGGTACGTTCGAAGGGCATGGCGTGTCTCTGGATTTTGTTGGCAAGTGTAAGATGCATAAGATAACCCATCCCTCGCCACGACCGAACCATGAGCCTGAACACCTCCGCCACCCTGCGCCACGTCGTCCTGTTTGCGTTCAAGGACAGCGCCACCGTCGAACAGACCGATGCCGTCGTCGCCGGCTTCGGCCGACTGAAGGATCTCATTCCCGGCATCACTGCCTATGAATGGGGCACCAACGTGAGCCCCGAAGGCCTGAACCAGGGTTTCACCCACTGCTTCACGCTGACCTTCGCCAGCGAAGAGGACCGCAACGGTTATTTGCTGCATGCGGCGCACCAGGCCTTCGTCGACACGCTGGGCGCCTGCCTCGAGAAGTCGCTGGTGGTCGACTACTGGGCGCAATGATCGCCCGGGCGGCGCCGGTGGCTGACGCCGGCGCCACCTGAACTTCGGTTTTTCCGAAGTCACCATTCCAAAAACTTCCATTTTTCCGATAGCCAGCTTGCCTTATGCTTCCGCCTTGGAAACATAACCTCCATGGGTAAGCAATCATGAAACGCATCTTTCTTTTTCTCGCTACCAACCTTGCCATCATGCTCGTGCTGGGCATCTCGGCAAGCCTGCTCGGCGTTAACCGCTACCTGAGCGCCAGCGGCCTGAACCTGGGCGCCCTGCTCGGCTTCGCGGCCCTGATGGGCTTTGGCGGCGCCTTCATTTCGCTGTGGATGTCGAAGCCGATCGCCAAGTGGTCGACCGGCGCCCGCGTGATCCAGCAGCCGTCCAACGCGACCGAGCTGTGGCTGATGAACACGGTCGCCGCGCAGGCCCAGCGCGCCGGCATCGCCATGCCGGAAGTCGCCATCTACGAGGGCGCGCCGAACGCCTTCGCCACCGGCGCGACGAAGAACGCGTCGCTGGTGGCGGTGTCGACCGGCCTGCTGCAATCGATGACGCACGAGGAAATCGAAGGCGTGCTGGCGCACGAGGTGGCGCACATCGCCAACGGCGACATGGTCACGCTGACCCTGATCCAGGGCGTGGTCAACACCTTCGTGGTGTTCCTGGCGCGCGTGGTCGCCTACTTCGTCGACAGCTTCCTGCGCCGCGACGAGGAAAGCAGCGGCCCTGGCATCGCCTTCACGATCACCTCGGTGGTCTGCGACCTGCTGTTCGGCCTGGTGGCCAGCATCATCGTGGCCTGGTTCTCGCGCCAGCGCGAGTTCCGCGCCGACCGCGGCTCGGCCAAGATCATGGGCACTCCGCGCCCGATGATCGCGGCGCTGCGCCGCCTGGGCGGCCTCGAGCAGGGCGAGCTGCCGCGGAATATGGCGGCCTCCGGCATCGCCGGCGGTGGTATGCTGTCCCTGTTCAGCACCCACCCGTCCTGCGAAGAGCGCATCGCGGCCCTGCAGCGCGCGTAAGACGGGCTCACGAAGGAGACCAGGAAACACATGCGGTATTCGCCACTCGCGCAGTCCGCGCTGCCCTTGCTGTTTGCGATCGGACTGGCGCTCGTGCTCCAGCACTTCCTGGGCTCCCTCGCCTGGGCCGGCCTGCTGGCGGTGATCACCTGGCCCCTGCACGAGCGCCTGCTGCGGCGCGGCTGGCCGCGGCCGCTCAGCGCCGCCTTCCTGGTCCTGCTGCTGGTGGCGGCCTTCGCCGGTCCGTCGATCCTGCTGTTCAATTCCCTCAGCAGCGAGCTGGCGGGCGTGCAGAACCTGCTGGTCCACCTCAACGCGGACGGGGTCCCGGTGCCGGCCTGGCTGGCCCGCCTGCCGCTGGTGGCCGAGCCGGCGATCAAGTGGTGGAACGAGCACCTGGCCCAGCCGGGCGGGATCAGCATCCTGGCGCGCAGCACGGTCGGCGACATCATGCCGCACCTGACCGGCGCCGCCCGCACCTGGGGCTCGAACATCCTGGCGAACGCCCTGTACCTGTTCCTGGCCCTCCTTACCCTGTTCATGCTGTACGTGCACGGCCCGTCCGTGGTGCGCTACGTCGACCGCGCCGGTGAGCGCCTGCTGCCGGCCCACTACGCCACGCTGCGCTGGGTGTTCCCGCTGTCGGTGCGCGGCACCGCGCTGGGCCTGTGCTCGGTCGCCATCCTCGAAGGCGTCGTGCTCGGCATCGCCTATACCCTGGCCGGGGCGCCGGCGCCGGCCCTGCTGGGCGTGCTCACCGGCTACATGGCCCTGGTGCCGGGCGGCGCGCCGCTGTCCTTCACCCTGGTTTCCCTGCTCCTGCTGGGACAGGGCCACTCGGGCGCCGCGCTCGGCCTGTTCAGCTGGGGCGCCATCGAGCTGTTCATGGTCGACAAGTTCATCCGTCCCAAGCTGATCGGCCACCGCGTCAACCTGCCCTTCCTGGCCGTGCTGTTCGGCCTGCTCGGCGGCGTCTCCACGCTGGGCGTGATCGGCCTGTTCGTCGGACCCTTCATGATGGCGATCCTGTTCGGCTGGCTGCGCGCCGGCCGCCCGGACAATACCACTGACAATACCAGTCACCCCCTTAAGGATCAGCAACTTAGCTGATACGTGCACGGGATCGGTGCATACCACTTAAATACCTGTTGACAAGCTTGACAGCCACTCCTATAGTGCGCTGACCTTCCCGGCACAAGCATCAACATGATCGACTTTATTCTCGGCGTCGACGGCGGCGGCACCGGTACCCGGGTGCGCCTTGCACGTGCCGATGGTACGGAAATCGCCCAGGGCGCCGCCGGCCCTTCCGGCCTGGGCCTGGGCATCGCCCGCGCCTGGGACGCCGTCCAGCAGGCTGCCTCCGCGGCCTTCGCGGCGGCCGGCCTGCCGCAACCTTCCCTCGACCGCGTCGCGATCGGCCTCGGCCTCGCGGGCGTGCACAACAAACAATGGGCCGCCGAATTCGTGGCCGCCAATCCCGGCTATGCGGCGCTCCGCCTCGAGACCGACGGCTTCACGACCCTGATCGGCGCCCATGGCGGCGCGCCCGGCGCCATCGTCGCGATCGGCACCGGCAGCGTCGGCGAAGCGCTGTACCCGGACGGCAGCCGGCGCGAAGTCGGCGGCTGGGGCTTCCCGGCCGGCGACGAAGCCAGCGGCGGCTGGATCGGCCTGCGCGCCATCGGCCACATCGAACAGGTGCTGGACGGCCGCCGCGTACGCACTCCCTTCGCCGACAGCGTCATCGAGGCCTGCGGCGGCCATCGCGACGCGATCCAGGCCTGGCTCGGCAAGGCCACCCAGACCGCCTACGCCAGCCTGGCCCCGCTGGTGCTGCAGCACGGAAGCACCGAGGCCGCCGACCCGGTCGCGCGCGCCATCCTGCTCGACGCCGGCAGCGAAGTCGCCGCCATCGCCCATGCCCTCGACGCCGAAGGCAAGCTGCCGCTGGCCCTGTGCGGCGGCCTGGGCGCCGCCCTGCGCGACTTCCTGCCCGCCCTCCTGCTGGCCCGCACCACCGCGCCGCAGGGCGATTCGGCGGCCGGCGCACTCCGCATGATCATGAAAGAGATCCAATGAAAGGCAACATCCTTACTCCCAACGGCTGGATCCGCGGCGAAGTCCGCCTCGCTCCCGGCGAACCCAACACCATCGCCGCCATCGACGGCCAGGCCTGCGACCCGGCGGATAACGGCGACGACTACATCCTGCCCGGCTTCATCGACCTGCACGTGCACGGCGGCGCCGGGCGCGACATGATGGAAGGCGGCGACGCCCCGCACGTGATCGCGCGCCTGCACGCGAAGCACGGCACCACCAGCCTGCTGGCCACCACCATGACCGCCCCGGTCGAGGACATCGAGCGCGCCCTGGGCGCCATCGGCGCCGCCTGCAAGGAGCGCGGCAAGAACGAAGCCCGCATCCTCGGCGTGCACCTCGAAGGCCCGTACATCAACTCGGGCAAGCTGGGCGCCCAGCCGCCGTTCGCGCGCGAAGCGTCGATGGAGGAGGTGAACCGTTTCAACGACCAGGCGCCGATGCGCCTGATTACCGTGGCGCCGGAGATCGACGGCCACCTGGCCCTGGTGCGCCAGCTGGCCGACGCCGGCATCCGCGTGCAGATCGGCCACACCACCGGTTCCTACGAGGATGGCGTCAAGGCGCTGGAGCACGGCGCCGCCGGCTTCACCCACCTGTTCAACGCCATGCCCGGCCTGCACCACCGCGAACCCGGCATGGCCGGCGCCGCGCTGGCGCATGGCGAATATGCCGAGATCATCCCCGACCTGTTGCACGTGCACCCTGGCGCGATCAAGGTCGCGCTGCGCAGCATCCCGAAGCTGTTCTGCGTGACCGATTCGACCGCCGCCGCCGGCATGCCGGACGGCGAGTACATGCTGGGCCGCCAGGTCGTCCACAAGTGCATGGGCGGCGTGCGCCTGGCCGACGGCACCCTGGCCGGCAGCACGCTGACCATGGACCAGGCGCTGCGCAACCTGGTGTCGATCGGCCTGTCGATCGAAGACGCCTCGCGCCGCGTGTCGACGAACGCCGCTGATTATCTAGGCGAAAGCCGCCGCGGGCGCCTGGCGCCGGGCTGCTTTGCCGACCTGGTCGTCCTCGACCGCAATTTGAACCTCAAAGCCGTTTATATCGAAGGAGAAGTGTGTGAGCCTTGATGCCACCTCGCTGATGCTGGAAGAAGCCGTATCCGCCGCCCATTGCGTCGCCCTGCAACTGTCGAACGACGTCGAACGCTATGCGGAGCTCGGCCGGCGCCTGCGCTCGACCAACTTCCACAACGTGGTGACGGTGGCGCGCGGCAGCTCGGACCACGCTTCCAGCTACTTCGCCTACCTGACCATGGCGCGCCTGGGCCGCCTGGTGACCTCGCTGCCGATGTCGCTGGTGACGCTGTACAAATCGCCGCTGCAGACCAGGGGCACGCTGGCGGTGTCGATCTCGCAGTCCGGCCAGAGCCCGGACGTGGTCGAGCCGATCCGCTACTTCCGCGACGGCGGCGCCACCACGGTCGCGCTGGTCAACGACGTGGAGTCGCCGCTGGCCAAGGCCGCCGAGTGGGCGATGCCCCTGCACGCCGGCAAGGAACAATCGGTGGCGGCGACCAAGAGCTTCATCACGAGCCTGACCGCGGGCGCGCGCCTGGTGGCCGAATGGCAGGGCGACGACGAACTGCGCGAGGGCCTGCAGGCCCTGCCCGATGCCCTCGGCCGCGCCGCGCAAGCCGACTGGTCGAAGGCGATCGAGGTCCTGGCCCCGAGCCGCAACATCATGGTGGTCGGCCGCGGCATCAGCTTCCCGGTGGCGCTGGAGTCGGCCCTGAAGTTCAAGGAAACCTCGGCCCTGCAGGCCGAAGCCTTCTCCGGCGCCGAGATCAAGCACGGCCCGATGGCGCTGATCGAGGAAGGCTATCCGCTGTTGATCTTCGCGACCCGCGGCCCGGCCCAGGCCGGCCTGGTGGCGCTGGCCGACGAGATGCGCGGACGCGGCGCGCGCGTGCTGCTGGCCGCGCCGCAGGACGTGCCGGGCCGCGACCTCGACCTGCCGGTGGCGAGCACGCCCGACCTCGACCCGATCGTGGCGATCCAGGCCTTCTACGTGATGGCGGCGCATTTGTCGAAGGCGCGCGGCCTGAACCCGGACCAGCCGCGCCACCTCAGCAAGGTCACCAGGACGAATTGAACACCATGAGCGATTACAGGAAACTCGCCGGCCGGCTGGTCATGATCCGGCTGTTCGGCACCGAACTGGACGAAGCCACCGCCGCCTTCATCCGCGACAACAAGGTGCGCGGCGCCTGCCTGTTCCGCCAGAACATGACGGATGCGGCGCAGCTGACCCGCTTCACGGGCGAGCTGCGCGCGGCCATGGGCCCGCAGGCCCTGATCGCGCTCGACCAGGAAGGCGGCGCCGTGGTGCGCTCGCTGTGGGTGCCGCCGCCGCCGTCGGCGATGGCGCTGGGCGCGGCCGACGATCCGGCCCTGGCGCAGGAAGTAGGCGCCGCCGTCGCCCGCGCCGTGAAATCGATGGGTTTCAACTGGAACTTCGCGCCGGTGCTGGACCTGAACAACAACCCGCTCAACCCGGTCATCGCCGAACGCTCCTTCGGCGCCGACCCGGTGCGCGCGGCCGAACTGGCGATGGCCTGGATGGAAGGCAGCGAATCGGAAGGCGTGGCCTGCTGCGTCAAGCATTTCCCCGGCCACGGCGACACCCACGTCGATTCGCACCGCGACCTGCCGACGGTCGACAAGGAACTGGCCGAGCTGGAACGCTTCGAGTTCGCGCCCTTCCGCGCCGCCGCCCCGCATGCGCCGGCCGTGATGACCGCCCACATCGTCTATCCGGCGCTCGATCCGCACCACCCGGCCACCATGTCGCGCGCCATCCTGACCGACCTGCTGCGCGGGACCATGGCCTACGAGGGCGTGATCATCACCGACGGCATGGACATGCATGCGATCGCGCACCGCTACGGCGCCGGCCAGGCCGCCGTCAACGCCCTGGTCGCCGGCGCCGACATGGTGATGGCGATCGGCAGCCGCGAGACGCAGGAAGAGACGCTGATTGCCATCGCCGCCGCGATCGCCGACGGCACCCTGCCGCTGGCCGAGGTGGAGCAACGCCTGGAGCGCCTGGACAAGCTGGCGCAGGCGCATCCGGCCGCCAGCGTCCCGTATGCCACCGAAGCGGAAGACCGCGCCCTGATGGCGCGCGCCTGGCGCCGCGCCCTCACCGCGCGCGGCACGCCGCCGCGCCCCGCGCCGGGTACCAGGTTGCGCCTGGTCGCACGCCAGGACGTGGTCAGCGACGGCGTGTCCGAAGCCGGCGTGCCGGCGGCGCACATCGCCGCTTCGCTCGGCAAGCTGTACGACGTCGAGCTCACGACCTTCGCCGACCCGGAAAGCTTCGACTGGGATTCCCTGCCGCAGGACGGCCGCCTGGCGGTGCTGGCGTCCACCTCGCGCCGCCGCTACGGCCCGCATGCGCGCGCCACCTGGCGGCCCGACCTGCACCTGGCCCTGTGGAACCCCTACCAGGCGCTCGACTTCGCCGCACCGGCCCTGATGACCTACGGCTTCGCGCCGCCGGCGCTGGAGGCGGTGAACGCCTGGCTGGCGGGCGAGATCGAGGCCGAAGGCGTCTGCCCCGTACCCGGGTTTTGATCGCTTGAAATTGCTGAAATGCAGCTGCGGTAACGCATTGTAACGACGCGTCCGCCGCTGCTTCGGCTGAGGCACAATTGTCCGGCCCCCTACTGCGGTTTGTGGGACAATGCGCACTTTGTCAGAGTTACATTAAAGAGAAGGATTATTCATGTCCCAATTCCGCTTTGCCCGCCTTGCCCTGATGCTGGCCGCCATCGGCCTGAACGCCGCGCCGGCACTCATGCACAGCGCCACCGCGCAAGACAAGAATGCCCAGGCCGCCGCCCAGCCGAAGCCGGATACGGTCCGCCCGGACTTGTTCAAGCTGCTCGACCCGGCACAGATCAAGCCGCTGATGGATGCGAAGAACTACACGGAAGTGCAGAATCGCGTCACCCAGGCCGAAGCCTTCCCGGACAAGACCCCGTACGAAACCTATGTGCTGAACCGCATGAAGCTGTCGCTGGCCACCGCCACCGGCAACGAGCAGGCGCAGATTGCGGCTCTGGAAGCGATCCTGTCCTCGGGCAAGCTGCCGGATGCCGACAAGCCGCAGTTCACCCAGGCCCTGGCCGGCATGTACTACAACGCCAAGAACTATCCGAAAGCCATCGAATGGTTCAAGCGCTTCCAGGCTGAAAACCCGAATTCGGACGCCGCGACCTCGCCACTGATCCGCTCCTACTACCTGAGCAACGACTTCGCGAACGCGATGAAGCTGCTGCGTCCGCAACTGGAAGCCGCGGCAAAATCGGGCAAGGCGCCGTCGAACGAAGACCTGCGCCTGTACGCCTCGGCCGCCAACCGCGTCAAGGACGAGAACGCCTACCTGTACGGCCTCGAACAGCTGATCACCTACTATCCGAACGACGATTACTGGATGGACACGATCCACCGCGGCGTCGTGCGCAAGGCGGGCTTCCAGGAAGCCAACATCACCGACGTGCTGCGCCTCGAATTCGCGGCCGTCAAGGTGATGACGCCGGAGATGTACACCGAGCTGGCCGAACTGGCCCTGAAGGACGGTTTCCCGACCGAAGCCAAGAAGGTCATGGACGCCGGCTTCGCCGCCGGCGCACTGGGCACCGGCAGCTCGGCCGCCCAGCACCGCCAGCTGCGCGACCGCGCCACCAGGGAAGCCGCCAACGACGCCAAGAACATCGCGTCCGGCGAAGCCTCGGCCGCCAAGTTGAAGACCGGCGCCGGCCTGGTCAACCTGGGCTGGGCCTATGTCACCATGGACCAGTTCGACAAGGGCATCGGCTTCATCGAGCAGGGTATCGCCAAGGGCGGCCTGAAGTCGCCTGACGAAGCCAAGGTACGCCTGGGCATGGCCTACCTGCGCGCCGGCCAGAAGGACAAGGCGATCGCCACCTTCCAGAGCGTGAAAGCGGGCGGCGGCCTGTCCGACATCGCCAAGTACGCGATCGTGCTCGCGAACCACCCGAATCCGGGCGGCAGCAGCAGCAAGTAAGGCAAGGAACGAGGCGCCGGGCAGTATCGGCGCCTTTTTCATTCCAGTGTTAGTTCGCGAACCGGCCGGACCGGATTACCGCTCCATAATCGGGGCGGGACTTCATCCGAAAGGCCAATCATGACCACCGTACGCAAGGGCCAGGCGCCCGCAAAGCTCAACCGCGACGAATTCCGCCTGCGCTTCTCGCGCAATTTCTTCGATCCGCTGTACGAGAACGTCGGCCACGAACTGGCCGCCGTCGAGGAAATCGCCTGGCAGGCCTACGTCCAGTCGCACAAGGCGCCGTTGACGGTGAAGGCGGGGCCGGGCTTTGCCGATCCGGACTACGACCTCTCGGTCGAGTGGAAAGAGGCGCACGACCGCCTGCTGGCCGCCGAAGCGAAGCAGAAGGATCTGGCAACGCTCAGCCGCATCCTGCTGATCAATGGCGCCGCGCGCAACGACGGCACCTGCCCCAGCGAAATCTCGAAGACCTGGCGCCTGGCCAAGCTGTGCGAAGAGGTCCTGCTGGCCGAGGGCTTCGACACCGACCTGCTCGACCTGTCCCGCATCATTTCCGATTTCGACCGCCACATCCATCCCTGCAAAGCCTGCGTGTCGACCGCGATGCCGCTGTGCCACTGGCCGTGCAGCTGCTACCCGAACCACTCGCTGCACCAGAACAACGACTGGATGAACGAGATCTACGAACGCTGGGTGTCGGCGCACGCGGTCATCATCCTCTGCCCCGTCTATTGGTACCAGGCGCCGTCCATCCTCAAGCTGATGATCGACCGCCTGGTCTGCGCCGACGGCGGCAATCCCGACCCCAGCTCGACCCACGGCAAGAAGGCCGAGGAAGCGAAGGCGCTGGAAAAGGACTGGCATTATCCGAAACACCTGGCCGGACGCGCCTACGGCCTGGTGGTGCACGGCGACGTGGCCGGCATCGAGGCGACCCGCCGTTCGCTGGCCGACTGGCTCGACTGGATGGGCCTGGTCTCGGCCAGCCCGACTGCCGAGCTCGACCGCTATGTCGGCTACTACGAATCGTATGCCGAAAGCCACGAGGCGCTGGACCGCGACACCGCCTTCCAGGAAGAGGTGCGCAACGTCGCGCGCGCGGTGGGCGCGGCCGTGCGCGACATCCGCTCGGGCAAGCTGGTGCAGGCGAACCGCGGGCTGGCCAATCCGCGGCCAAAATAGAGGGTCGGGCAAGCGGTCTTTTTTTGGTATTATCGGCGGGTCCACGCCACCATAGCCGCCGCATGTCCTCTCTCGCGCAGTTGATGCACCACCTTTCCGCCACCAGCAACCTGCCGCTCTACCAGCAGCTGCAGCGCGCCCTGCGCGAGGCGATCGAGCGCGGCGTCTACGGGCCCGCCGAGGCCCTGCCGGCCGAGCGCCAGCTGGCGT
Organism: Telluria sp. Soil_C_11; assembly: GCF_057657395.1. Taxonomy (NCBI): domain Bacteria; kingdom Pseudomonadati; phylum Pseudomonadota; class Betaproteobacteria; order Burkholderiales; family Oxalobacteraceae; genus Telluria; species Telluria sp. Soil_C_11. The sequence continues at coordinate 35,132 of NZ_JBDGIN010000024.1, read as the reverse complement.
CCGAACTGGACATCTCGCGCATCACGGTGCGCAAGGCGATCGACGGGCTGGTCGAGGAAGGCTTGTTGGTGCGCCGCCCGGGCTCGGGCAACTTCATCAACACGCGCATCGAAAAGAATTTCGCCAAGCTGACCTCGTTCTCCGAGGACATGCGCTCGCGCGGCAGGACCCCGCGCAGCGTCTGGCTCAAGCGTTCGGAAGGACAAGTGACGCCGGAAGAAGCGCTGCGGCTGGGCCTGTCGCCGGGCGCGGCGGTGTACCGCTTCAACCGCATCCGCTACGCCGACGACATGCCGATGTGCCTGGAATACGCGACCATCGCGGCCTCCGCCCTGCCCTCGCTGGATGCGGTCGACACCTCGATGTACGAAGCGCTGGAAGCGGCCGGCAAGCGCCCGGTGCGCGCCCTGCAGAGGCTGTCGGCCCTGCTGCTGAACGCCGAGCAGGCCAAGCTGCTGCAATCGAAGGAAGGCGATGCCGGGCTGTGCGTGGAGCGGCTGGGATTCCTGCCGGATGGGCAGGCGGTGGAGTTTTGCCGGTCCTACTTCCGCGGCGACATGTACGATTTCGTGGCGGAGTTGAGCGCCGCGTAAGGCGTGGGTTTTGAGGCCGGGGGCCTCAAAACGGGCCCCTCGCCTCCTGTTACATCGCGGTCAGCCCGCCATCCACGGCCAGCTGGTGGCCGGTAACGAACGACGCCTGCTCCGAGCACAGCCACAGGGCCGCGCTGGCCACTTCGGCCGGCTCGGCGATGCGGCCCATCGGGTGCGCGGCCTTGAGTTTCTTGTCGCGGCCCGGCTCGCGCTCGAGCGCGCGGGCCAGCATCGGGGTCTTCACGGCGCCCGGGCACAGGCTGTTCACGCGGATGCCGGACTTGGCGTACTCCACGGCCGCGGTCTTGGTCATGCCCACCACCGCGTGCTTCGAGGCCGCGTAGATGGCGCGGTGCGGGGCCGCCACCAGGCCGCCGGCGTCGGCCACGTTGCAGATCACGCCGCCGCCTTCCTGGTTCAGCATCTGGCGCAGCTGGCTCTTCATGCACAGCCAGACGCCCTTGACGTTGACGTTCATGATGCGGTCGAACTGCTCGTCCTCGCCCTCGGCCAGCGGCAGGCATTCGTCCTCGATGCCGGCGCCGTTCACGGCGACGTCGATGCGGCCGTAGTGCGACACCGCCTTGTCGATCAGCGCTTCGACTTCATTGGCCGACGTTACATTCGTTTTAACGAACAAGGCCTTGCCGCCGGCCTCGACGATCAGCGCGGCCGTCATGTGGCCGCCGTCGACCGACACATCGGCGACTACCACGCAGGCGCCTGCGCGCCCGAATGCCAGCGCCATCGCGCGCCCGATGCCGCTGGCGGCGCCCGTTACCAGTACCACCTTGCCAGCGTAGGAAATCCCGCTCGGCGCCGGCTTGGTCATGCCCTTCATGATGCTTCCCTCACAATATTTCAGCGCAATGTTTACTACCTACCAGCAACACTGCCTCGAGGCAACATCATAGCGCCAGCACCGGGCATTGACCAAGTTTCTCAGCGTTTTCTTTAAATCTTGAACGGCTGAGTGTTGCATTCATGCGTGTTCGTATCGGCTTCTCAATGCGCCGGCTTCGCCTTGGCTTGATCGCCTGCCATCACGACCGACAATCTGGCCGGATCGATGGCCTTGCGGAAAGCCGCGTTCAACTGCGGCAGCGTGACCGCCATCAGGCGTTTTTCGAACTCGGCCGACCACTCATAGGTCTTGCCACGGTAGATATACGAGGTCCAGCCGGACGCCAGCGCACCGTCGTCCGCGCGGTTCTGGATCCTCTGTTGCATGAGACCGGATTTGGCGCCAGCAAGTTCCGCAGCCGTGAAGCCATCCTTGAGGGCGCGCGCCAGTTCCTCGTGCACGGCAGCGTCGACTTTGGCAAGGTTCTGCGGCGCGGCGATGGCGCTGACCGCGAACATGCCGGCGCGGTCGAGGTCGCCCGCCACCAGCTGGGTGCCGCCGCCGTAGGACAGGCCTTCCTTCTGGCGGATACGGTCCAGCAGGCGCGACTTCAACCCGCCCCCGCCGCCGAAGATGTAATCGGCCAGCATCAGGGGCGGGTAGTCCGGGTCGTCGATGTTCAGGTCGAGATTCATACGGGCGGCGTAGAACCCGTTCTCTTTATCGGGCGTGTTCAACGTTTTGCGTATGGGCGCGATGTCCGCATATTTGCGCAGCACCGGCGCCACGTGCATCGGCGCCTTCCAGTGGCCGAACAGCTCGTCGATCAGCGGCACGACTTCCCTGGCGTCGAAGTCGCCGACGATGGCCAGCTCGGCCGGGTTGCTGCCGTAGTAGTCGCGGTGGAAAGCCTTGACCTGGTCGAGCGTCGCGGCCTTCAGGTCGGCGATGTCCTCGTCGAGCGTGGTCTCGTGGCGGATGTCGCCCTTCGGGTAGATGTCGAAATGCTCGTTCAGCGCGCGCGAGGCGAGGCTGGTCGGCTCGCCGCGGCTGGCATCCAGCGCCACCAGCGACTGCTGGCGCAGCTGTTCGAATTCGGCGGCCGGGAAGCCCGGCTCCTTCAGCACGTGGGCGACCAGCTTCAGGGCTTCCGCCAGGTGCTCGCGCGTGGTCTGGAAATGGGTCAGGCCGCCGGACACCTTCAGCTTGTCGAAGGCGTCGGCCAGCTGCACACGGTCGTAGCGGGTCGTGCCGCGCGCCAGCATGGCGGCGGTCAGTCCGGGCACCGCGCCCTTGCCGAACAAATTCTGCTCGTCGCCGAAGTGCTGGCGCAGGTCGACCGTGACGACCTGGCCGCGGTTCTTCTTCGGCAGCAGGGCCAGCTTGACGCCGCCCGCCGTGGTCAGCGTGGTGCGCTTCACGATGTTGGCCTGGGTCGGCTCGAAGTCTTCCGCGCTCAGGGTCGAGGCTTGCGGCTTGAAGTCCTTCAGCAGGCTTTCCACGCTCGGGGCCGGCGGGACCACGGCGCGCTGCGGGGCGTCGTCCGGCAGGAAGGTGCCGGTCACGCGGTTGTCGCGCTTGAAGTAGCGGCCGGACGCCGCCGCCACCTGCTCGGCGGTGATGTTCTTGACCTTGTCCCGGCCGACGAAGAACAGGCGCCAGTCGCCCAGCGCGATGGTTTCGGACAGCGCCACGCCGACCTGCTGCGGATCGTTCAGGCTGCGCTCGAAGCCGTTCAGGTAGCCGCGCTTGGTGCGCTCCATCTCTTCGGCGGTGGGCGGATGCTGGGCGAAGCTTTCTACCGCTTCGGTCAGCGCCGCGCGCACCGGTTCGATCGGTTCCCCCTTCTTGACCACCGCGCCGAAGTACTGCAGGCCGGGCGCGTAGCCGGTCTGGGCGAAGGAAAACACCTGGCTGGCCTTGCCGCTGTCGACCAGCAGCTTGTGCAGGCGGCCGGTCGGCACGTCGCCGAGGATGGTCGAGGAGAAGCTCAGCACGTCGCTGTCGTCGTGCAGGCCGGACGGCACGTGGTAGGCCACGGCGACGATCTGGACGTCGCCCTGGCGCCGCACCATGAAGCTGCGTTCGCCGTCCTGGGTCGGCTCGACGGTCCAGAAATCGGGCAGCGTGCGCTTGGGCTTCGGGATCGCGCCGAACAGCCTGCTGATCGAGCGCAGGGTCTGGGCGGGGTCGAACTTGCCGGCCACCAGCAGCACCGCGTTATCGGGCTGGTAATACGTGTGATAGAAGTCCTGCAGGTTCTTGATGCGGACGTTCTCGATGTCGCTCTTGTTGCCGATCGTCGAACGGCCATAGGCGTGCCAGTCGTAGGCGACGCTCTGCATGCGCTTCATCAGCACCGAGGCCGGCGAGTTCTCGCCCTCCTCGTACTCGTTGCGCACGACCGTCATCTCGGAATCGAGGTCCTTCTTCGCGATGAAGGAATGGGTCATGCGGTCGGCTTCCATCTCCAGCGCCCACTGCAGGTTGTCCGGCGAGGCCTGGAACACCTCGTAGTAGTTGGTGCGGTCCAGCGAGGTGGTGCCGTTGAACTGCATGCCGCGGTCGGAGAACTGGGCCGTGATGTCGCGGTGCTTCGGCGAGCCCTTGAACATCAAGTGCTCCAGCAGGTGCGCCATGCCGGTCTCGCCATAGTTCTCGTGGCGCGAGCCGACCAGGTAAGTCACGTTGACGGTCACGGTCGGGCGCGAGGAATCCGGGAACAGCAGCACTTTCAGGCCGTTCGGCAGGCGGTACTCCGTGATGCCCTCGACCGAGGGCCCCTGCACCACGCCCTTCGGCAGCCCGGCCGGCGCGGGCCGCGCACCGGGCGCACGCTGGGACCAGGCCGGGCCCACGCTGAGGGCGGCCATGCCGCCGACGATCACATATGCGGCTGCGCCGCGCTGCAGGAAGCTCGAGCTCATGTCACCTCGTCCGTTCATGTCTGAAGATGCCGTGCAAACATTGCACGACAGCGCAGCATGGTAACAGAGCGAGGCTTAGGGCTGGCTTACCGTCGGTCAACCCACGCTTCCACGTCGGTTAGTTGCAGTTTTCCGGACAACGACGCGGCGAAGTGCGGCCCGTTACTGCCGGGCCCGCCTTTCGTGCTGTTGCTGGTAGGGGCTGATGCGGGACAGGTCTTCCATCTCTTCGGCCAGAAAGGTCAGCAGGTCGTCGGCGCTGACGATGCCGACCAGCGCCCCGCTGCTGGACACGACCGGCACGCGCCGGATGCCGCGCAGGCGCATCCGTTCGATGGTGGCGTAGACGTCGTCGTTCTCGCCCGCCGTGAGCAGGTCGTCGGTCATGATGTCGCCCACCTGCAGGCCGAGCGGGTCGAGGCCGAGGGCGATGACGGAAACGACGATGTCGCGGTCGGTGACGATGCCGACGGGAATGCGCTCGCCGTCCGGTTCTTCCACCACGATGAGGTCGCCGACGTGGTGTTTACGCATGAGGAATGCCGCGCCCTGCACGCTCTCGTCGCGGGAGCAGCAGACGGTATCCGTGGTGCTGAGCTTGCCGACTTCCATGGTCTCCTCCATTTGGCAGCTTTGAGTATAGTAAAACAAAGCTGCGATGGAAGATCAGGCGGAAGGTTTCTTTTCGCCGGGCGGCGGAACGTAGCAGGCGTCGACCACTTGCAGGTCGTTGTCTTTGGCGAAATTCACCACGAAGTGATAAGCCAGCGGCTCGACGTTCTTGAGGGCGTTGTTCACCACCACCGACTTGACCCCGTTGACGACGGTCGGGTGCACGTAGGGCGAAAACTTCAGGTGGGCGTTCGGGCCGCCGCTGCCCGCGGGACGGAAGCAGGACATGACCCCGCACAGGCGCTCGGCCCAGTCACTCGGACGGAACTGCCGGCCCTTGCTCGTAACGCCGAGAATGAAGAATTCGTCGGCGTGTTCTTTCCCGGTTTGCGGTAAATCGGCCATAGTGCTGCTTACTGAAACATGAGGCGTGGATGAGAACAACCCCAGTATTATATCTTATAGAAGACCTGCGGACGAGTCCTCAATCGACCATCGGGACTCGCCCTCTTCCGGGATGTTCAACCAAGCAATACCGCGCCGGAAAGCAGGAGCAGGAGCAGCATCCATAATAACAGCGCGCGCCAGACCAGGCCGACGGTGCTCTGGAGTGCGCGCACGTTCGGCTCCTCGCCCGGCAACACATCGGCTTCGCTGTCGGACAGGTCGACGGTCGCGGCATCGACGGGAACGATGCGCGGCGCGGTTTCAAGCGGCGAACCGAGGCGCACGCCCATGGCGCCGCCGCCGGCCGCCAGGATGATGCCTTTCGACTCGTCGGCCCAGCGGCTGGCGAAGTTGCGCCAGGCGTAGATCGCGTCCTCGAAATTGCCGACCACGGCGAAGGCGATTGCTGTCAGGCGCACCGGGATCCAGTCGATCCAGTAGAAGGCGCGCGCGGCGAACTGGCCGAAGGCTTCGTTGCGCATGTGATCGGGTTCGTTCCAGGCGCGCGCCAGGTATTCGGACACCCGGTACATCACGGCGCAGGCCGGGCCCAGCGGCATCAGGAACCAGAAGAACACGCCGAACACGTTGCGGTGGGTGGTGATCAGCGATTTTTCGACGGCCAGGCGGGCGATCTCGGTGCCGTCCATGCCGACCGTGTCGATCTTCATCCATTCCGCGAGGAGCGTGCGCGCGGTGGCCTCGTCGCCGGCGTTCAGGGCGAACTGGATCGAGGTGAAATAATGGCTGTAGTGGCGGAAGCCGAGGGTCAGGTAGACGATCAGCACGTTCCAGGCAAAGGCCGCGAACACCCAGCCGTAGTACATCAGCACCCAATAGATCACCGCGGTCGGGACCATCAGGCTGCCCATCATCAGGAACCAGCCCAGCCGGCCATGGCTGACCTGGCCGGCGTTGAACCAGGCCTCGATGCGCATGGCGAAGCGCTTGATCTCGGCGTAGATCTGGTTATCCGCGCGCAGCGGCTTCAACTGCTCGATGAGCAGCGCGCACAGAATGGAAAAGAATGTCATTCACGGTCCCTTATTGTTGCCAAACTTCGTGTTGCTTTACTTCACTTGCCCGCTACGATAGCGCAGAGGGCCGTTGGAAGCAATCCGACGCTGGCGGGGAACCGGGTTTCAAGCCCGCAGGACGTGAAACAGATTGCGCAGCATCCCCGCCGTCGCGCCCCAGATGAAGAAGCGCTCGTAGGGCATGGCGTAGAAATGGCGCCGCCCTGCCCCTTCCGGCAGCTCGAAGGACATGCGCTGGTGGTGCATGCCGTTCATCAGGAAGGCCAGCGGGACTTCGAAGATCTCGGCGACTTCGCTCGATTCGGCCGTCAGGTCGAACGGCGGCGTGACCAGGCCGACCACCGGGGTCACCAGGTAGCTGGAGGCGGTGATGTGGTCGGGCAGCACGCCGACGATCTCGACGTGGCTGCGCGCCAGGCCGATCTCTTCCTCGGTTTCGCGCAGGGCGGTTTCGATCGCCGAGGAGTCCAGCTCTTCGGCGCTGCCGCCGGGGAAGCTGATCTGGCCGGCGTGGTTGTTCAGGTGGGCGGTGCGCTGGGTCAGCAGGACCGTCAGGCCTTCCGGGCGCTGCACGATCGGCACCAGCACGGCGGCGCGGCGCAGCACGGGGAAACGCTCGCGCAAGTCCTTCGGCAGTTCCGGCTCCCAGGCGGGCGGATGGGCCAGGCGTTGGCGCAGCCAGGCGGCCTGCAGGCGCTCGGGCGGCAGGGCGGCTTCGCCGGCGATCGCGTCGACGGGCAAACGCTGGGGATCGAGATGCAGTTTTACCAAAGCCACCTCCTGAAAAGAAAAAGGCATCCGTGCGGATGCCTTTTCCATGCTACTGGCGCGATTACTGAGCGGCAGCGGCGGTCTTGCGGGTCGGCAGCTTTTCTTTGATACGTGCCGATTTGCCCGAACGCTCACGCAGGTAGTACAGCTTCGCACGGCGCACGTCACCACGACGCTTCACTTCGATCGAAGCGATCAGCGGCGAGTACAGCTGGAAGGTACGCTCGACGCCTTCGCCCGACGAGATCTTACGAACGATGAAGTTCGAGTTCAGGCCGCGGTTACGACGCGAGATGACCACGCCTTCGTATGCCTGGGCGCGCTTGCGGTTGCCTTCGACGACGTTGACGCTGACGACAACGGTGTCGCCCGGTGCGAAATCAGGGATATTGCGGCCGAGGCGCGCAATTTCTTCTTGCTCGAGTTGCTGGATCAGATCCATTTGATGACTCCTGTAACCATCTTGCCGGCGCTGTACTAGTTGCCCGGTAGAGGATGGGATTAAAACATACGGGCTGTTACACCCGTCTTTGCGCCAACATGGCGCAAATGCTATTCGGCGGCCTGCTCCAGGCTCGCCAGGAACTTCTCGTCGGCCTTCGTCAGCTGACCAGCGCTGCGCGCCTTGTCCAGCAGGTCGGGCCGTTTCTTCGCGGTCGCTTCCAGCATCCGCTGGCGGCGCCACTTCATGATCTCTGCGTGGTTGCCGCCCATCAGCACCGGCGGCACGGCCACGCCTTCGTAGACTTCCGGACGCGTGTAATGCGGCGAATCCAGCAGGCCGTTGACGAAACTGTCTTCGACCGCCGAGGCGTCGTCGCCCAGCACCCCCGGCAATTGCCGCACCACGGCATCCATCAGCGCCATCGCCGGCAATTCTCCGCCGGACAGCACGAAGTCGCCCAGCGAAATCTCTTCGTCGACGCAGCGGTCCAGCAGGCGCTGGTCGACCGCTTCGTAGCGGCCGCACAGCAGGACCAGCCCGGGCTCGTCCTTCAGCGCCATCACGCGCTCATGCGTCAGCGGTTTGCCCTGCGGCGACATGAACACCACGCGCGGCGCCGGCAAGCCCTGCTCGACCTGGCGCTGCTTTGCCGCATTGATCGTCGCTTCGAGCGGTTTGGCCAGCATCACCATGCCGGGACCGCCGCCATACGGGCGATCGTCCACGGTGCGGTGGCGGTCCTGCGTGAAATCGCGCGGATTCCAGATCGACAGGTTCCACAAGCCCTGCTCGTGCGCGCGCCGGGTCACCCCCGACTGCGTCAGTGCGGCAAACATTTCGGGAAACAAGCTCACGACGTCAAACTGCATCGGGACCTCGCTTCAATGGGACGGGGTCAATAATCCAGGCCCCAGTCCAGGGTAATCAGTCCGGCCTTCAGGTCGACGGTCTTGACGAACTGGTCCACGAACGGCACCAGGCGCTCCTCGAGCTTCGCTTCCGGCGCATTGACGTCAGGGGGAGGCACGATGCGCAGGATCGATTGCGGACCGTTGCTCATCATGTCGACGACCTTCCCGAGGGCTTCGCCCTGCAGGTTCACGGCTTCCAGGCCGATCAGGTCCGACCAGTAGTATTCGCCTTCCGGCAGTTCCGGAAAATCCGCCCGCGACACCTGCACCGCTGCGCCCTTCAGCGCTTCGGCCTCGTTGCGGTCGGTGACATCGACCAGGGTGGCGGTAACGTCGCCGCTATGGTACTTCGCGCTGCGCACCTGGACGGGACGCAGCGCCGGCTTGTCGAGCCACCAGGTTTTCACGTTCAGCAGCGCATCGGCATCCGTCGAATACGGCGAGACGCGGATGCCGCCCCGGATCCCGTAGGCGCCGGTGATGTGTCCGACCTGGACCAGGTCGTCGGGGATCTTGTCCCCCATTGCTGCTGAATCGGTCAAACCAGTAAAACTTTCGCGCTGATAAAAATTAAGCAGCGACTTTCTGGCCAGCGACCAGGCGAGCAACGGTCGGCGACAGTTGTGCGCCAACGCCTTGCCAGTAAGCCAGACGGTCAGCGGTGATGTTCAGGCCAACTTCCTTGCCCGAAGCCATCGGGTTGTAGAAGCCGATGCGCTCGATGAAACGGCCATCGCGACGGTTGCGCGAGTCGGTTGCAACGATGTTGTAGAACGGGCGCTTCTTGGCACCACCACGAGCTAAACGAATAACGACCATAATATTTCCAAAAAATTGTGCTGGACGGAGAAAGCCGACGATTATAGCGCGCCGCGCCGTGCCTCAGCAAGCGTTTGTATAAAAAACAAAGAACCCGGCGCGCAGACCGGCCGAATCCAGCATTATCGCTTATTTTTGTCGCCAGCGCCACCATCGGCGACCGGGCGATGACGCCGGATGGCGCCGCCAGCCGTTTTGGACGATACTGCCATCTTTCCTTTCCGCAAAGAAAAGCCGAGTCCAGCTTGAAGCCGCCCCACAAAAACAAGACCCTCGCCACCGCCCTCGCCTTCCTCCTCGGCGGCCTGGGCATCCACCGCTTCTACCTCAGGGGCGCCGTCGACCGGCTCGGCCTGCTGCATGTCTGCAGCCTGCCGGTAGCCGGCCTGGTCTACGGCCTGGGGCACGCGCCGAATCCCTTCTGGGTGCTGCTGCCCATCCTCGTCTCCTGCATCGCCGGCTGCATCGAGGCGCTCGCGATCGGCCTGACGCCGGACGAGAAATGGGATGCCAGGTTCAACCCGGCATCCGGCCGGCAATCACGCTCGAACTGGATGCTCGCCGTGCTGCTGGTGCTGACCATGCTGGTCGGCGCCACCGTCGTGATCGCGACGATCTCGCGGCTGTTCGACCTGCTCTACACCGGCGGCGCCTACGGCTGAAGCGTCACGAGCCGCCGCATCACAGCCCGCTTGTGCTCCAGTGGAAGCGCGGGATCTCCGCGGGCGGCGTGCCGGTGACGATCACGATCTCCTTGTGGCCTTCGAGGGTGATGTCGTCGGGGTTGCCGGTCACCTTCGTGACCTGTTCATTCTGCACCGCATAGAAGGTCGGCGCGTCCGGCAGGCCGGCCACCTCGGCCGGGCTCAGGGTCTGGCCCCATAGCGAGAAGAACTGCCCCAGCGTGAAGGCCTTGGGCGCCGCGGTTTCGACGTGGATGATGCCGGTGCCGTCATGGGTGTGCATGTCGTAATTGCAGGCGCTGCGGCCGATGTTCTTCGGCAGCGCCAGGCGCGTTCCATTCCGGTAGATCGAGACCATCGCGTGGATGTGGTACGCCTCGCTGCTAGCGCAGGCGACGCCGTCGATCGGCGCCGTTCCCGTATAGCTCCAGTCCGCCCAGTAGGGCGTGCTCAGGGCCTCGGCGGCCTGGATTTCGGTATAGCCTGCGGCCAGTTTCAGCTCGGGCGGCGGCGCCGGATCGGTCGGCGGTGGCGGCGGGGCCGGGTCGGTTGGCGGTGGCGGTGGCGGCGGCGAGGGCTGGGCCGGCGGCGTGGGCGCATCCGGGCCGGCGACCTGCGGCGGCGGCGGATCGTCGTTGCCGCCGCAGGCGCCCAGCGCGGACAACAGCGCCAGGCTGATCGTCATCTGCAACACTCTTCTAGGCTTCATGGTGAACATGGGCACTCCTTTTTGTCAGGCCATGCGTGGGAAACGTGGAATCGGTGCGGATGAGACGATTCTATGCAGGGTGCATCAACTGAAAGTTTAAGGAAGCTCAAGTGCTGCGGGATACACGCAGCGGGGTCTGTGTGGCACAACAATTTGCCGGGGACGGCCCCCACGCGGTGACGAGAAACCGGCGGGGGCCGCGGCCGCGTTCAGTCGCAGTCCCGGTCGTGGCCCTTGTCGTGGCCCTTGTCGTGGTCCTTGTCGTGACCCTGGTCGTGGTGCTTGTCGTGCTCCTTGCCGATCTTCTTGCTGTCGTCGACGAGGTCATCGAGCAGGTGATCCAGCTTGCGCACGGCGGCGGCCAGGCGCTCCAGCGCCTCCTTCAGGAAGTCCTTGTATTCGTCGCGCTCCTTCCTGTACTTCCAGGCCGCTTTCTTCCACTCCTCGCGCTCCTTCTTGTACTCGTCGCGCTCCTTCCTGTACTCGTCACGTTCCCTCTTGTACTCGTCGCGCTCCTTCTTGCACTTGCAGTACTTGTGGTGACAGTCGTCGTGGTCGTGGTCGTCGTCGTGATCCCGGCACTCCTTGTCGTGGTCGTGATGGCGGTCGTCCTCGTATTCCCCGGTACCCATGGTGCTTCTCCTCATCGAGCCGACTCAGGTCAGTGGGCCGTGCGGCTCAAGCGCGGCTTGAGGACAAGTTAGTTCCCTCTGGATGGGGCGGCTTTGCGCCAAACTAAATCCTTATGCACATGGCATAAGAGAAATCATCCGGGAGGACAATAAAAAAGCGGCCCGCAAGCCGCTTTTCCAGGGTGACGATACGCCGCTCAGAACTGCTCGACGTCCAGCGCCAGCACGCCGGCACTGCCCTCGACGATCGCGTGGCGCAGGCCATCCGCCTGCGACAGGATATGGTCGGCAAAGAAGCGCGCCGTGCCGATCTTGGCGCGGTAGAAGGCGGCATCGCCCTCGCCCGCATCCAGCTTCTGCTGCGCGACCAGGGCCGCACGCGCCATCTGCCAGCCGCCCAGCACGATGCCGGCCAGCTTCAGGTACAGCACGCTGCCGGCGAACACGGCGCGCGGGTCGGCCTTGGTACTGGCCACCACGAAATCGACCACGCTTTCCAGGGCCGCGCTGCCGGCCGCCAGTTGCGAGCGGATCGCAGCGAAATCGGCGCCATGGGTGGCGCCCTGCTTTTCGGCCAGCGCGGCGTCAAGCGCGCGGACCTGGGCGATGATGGACTTCGCCACGGCGCCGCCGTCACGGGCGGTCTTGCGGCCGACCAGGTCGTTGGCCTGGATCGCGGTCGTGCCTTCGTAGATGGTCAGGATCTTGGCGTCGCGGTAGTGCTGGGCCGCGCCGGTCTCTTCGATGAAGCCCATGCCGCCATGCACCTGCACGCCGTCGCGCGCCACGTTCTCGGACATCTCGGTCGACCAGCCCTTGATCACCGGGACCAGGTATTCGTAGATCGCCAGGTTGGCCTTGCGCGTGGCCTCGTCCGGGTGGCTGTGGGCGATGTCGCTGTAGGCCGCGCCGACGTAGGCCAGCGCGCGCGCCGCCTCGGTCTGCGAGCGCATCGACATCAGCATGCGACGCACGTCCGGGTGGTTGATGATGGCGACCGGGCCGCTCGAGCCTTCGACGGCGCGCGACTGCACGCGCTCCCTGGCGAAGGCGACCGCCTGCTGGTAAGCGTGCTCGGCCAGGCCGACGCCCTGCATGCCGACCCCGAAGCGGGCCGCGTTCATCATGATGAACATGTATTCCAGGCCGCGGTTCTCTTCGCCCACCAGGGTGCCGATCGCGCCGCCGTGGTCGCCGAACTGCAGCACGGCCGTCGGGCTGGCCTTGATGCCCAGCTTGTGCTCGATCGAGACGCAGTGCGCGTCGTTGCGCTCGCCCAGCGAGCCGTCTGCGTTGACCAGGAACTTCGGCACGATGAACAGCGAGATCCCCTTCACGCCCGGGGGCGCGTCCGGCGTGCGCGCCAGGACCAGGTGGATGATGTTCTCGGCCATGTCGTGCTCGCCGTAGGTGATGAAGATCTTGGTGCCGAAGATCTTGTAGGTGCCGTCGCCCTGCGGCACGGCGCGGGTGCGCACGGCGGCCAGGTCGGAACCGGCCTGCGGCTCGGTCAGGTTCATGGTGCCGGTCCACTTGCCGGAGATGAGCGGCTCGATGAAACGGGCCTTCTGCTCTTCCGAACCGGCGGTCAGCAGCGCCTCGATGGCGCCGTCGGTCAGCAGGGCGACCAGCGCGAACGCCAGGTTGGCGCCGTGCAGCATCTCCACGCAGGGGGTGGCGACCAGCTTCGGCAAGCCCTGGCCGCCGAATTCGGCCGGGTGCTGCACGCCCTGCCAGCCGGCTTCGGCAAACCCGCGGAAGGCTTCCTTGAAGCCCTTCGAAGTGGTGACCTGGCCGTCGTGCCAGAAGCTGGGCTCCTTGTCGCCCGCATGGTTCAGCGGCGCGACGACGCCGCCGCAGAACTTCGCGCTTTCTTCGAGCACCGCTTCGACGGTATCCGGGGTCGCGTCCTCGCAGCCGGGCAGCTGGTTGATCTCGGCCAGGTTGGCCAGTTCGTTCACGACGAACAGCATGTCTTTCAGAGGGGCGTTGTAGCTCACCTTGGTCTCCTGATTTTTTCGTTTACGTAAACGTCAATCGTCGGTCGCAAAAAAGGCGGGAACCCAAGTTTGCCAGCATCCTGCCAGCCTCAAACGCCAGTGGTACGCGACGAACTTGGGTTCCCGCCTCCGCGGGAACGACGTTATGGATTAGCCCAGCTCTTTCACCAGCGCCGGCACGATCTCGAACAGGTCGCCGACGATGCCGTAGTCGGCCACCGAGAAGATCGGCGCTTCCGGGTCCTTGTTGATGGCGACGATGGTCTTCGAGTCCTTCATGCCGGCCAGGTGCTGGATCGCGCCCGAGATGCCGACCGCGATGTACAGCTGCGGGGCGACGATCTTGCCGGTCTGGCCGACCTGCCAGTCGTTCGGCACGTAGCCCGCGTCCACCGCCGCGCGCGAAGCGCCCATGGCGGCGCCCAGCTTGTCGGCCAGCGGCTCGAGGATCTTGAAGTTGTCGCCCGAGCCCATGCCGCGGCCGCCGGAGACGACGATCTTCGCGCCGGTCAGTTCCGGACGGTCCGACTTGGCCAGTTCGCGGCCCACGAACGACGACTTACCGGAATCGGCGACGGCCGGCACGCTTTCCACGGCAGCGGAACCGCCTTCGCTTGCCGCGGCGTCGAAGCCGGTGCCGCGCACGGTGATGACCTTGACCTTGTCGCCCGACTGCACGATGGCGATCGCGTTACCGGCGTAGATCGGACGCTCGAAGGTGTCGGGCGAATCGACCTTGGTGATTTCCGAGATCTGGGCCACGTCCAGCTTGGCGGCCACGCGCGGCAGGATGTTCTTGCCGTAGGCCGAAGCCGGGGCCAGGATGTGGGAATACGGGCCTGCCACCGCCAGGATCTGCTCGGCGACGTTCTCGGCCAGGCCGTCGGCGAAGTGCGGCGCGTCGGCGACCAGCACTTTCGAGACGCCCGCGATCTTCGCGGCCGCTTCCGCGACGGCGCCGCAGCCCGAGCCGGCGACCAGGACGTGGACTTCGCCGCCGCACTGGGCGGCCGCGGTCACGGTGTTCAGGGTAACGCCCTTCAGCGAGGCGTTGTCGTGTTCTGCAATGACGAGTGCGACCATGATTTTCTTATCCTAAATTAGATGACTTTGGCTTCGGTGCGCAGCTTGGCCACCAGGGTCGCCACGTCCGGGACCGTGATGCCGGCCGAACGCTTGGCCGGCTCCGATACCTTCAGCGTCTTCAGGCGCGGGGTCACGTCCACACCCAGGTCTTCCGGCTTGATGGTCTCGAGCGGCTTCTTCTTGGCCTTCATGATGTTCGGCAGCGTCACGTAGCGCGGCTCGTTCAGGCGCAGGTCGGTGGTGACGATGGCCGGCAGGGTCAGGGCCACGGTTTCCAGGCCGCCGTCCACTTCGCGGGTCACGGTCGCCTTGCCATCTTCCAGCACCACCTTCGAGGCGAAGGTCGCCTGCGGCCAGCCCAGCAGCGCAGCCAGCATCTGGCCGGTCTGGTTCGAATCGTCGTCGATCGCCTGCTTGCCCAGGATGATCAGCTGCGGCTGCTCCTTGTCGGCCAGGGCCTTCAGCACCTTGGCCACGCCCAGCGGCTCGATCTCCGCGCCGGTCTCGACCAGGATGCCGCGGTCGGCGCCGATCGCCATGCCGGTGCGCAGGGTTTCCTGGGCCTGGGCCACGCCGCAGGTCACGGCCACGATCTCGGTGACCTTGCCGGCTTCCTTCAGGCGGGTCGCTTCTTCCAGTGCGATCTCGTCGAACGGGTTCATCGACATTTTGACGTTGGCGATGTCGACACCGCTGCCGTCGGATTTGACGCGGACCTTGACGTTGTAGTCGACCACGCGTTTGACGGGTACCAGGACTTTCATAGTGGGCCTTTGGAAAATGGAATGAGACTGACTAAAAATGATCCGAATTATAAAAGCAAAACTGCTTCAGCACAGAATTAAAGCACGATCGTGCGTTTTTCAGTTAGAAGAAAGTCCCTAATTCTGAGGGAATCTTGATTTGTCAGATTGAGAAAACCCGCGGGGCTGCTGCCGACCTGCCCCGTTCGGTAAAACATGTGATGTTACTTGCGGCGCAGCCAGAAGGTGAATTCGCCGTTGATCTGGGTATGCGCCAGCAGCGCGTTGCCGGTCTGCTTGGCGAAGGCCTGGAAGTCGCGCACCGAACCGGTGTCCGTCGCGACGATGCGCAGCACTTCGCCGCTCGCCAGTTCGGCGAGGGCCTTCTTGGCCTTCAGAATCGGCAGCGGGCAATTCAAGCCTCGCGCATCCAGATCCTTCTGGATCTCGATAGTGCCGGTGTCGAGTATGGTTTCGCTCATCATTTGCCTGCGGTTTGGTGGGCAGATGCCCGCATGGTACTCCAATTCCGGGATTATGACGCGCCGCACCAAAATTTGGTATGCGTGTTGCGTTGTGACAACGGCAATAATTGACAGGAAAGGAAATTGCGGTAATGCAGGATGGATGGAAACCCATCCACCCTGCCCGGGCATTACACGCGCTCGCCAACCCAGCCGGCCACGCCGGCCAGCGCCTGCGGCAGCCCCGCCGGATCGGTACCGCCGGCCTGGGCCATGTCCGGACGGCCGCCGCCCTTGCCGCCCACCTGCTGGGCGACGAAGTTGACCAGCTCGCCGGCCTTGACCTTGCCGGTGGCGTCCTTGGTGACGCCGGCGATCAGGCTGACCTTGCCGTCCGCCACCGAGGCCAGCACGATGGCGGCGGTCTTCAGCTTGTCCTTCAGCTTGTCCATGGTCTCGCGCAGGGCGTTGACGTCCGCGCCATCCATGGTCGCGGCCAGCACCTTGACGCCATTGACCTCGACTGCCTGGCCGGCCAGCTCATCGCCCTGGCCCGCGGCCAGCTTCGACTTCAGCGCGTTGACTTCCTTTTCCAGCGCCTTGACCTGGTCCTGCACCTGGCCGATGCGCGCCGGCAGCTCGTCCGGGCCGGTCTTCAGGCTGGCCGCGGCTTCCTGCAGCTTGCGGGCGGTCGCCTGCACCCATGCCAGCGCGCCCTCGCCCGTCACTGCCTCGACGCGGCGGATGCCGGCGGCGACGCCGCCTTCCGAGACGATCTTGAACAGGCCGATGTCGCCGGTGCGGGTAACGTGCACGCCGCCGCACAGCTCTTTCGAGGAGCCGATGTCGAGCACGCGCACGGTGTCGCCGTACTTCTCGCCGAACAGGGCCATCGCGCCATGCTTGATCGCGTCGTCCATCGACATGTGCTGGGCTTGCGTCGGGTGGTTCTGCAGGATCTCGGCGTTGACGATCTGCTCGACCTTCGCGATCTCGTCCGCGGTCAGCGGCGCGTTGTGGGCGAAGTCGAAGCGGGTCTTGTCCGGATCGACCAGCGAACCCTTCTGCTGGACATGGGAGCCGAGCACTTCGCGCAGGGCCTTGTGCATCAGGTGGGTCGCCGAGTGGTTGCGGATGGTGCGCGCGCGCTTGGCTTCGTCCACCTGCGCGTCGACCGTGTCGCCCACCTTCAGGGAGCCCGACTGCAGCGTGCCATGGTGGCCGAACACGTCGGCCTGGATCTTCAGGGTGTCTTCGACTTCGAAGACGCCGCCAGCGGCCTTGATCACGCCCTTGTCGCCCACCTGGCCGCCGGATTCGGCGTAGAACGGGGTGGTGTCCAGCACCACGATGCCGTCCTGGCCGGCCTTCAGCTCCTGCACCGACACGCCGTCGGCATACAGCGCCACGACGTGGGAGTTGTGCACCAGCGACTCGTAGCCGACGAACTTGTTCTTCTCGCCCGAGTACTCGACGTTGGCGGCCATCTTGAACTTGCCGGCGGCGCGCGCCGTCTTCTTCTGCTGCTCCATGGCGACGGCGAAGCCTGCCTCGTCCAGCGTGACGTTGCGCTCGCGGCAGATGTCCGCGGTCAGGTCCAGCGGGAAGCCGTAGGTGTCGTACAGGGTGAAGGCGGTGGCGCCGTCCAGGTTCTTCGGATCCCTGGCCAGCTGCGCTTCCAGGATCTTCATGCCGTTTTCCAGGGTCTCGCCGAAACGCTCTTCCTCGGCCTTCAGCACCTGCATCACGCGCGCCTTGGCGTCGCGCAGTTCCGGATAGGCGTCGCCCATCTCGATGTCCAGGTCTTCGACCAGCTTGTAGAAGAACGGCTTGGTCTGGCCCAGCTTGTGGCCATGGCGCAGCGCGCGGCGGATGATGCGGCGCAGGACGTAGCCGTGACCTTCGCTGCTCGGGATGATGCCGTCGACGATCAGGAAGCTCGATGCGCGGATGTGGTCGGCGATCACGCGCAGCGACTTCGACTCGAGGTCGGTCGTGCCGGTTTCGCGGGCGGCGGCCTTGATCAGGGCCTGGAACAGGTCGATCTCGTAGTTCGAGTGCACGTGCTGCAGCACGGCGGCCAGGCGCTCCAGGCCCATGCCGGTGTCGATCGACGGCTTCGGCAGCGGGGTCAGCACGCCGGCTTCGTCGCGGTTGAACTGCATGAACACCAGGTTCCAGATCTCGATGAAGCGGTCGCCGTCTTCTTCCTTAGATCCCGGGGGGCCGCCCCAGATGTCCGGGCCGTGGTCGTAGAAGATCTCGGTGCAGGGGCCGCAGGGGCCGGTGTCGGCCATCTGCCAGAAGTTGTCGGAGGCGTAGCGCGCGCCCTTGTTGTCGCCGATGCGGATGATGCGCTCTTTCGGCACGCCGACTTCATTGGCCCAGATGTCGTAGGCTTCGTCGTCTTCGAAGTAGACGGTGATGGTCAGCTTCTCGGCCGGCAGCGCGTAGACCTTGGTCAGCAGCTCCCATGCGAAGTGGATGGCGTCGCGCTTGAAGTAGTCGCCGAAGCTGAAGTTACCCAGCATTTCGAAGAAGGTGTGGTGGCGCGCGGTGTAGCCGACGTTTTCCAGGTCGTTGTGCTTGCCGCCGGCGCGCACGCAGCGCTGCACGGTGGTGGCGCGCTTGTACGGGCGGGTGTCCAGGCCCAGGAACACGTCCTTGAACTGCACCATGCCGCTGTTGGTCAACAACATCGTCGGGTCGTTGCCCGGCACGAGCGGGCTGGAGCGGACAATCGTGTGGCCTTTGGACTCAAAGAACTTGAGGAACTTTTCGCGTATTTCGGTGGATTTCATGGCGTAGGGGCGAGTGAGGGCAGCGTGCTATATAAAAAAATGATTATAGCGTAGCTGCTGGAAGGAATTGGGGTAGGAAATGGCAGTGTTGCAGTATTTACAATGGAATCCAGAAGACCGTCGTCCCCGCGCAGGCGGGGACCCAAGTTTGTTCGCGCTAACGTAACGCACGCAGAACCTGGATCCCCGCCTTCGCGGGGACGACGGAATGAAGGCCGCGGGACGACCTTAGCGCAGCAAGGCCAGCACCGCATTCGCCTGCCCGTTCGCCTGCGTCAGCATCGCCGACGCCGCCTGCTGCAGGATCTGGGCGCGCGTGAGCCTGGCCGTGGAGCTGGCGTAGTCGATGTCCTGGATGCGGCTCTGCGATGCCGCCAGGTTGATCGAGGAGGTGCGGGTATTCGCGGCCGCCATGTCGAGCCGGTTGCTGGCCGCGCCCACCGAGACCCGCTGCCTGTCGACGAAGTCGATCGCCTCGTCGATGTGCAGCAGGGCCACCGCCGTCCTGCGCATGTCCAGGTCCGCCAGCCCGAGGGCGGAAGCATTCATGGCCGAGAACTGCAGTTCGATCAGGTCGTTGGCGCTGGTGCCGGGGCCGGCCTGGATCTGCACCCGGCGCACGCCGGTGTCGCCGCCGATTTCGGGGAGCTCCATCCTGAAATGCCGGAGCGGCTGGTCGGCCGGGGTGGCGCCGACGTCGGGGACCACGTCGCGGGCATTGCGCGACGGCCCGCCGTCGGCATCCAGGCCGCCGATCGCGCCGGTGTCCGCATTGGTGAGGTTCATCTTCGTGGCGATGAAGGCCGCGCCGTTGGCATGGAAATCGTCCAGGAAGGCCGTGCTGCCGGCGATCTGGCCGCCGGTGACCGCGGTCAGCGCCGTGTCGAGGGTCGCGCCCTGGTTCTGGTGCAGGTAGGTCATCAGCCCCTTCATGCCGCCCTCGACGCCGAGTCCCTTCAGCTTGTCGTGCAGGTAGCGCGCGGCCGCGTAGGCGCCTTCGTAGCTGAAGCCGCCGCTGGTGACGCCATTCACGACGGCGGTCGCGCTGCTGCCGGCGATCGCGTTCGCCAGGCGCTCGTCGGACCCCTGGATCAGTTCCGCCGTCCCTTCCTTGAACCAGTCCGGCAGCGCGGCCATGTTCATCGAGCGGTCCATCACGGCGTGCACCATCTCGTGCGCGACGGTGCGGTCGTTGTACAGGAAGGCCGCGCCGCCGTCGGCCGTGCCGCCGCCGCCGAAGTCCGCCATGTCGAGGTTCAGGCTGAGGTTCCCGACCTTGCCGTTCGATTCCGTGCTGCCGGACACCGAGGCCAGCACGTTCCACTGGCCATCGGTGGTGCCGAGGTTCAGCTTCAGGGTCGCGCCATCGCCCTGGATCCCGTAGTACTTCTCGATCATGGATTCCGCGGACGCCAGCCAGCCGGTCCGGAGGCCGTCGATCACGTTGCGCTTCCTGCTGTCGCCGCCGATGCTGGTGGTGTCCTGCGCGAAGATGGCCTGGCCGTTGAACGCGGTCTCGGTGCCGACCTGGGAAATCTGCGCCAGGATCTGCATCGCTTCCTGCTGCATGGCGTCGCGGTCGCTGTCCGAGTTGGCGGCCGATCCGGACTGCACCGCCAGCTCGCGCAGGCGCTGCAGGCTGTCGCCGACGCTGGCCATGGCGCTGTCGGCCACCTGCAGCATCGAGGTCGCGTCGCCGATGTTGCGCATCGCCTCGCTCATGCCGCGCAGGTGGGA
Source organism: Telluria sp. Soil_C_11 (assembly GCF_057657395.1). Taxonomy (NCBI): domain Bacteria; kingdom Pseudomonadati; phylum Pseudomonadota; class Betaproteobacteria; order Burkholderiales; family Oxalobacteraceae; genus Telluria; species Telluria sp. Soil_C_11. The sequence continues at coordinate 14,871 of NZ_JBDGIN010000024.1, read as the reverse complement.
CGACATGCGCGCCGCAATCGCCTGCCCCGCCGGATCGTCGACGGCGCCGTTGATGCGCGCCCCCGACATCATCTTCGCGATCGCCTGCGACGCTTCGGCCGTATGCTCGGCAAGCCGCCGCTGGGTAAACAGCGACAGGGTATTGTTATTGATCGACAGGGACATGGGGTCGTCGTTGGGCCGAAAGGCAGTAATCAGTCCTTAACGACAACCGGTTGTGCTTCTGAAGGGCTGGCTTGTATTTATTTGAAGAAGTCGGGACCGACCAGGTCGATGCGGTCCGTGCAGAAGGCATCCACGCCCCAGGCCAGCAGTTCGCGCGCACGGGCCGGCTCGTTGACGGTGTAGCAGAACAGGCCGAAGCCGGCCGCCTTGACGTCTGCTGCCAGGCGCGGCGTCAGGTGGCGGTGGTTGACGTGGATCGCGACCGCGTCCACCGCGCGCGCCCGGCGCTCCCAGTCGGGCGGCAGTTCGCGCATCAGGCAGGCGCGCGGCAGTTGCGGCGCCGCCTCGCGCGCGGCTTCCAGCGCCGCCTGGCTGAACGAGGACAGCAGCGGCGCCCGCTCCAGGCGCCCGTCCGCGATCTCGCCGGCGAACAGGGCGGCGGCGATGCGCGCGACCACCGCGCCGGTCTCGCTCTCGTAACCGGGCGCCGGCTTGAGCTCGATGTTCATCCACACGCCGTGCGCCTTGCAGAATTGCGCGAACTCGACGAACAGCGGCACCGGCTCGCCCTCGAAGGCGCGGCCGAACCAGCCGCCGGCGTCCATGCCGGCCAGCTCCAGCGCATCGTAATCGACAACATGGCCGGAACCGGCCACGGTGCGGCCCAGGAAGGGGTCGTGCATCACGACCGGCACGCCGTCGCGCGCCAGCATGACGTCATACTCGATGGCGCGAAAACCCGCCTGCATGCCGCGCCGCAGTCCGGCCAGGGTGTTTTCCGGGGCCAGGGTGCCGCCGCCGCGGTGGGCCAGGACTTTCGGGTAGCGCCACATCTCGTCTCCTCCTCGCGTGCTATGCGAACCGCGCCAGCCACAGGAAGGCGACGACGTTCACCGCGATCGTGAACCAGAACATCTGGCGGAACGGCTGCTTCACGGTCTTGTGGCGCAGCCATTGCTGGGCCAGCACGGCGCCCGGCCAGCCGCCGAACAGGCCCAGCATCAGGAGCGTGCTCTCCGGCGTGCGCCGCTCGCCGCGCCGCGCCGCCGATTTGTCGATGGCGTAAGCGATGAAGCAGGCCAGGCTCATCGCCAGGTAAGCGGCTCCGGCCAGCGGCGTCAGCCCCCACGCAAAGGAGGCTGCGGCATAAAGGAGGGCGAACAGCAGGATCGGCAGGTAGGGCATCATGGCGGCAGCTTACGCCCTGCCGTCCTGGGTGTCCACCGGGCAACCGTCTCAGTTGCGCAGGAAGTCCACCACATCCCGCGTGAAGCGCTGCGGCGCATCCAGGTAGGGGAAGTGGCCGGCGCCCGCGTACTCGAGCAGCCGTGCCTTCGGCAGCTGCCTGCCCAGCGCGCGCTGGGCCGGCAGGCCGATCGCATGATCCTCTTCGCCTGCCAGCACCAGCACCGGCATTGTCAGGCGCTCGAAGCGCCCGAAGCGGTAGGACAGGAAACCGTTGTTCCACATCGCCCCGCCCAGCTCGCCGGTATTGCGCAGGCCGCTCTTCGCATCGACGGCGCGCTGCTCCTCGACCCGTTTCATGTCGGGGAACATGGTCTCGTCGTTGACCCTCTCGCGGATGTCGTCCGGCACGGAATTGAACGCGAAGAAGCAATCGTCCGGCGTTTCCTTGCGTTCGCGGGCGGCGGCGCGCGCCTTGTCCAGCTCGGCCGGATAGCGTTTTGCCAGGAAAGCGACCCGGGCCGCGCAGGCATCCGGGATGCTCGAGGCCGCGCTGACCAGCACCAGCTTCGCCACGTGCTGCGGATAGGCGGCGGCATACTCGAGCGCCAGGGCGCCGCCGAAGGAATGGCCCATCAGCGCCAGTTTCGGCACGCCGAGCTGCCTGCGCAGGGCTTCGATGTCCTCGACCATGAGCGGGAGCGAGTAGGCGCCGTCCCAGGGACGCTCGGAACGGCCGCTGCCGCGCTGGTCGAGGTAGATCATCCTGAGCTTGCCTTCCAGGGCCTTGCCGGCCTGGGCCTCGAAGCTGTAGCTGTTGTAGCCCGGACCGCCGTGCAGGAACAGCAGCGGCGGCATACCCGGCGCTGCCTGGCCGGCGACCTTGTACCACAGGCGCACGCCGTTGACGACAGCCTGGTGCTCGCCGGCCTGCATGGCGGGGTTGGCGGACTGCGCGGTGGTCGCGGTATTCGCGGAAGCGGCCGCATGGGCGGCCGGCAGGCAGCAGAAAGCCGCCAGGGCCGCTGGCAGGATCAGGCTGGAACGCATCATCTCTCGGATCGTTGTAGTTGTAATTACGTAATTATAGAGAGGATATCCACGCCTGCGAAGCCGGGTCCCTGTCCAAGCTGTCCGCACTGTCCGTTAATGAACGTACGGAGGGATCCGGCCAAAGGGCCTACCCTCCTCCTTCGACTGTCTCAACATCGGAGGAAATCATGGGCTTTGATTTAGGCAACCTGCTGCAGCAATACCTGGGCGGCGGCGCCAACGCCAACCAGGCGCAGGCGACGGACGACTTCGACCGGGTGGCGCAACAGGCGCCGCGCGAAGAGGTGGCGCGTGGCGTGACCGAGGCGCTGCGCTCGGACCAGACGCCGCCGTTCCCGCAGATGGTCGGTCAGTTGTTCGGCCACAGCGACCCGAACCAGCGTGCCGGCATGCTCAACCAGCTGATCGCCAGCCTCGGGCCGCAGCTCCTGTCCGGCGTGGCCGGCGGCGCGCTCGGCAACCTCCTCGGCGGCGGGCAGAACCGCGTCACGCCGGAACAGGCTTCCCAGCTGTCGCCCGAGCAGGTGCAGGACATCGCCGCCCATGCGGAGCGGCAGAACCCGGGCATCGTCGACCAGATGGGCAATTTCTATTCCGAGCATCCGACCCTGGTGAAAGCCCTCGGCGGCGCCGCGCTGGCGATTGCACTGGGCCACATGGCGCAGGGCATGCAACGTCGTTAAATCCAGAATCATCCACAAGGAGAACAGCATGGGCATTCTAGGCGACATCTTCCACAAGATCTTCCCTGGCCGTCATCCGGCCAACACGCAGGCGCAGACCGGCGGCACCGCGGCGCCATCCGGCGGCGCCCCGCAGGCCGCGCCGGCCCCGGCCCCGGCTCCGGCGCCGGCGCCACAAGCGCCAGCGCCTTCCGCCGGCACGGCCGCCGCCGCGCCGCCGATGCAGGAGGTGGACGTCGAAGAGGTCCTGACCAATATGCAGAAGCAGTCGGGCCAGCAACTGAACTGGCGCACCTCGATCGTCGACCTGCTGAAACTCCTGAACCTGGACAGCAGCCTGCAGGCGCGCAAGGAACTGGCCGCCGAGCTGCACTACACCGGCGACACCAACGATTCGGCCAGCATGAACATCTGGCTGCACAAGCAGGTGATGAACAAGCTGGCGCAGAACGGCGGCAAGGTGCCGGCCGATTTGCGGGATTGAGAGCGATTGCAGGGCGCAGGCTTGCGGCGCCCTGCGCGCCCCATGCGGGACGGTTTTGTTAAGATCAGGAAATCGGCCCGCTGCACTTTTGTGATGATGCTTTCGACAAACCAACAATCCAGCACCAAGGACTTATCCGAACAATCCAGGAAGGTGCTGGCCATCCGCGACGAGGTCTTCGCCGAATGGGAGCAGCGCGTGCGCAGCCTGATCCGGGGCGCGGATGAGGTCAGCCATCCCGTGCTGCTGGATACCCTCCCCCTGTTCTACGGGAATATCGCGGAAGCGCTGAGTCCTGGATTCGACCGGGAAAACGCGGCCAGCGATTCGACCGCCGCCACCGGCCATGGCAGCGAACGCGCGCGCACGACCGAATACAAGGCCGTCGAGATCGTCCACGAATACCAGCTGCTGCGCGACGTCCTGCTGGAGGTCGCCCGGCGCCACGGCATCCTGTTCACCGACGACGAGTTCCGCATCATCGGCTCTTCCTTCGACCAGGCGATCCGCGATGCGATCGAAGAATTCACCGCCCTGCAGCGGGCCTTCCGCGAACGGGTCGCCGCATCGCTCACGCACGACATGCGCAGCCCGCTGTCGGTGATCGTGTCGGGTGCGGAACTGCTGCTGGCGACCCAGCCGGGCACCTCGGAAAAGATCCTCCAGAAGATCCTCGAAAACGGCTTGCGCCTGGAGCAGATGATCCAGGAGCAGCTCGACGCCATCAGCCAGCCGGCGGCGCAGTCCGCGCCGCTGTCGCTGGCGTCGCTGGACGCGCTGGCGCTGGCCAGGGAAGTCGCCGAGCACGTGAACGATACGACGCCGGCGCACTGCGCAGCGGGCGGCGAATCCGTGATCGGCTGGTGGGACGAGCGCGCGCTGCGGCGTGCCCTCGAAAACCTGGCCTCGAACGCCGCCAAGTACGGGGATGGCCGCGAAGTCATCCTGAACGTCGCCCAGACCCACGGCCGCGTGATCATGTCGGTCCACAACGACGGCAACCCGATCCCCGACGAGCGGCGCAAGGACATCTTCGAATACCTGAACCGCGGCGAACAGTCCGACAAGATCGGCTGGGGCATCGGCCTGCCCTTCGTCCAGGAAGTCGCGAAGCGCCACGGCGGCACCGTGGTGGTCGACAGCTCGGCCCAGTCGGGGACCACCTTCACCATCGATATTCCGATCGACGCCCGCGCGTTCAACGGGCCCGGACTCAGTCCGCCAGGCTGACGTTGGCCGGCGTGCCGCAGGAGAAGCAGTAGCGCGTCAGCGCGTTCTTGCGCACCGTGCACACCGGGCAGCGGTCGAACAGCTGGAATCCGCAGTGCGGGCAATGGGCCAGGGTCTCGTCCTGGTAGTTGGTGGGCCGCTCGCAGGACGGGCACAGGCCCTTGCCGATGCGTCCCATCACGAGGTCGTAGCGCATGCCGGTCTTGCGCTGCTGCTCGGGCAGCGCCTCGATGGTCTTCTGGCGGGCCAGGTAGGCCTGCAGCCAGCGGATCGCATAGCGGCCGCAGACCACGGTCAGCGCGATCCCGACGATATAGCGCACATAGCCGCCGTAGCTGGGCAGGTAGGGCACCAGCTCGACGAAGAAGGCGAACAGCGCGAACAGGATGAAACCCCAGGCGAACGGCCAGTAGGTGCCGTTGCGCTTGTGCTTGAACAGCCATCCGGCCACCAGCAGCAGCGGCAGGGTCAGCGCCAGCCGGTACCCGAACACATGCAGCTCGGCACGGCGCGCCGCCTGCTCCGCCTGCTCCTGCGCCGGCACCAGCGCCGCCGCATGCTCCTGCCGCGCCTTCTGCTCGGCCTGGACCGCATCCAGCCGGGCCTGCTGCTGGGCCTCGACCGCGGCCAGGGCCGTGCGTTCGGCGAGCGCCAGGTCGTCGAGCGCGCGGGTGCGCGCGATCAGCTCGGCATCCTGCTCCGGGCGCACGGTGGCGTGGCGGGTCGCAATCCAGTTGTCGAAGGTGGCGCGCGCGCTGCGCGTGTTGGCCTGCGCCACTTCGTATTGGTGCTGCGCCTGTTCGAGCGCGCGGTCGGCCTCGATCCGCGCACTGGACGCGCGGGCGATCTCGGCACGGTACTGCGCGGCGGCGTCCGGGTCGAGCATGGCCTGCGCGGTCGGCGCAGGGTCGAGCCCGCCCAGGCTGTCGATCACCTTCCCTCCGAGGCCGATCAGGAAGCCGGCGAAGATGATGGCGACCAGCCACAGCGCGCGGTGCATCCAGGTTTCGGTCAGGCGCAGGCCTTTGTTCATGATGGCTTTCTCCTTGGCGTCGGTGGGAACGATCGCAGATTGCCATCGCCGGAGACGCCATGCCAGATCAAAACCGGGATGCCTGCGGGGTGCTACCGCGGGTAGCGGATGGCGCTACCCGGTCACGATGAGGTGGCCCAGCGGCGGCAGCCCTCGACGCTGCGCTCCGGGTTGGTGCCCCATTGCTCCCTGTCGATCCGCTTCTCGATTTTGGCGAACTGCTTGAGGAAGGTGTCCTTGTCTTTCGCCAGGCAGGCCATGTAGGCGTAGCTGTTCAGGCGCGAGGGACTGTCGGGATAGCGGGCCATCAGGTCTTCGAAACCCTGTTTCATCTTGTCCCAGTCGGCATGGCTGTTCTGGAACAGCAGATGGCCGAACTGGTCATCCGCTGCGGTCAGGTACAGGCGGGTGTACATGCCCTGGCCGAACCGGTCGCGCGTCTGCTCCGTGGCGCGCTTGATGAAGTCGTCGACCATCCGCGGGCTGCCTCCCCATTTCGGCAGCAGGCTTCCCAGGACCTCGAAGTAGAGGTTGGTGTCGTCCGGATTGCGCTTCAGGCCGTCCTCGGCAATGGCCAGCATCTGCTCCCGGCGAAAGCCCAGGCCCCGGCCGATCTCGAGCAGGACCTCGTGCGCATAGCTGTCGGCCAGGGTGACCTCGGCATGGGCGTTGATGTAGTCCGCCGCGCGCCGCAGGTAGGCCTCGAAGTCCTTCCACGCTTCCGGCGGCACGTCGTTCACATACCCGCCACCGCGGTAGGACCATGCGTGCCTCACCAGCGACTCGGCATGCAGGGCGTGCGCAAACGCCGACTTCGGATGTTCGTTGGCCCACTGCAGCGTGAGGATGTCCAGCTCCTTGTGGTAGGCCTCGGCATTCTCCACCTTATTGTTGAGCACGAGGTACAGCCCCTTGCGGAACAGGGAGATCTGGGAGAGCCCGCTCGGTTCGATACGGCCCGGCTGCCTGAAGTTGGCGTTCTGCCTCTCGATTTCGTCGAAGTCTCCGGCCCAGAATGCGTCCCGCGAGGCGACCGTGACGGGCGACAGGACCGGTTCGGCCGCGCGCGCCAGTCCGCCGGACGCCGCCAGCGCCAGCGTCACGGACAGCACGACACGGCGCCAACCTGCGATCGATGCCTGCGGGTTCATGGTTTCTCTCCTTTCGGTGGGTCCAGCGTCCAGACCATCTGGAATACGGGAGACAAGGCGGCGCCGGGCCTGGCCGCTTCGCTGCCCTGCCACCCCTGGTGGAGCGACAGCGCATCGAAGGTGTTCTCGAAAGCGACCGGACGCACGCCGCGGATGCCGGGCACCGTGATCTTGCGTTCCACGACATTCACCTCGACGGGCTTGCCCGCCGCGTCGAAGCGGCGCGAGATCGTGGTCGTCCCCGACACGTCGAAGCGCTGGGCCAGCCTGGGATAACGCGGCGCGGCTCCGGCTTCCTGTTTCGACGTGTCTTCGGCCTCCGCTTCGAACGCGGGGCCGTAGCGGTCCATGGCGCCGATCAGGCTGGCGTAGCGGAAAGCGTTGAGCGCCGCCGCGGGGCTCGTCCCTTGCGCCAGGCTGACGAGCATCCACCAGCGTTTGAGCTCGCATTGGCTCTCCCCTGCCAGGTCCTTGTACTTGACGCCATTGCCCAGCAGCTCAGAGGCTAGATCTGGCGGCAACGCCAGCGGAGGCCGTTCGCCACCGGCCTGGATCTTCTCGACGGCGGCCATGGCGGCGTCCTGGGGAAGCGGGCTCGGCCACGGCGGGAGCTGGAGTGCGGGACGCGGCTTGCCCCAGTGCTCGAGCAGGCGGCGCTCGGCCGCCAGGGCTGCCTGGCGCTGCCCTGGCGGCATGGCCTGGATGCGCATGATCCTGCTCGCGAAATCGTTGAAGCGGCGATCGCCGGAATACTGGCAGGCGGCGGGCGTCGCCTTCAGGACGTCGAGCGTGGCCTTTTCGTAGGCCGGATCGCCCGGCTCCAGCTGCCAGAGCGCCAGTTCGTTCAGCACACGGGCAAAGACCGCGAAGAACACGTAGCCGTCAGAAGGCTTCCCGTCCTTGGCGCGCTGTACGCGTCGCTCTTCCTCGATCCAGTCCGGCAGCAGTTGCTGGATCCGGGCCAGATGGGCAGAGGCGATGCTTTTCGCCTCCGCGCGCAGGTCCGCGTCGAGATGCACCTGGTCCGGCAAGCGGAACGGCAGGGCCAGTTCGGTGCGGATCTTCGCCGCCATTTGCATGGCAGAGTCGTCGGCCTTGGTGGGCGCCGCACCAGCCTGGCAGGCAGCCCCCATGAAGAGTCCGACGACGAACAGCTGTCCAAGTCTTACCCTGAAATCTGCCACGTTGTCCTCCAGAAAACTTCACTATACGAAGTTCTTAGAAGTATGACAACCCCAGCGCCTTGCGCACCTCATCCATGGTCTGCGCCGCCACCTCGCGCGCCGTCGCCGTGCCCTGCTTCAGGATCTGCAGGACCTGGCCCTTGTCCTTGGCAAACTCCTCGCGGCGCGCGCGGATCGGCGCCAGCATCTCCTGCAGGATGCCTTCCAGGCGCTTCTTGACGACGGAGTCGCCCAGGCCGCCGCGCACGTAGTGGGCTTTCATTTCGGCCAGGCCTTCCTTGTCGGTGTCGAAGGCGTCGAGGTAGATGAAGGCGACGTTGCCTTCCAGGTGGCCCGGGTCGGACACCTTCAGGTGCAGCGGGTCGGTGTAGACCATCTTGACGGCGGCGCGGATCTCGTCGGCGCTGGCGCCCAGGTTGATGGTATTGCCCAGCGACTTGCTCATCTTGGCGCGGCCGTCGGTGCCCGGAAGGCGGCCGACTTCCGGCACGATCGCCTTGCACTCGACCAGGATGTCCTTCTCCGGGGCATAGGTGCGGTTGAACTTGCGCACGATCTCGTTGCACTGCTCGATCATCGGGATCTGGTCATCGCCCACCGGCACGATACTGGCCTTGAAGGCGGTGATGTCGGCGGCCTGGCTGGCCGGGTAGGTCAGGAAGCCGGCCGGGATGTCGCGCTCGAAGCCGCGTTGCACGATTTCCGCCTTGACGGTCGGGTTGCGCTCCAGGCGGGCGACCGTCACCAGGTTCAGGTAATAGAAGGTCAGCTCGGCCAGTTCCGGGATCTGCGACTGGATCAGGATGGTCGATTTGGCCGGATCAATCCCTACGGCAAGGTAATCGAGCGCCACCTCGATGACGTTCCGGTGTACCTTACCTATGTCATCCATGTTGTCCGTGAGCGCCTGGGCGTCCGCGAGCATGATGAACTGGCGATATTGATCCTGGTAAGTTACCCGGTTGCGCAGGCTGCCGACGAAGTGGCCGAGGTGCAGCGGCCCGGTGGGCCGGTCGCCAGTCAGGATGACAGATGCGGTTGCGGTGGGGGTTTGCAGACTCATCGGGGTTCCTTTTTATCCTTGCCCCGATCCCGCCGCGCCATTGACAACGCCACCTTGAATCGAGGCGGCGTTCATTGATTCACATTCAACTCTCTGGCCGCACGCTGTTAGCGGCGCCACCAGGAAACGAGAACGGAATGTGTATTCGAAAAATTCATGGATGGCATGGTTGCAGGTTGCTGCATCGCTGTCAACCGCTGGCTTACCCGCCGGTCGGCCATCGCACGCCCGACATCATGGACTGGAGAGCGCCTCCATGAATTTTTTATTGCAATAAAATTAATAAATTGGTGATTTATGGATTCTACGAAGAGCACGAACAGCCAACACCGACCGCTTGAACTCTGGGGCGGCCTCGAATGCACCGTCAATCGCGTCCGCGATGACTATTTCCACCAGCTCGATCGCAACGGCCACGCCACCCGCCCGGCCGACATCGAGCGTTTCGCCTCGCTGGGCATCCGTGCGATCCGCTATCCCGTCATCTGGGAGCGCACCGCTCCCGACGGCATCGAGCATGCCGACTGGCGCTGGGCCGACGAGCGCCTGAACGCGCTGCGCGACACCGGCGTGACGCCGATCGCGGGCCTGATCCACCACGGCAGCGGCCCGCGCCACACCAGCCTGGTCGACCCGGCCTTTGCGGAACAGCTGGCCGAATATGCCGGCGCGGTGGCCGCGCGCTACCCGTGGCTGGAGTACTACACCCCGGTCAACGAGCCCTGCACCACGGCCCGCTTCGCCGGCCTGTACGGCGTCTGGTACCCGCACGGGCGCGACGACCGCACCTTCATCCAGGCCCTGCTGAACCAGTGCCGCGCGGTGGTGCTTTCGATGCGCGCGATCCGCGCGGTCAATCCGGATGCGAAACTGGTGCAGACGGACGACCTCGGCAAGACCTACAGCACGCCGGAGCTGGCCCACGTGGCCGAGTTCTATAACGAGCGCCGCTGGCTGGCCTGGGACCTGCTGTGCGGCATGGTCGGCCCGGAACACCCGCTGTGGAACTACCTGACCAGGACCGGCATCGACGAAGCCGAGTTCCTGTGGTTCCGCGACAACCCCTGCCCGCCCGACATCATCGGCGTCAACTACTACGTGACCAGCGAGCGCTGGCTGGACCACCGCCCGGACCGCTACCCGCCGCACCACCGCGGCATGGCCGACGGCATCCCCTGCGCCGACATCGAAGCCTCGCGCGCGCTGGCGACCCCGACCGCCGGCATCGCCCCGCTGCTGTCCGAGATCTGGGAACGCTACCGCATCCCGCTGGCCATCACCGAAGCCCATATCGACGCCAACCGCGAAGACCAGCTGCGCTGGCTGCTGGAAATCTGGGAAGCGGCCAAGGAAGTGCGCAGCAACGGCGTCGACCTGCGCGCCGTGACCGTCTGGTCGCTGCTCGGCTCCTTCGACTGGAACAGCCTGGTGACCCAGAACCGCGGCTATTACGAGCCCGGCCCCTTCGACGTGCGCGCGCCCGAGCCGCGCCCGACCGCGCTGGCGCGCATGATGCGCGAGCTCTCGCTAGGTGCCCCGCTGTCGCATCCGGTGCTGCGCGGCCAGGGCTGGTGGCGCCGCCCGGGCCGCTTCCTGTGCCCGCCGGTGGCGACGCCCGCCGCCGTCACGTCCATTACGGCCGACGGCCACACCCTGGTCGGCACCGGCAGCCGCCCGATCCTGATCACCGGCGCCAGCGGCACCCTGGGCCGCGCCTTCGCCCACCTGTGCCGCAAGCGCCACCTGGCCTTCCGCCTGCTGTCGCGCCAGGAGATGGACATCACCGACGCCGACTCGGTCGAGCGCGCGCTGGCCCATCACAAGCCGTGGGCAGTGATCAATACCGCCGGCTATGTGCGGGTGGACGAGGCCGAGACCGACGTCGAACGCTGCATGCGCGAAAACGCGATCGGCCCGGCGATCCTGGCCGCCGCCTGCGCCCGCCACGGCGTGCACCTGACCACCTTCTCCAGCGACCTGGTGTTCGACGGCCGGCAGGACAGCCCGTACCTGGAGAGCAGCAGCGTCGCGCCCTTGAACGTGTACGGCCGCAGCAAGGTGGAAGCCGAGCAGCGCGTGCTGGACAAGCATCCGGGCGCGCTGGTAGTGCGCACCAGCGCCTTCTTCGGCCCTTGGGACCGGCACAACTTCGTGACCCTGGCCCTGCAAGCGCTGGAGCGCGGCGAACCGTTCACGGCGGCCAGCGACCTGACGGTGTCCCCCACCTATGTGCCGGACCTGGTGCACGCCTGCCTGGACCTCGCGATCGACGGGGAGTGCGGCATCTGGCACCTGGCCAACGCCGGCGGCGTGACCTGGGCCGGGCTGGCTCTCAAAGCGGCCGAGGCGGCCGGGGTGGATGCCAGCCGACTCGATGCGAGGCCGGCCTCTGCCTACGGTTTCGCCGCCGCCCGTCCGGGCTACGCGGCAATGAGCAGCGAGCGCGGCATCCTGCTGCCCGCGCTGGACAATGCCCTGGCCCGCTACCTCGAGCTGCGCAAGCAGGGCGATCCGGAGATGGAGGAACTGATCAAGTCGATGGAGACGCGCCAGCCGCTGGCGGGCGAGCACCGCCAGCAGGAGGAAACGCCGGTCGAGGCGTTCCAGGCGCAGCGCTCCTGATGCCGGCTGGCGCGTAAAAAAACGCCACCCTCGCTGGGGTGGCGTTCCGGTGCCGGCGTGCGGTGCGCCCGCTTGCCTTGCTTACTTGCTGGCGACCTGGGTCGGCACTTTGGCCGGTTCCGCCTTCGGTTCGGCGGATTTCACTTCTCCGTCCCACCAGCGCTGCGCCGCTGCGCGGTCGAATGCCGGCAGGGGCGCCGTCTCGATGGCCACGTCCTTCAGCACCGGGAAGGCGGCGCGGAACACGCCGATGTCCCTGTCGGCGGCGTTATCGATCGACACGTCCCAGGTGCCGCCGGACATGCCGGTCACGGCCTGGTCGATCAGCGGCACCACCGGGCCTGCGCGGAACTCGTTGCCCACGCGCTCACGCAGCTTGGCGGTGATCCGGCCGACATAGGTCACCGAATTCGGCTTGACCTTCAAATCGGCGACCAGCGGCACCGAAAACAGGCTGTTGATCGGAAATGCGCTGGCTTTGCCGGTCACGTCCATCAGCCTGTATTCGCCGGCGACCAGCGCCATGCGGACCAGGTACAGGTCGTGGCCATTTTCCTGGAGCGAATCGGTGTCCTTGCTGAACTTGAAGTTCTGACGTTCTTCCTTGTTCTGGGCGCCCGGCTTTTCGAGCTTGACGACGAACGGCTCGGGGACATAGCGGCTGCCATCGGAACGCGACACGTCGACGGTCATGAGGACGATCGATTTTTCCTTGGTATCGATGGCTTTGGTCTGCTTGTCGAATGCCATCGGATTGACGGTCGCGCAGCCGGTAACGACAAGGCCTGCGAGGGCGGTGGCTGCAATACGGATCAGTTTATTCATCATTTTTTATCCCAGTCTTAGAAGTAAAGATTTGCTGAAACGCCGACGTGGCTGCCGTCGACGTCCTTGTAGCCGCGCGCCTTGAAGGTTTCGTTCACGTAGCGCAGCTTGACGCCGAACCTCGGGTTGACGAAATACTCGGCCTCCGCCACGGCACTGGTGGTGTTATCGAAACTCACGTCGATGCCGTTAGCGACCCCGCTGCCGCTCAGTTTCGGGCTGCTCGTGTAGCGCACGCCACCGCCCACGCGCCAGGACGGATTGGGCTGGTAGTAAGCGATCAGCTCGACCGGAAAGCGCTCGAACTTGACGTCGCCATTCCTGGCGTTGGCGCGGTCGACGTGGTAATTGACGGTGCCCTGCACCGAGAATTCGGGGGTGAAGCGGTAATCGACACCGGCCGTGAAATACACCAGTCCGCCGGCATGGATGTTGACGTTGATGCCGTCCTCATAGTGGGCGCTGGCGAGTTCGTCGCCACCGCCGCTCAGGCCCATCCCGAGGAGGAAACGTGCCGGCGAAGCCGCCGGCGCCGGCGCAAGGCTTTGTGCGTGGGCCGCGCCGGTCGCGAACAGGCAGGTGAAAGCGATAAGAAGTCTTTTCATGCACATCTCTCATTATTGTTATCAAGAGTGCATGAGTATAGGAGTCGGTTTCCGCAGCGAAATGTAAAGACGAAAATAAAGTTGCAAGTGTTGCATTAAAACAACCGGCTCGAGTGCTCAGGCCAGCCGTTGCGCGACCATAACGAGATGCTTTTCGGGATACTGGTCGAATTCGAGATGCCTGCATGCGCATCCGGCCTCCGCGATGACGTCGAGCAGCCCCGGTATCCCGAGCGTGCCGTAGTAGACCTCCGGACCCATCGTGGCATCGACGTGGGTGTCCTCGGCATCGAGTCCGCCGGCGCTGAAGATGAATACGCCGCCGGGTTCCAGCGCATGCATCAGTTTCAGCATCAGGGGACGCTGTTCTTCGAGCCTGACGTGCCAGATGCTGTCCCAGGCCGAGATGAAGCGATAGGCGCGCCGGGGCTGCCATGCGCACACATCCGCATGGTGAAGAAGAACGTCCGGATCGGCGTCCCTGGCCAATGCGATCATGCATTCGGAGATGTCGATGCCTTCGATCCGCAATCCGTGCCCACGCATCAGCGCGTTGAATCGGGTATTGCAGCCGCAGCCGACGTTCAGCGCCCATCCGTCGGCGCCGCCCTGGACAAAGCGCAGCGCCTGCTCATGCTGGCGAATGCCGTTGGCCGGGTTGAACCGGCCGTCCAGCCAGCGTTCGGCGATGCCGTCGTAGGCGGATGCGATGGCGGAGTGGTCCATTCGTCGGGTTTCCTTGCGTGGGCTGTCAACTATGTGCGACTCCGAACGGACTGCGCCGCCCGGCATGCGTAAATATGGATCACTCGTCAAGAACAACTCGCCATCCAGGCAAACAGGAGATTGACATGGGCAACCTCGACTCACAGACATCCACCATGCTGGCCGTTGTTGTGGTTCTCGTTCTGATTGCGCTAGCCGCATGGTACTTCGTCCAGAAAAAACAATCCGAGAGATTGCAGCAACGCTTCGGATCCGAATATAGCCGAACCGTGGAGGCACTTGGAAGCCGGGCAAAGGCCGAATCGGAGCTCAAGGCGCGGGAAGAGCGTGTCGGAAAGCTGAATATCGTGCCCTTGTCGCAAGCCGACGCTGCCAGGTTCACGCAGGCGTGGGCGAACCTGCAGATCAGTTTCGTCGATAATCCACAGGGCGTCGTCGCCCAGGCCGACCAGCTGGTTCGCGAGCTGATGGCGAAACGCGGGTATCCCGTGGCCGATTTTGAACACCGTGCGGCCGACATCTCGGTCGATCACCCGGCCGTCGTGGAGAATTACCGCGCCGCGCAAATCATCGCCGCACGCGATGCACGCGGCGAAGCTACTACTGAAGACCTGCGCAATGCGGTGGTGCATTACCGGGTTCTCTTCAATGAGCTGCTCGAGGTCGGGTAAGCAAGGCCGGGGCAAGGGGTGGCCCTGACTTTCCAGCGACAACCTGCCGAGTGACGGCTGCGCCGGCTGCTCGCCACCAAGGGCGTTATAAAAGGTTCTACGCGTTTGCTGGGAGAAGTTGGGATTGACGATCTGAGCAGATAGTGGTGGCGGTGGTTTGGAGTTGGTAGATTGATAGTCGCCAAACAAGT
>NZ_JBDGIN010000023.1:0-65719 GCF_057657395.1 Telluria sp. Soil_C_11 | reverse complement strand
GCGACTGCTGGCACTTCATCAAACGCCCACACTTATCGACTGTTGATTGTTAAAGATCGTATTCGGTACTGCCTTGCTGCATTTGCGAATCGTTGTGTTCGTCAGCAGCAGAGAAGCGAGATTATGCAGTGTTTCGAGCTCATCGTCAACTTCTTTTTCTACACCGTGCCGTTCAGGCACAGCTCGCTAAAACTGCCGTAAAGCCTGGATCGGCGGTCGTTTTCAGCGAGGGACCGAATCATATCAAAGCCGGGAAAGCCCCGCAAGGCCCGCACGCGCACCTCCTGCCGCAGCCGGGGCGCCGGACCGGTACAATGCACCCTTTGCCGTCTCCGATTTTCCGTCCTCAGCCATGACCATCCTGCTCTCCACCCTCAACGCCCGCTATGCCCACGCTTCGCTGGGCCTGCGCTACCTGCTGGCCAATATGGGGGCCTTGCAGGAACAGACGGCGCTGATGGAATTCGTGATCGGCGCGAAGACGACCGAGGTGGTCGAACGCCTGCTGGCACGCCAGCCGCGCATCGTCGGCTTCGGTGTCTATATATGGAATGTCGAGGAGACCGCCCGGGTCGTCGCCATGCTCAAGCGCGTCGCCCCCGAGGTGACGGTGGTGCTGGGCGGCCCCGAAGTCTCGTACGAGACGGACAAGCAGGAGATCGCCCGCCTGGCCGACTACGTCGTCACCGGCTGGGGCGACGTCACCTTCCCCAAGCTGTGCGGCGAGATCCTGCACGGCCCAAAGCCGCTGATGAAAGTCCATGCCGGCGTCCAGCCCCCGATGGCCGAGATCGCGCTGCCCTACTCTTTATATAGCGACGAGGACATCGCCCACCGCACCCTCTACGTGGAAGCCTCGCGCGGCTGCCCCTTCAAATGCGAGTTCTGCCTGTCCTCGCTGGACAAGACCGCCTGGCCTTTCGGTCTCGATGCCTTCCTGGCCGAGATGGAAGGCCTGTACCGGCGCGGCGCGCGCCTGTTCAAGTTCGTCGACCGCACCTTCAACCTGAACGTCAAGACCAGCCAGCGCATCATGCAGTTCTTCCTCGATAAGCTGGCGGCGAACCCGGATGACCCGGTGTACGCCCACTTCGAGCTGGTCCCCGACCACCTGCCGGAAGCGCTGAAGGCCACCATCGCGCAATTCCCGCCGGGCGCCCTGCAGTTCGAGATCGGCATCCAGAGCTTCAATCCCGACGTGCAGGCCTTGGTGAGCCGGCGCCAGGACAACGACAAGGCCGCGGACAATATCCGCTGGCTGAACGAGCACTCCCACGCCCACCTGCACGTCGACCTGATCGCCGGCCTGCCGGGCGAAGACGTCGACAGCTTCGCGCGCGGCTTCGACAAGCTGGTGGCGCTCGGGCCGCACGAGATCCAGTTCGGCATCCTGAAACGCCTGCGCGGCACGCCGATCATCCGCCACACCGAGCCGTTCAAGATGGTGTTCGATCCCTATCCGCCGTATACCGTGCTGGCCACCGACCGCATCGACTTCGCCACCATGCAGCGGCTGGTGCGCTTCGCCCGCTACTGGGACCTGGTGGCCAACTCCGGCCGCTTCGCGCATACCGTCAAGACCTTGATGGGCGACGCGCCGTTCGCGAACTTCATGGCGTTCAGCGACTGGATGTACACCCGCACCGACGCCACGCACCGCATCGCCCTCGACCGCCTGGCGAAACTGGTGCAGGAATGGCTGCAGCTGCGGGGAATGTCCGAGGAGGCGGCGAAGGCACTGCTGGCCAGCGACTATGCAGGCAACGTCGACAAGACCGTCAACAAATCCAGAGGCGAGCAAAAGCCCGCCGCGCCCGAACGCCAGGTCCGCCACCTGGCTGCGTAAATGCCGGCCACCGGCACGCTACGGTAGCGTGTGTGGCAGCCACCGCGATTCTCTTTTACACTGCCGTAATGCGGATTGAAAATGCGCCAACATTAACTATCGAACATCCCAGCCAGGGAGCAACCGGCGCGGAGCAATCCGTGGTGGCGCGCGGCGTATGGCAGGTGCATGCGCTGGCCAGGCGCGGGACGATCAAGAGCATCAACCAGACCCTGGCCGGACTGGCCGGCAAACCTTCGCTGGCCTGGGACCTGTCGGAAGTGGCGAGCCTCGACCACATCGGCGCCCAGATGTTCTGGAGCGCGTGGGGCAAGCAGCGCCCCAGCCAGCTGAAGCTCGACCCCAAACAGGAAGAGCTGTTCGCGCGCCTCGAGCAGGCCGGCCACATCGAGCTGCCGCGCGTGCGTTCCAGCCCCCTGAACTGGGTGATCAAGCTGGGGTCCGGCGTGCTGTCCTTCTTCGAGCACATGAAGAGCGTGGTGGTGCTGATCGGCCAGGTGGTGCAGGACGTCGGCCGCTTCATCCGCCATCCGGTGGCGGGGCCGTGGAAGGAAATCTCCGCGAATATCTACCACTCCGGCTTCCAGGCGCTGGGCATCACGGCCCTGGTGGGCTTCCTGATCGGGGTCGTGCTCTCCTACCTGTCGGCCCAGCAGCTGCGCATGTTTGGCGGCGACATCTTCCTGGTCAACATCCTCGGCATGTCGGTCATCCGCGAACTCGGTCCGCTGCTGGCGGCGATCCTGGTGGCCGGCCGCTCCGGTTCGTCGATCACGGCCCAGCTGGGGGTGATGCGGGTGACCGAGGAACTCGATGCGATGCTGGTGATGGGCATCTCGCACGGCTTCCGCCTGATCATGCCGAAGGTGATCGCGCTGGCGATCGCGATGCCGCTGCTGGTGGTATGGACCGACGCCATGGCCCTGCTGGGCGGTATGCTGGCGGCCAAGGTCGAACTGCACCTGGCGCTGCGCTATTTCATCCAGAAGCTGCCGTCGGCGGTGCCGATCGTGAACTACATGATCGGCCTCGGCAAGGGCATCGTGTTCGGCATCCTGATCGCCCTGACCGCCTGCCATTTCGGCCTGCGCATCAAGCCGAACACCGAAAGCCTGGGGCGCCTCACCACGACCTCGGTGGTCACCGCGATCACCGTCGTCATCATGGCCAACGCCGTGTTCGCGATCGTCTTTTCCGGCGTGGGGTTCGACTGATGGCCGATTCGACGAGCAAGCCCCTGAACCTCAAGCCGGACGAAGAAGTCGGACCGCCGGTGGTCCGGATCCGCAACCTCTGGACCCGTTTCGGGCGCACCGTGGTGCACCAGGACCTGAACCTCGATATCTACGCGGGCGAGATCCTGTCCATCGTCGGCGGCTCCGGCACCGGCAAGACCGTGCTGCTGCGCCAGATGCTGGGCCTGGAACGCCCGTCGAGCGGTTCGGTGACGGTGTTCGGCGAGGACGTCAGCAGCGCCAGCCCGGAACAGCTGCAGCGCATGCGCAACCACTGGGGCATGCTGTTCCAGCAGGGCGCCCTGTATTCGGCGCTGACGGTGTTCGACAACATCGCCCTGCCGCTGCGCGAGCTGCGCGCCCTGCCCGAGGATGTCATCCGGGACGCGGTGCTGCTGAAGATGAACATGGTGGGCCTGGGCCCGGGCGACGCCAACAAGATGCCTTCCGACCTGTCCGGCGGGATGATCAAGCGCGCCGCCCTGGCGCGCGCCCTCGCGCTCGAACCCCAGCTATTGTTCCTGGATGAGCCCACCGCCGGCCTGGATCCCGACCTGTCGGACACCTTCGTGGAGCTGATCCAGACCCTGCACAACGAACTGCGCCTGACCGTGGTGATGGTCACGCACGACCTGGACACGCTGTTCGCGCTGTCCTCGCGCATCGCGGTGCTGGCCGAGAAGCACGTGCTGGCGGTCGGCCCCGCGTGCGACGTGCTGCGCGTGCAGCATCCCTTCATCAAACAATTTTTCCTCGGCCCGCGCGGCCAGCGCGCGCTCGAAGTGCTGGAAGAACGCTACGCAGGAAAGGAATCGGAACACTGACATGGAAAACAGATCGTATGCCCTGATGACGGGTTTCTTCACGGTCGCGCTGCTGGTGGCGGCCATCCTGGTCGGCTTGTGGCTCAATCGCGACCGCACCGAGATGCATCCCTACGAGATCGTCACCACCCAGACCATCCCCGGCCTGAATCCGCAGGCCACGGTGCGCTACCGCGGCCTCGAGGTCGGGCGCGTCGACGACATCGTGTTCGACCCGCGCGTGACCGGCCAGATCCTGATCAAGCTGTCGATCGAGGAAGGCGCGCCGGTCACCACCACCACCTTCGCCTCGCTCGGCTACCAGGGCGTGACCGGCATCGCCTTCATCCAGCTGGACGACGACCGCACCGGCTCGCCGCTGCTGAAAAGCGACAAGGGCCACGTGGCGCGCATCCCGCTGCGCCCCGGCCTGCTGGACCAGCTGGAAAAGCGCGGCCTCGCCATCCTCGAGAAGACCGAACAGATCACGAATAGCCTGAACAGCATCCTGAGCCAGGAAAACGCCGACAAGATCACGGGCGCGGTCGACAACATCAGCAAGGCGGCCCAGGCCTACGGCGAGATCCCGAAACAGCTGGAGCCGACCCTGGCGCGCATGCCGGCGCTGACCGACAAGCTGGATCGCACCATGACCTCGGTGAACGAGCTGTCGACCAGCGCCACCAGCGCCGTGCGTAATTACGATCGCCTGGCCACCAGCCTGCAGGCCCCGGGCGGGCCGATCGACCGCGCCGCCGGCGCCATCGCTTCGCTCGAAGGCGTGACCTCCGACCTCGAGATGCGCACCCTGCCGCACCTGACCGAGATGACCGACGAGGCGCGCGTCTCGCTGCGCGCCGTGCGCCGCACCGTGACGAATATCGGCGACCGGCCGCAGAGCATCCTGTTCGGCGCGGCCAAGGCCCAACCCGGCCCCGGCGAGCCCGGCTTCGTCCCTCCGACCAAATGAATCATGAGGAAACCGTGATCTTGAAAACGCACCGCCTCATCGCCGTCCTGGCCGCAGCCGGCCTCCTGCTGGCAGGCTGCGCCTCGCAGAAGGGCGAGCCGAACACCCAGTTCGACTTCGGTCCGGCCGCCCCGCTGGCCGCCGCGCAGGCCGCGCAGCCCGGGCAGGATCCGCTGGCCGCGATCGTCGTCACCGACGTCACCGGCTCGAGCGCCCTGGACAACGAGCGCATGTTCTACCGCCTGAGCTATGCCGACGCCCTGCAGGCGCGCTCGTATGCCAACAGCCGCTGGACCGCGAACCCGCTGCAGATGATGACCCAGCGCCTCAAGACCCGGATCGCGCAGTCCGGCACCAAGGTGCTGTCGGAAACCGACGCCTCGAACGGCATCCCGATCCTGCGCGTGGACGTCGACGAATTCGTCCACAACTTCCGCAGCGCGGCGCAGAGCGAAGGCCAGGTGGCGCTGCGCGCCTCGGTGTTCCGCGGCCACGTGCTGGTCGACCAGCGCAGCTTCGCCCGCAGCACCGCCGCGAACAGCGCGGACGCGGCCGGCGGCGCGCGCGCGCTGGCCGCCAGCACCGACGCGATCGCCGCCGACATCGTGGCCTGGCTCGGCACCCTCGACCTGAATCGCAGATGACCGACGTGGAAGCCGAGGCGAGGCCGCGCGCATCCCCGGTTGCGCGCGCCGCCCTGCTGGCCTACCTGCTGCTGATCGTCTACGCGAGCTGGTTTCCGTTTTCCGGCTGGCGCAGCAGCGGGCTGTCGCCGTTCGCCTTCCTGAACCTGCAGCCGCAACGCTACTGGACCGGCTTCGACGTGATGGTCAACATCGTCGGCTACATGCCGCTCGGGGTGCTGCTGGTGCTGGCCCTGCATCCGCTGGTGCGCGGCATATGGGCGGTGGTGGTCGCGGCCCTGTGCGGGCTGCTGGTGTCGGGCATCATGGAGACGGTGCAGAATTACCTGCCCAGCCGGGTGCCTTCGAACCTCGACCTGCTGACGAATGCCGGCGGCTGCCTGGCCGGGGCGGTGCTCGGCCTGTTCTTCGCCCCGCTGCTGCTGGACCAGAGCCGCCTGCAGCGCCTGCGCCAGCGCTGGTTCTCCGCGTACGCCAGCCAGGGCCTGGTGCTGGTCGCCCTGTGGCCGCTGGCCCAGGTCTATCCGCAGGGTTACCTGTTCGGCAATGGCCAGATCCTGCCGCTGCTGTCGGAATGGCTGTCCGAATGGCTCGACACCGACATCGACCTGGTGACCCTGATCCGCGGCAGCGCCGGCATGACGGTCGAGCAGTACTGGCTGTCGGAGATCGTGATCACGGCCTGCGGCATGACCGGCGCCGCCCTCACCCTCCTGTGCCTGGCCCGCCGCACCGCGCCGCGGATCTGGCTGATGCTGGCCCTGATCGGCACCGGCCTGCTGGTCAAGACCCTCGCCAGTTCGCTGTTCTTCTCGCCGGATAATGCCCTCACCTGGATCACGCCCGGCGCCCAGGGCGGCTTCCTGATCGGCCTGATCATGCTGGCCGGCCTGGCCTTCGCGCCCCAGGTCGCGCAACGCCGCCTGGCGGTGGTGACCCTGGTGCTGGCGCTCATCGTCGTGAACACGATTCCGGCGAATCCGTATTTCGTCGCCACCCTGCAGGCCTGGCAGCAGGGTAAATTCCTGAACTTCAACGGCGCGGCCCAGTTCCTGGGCATGGCCTGGCCCTTTTTCGCGCTCTGGTTCCTGCTGCTGCCCTCGCACCGCCTGAACCGCCAGTGATAAGCGCGTATCATAGCGGTCAACTCCAGCCCATCCGAGAACGACATGAGCGACGATAAACCCTTTTATGAACACCACGTGTTCTTCTGCATGAACGTGCGCGAAGGCGAAGGCTGCCGCCCGAGCTGCGGCAAGCACGGCGCCGAAACCGCCCAGAAGCACGCCAAGAAACGCATCAAGGAACTCGGCCTGAACGGCCCCGGCAAGGTGCGCATCAACCAGTCCGGCTGCCTGGACCGCTGCGAAGAAGGCCCGGTGGTCGTGGTCTACCCGCAGGGCACCTGGTACACCTATGTCGACACCTCCGACATCGACGAGATCATCGACCGCCACCTGATCAAGGGTGAAGTGGTCGAGCGCCTGAAAATCTGAATTCCGCAGCAATCAATGAACAAGCATTCGCAAAAGTTTTACCTGACCGGCCGCGCCGGCAAGATGGAGTGCCTGCTGGACGAGCCGGAAGGCGCGCCACGCGGGATTGCCCTGGTGGCCCACCCG
The DNA here is from genome assembly GCF_057657395.1 of Telluria sp. Soil_C_11. Taxonomy (NCBI): domain Bacteria; kingdom Pseudomonadati; phylum Pseudomonadota; class Betaproteobacteria; order Burkholderiales; family Oxalobacteraceae; genus Telluria; species Telluria sp. Soil_C_11. The sequence goes on along the minus strand of NZ_JBDGIN010000023.1, from coordinate 58,599 downwards.
CACCCGCTGTACGGCGGCACGATGGAAAACAAGGTCGCGCAGACGCTGGCGCGCGCCTTCGTCGGCATGGGCTACGTGACGGCCCGCTTCAACTTCCGCGGCGTCGGCGAGTCCGAGGGCACGTATGACGACGGCCGCGGCGAAGTGGACGATATGGCTATCATGTTCGACCACATGGTCAAGGAGTATCCCGGCCTGCCGGTCGCGCTGACCGGCTTCTCGTTCGGCACCTTCGTCCAGGCCCAGTTGCAACAGCGCCTGGAAGCACAGGGCCGCCCGGCCGAGCGCCTGGTGCTGGTCGGGACGGCGGCCGGCAAATGGCCGATGCCGCCCGTGCCGGCCGATACCATCCTGATCCACGGCGAACTTGACGATACGATCACGCTGCAACAGGTGTTCGACTGGGCGCGCCCGCTCGACATCCCCGTCACCGTGATTCCCGGCGCTGACCATTTCTTCCACCGCAAGCTCGTTCACATTAAAAATCTTGTCGCGCAAATGTGGCGGCGTGACATTTGAGGCGATCACTGGCCTATAATGGTCTGTCTTTTTTCTAGGCAATGCTAATGGGAATCCCTTGGCATTGTCTCTGCGTCATCATTCACTGATCACCTCGTTTGCTCCCATGAAAAAGTTAATCGCGGCCCTGGCCGCCAGCGCCCTCCTGATGTCGGCCGCCAATGCACAGCAGGTGCCGGCCCCGCAAATCGCCGCCCGTTCCTGGACGCTGCTGGACGCCACCAGCGGCCAGATCATCGCTGCCCAGGATGCGGACACCCGTATCGAGCCGGCTTCGCTCACCAAGGTCATGACCGCCTACGTGGTCTTCGGCGCCCTCCGCGACAAGAAGATCTCGCTGGACCAGAAGGTCAACGTGTCGGTACGCGCCTGGAAGGTCGACGGCAGCAGCTCGAAGATGTTCATCGACCCGGCCACCCCGGTCTCGATCAACGACCTGCTGTACGGCCTGATGGTCCAGTCGGGCAACGACGCCGCCGTGGCGCTGGCCGAAGCGGTCGCCGGCGACGAAGGCACCTTCGTGCACCTGATGAACGAGCAGGCCCAGCGCATGGGCATGAAGAACACCCGCTTCGCCAATCCGCACGGCCTGCCCAGCCCGGACAACTTCTCGACCGCGCGCGACCTGTCGATCCTGGCTTCGCACGTGATCAAGGATTTCCCCGAGTTCTACAAGATCGACTCGGTCAAGGAATTCACCTATAACAAGATCAAGCAGCAGAACCGCAACCGCCTGCTGTGGCTGGATCCGACCGTCGACGGCATGAAGACCGGCCATACCGAAGCCTCGGGCTATTCGATGATCGCTTCGGCGCACCGCCCGAACGGCACGTCCGGCGAGCGCCGCCTGATCTCGGTGCTGTCCGGCGCCAACTCGGACGGCGCCCGCACCGCCGAAAGCCAGAAGCTGCTGAACTGGGGCTTCCAGAACTTCGACACCGTCAAGCTGTACTCGAAGGGCCAGGCGATCGCCACCCCGGAAGTGTGGAAGGGCTCGAAGTCGAACGTGAAGATCGGCTTCACCAGCGACGTGCTGGTGACCGTGCCGAAGGGCGTGGCGCAGAAGATGAAGCCGGTCCTGGAACGCAAGGACCCGCTGGTCGCCCCGCTGGCCCTGAACGGCCGCGTCGGCACCCTGAAGATGATGGTCGACGGCAAACCGCTGCTGGCACTGCCGGTGGTGTCGCTGGAAGAAGTGTCGGAAGCGACCATCATTGGCCGCGCATGGGATTCGATGCGGCTCTGGATGAAGTAATTCCGGCGGAGCGGAATACTGTAGGGTGGGCACCACGTGCCCACGCGTGACGTTGGCATCATGCTAGCCTCCGCGTGGGCACAGGGTGCCCACCTTACGTTTACGTGCCAGCTATAATCTGACGAACTGATCAAAGGAAGACCTGCAATGACCCACGCCCTCCCCCGGGACCTGCACTGCCCCCGCATCGTCACCCGCGCGAACGGACTCGAACTGTCGCGCATCGTCGCCGGCATGTGGCGCATGGTCGAGTGGAACATGACGGTCGAGCAGCGCATCGCCCTGATCGAGCAGTGCGTCGCGATGGGCGTGACCTCCTTCGACCACGCCGACATCTACGGCAACTACGGCGTCGAAGGCCTGTTCGGCGAAGCCCTGCGCGCCCAGCCTTCGCTGCGCGACCGCATCCAGCTGGTGAGTAAATGCGGCATCAAGCTGCTGTCCAACAAGCGCCCCGAACACACGATCCAGCACTACGACACCACCGCCGCGCACATCGTCGCCTCGGCCGAGGAATCGCTGCGCCAGCTGCATACCGACCGCCTCGACCTGCTGCTGATCCACCGCCCGGACCCGCTGATGGACTTCGACGAGATCGCCGAAGCCTTCACCCGCCTCAAGCAGGCCGGCAAGGTGCTGCACGTGGGCGTGTCGAACTTCAGCCGCCACCAGTTCGAGGTGCTGAACCGCCGCGTCGAACTGGCCACCAACCAGGTCGAGTTCTCGCCGCTGCACGTGGCGCCGATGTTCGACGAGACCTTCGACGGCCTGCAGGACCTGGGCGTCGCGCCGATGATCTGGTCGCCGCTGGCCGGCGGCCGCCTGTTCACCTCGAACGAAGCGAACGCCGAGAACCTGCGCCTGGTGGTCAAGGAGATCGCCGACCGCCTGCGCCAGCCCTTCGCCAGCGTGATCTTCGCCTGGATCATGCAACTGCCCTCGCGTCCGGTCCCGCTGACCGGCAGCGGCCGCATCGAGGCGATCGCGGTGGCGGTGGCCGGCACGTCCTTCAAGCTGTCGCGCAGCGACTGGTTTGCGATCCTGCGCGCGGCGCGCGGCCACGAAGTCGCCTGAGCAGCCCACCATGGCCGAGCCCCTGAAGATCGTCGAAGGCCGCGCTCTCAGCGCGCAGCAGAAGAAGGACTTGCTGAACCGCCTGGCGCGGGTCGAGGGGCAGCTGCGCGGCATCCAGAAGCTGGTGGCGCTGGCCGATGCGCCTTCCGACTGCGATGCTGTGGCCCAGCAGATGGCGGCGGCGCGCAAGGCGCTCGACCGCTCCTTCGTGCAGCTGCTCACGGCCAGCATCGTCAACCAGACCGGCAATGCGGCGGATCTCGACGAGGCAAAACAAAGCGCCGCTCATCTGGCGGCGCTGTTCGACAAGTTCGCGTAATTCCAGCGTTCGCGTGGGCACCCTGTGCCCACGCGGACCTCAGTCCTCGTACACACGCGGCGGCGCGATCCCGCGCCACCCGCCCTGCCACGCGATGTTCAGCAGCAGCGTCGCACTAATATAAAACACGAAGAACAGCGCAAAGAAGCGCGTCTGCAGCAACGCCAGCAGCAGCACGCACACGCCCAGCGCGATGAAGGTCGCCTTCGACTTCGGCTGCTTGGAGCTGGGGAAGCGGATCGTCGACACCATCAGCGCGCCGACCGCCACCATCAGCAGCATCACCAGGAAGGCCTGGCCGATGCCCGCCGCCGGGTCGGGCCAGGCCACCACCACCGAGGCCACGCAGGCCGCGCCGGCGGTGATCGGCATGCCGACGAAATAGCGCGGGTCGGTCCGGCCCACCATGACGTTGAAGCGCGCCAGGCGCAGCGCGCCGCAGGCCACGAACACGAAGCAGGCCAGGCCGCCCATGCGCACCAGGGTCGGATGCGAGGCGCCCATCTGCGCGAAGCCGTAGCAGTACAGCAGCAGGCCGGGGGCGCAGCCGAAGTTCATCACATCGGCGATCGAGTCGAGCTGCACGCCAAAGGCCGACTGGGTGTTGGTGGCGCGCGCCACGAAGCCGTCGAGCGCGTCGAACACGCCGGCCAGCACCAGCAGGATCGCCGCGAGGCGGTAGTCGCCGGGGTCGCCCACCGGCGCGTTGTCGACCGAGATGACGATGCTGCCGAAGCCGCAGGCAATCGACAGCAGGGTCACGAAACTGGGTAGGGCGAACTTGGCGCGCGCGAGGCGCTGCTGGCGGCTAGGCTTCAAATTATCGGCTCGGCAAATGGAAAGAATGGCTTATTTTACATGGACTTACGTGCACAACAGATTTATCGCACCGGACCGTCATGAAACACCGAATTCGCCTAGAATGGGAACCCTTGTATCCGGTATTGACGGAAGTTGGGAGTCTTACATGATGATGAAAATGTATCCAGTGAAGGGCATCGTTGCCGCCTGCGTCGCCGCGCTGGCGCTGGCTGCCTGCGGCGGCGGCTCGGACAGCGGCGGCGCGAACGGCGTCACCGGCGGTACGTCGACCGGGTTCTCGGGGCAGGACGCCTCGGCGCCGGCCCTGACGAACAATGTGGCAACCGACGGCTTCAACTGGATCAACTACCGGCGCACCCAGGCCGGCGTCGGCGTGCTGGCGCGGAACAGCATGCTCGACCGCGCCGCCCAGTCCCACTCCGACTACCAGCGCCTGAACGGCAAGGTGACCCACGACGAGGACTCGACCAAGCAGGGCTTCACCGGCGCCACGCCGGAAGCCCGCGTGCAGGCCGCCGGCTATGCCCTGCAGGGCGACTACGCCTCGGGCGAGATCATCGCCGCGACCACCAGCAACACCGGTTTCTATTTGGCCGAACAACTGGTCACGGCGATCTACCACCGCTTCGTGATGTTCGAACCGCTGTTCCGGGAGATGGGTACCGGCGCGGCCACGACCTCGGCCAACTATATCTACTTCACGACCAACCTCGCGGCGACCCGCGGCTATGCCCCGGGCCTGGCCAGCCATACCGTCGCCACCTGGCCGGTGAACGGCCAGACCGGGGTCGATACCAGCTTCCTGAGCGATTACGAGGAGCCGGATCCGGTCCCGGACCGCAACGAGGTCGGCTACCCGATCAGCGTTCACGCGAACCTGACCGAAACCGTCCTCGTGCAAAGCTTCACGGTGCGTCCGCGCGGCGGCAGCAATCTGAGTACGGCCCTGCTGGTGGCGGGCGTGGACAAGAACACGACCATGGATTCGGTGGCGGCCATCGTTCCGCTGGCGCCGCTGGCCGCGCACACGACCTACGACGTGACCTTCACCGGCACCGTGGGCGGCGCGGCCGTGACCAGGACCTGGTCGTTCACGACGAAGTAAGCGGCGGGCCATGACCAGTACCGCCGGTCCGCCGCCCGGCCACCTTGATTCCCGTCCCGCCATCGATCATGCGAACGGCACCGCCCGCCTGATGGGCGACGCCGCCCTGTTCGCGCGCGTCCTGCTACGCTTTCGCAAGGAATACCGGCACGCGGCCGGCGCCATCCGCGGCGCGCTCGCCGCCGGCGACGTCGAACTGGCGCAGCGCCTGGCCCATACCCTGAAGGGGGCGGCCGGGATGATCGAGGCGGTGCCGCTGCGCGACGAAGCGCTGGCCCTGGAACAGGCGCTGCGCCAGGGCGGCGACCCTGCCCCGCACCTGGCGCGGATGGAGCGCGCGCTCGAGCGGGTGCTGGGCGAACTGGCGGCGGTGGAGAGCATCCCGCCGGCGCCGGCGCCGGCCCTGCCGCGGGATGGGGAATGCGGCAGCGCCCTGGCGCGCCTGCGCACCCTGCTCGCGGACGGCAACGGCGACGCGGTCGACCTGGTGCAGGACGCCGCGGCAAGCTTGACGAGAGAATTGGGCGAGGAACGCTACCGCCATGTCGCGGCAGCGATCGAGGTCTTCGACTTCGAAGGCGCGCTGGCGCTGATCAGCGGGTGAATTCCGCTTCTTCGTCGAAGGCGTCGGAGCAGGTTTTGCCGCAGAAGCGGCGCACGCTGTCCAAGGGTTTTTCGCAGTACCAGCACGAACCTTTCGGCGGCAGGCTGAGACGGGCCGGCACCGGTGCGGCGCCGGTATCGATCGACGCGGCGACGAGCGGCTCGACGGCCAGGCCCTTCTCCGGAAAACTTTCCTGTATCGTTTCCAAGATCACCCCCTTACCGGCAGCACTTCAGTATCGCAGAGATTACTTTAGTGGAACACCGTGTGCATGAGAAAGCGCAAGCGCGGCTTGTCCATTGCATGCTGATGCGCCTCCGAAGCCGTGCCCAGTGTGCGCCGATTGCGCTACCTCCGCAATGGCGTGCTGACGACACTCCCGGTGACGCAACAGCGACGGTACTCTCCGAAGTCATCGAAGCGAACGATGCCGGACTTCTAGCTGCGGGAAATGATAGCAGTAAAGACAACAGGTGCACGGGGCCGTTCAATCGTGCGCACCCCGCGTATCGGTTTTGCGACGGCGCCGTTCAGCGCGCGGGTTCGACGGTCACGACCAGCGCGCCGGGCACGGTGTCGAGCCGGGTCGGCACGAAGCGGGCCCCGGCATAGCGCAGGTCTTCCGCGCGGAAGCTGTAGATGGCGACGTCGCGCACCAGCTGGTTCATGAGGACGTCGGCAGCGCGCCCGAGATCCCTGGCGCGGCCGCTGTCCATGCCCTGGATGTCGAAGCGGTCGACGTGGGCGTCGGCCATGTACACGCCGCTGCGCGCGGCATCCACGTACAGATGCCCGGACAGGGTCATGGTGCCGGCCCAGGACTGGCGCAGGAAGGGCGGCGCCACCGACACGTCCATCGTCAGCGCGACGCGGTCGCTGTCCGGCAGGATCGCCAGCTGCGGGCGGGTGAGCTGCACGTCGAACAGCTCGAGCAGGCGGTTGTGCAGCGGGAAGCGGCGCTCCAGCCCCGCCTGCAGCCGGTCCTGCGACAGCTCGATGCGGCGCGGCCCGGCGAGGCTGGCGCAGGAAGCCAGCAGGGCGCCGGCCGTTACCGCCACGCCGGCCGCCATCGCCAACCCGAAACGCCGCCGCGACCGTCCGCCCTTGTCCATTACCGCCTCGCCCATGAATTGTTCAGATGGGCGAAGCGTAGCACATCGGCTTACAAACCCATTCCACCCGACGCTTCGATGCGCTGCCCGGTGATCCATGCGCTGCCCTCGGCCAGCAGGCTGGCGGCGGCGCCGCCGATATCGTCCGGCAGGCCGGCGCGCCCCAGCGCCGTCTGCGAAGCGACCCAGCCGTTCAGGGTGTCGTCGTCGCGCACGCGGCCGCCGTTGAAATCGGTGGCGATGGCGCCCGGCGCCAGCGTGTTGACCGAGATCCTGCGCCCGGCCAGTTCGCGCGCCAGGTAGCGGGTCAGCACTTCGACGCCGCCCTTGGCCGCCGCATACGCCCCGGCGCCGGCCACCGTGAAGCGGGTCAGGCCACTGGAGATGTTCAGGAGGCGCCCACCGTCGTTCAGGCGCGGCGCCAGCGCCTGGGTCAGGAACAGGGCCGATTTCAGATGGATCGCGATCATGCCGTCGAACTGTTCCTCGGTCAGTTCCATCAGCGGCACGTGCAGGCCGCTGCCGGCATTGTTGACGAGGATGTCGAAGCGTTCGCGGCCCCAGTCGGCCAGGGTGGCATCGACCTGTCTGGCGAAGCCGGCGAAGGCGCCGCTGTCGGCCACGTCCAGCTTGAAAGCGATTGCCCTGCGGCCCAGCGCTTCGATCGCGGCCACGGCGTCCTGCGCCGCGTCGGCGTCGTGCTGGTAGGTCAGGATGATGTCGGCGCCGTCGCGCGCGAGGTGCAGGGCCATGCTGCGGCCGAGGCCACGGCTGCCGCCGGTGATGATGGCGATGCGGGAAGTGGTGGAGGTATGCATGTCAGGCTCCTTTCGTCAGAGGAGTCCAGTGTATTCTTCGAGCTTCCTGCAATAAACGCATTAAAATCGAATTGACTTTCCAGGATTCGCGAAGAATCATGGACGCATGAATGAACTCGATACGATCCAGGTCTTCCTGAAAGTGGCCGAACTCGAAAGCTTCAGCGGCGCCGCCCGCCAGCTCGGCCTGCCCAACGCGACCGTCTCGGCGGCCGTGCGCCAGCTCGAGCAGCAGCTCGGCACGCGCCTGTTGCAGCGGACCACGCGGCGGGTCCAGATGACCCAGGAGGGCGAAGCCTTCCACGCGCGCAGCCGCGAGGTGCTGGATGAAGTCGAGGCCCTGCGCGGCATGTTCCGCGGCGGCGCCGACGTGCTGACGGGCCGGCTGCGGATCGACATGTCGGTGGCGATGGCCAGCAAGCTGGTGCTGCCGCGCCTGGGCGAGTTCATGGCCAGGCACCCGCAGCTGGCGATCGACCTCGGCACCGCCGACCGCCGCGTCGACCTGATCCGCGAAGGCTACGATTGCGTGCTGCGCGCGGGGGTGCTCGTCGATTCCACCCTGGTCGCGCGGCCGCTCGGCAACTACCGGCTGGTCAACTGCGCCAGCCCGGCCTACCTGGCGCAGTACGGCACGCCGCGGCGGCTCGAGGACCTCGTCCATCACCGGCTGGTCCACTATGACGCCCAGCTGGGCGGCAGCGCCCCGGCCTGGGAATGGTTCGACGGCGCGCATACCCACCGGGCGCCGGTGGGCAGCGCGCTGACGGTGAACGGCACCGCTTCCTACGAGGCCGCCTGCCTGGCCGGACTGGGGTTGATCCAGGTGCCGCAGGCGGGCCTGCGCGAGCATTTCACGGCCGGCAGGTTGATCGAAGTGCTGCCGGATTACCGGCCGGCGCCGATGCCGCTGGCCTTCGTGTACCCGACCCGGCGGCACGTGCCGGCGCGGGCGGTGGCGTTCATGGATTGGGTGGCGGAGCTGTTGCGGCCTTATCTGGAGTGAGCCGTCGGCCGCGCAGGCCGCCGCTCAGGCAGCGCGATCGGGACGCTCGATCGCCACCAGGAAGGCATCGGCCAGCGTGGCCTTGGTCAGCACGGTGTCGAGGTCGATGCCGAGATGGACGATGGTCTGCGCGATCTGGGGACGGATGCCGCTGAGGATGCAGTGCGCCCCCATCAGGCGCGCCGCGGCGATGGTCTTCATCAGGTGCTGCGCCACCAGGGTGTCCACGGTCGGCACTCCGGTAATGTCGATGATGGCGGTATGGGCGCCGCTGGAGACGATTTTCTCCAGCAGGTTTTCCATCACCACCTGGGCACGCGCACTGTCGAGCGTGCCGATCAGCGGCAGGGCGATGATGCCCTCCCACAGGCTGATGACCGGGGTCGACAATTCGAGCAGTTCCCGTTGTTGGCGCGCCACGATCCGGTCACGGCTCTTCTGGAACACCTCGAGCGTGTACAGGCCGAGCTGGTCGATGAGCGCACCGGCCTCCCACGACAGGCTTGCCAGCTTCGCCGGCTCGGCCGCGAAGCGTGTGCGCAGGAGGCTGAACAGCGGCTGTTTCACGGCAAAGATGAAGGTCGCGGTCGCCGTCGACGTCGAGCCGCCGTTTGCGCGGGCGGCGGACATGTCGTCCAGCGCCAGCCGCATATCGTCCCACGCGCGTCCGTCGACGTTCGCGAAATCGTTGGACGCCAGCGCGCCTGCGTAGGCCTGGAGGAACTGCTCGCATTGCATGCGCGTCCGCTCCGCCTGGGCGGCCGGGACCTGGCGCATGACGCTGCCCTGCTGCGCCTGCCATTCGGCGCCGATCGCCGCCATGTTTTCACGCACCAGCGCGGCCAGCTGGAACGCGTCGTCCTTCGTCATCATCGATTACCTCTCCTTGGTCAGCTCATATGCGTCATCGCCGACCTGGGAGGCATCGGATCTTAACCGCTCGTCGATCGACTATAGCATTGTTTGCAAGGGCGCGGCCACCTCGTTCGAGCGGCCGGGCAGGCCGGCAATGTTCGGTCGACACTCCGCAGCATGCAGAGGATAATGCCGTACTTACTCCTCAGCTGCCGCCACGAACACGAAAGGAATGTGCCGACCATGATGCGTACCGAAGAAGGCATCGCAGGCGGCCGCGCTCTGGATGGTCACGAACCATCGCATCCATTGTTGATCGTCGCGGTCCATACCGAACTCGATGTGATTGCCTCGCGCCTGCGCGCACGCCAGATCGCGGCGCTGTGCGGCCTTGGCAGCAATGACCAGACGCGGGTCGCGACCGCCGTTTCTGAAATGGCGCGCAACGCCGTGGCCCATGCGTCCGGCGGCAAGGTGCACTTCTTTCTCGGGATGTCAGGGCCGGGTCCGGCCCTGGTGATCCGGGTCGAGGACCAGGGCCCGGGCATGTCGGGCGCATCCGCCGGCGCCGATGACGTGGACTCCGACGCCGCGCACGGCGGCGGCATCGCGGCGGCGCGCCGGTTCATGGACAGCTTCGAGATCGTGACTGGCGCGCGCGGCACGCGTATCGCGCTCGCCAAGAGGCTGCCGCCGCACATGGCCGGCCTGCGGGCGGAAGACCTGGTCGACGCGGTCGCCCGCCTGGCGGCCTTGCCCGGCAACGTCGCCCTGTCCGAAGCGCATCAGCAGAACCGGGAACTGACCCATGCGATGGCGGCACTGCAGGCCAAGCAGAACGAACTGCTCGACGTCAGCGCGCACCTGGAACGCACCAACCGGCAGGTCGAGGCCTTGAACGTGCTGCTGAAGGAAAAAGCCGAATCGCTCGTCAGCGCGGACCGGCGCAAGGACGAATTCCTGTCGATCCTCAGCCACGAGCTGCGCGGCCCGCTCTCGGCGGCCGGCATGGCCGCGAGCCTGCTGGAAAACGGCCAGCCGCCCGACCAGGGCGCCAGGCTTGGCCAGCTGATCGGACGCCAGGTCAAGCACATGAGCCGGCTCGTCGAGGACCTGCTGGACGTGTCGCGCGTCAGCCGCGGCCTGGTATCGATCAGGCGGCATGCCGTGGACATGCGCGACGTCGCCGAGGCGGCCATCGAACAGCTGATCTCGGCCGCGCAGGCCAAGCACCATGTGCTCGACAAGTCCTTGCCGCCGCAGCCGTGCGTGGTCGAAGGCGATCGCACCCGCCTGATCCAGGTCGTCGCCAACCTGCTCGGCAACGCGATCCGCTACACCCCCGACGGCGGGCGGATCGAGGTGCGCGTCGAGCTGCAGGACAGCGAACTGCTGCTGCGGATCACGGACAACGGCATCGGCATTCCGCCCGCGCTGATGCCCTATCTGTTCGACCTGTACACGCAGGCGGAGCATTCGAACGACACAAGGAACAGCGGCCTCGGACTGGGGCTGGCGCTCGTCAAGAGCCTGGTCGAAGCGCATGGCGGCAGCGTCAGCGCCAGCAGCGGCGGCGCGGGACATGGCAGCCGCTTCGAAGTCCGGCTCGCGCTGGCGGGCGCGCAGGTGCACGCGGACGAGGCGCCGCAGACCTAGCCGGAAACCGGCGCCGCTTCAGGCCGGCGCGGCATCGCCCACCACCGGCAGGATGAAACGCAGGCGCGTTCCCTGCCCCCGCCCGGCGCTGTGGGCCGACACCATGCCGCCATGTGCGCGGCACACGCTTCTCGCGATCGCCAATCCGAGCCCCGCTCCCGAAGGCGCGCGCGCGGGATGCCCGGCGAACTGGCGGAACGGTTCGAACATGGCGTTCAGCTGGGCCGCCTCGACGCCGATGCCGCGGTCCGTCACCTGCACCTCCAGCAGCGCGCCGTCGATCGCGACCGCCATCGCGATCTCTGCGCCGTCGTCCGAGAATTCGCTGGCGTTGAGCAGGGCATTGCCCAGCGCCTGCGCCAGGCGCTCGGGATCGCACCACAGGGGAGCGTCCGGCACGTCGGTGTGCAGGCACAGGGTCTGGCCGCGCCCGCGCAGGACGCCGTCGGCCACGTCGCGCGCGAGCTCGAGCACGCTGCCAAGGCTGCTGGTCCGCATTGCAACGGCGATGTCGCACGCATGCTCGATGCGCGCGCCATCGAGCAGGTCGCCGATGAAGCGCGCGAGTTGCCGCGTCTGGCGCTCGATCACGCGGGCCGCCCGCACGGTCTCCTGCGCACCCGGCTGCCGCCGCAGCAGCGCCGCGGCCGTCATGACCGACGACAGCGGGTTGCGCAATTCATGGGCCAGCACGCGCAGGAAGGCTTCGCGGCTGTCGTGCGCGAACTGGACTTCGAGCCCGAGGCGCTGCCGTTCGCTGACGTCGGTCAGCGAGCACAGTACCCCCACGGTGGCGCCGTCGCTTCCCAGGATGGGGTGTGCATGGATCACCAGGCAGCGCCTCTGCCCGTCGCTCGACTCCGCGACCAACTCCGCCGGCGGCGGTGCGATGCCGCTGCCGGCCGCCAGCGCGGCGGGCGACGCCGATTTTGCGACGGGGCTGCCATCGAAGCGGTACAGGGCGGCGAAGCCATCCCATCGGCCGTCCTCGTCCGGCGCAGGCCTGCCGCCCCACAGGCGCCGCGCCGAGCGGTTGCAACGGATGACGGCGCCGGCCGGCGTGCAGCAATAGGCCGGGCAGCCGATCCGGGCGATCACCTGGCCATAGTCCTCCGGCCATGCTGCGCTGCCTGCGTCCGGCGTTCGCCTTGCAGGAATCGATGTCACGATCACTCCCATGGTTGCTCGCGTCGATCCATTATGGGCGCGTGGCGGGGGCGCTGGCGTAGGACAAGCACTGGCGCGGCTGTCGTCCGGGCCGCCGCAGCGAGCTGGAGCGGCACGCATGGAAACCGGAAGGAAAATCGCTGGCGACGCGCTGGTGCGGCGCGTATGATGGACCGCACCGGCGTGTGACGCGGCTGCGGAACGTCATCCCGACGGGCCGCGCGCGCCCCTGTCGTCCAGTCACGGAGGACCGATGGACATCAACGAGCGCCAGCGGCGTAGCGACGAGCCGACTGCGAATGCCGTGGCGCGCGGGCTGAACATCCTGGCGGTGCGCGACGCCGAACTCGCCAGGCGCTACATGCAGCACAAGGACGTGCCGGGCCACGTGATCGCCCGCGTCCTCGACCATCCGGAATTGCGCCGCCGGGAGAGCGCAGGCCAGTCGGTATCGGAAGCGATCACGCCGTCCGCACCGGACGATCAATGACGCCGCGGCCGCGGCCCAACCGTTAGCGGAGCGCTGTCGATGACGCGAAACACCGGATCGGACGCCGAAGTCCAGCAGTTGCAGGGGCTGCTCGCCATGTCGCGCGAGTTGATGCAGGTCGACGACCCGCTGGCCGCGCTGGCGCTGGCCGGCCGCGCGATGGCCGAACTGGTCCAGGTCGACAGCGCCCTGCTGCTGGTGCGCGGCGAGGTCAACGAGTCGGTCGGCTTCGACCGCACGGGCAGGCCGCGCAGGGCCGGCAGCCACCATGATTGGCACCGGATGGCGCTGGCGCGGCTGGAGAGCGGCGCCGGCAGCGCCATGCCGGACCCGCGCACGATGCTGGTGGGCGTGCCGACCCGGCATGCCATGGCCATGCTGGCCGCCGGCTGGGCGAGCGGCGCCGCGCCCGAGGAATGGGCCGGGCGGCGCCGCCTGCTCGAGGCGATCCTGGAGCTGTCCGTCGCCACGCTGAGCAGGATCTCGGCCCGCAGTCTGCTGGAAGAGCTGGTATCGACCCAATACGAACAGATGGCGGGCACGGCCCGCGCGCATGCCGACGAACTGGCCCGGCGCGACGAAGCCGAAGGGGAAATGCGGGTCCTCGCCCTGACCGACATCCTGACCGGCTTGAACAACCGGCGCGGCTTCATGGTGCAGGCGGAGCAGATGTTCAGGCTCGCGCGGCGCCGGCACGCCGTCTGCGCCGTGATCTATGCCGACATCGACGGCCTGAAGATGGTGAACGACCAGCTCGGCCACCAGGCCGGCGACCAGCTGATCCAGGACGCCGCCGCCGTGCTGCGCGAATCCTTGCGCGACACCGATGTGCTGGCCCGCATCGGCGGCGACGAGTTCGTCGCTTTCGCGCTGGACGACGCCCATCCGCGCGTGATCCTGGCCAGGCTGCGGGAAAACCTGCGCGCGTTCAACCTGATGCAGGAACGGACCTACCGCCTGTCGATCAGCGCCGGCGCCGTGCAATGCGATCCGGACAGCGATGCGCCGCTGCTCGACTATGTCCGGCGCGCCGACCGCGAAATGTACATGCACAAGCGGCGCTGCCTGCACTAGGCGCCTGGCCGCCGGTGCCGGCGTCCCGGATGTGGAATCACTTGCCGATGCAGAAGCGGCTGAAGATCACGCCCAGCAGATCGTCCGGCGTGAACTGTCCGGTAATGCTGGACAGCTGGTCCTGCGCCAGCCGCAGCTCCTCCGCAAACAGGTCGAGCGACTGGTCGTCCTGCGCCGCGTGCGCGCCCGCCATGTCGAGGTGCTCGCGCGCCGCGCGCAGGGCGATCAGGTGGCGTTCGCGCGCCAGGTACAGCGACTCGCCGGTCTGCTGCCAGCCGGCGATGCGCAGCAGTTCCGCGCGCAGCAGCTCGATGCCGGTCTTCTCGTGCGCCGACAGGTAGATGTGGGTCGCGTCCGCGCTCGCGTCCACCGAGGGCTTGTGGCCCGACAGGTCGATCTTGTTCCAGATGCGCAGCACCGGCACGCCTTCCGGGAAGGCGGCGACGATTTCCTCGTCGGCCCTGGCCGGACCGAGGTTCGCGTCCAGCAGGTGCAGGATCACGTCGGCCTTGCCGACTTCGCCCCAGGTGCGCTCGATGCCGATCCGTTCGACCACGTCGATGCCCTCGTCCAGCGCGCGGATGCCGGCCGTGTCGATGATGTTCAGCGGGATGCCCTCGACCTGGATGGTCTCGCTGACCTTGTCGCGCGTGGTGCCGGCGATCGGCGTGACGATCGCGACATCCGAACCGGCCAGCGCGTTCAGCAGCGAGGACTTGCCCACGTTCGGCTGGCCGACCAGCACCACGTTCAGGCCTTCGCGCAGCAGCGCGCCCTGCGCCGCCTGGCGGAACACATTGTCCAGCGCGGTGACGATGCCGGCCAGCTGGCCGCGCGCGTTTGATTTTTCGAGGAAGTCGATCTCCTCTTCCGGGAAGTCGAGCGTGGCTTCGACCAGCATGCGCAGGTTGATGGTCTTGTCCACCAGCTCGTGCACGACCTTCGAGAAGGCGCCCGACAGCGACTGCGAGGCCGACTTCGCGGCGGCTTCGGTGGAGGCGTCGATCAGGTCGGCCACGGCCTCGGCCTGGGCCAGGTCGAGCTTGTCGTTCAGGAAGGCGCGGCGCGTGAATTCGCCCGGCTCGGCCAGGCGCAGGCCGGATTCCGCGCCGGCTTCCAGCACGCGCGCCAGCAGCATGCGCAGCACCACCGGGCCGCCATGGCCCTGCAGTTCCAGCACGTCCTCGCCGGTATAGGAATGCGGGCCCTTGAAGTACAGGGCCAGGCCTTCGTCGATGACGGTGCCGTTTGCATCCTTGAACGGAATGTACGTGGCATGGCGCGGCGCCAGCTTCTGGCCCGGGAACAGGGCGTCGATCAAGGGCGCCAGCGATTTGCCGGAGGCGCGCACGACGCCGATGCCGCCGCGGCCGGGAGCGGTGGCGATGGCGGCGATGGGGGAGGTGTCTAGTTTCATGAGGGGATTGTAGTAGAAATGCACGCGCACTTACCAACGTCGTCCCCGCGCAGGCGGGGATCCAAGTTCGTGGCGGGCCACCAAAACTTGGGTCCCCGCCTGCGCGGGGACGACGGTCTAACAATAAAAAAGCCCGCGCAAGCACGGGCTTTTCATCATCACAGCGCCTTCAGCTTACTTCGCCGGCGCATACTTCTTGGTGATCACGTACTGCTGCGCCATCGAGATCAGGTTGTTCACCACCCAGTACAGCACCAGGCCGGCCGGGAAGAAGATGAAGATGACCGAGAACGCCAGCGGCATGAACATCATCATCTTGGCCTGCATCGGATCGGCCGGCTGCGGGTTCAGGCGGGTCGTCACGAACATCGAGATCGCATACAGGATCGGCAGGATGAAGAACGGGTCCGGGGCGGTCAGGTCGTGGATCCACAGGACCCACGGCGCGCCGCGCATCTCGACCGCGGCCTGCAGCACCCAGTACAGGGCCAGGAACACCGGCATCTGGATCAGGATCGGCAGGCAGCCGCCCAGCGGGTTGATCTTCTCGCTCTTGTACAGCTCCATCGTGGCCTGCTGCATCTTGACCGGATCGGCTTTATAACGCTCGCGGATCGCCTGCATCTTCGGCGTCACGGTCTTCATCTTGGCCATGCTGCGGTAGCCGGCCGCGGACAGCGGGAAGAACAGCAGCTTGATCAGGATGGTGAAGGCAACGATGGTCCAGCCCCAGTTGCCGATCATGTTGTGCAGCTGGTCCATGGTCCAGAAAATCGGCTTGGCGATGATGGCGGCCCAGGCATAGTCGCGCACCAGGTCCAGGCCCGGCGTCACTTTTTCCAGCAGTTGCTGGATCTGCGGGCCCGAGTACAGGCGGCTTTCATTCGACACGGTCGCACCCGGCGCCACGGTACCCAGCGGCAGCACGGTGCCGATGGCGAACAGGTTGTTGCCCAGGCTCTTCGTGTAGATGTCGCGCTGCTGCTTCTCCGGCGGGATGAAGGCCGAGACGAAGAAGTGCTGCGAGATCGCGATCCAGCCGTCGGTGGCCTTCTTCGAATGCTCGTCGCTGCCCTTGGCGATCTTCTCGAAGGTCAGCTTCTGGTACTTGTCTTCCGGGGTGTACAGGGTCGGGCCGGTGTAGCTGCTGTTGAAGTAGGTGTCGCCTTCCGGCTTGCTGCCGTCGTGCTGCAGCTGCAGGTACAGCATTGGTGCGACCGGCACGGTGCCGATGTTGGTGACGTCGTGGCGCACGCCGATCACGTAGTCGCCCTGGTGGAAGGTGAAGGTCTTGGTCAGGCGCACGCCGCCCTGCTCCGCTTCCAGCACCAGCTGGATCTGGTTACCGTTGGTCACCAGCGGCTTCGCCACGAACGGGGTGTTGTGGTTCGGCAGGACGCCGGTCGCGGCCGGGGTCAGGCCGGTCTGCGCCAGGTAGAGGCGGCCCTTGGCCGGATCGACGTGGAACAGCAGTTGATTCTTGGTCGGGTCGACCTTGTCGCGGTACTTCAGCAGTTCCAGGCGGCGGATCACGCCGCCGGCGGTGTCGATATCGGCTTTATAGACGTCGGTCGTGATGGTGATGACCTGGGTCTGGACCGGGGCCGGCGCCGCCGGGGCGGCGCTGCCGTCGGCCGGCGCGGTGCCCGGCACGGCAGCGGGCGTGGCTGCCTGGGCCGGCAGGTCGTTCACCTTCGGCTGGGTGGCAGGGGCGGTCGCGACCTTGTTGGGCGCCTGCGGCGAGAACATCGACTGCTTGCCGTTGGCCACCATCCAGTCGTTCCAGAGGACGACCAGCGAGACGGCGAACACGATCCACAGGATGGTACGTTTATTGATTTCCATTGGGTCTTATTCAGGAATGGTTGCAACCGCAAGCGGTTGGGGAATGCTTGTCCTTGGGACGGGGAACCGGGTCCTCGCCGCCAGGATTCCACGGATGGCAGCGGCAGACGCGGCGCACGGTCAGCCAGCTGCCGCGCGCGGCGCCATGCAGCTGGACCGCTTCGATCGCATATTGGGAACAGCTTGGATAGAAACGGCAGCTCGGCCCGAGCATCGGGGACACCAGTAACTGGTAACCGCGCAACAGCCAGACGAGCAGCCGGTTCATGATGGCTGCTGCCCTGGATGGTCCGGCACACCGGGGGTGCCAGCGGCCGGGTCGGGCACTGGCTTGCGCGGCCTGGGCGCCTGCGACGCGAACAGGCGCGCCAGCTCGGTGTGCAGCAGCGACTTCAGGGCCGCGTTCGTGGCCGGGCCATCCTTGGCGTTGACCGGCCGCGCCAGACGCACGATGCAGTCGAACGCCGGCAGCGGCATGGTGCGGAACAGTTCGCGCGTGATGCGCTTGATGGTATTGCGCGTGACCGCGCGCGGGGCGAACCGTTTGGCCGCGACGACGCCCAGCCGCGCATGCGGCAGGGTATTCGGTCGGGTATAGAGCACGAAATGCGCGGTTTTTTGTGCCGGGCGCAAACGAAAAACGGATGAAAACTCATCCGTTTTTACGATACGCCGAACGCGCGCGAAGTCGTGCGAACCTTCGCCTGTCATTGCTGTGGCGCGGTCGACAGGGCGTTACCTGGGCTTAGACAGCCAGACGCTTGCGGCCCTTGGCGCGGCGTGCGTTCAGGACCTGGCGGCCACCACGGGTAGCCATACGTGCGCGGAAGCCGTGCGTACGCTTGCGACGGACGACGGAAGGTTGGTAAGTACGTTTCATGGTGGTCTCGCTTAAAGCAAATTAGAATGCAAAAAAATCGGGGCCGGCTTCCAATGAGCCGGCAGTACGCCAATGACATTTCGCAGTTGTTAAGCCAGCGTCACGCCTCAGCAAAGCTTGTTCGCCCATGTGCTGAGTGCCTGAGTCGGCAATGCGTGTGGGCGGGGAACCCTGAATTAGACAGCATTTTCAGTCGAGCTGTCAAGAAAGCTGTTGCGCTGCAGCGCCGCTGTCCCCGGCCGTCAAACGGTTGCGCCTGTGCATCACGCTGTTGAGATTCGGTGGAAAAAACCTGCCACGCCTGTGGATAACTTTCGAGAAGACAGTTAAAATAGAGTGTTACGCTTAACTAAGTCGATGTATGGAAAACTTTTGGCAGGCCTGTTCCTCACAGCTGGAACTCGAGCTGACGCCGCAGCAATATACCGCGTGGATCAAACCACTGGTCGTCCTCGACTATGAGGACGGCAAGCTGCGCATTGCGGCGCCCAACCGCTTCAAGCTCGACTGGGTAAAGTCGCAGTTCGCCAACCGCATCACCGCCCTCGCCTCCGAGTTCTGGGAGCGCCCGGTGGAGGTGCAGTTCGTGCTCGACGCACGGAACCTGCCGAAGAAACCCGACCCGATCAGCAATCGCCAGCCGACCACCTCGACCGCGGAGATGGCCGCGTCGGGCGCGCTCGGCATCAATGCCGCCGCCGACAACACCGTGCCGGCCACGCCGGTCGTCACGCCGGACAACGTCATCGCCAACAACCCGCGCCGCGAGCAGAGCCGCGTCAACCCGGAACTCACGTTCGAGAACTTCGTGACCGGTAAGGCGAACCAGCTGGCGCGCGCCGCCGCGATCCAGGTGGCGAACAACCCGGGCGTCTCCTACAACCCGCTGTTCTTCTATGGCGGCGTGGGCCTCGGTAAGACCCACCTGATCCATGCGATCGGCAACCAGGTGATGGCCGACCAGCCGGGCGCGCGCATCCGCTACATCCACGCCGAGCAGTACGTGCGCGACGTGGTGACGGCATACCAGCGCAAGGGTTTCGACGACTTCAAGCATTACTACCACTCGCTGGACATGCTGCTGATCGACGACATCCAGTTCTTCGGCGGCAAGAGCCGCACGCAGGAAGAGTTCTTCTATGCCTTCGAAGCGCTGATCGCGGCCAAGAAGCAGATCATCATCACCTCGGATACCTATCCGAAAGAGATCACAGGTATGGACGACCGCCTGATCTCGCGCTTCGACTCCGGCCTGACGGTGGCGATCGAACCGCCGGAACTCGAGATGCGCGTGGCGATCCTGATGAAGAAGGCGGAATCCGAAGGCGTGGTGCTGAACGACGACGTCGCCTTCTTCGTGGCCAAGCACCTGCGCTCGAACGTGCGCGAGCTGGAAGGCGCACTGCGCAAGATCCTGGCCTATTCGCGTTTCCACGGGAAAGAGATCACTATCGACGTGGTGAAGGAAGCGCTGAAGGACTTGCTGTCGGTGCAAAACCGCCAGATCTCCGTGGAAAACATCCAGAAGACGGTGGCCGACTTCTTCAACATCAAGGTCGCCGACATGTACTCGAAGCGCCGCCCGGCCAACATCGCGCGTCCGCGCCAGATCGCGATGTACCTGGCGAAAGAGCTGACCCAGAAGAGCCTGCCGGAAATCGGCGAGCTGTTCGGCGGCCGCGACCATACGACGGTGCTGCACGCGGTGCGCAAGATCGCCCAGGACCGCCAGAAAAACGCCGAGTGCAACCACGAACTGCACGTGCTGGAACAGACGCTGAAAGGCTAAGGTTTTTCCTTAGTGATTTCTGGCAAAATATTGCAGAGACAACATTTCTACCTTATAAAAACTGAGGGATATTTATGCAACTGGTCAAATCCACCCGAGACACGCTTCTCCGGCCACTGCAGATCGTGAGTGGTATTGTCGAGCGTCGGCACACCATGCCGATTCTGGCCAATATCCTCATCCGCAAGAATGGCGAGAGCGTCTCGTTCCTGTCGACCGACACCGAGGTGCAGATCACGACCCTGGCCAATATCGGTTCGGGTCCTGAAGAAACCGGCACCACCGTCGCCGCGCGCAAGCTGCTCGACATCCTGCGCGCCCTGCCGGAATCGGGCGACGTCACCATGACCCTGCTGAACAAGCGCCTGACCGTCCAGAGCGGCAAGTCGCGCTTCGCCCTGCAGACCCTGGCGGCCGAGGAATTCCCGACCGTCTCCGTGGCCGACAGCTACAACGCTTCCGTCACCCTGCCGCAGAAGACGCTGAAGCACCTGTTCAACATGGTGCACTTCGCGATGGCCCAGCAGGACATCCGCTACTACCTGAACGGCCTGCTGCTGGTGCTGGACGGCCACAACGTGATCGCGGTCGCGACCGACGGCCACCGCCTGGCGTTCGCCCAGGTCGAAGCCGAGCAGTCCTTCGAGCGCCAGGAAGTCATCATCCCGCGCAAGACCATCCTCGAACTGCAGCGCCTGCTGGAAGAAAGCGACGAGACCGTCCGCCTGGACATCGCCGCCTCGCAGGTGAAGCTGACCTTCGCCGACATCGAACTGGTGTCGAAGCTGGTCGAAGGCAAGTTCCCGGATTACACCCGCGTGATCCCGAAGGGTTACAAGAACGACTTCACGATCAGCCGCGAAGAACTGCTGCGTTCGCTGCAGCGCGCCGCGATCATGACCAGCGACAAGTTCAAGGGCGTGCGCTGCCTGATCGCCCCGGGTTCGATGAAGATCAGCTCGACCAACGCCGACCAGGAAGAGGCGGTGGAAGAACTCGAGATCGACTACGGCGGCGACGCGATCGACATCGGCTTCAACGTCACCTACCTGCTGGACGTGCTGAACAACCTGAAGTGCGACCAGGTGAACATCTCGCTGGGCGATTCGAACTCGTCGGCACTGATTTCGATTCCTGAAAATGGCGACTTCAAGTATGTCGTCATGCCGATGCGTATTTAAAAAGCGCCGAGTCGCCCATATATGGTCTTGTTGGGCGCGACCGCGGATCACCGGTTCGCGGTCTGATTTACACGTTATTTGAGAAAGCAGTCATGTCCGAGAACACTCAAGCAATTTTGGAATCTTCTCCTGCCAAGGCGGAAGAGTACGGCGCCTCGTCGATTCAGATCCTCGAAGGCCTGGAGGCCGTGCGAAAGCGTCCGGGCATGTACATCGGCGATACGTCGGACGGCACCGGCCTGCACCACCTGGTGTTCGAGGTGCTGGACAACTCGATCGACGAGGCGCTGGCCGGCTTCTGCTCCGAGATCCACGTCACGATCCACTCCGACAACTCGGTCTCGATCACCGACAACGGCCGCGGCATTCCGACCGGCATCAAGATGGACGACAAGCACGAGCCGAAGCGCTCGGCGACCGAGATCGCCCTGACGGAATTGCACGCCGGCGGCAAGTTCAACCAGAACGCCTATAAAGTATCCGGCGGCCTGCACGGCGTGGGCGTGTCGTGCGTGAACGCACTGTCGAAACTGCTGCGCGTGACCGTGCGCCAGAACGGCAAGGTGCACCAGCTGGAATTCTCGCGCGGCGTCCCGATGGACCGCATCATCGAAGTCGTCGACGGCGTGGAAGTATCGCCGATGAAGATCCTCGGCGACACCGACAAGCGCGGCACTGAAGTCCACTTCTGGGCCGACGAGGAAATCTTCACCCACGTCGAGTTCCACTACGAGATCCTGAGCAAACGCATTCGCGAACTCTCCTTCCTGAACAACGGCGTCAACATCAAGCTGACCGACCAGCGTACCGGCAAGGAAGAAATCTTCGCCTTCGAAGGCGGCACCCGCGGTTTCGTCGAGTACATCAACAAGGCCAAGGCCGTCCTGCACCCGACCGTGTTCCAGGCCACCGGCGACCGCCTGTCGGACCAGGGCACCAACATCTCGGTAGACGTGTCGATGCAGTGGAACGACTCCTACAACGAGCAGGTGCTGTGCTTCACCAACAACATCCCGCAGCGCGACGGCGGCACCCACCTGACCGGCCTGCGCGCGGCGATGACGCGCGTGATCAACAAGTACATCGACGAGAACGAATTCGCCAAGAAGGCGAAGGTCGAGATCTCGGGCGACGACATGCGCGAGGGCCTGACCTGCGTGTTGTCCGTCAAGGTGCCTGAGCCGAAGTTCTCGTCGCAGACCAAGGACAAGCTGGTGTCGTCGGAAGTGCGTGGCCCGGTCGAAGAGATCGTGGCGAAAACGCTCACCGACTTCCTGAACGAAAAGCCGAACGACGCCAAGATCATCTGCGGCAAGATCGTCGAAGCCGCGCGCGCGCGCGAGGCCGCCCGCAAGGCGCGCGACCTGACCCGCCGCAAGGGCGTGATGGACGGCCTGGGCCTGTCGTCGAAGCTGGCCGACTGCCAGGAACGCGACCCGGCGCTGGCCGAGCTGTACATCGTCGAGGGTGACTCCGCAGGCGGTTCCGCCAAGCAGGGCCGCGACCGCAAGTTCCAGGCCATCCTGCCGCTGCGCGGCAAGGTGCTGAACGTGGAAAAGGCGCGCTTCGAGAAGATGCTGTCGTCGGAGCAGATCACGACCCTGATCGCGACGCTCGGCACCTCGATCGGCCCGGACGAGTTCAACGTCGACAAGCTGCGCTACCACCGCATCATCATCATGACCGACGCGGACGTCGACGGCGCCCACATCCGTACCCTGCTGCTGACGCTGTTCTACCGCCAGATGCCGCAGCTGGTCGAGCGCGGCCACATCTATATCGCCCAGCCGCCGCTGTACAAGGTGAAGTCCGGCCGCGACGAGCGCTACCTGAAGGACGACGTCGAGGAAGCGAGCTACATGATGCGCGTGGCCCTGAACGGCGCCGCCCTGCTGCCGAAAGACGGCGCGGAACCGATCACCGACGGCGACCTGGGCGACCTGGTCGAGAAGTACAACAAGGCCAATGCCATCATGATGCGCCTGTCGCGCGTGATCGACCGCGCCGCGCTGTCCGCCATCATGACCGGCGTGACCCTCGACCTCACCAGCCAGGAAGCCGCCGAGAAATCGGGCCAGGCGCTGGCCGATGCGATCAAGGACCCGAGCGTGAAGGTGGGCGTGCGCTCCGACGAACTGTCGGAAAAGCACGCGCTGCGCATCGAACGCATCCACCACGGCAATGTGCAGGTGACCTCGATCGACGCCGACTTCGTGGCCGGCGCCGACTACGCGACCCTGGCCAACTCGGCCGCCACCTTCCAGGGCCTGATGGGCGAAGGCGCCATCATCCGCCGCGGCGAAGGCGAGAAGATGAAGGAATTCGCCGTGCGCGATTTCCAGCAGGCCATGGAATGGCTGCGCGACGAAGCCGAGCGTGGCGTGTCCAAGCAGCGCTATAAAGGTCTGGGCGAGATGAATCCGGAACAGCTGTGGGAAACCACCATGGATCCGACCGTGCGCCGCCTGCTGAAGGTGCAGATCGAAGACGCGATTGCCGCGGACCAGATCTTCACCACGCTGATGGGTGACGAAGTGGAACCGCGTCGTAACTTTATTGAGACGAATGCGCTGCAGGCGGGGAATATCGACGTCTGATCGGTGCAGTATATGTAGGATCATCGGCGGCCCTTGCAAAAGGGCCGTTTTTTATTTGGAATTCCATGATTTCCACCTGACGCAATCGGGCCACGCTTTCTTTGTTTTTCTATCAATAGGTACACCCCTTGTGATAGCCTGTCCGCATGTTTTCGACAGCAAGCACCGGCCACTTCCGCGGCCTTTTCATCCAGAGCGATCAACGGCGCATGAGCACGGCGCTACTGGTGGCCGTGCTGCTCCACGCGCTATTGCTTAGCGTCACGTTCGGCGGCCAGACCTTCGGCCTGCCCGGCTTCAAGCTGCCATGGAAACAAAGGCGGCTCGGCGCCGACGATCTGCAGGTCATGCTCGCGCCCTTGCCGACGCCGGCACATGCCCCAAGCAGCGCCTTGCCGCCGCGGCCGGCGTCGCCGGCCAAGGAAGCCAATCCGGTGATCGCCCCGGAGGACGTCTCGACGATTGGCAGCACGGTGTCATCCACTGCGACCTCCCCGATCGCGGCGCCATTGCCAAGACCTAAACCCGCGGCGGAGTCGGCGCCTGTATCTGTCGTCGAGCCCGTGATGGCGGTGAAGAAGACGCCCGTTCCAACGCTATCGACAGCCCCCGTGGCACAACAGTTCCCGACGCATCTCAGCGAAGCGCCAACCCAAAGCGCTACCCGCGATGTCGCGCAGCCTCCGGTCGAACAGGCGACCCAGGAACGCGCGGCACTCGACCAGGCGGGACTCGAGCAGGAGACGCAGCGCGCAGAGAACCTGAAGCGAACCGAAATGATGGCCGCCGCACAACGTGAAGCGACGCGCCAGGAACAGCTTCGCGCAGACGCCGCTCGGGCCGAGCAAGCCGCAAAGGAAGAGGCTGCCCGATTGGAGCCCGAGCGCCAGGAGCTTGCGCGGCAGGAGAACTTGCGCCGCGAAACCTTGCGCCAGGAACAGGTGAAGCAGGAAGAAAAAGCCCGGGAGAACGCCGCCCGGCAGGAACAGGAAAAGGCCGAGCTCCTTCGGCAGGAAGCGGCGCGCAACGAGGCCATCCGGCAGGAACAGGCAAGGCAGGCGCAGCTGGAAGCACAACGCCAGGAACGCGCCCGCCAGGAGGCCGCCCGGCAAGAACAGGCAAGACAGGCGCAGCTGGAAGCACAACGCCAGGAAGCATTGCGTCAGGAAGCGTTGCGCCAGGAAGCATCACGTCAGGAGCAGGCCAACCAGGCGGAACAGGCACGCCAGGCCGCGGAAAGACAGGCACAGGAACGCGCCGACGCCGCACGACGCGAAGCGGCGATGCAAGAGCAGGCGCAGAAAGAGCAAGCCCTGCGTGACAAGGCCAGACAGGAAGCCGAACGCGAGGAACGCCTCAAGGCGATCGGCAAGCAACTGGCGCTGGAAGCGGCCCAGCGCGATGCGGCATCGCGCTCCCCCCTCCCCTCGGCGAGCAATTTGCGCCGCGGCTGGCTGTTCGGCCGCGCCGATGCGAATCGCGATCTCGTCCTGTACGCGGAGGCGATGAGCCAGAAGATCGAAAAGAACATGACTATCGAGATGATCCGCGACGTCATCAAGCAGCGTCACACCCGGCCGACGGTGACGATCGCCGTCCGGGCCGACGGGACCGTCGAAAAAGTGACCTTCGTGACGTCGAGCGGCGTTCCCGCCATCGACGACGCGGTACGAAAAATCATCGCCAGCCAGGCGCCTTATGGCGCGTTTCCGCCGTCCCTGGCGCGCCAGTACGATGTGATCGAAATCCGCCGGACCTGGATATTCGATATTGCTGTCCGGCTGGAATAAGGAAATTATCCCGTTTGGGCCCGGGCTCTGCTCTTCGGCGTTGCCGCTTCAGCCGCATCGCCCCCTGTCTCGAACTGGTTCAGGATCTGCATGATCGTCGAATTGCCCGCATATTTCCGCTTCAACTGGACCAGGTCCTGATCCGTCCCGCCGCATAATGTGCGGATCTCGCGGCTCACCTCGTTCATGCGTCCGCTCTCGACGCGCAGCTGGTCACAGCCTTCACGGCGGTCGACGAAGCGCTGCACGTCGCGTGGCAAGGGCTCCGCCCACGCCTCCATGCAATTTCTCCCTGGGTAGTGCACACACAAGGATCAATTGGAGCGCGCAACGCCGGCTGCAGTCTTGATCAGCCCCGAATCCGCGCGACTTTTACCGGGAACGCCGGCTTCATGACCGGTTTCGGCAGTCCCGCCAAGGCCCGGCCCAGGGGCGCTTCCACCCAGCGATAAAACGCCGCCCCGGCCGCCAGGCTGGCAGCCCACGCAAGCAGCATCCCGAACGCCTGCTCGTGCGGCTGGTCCGATACGAAGCGGGTAAAGGCGGCATTCACGACCAGGCATACCGGGAAGTGGACGAGAAAGACCGAAAACGAGATCGTGGCCATCCTATTGACGAGCGTCCATCCCTGGCTGCGGTAGTCGGCCAGCTTCACGCGGCCGAACAGGAACAGCACGCAGGCCACCACCAGGGCCACCGCAATCCGGCTGCGGAATTCCAGGTTCAGCGCGACCAAGGCCGGCATTACCGTCATTGCCAGCAGCAGCGCCACCTCACCCGGCTTGCGCGCCGGATCGCCGGCCCACCACGCCAGCATGCCGAGCCCGTAGCTGCCGAAGAAATACGGCGCCCACACGTCCCAGTCGGCATCGCGATTGAAATACAGCAGGGAGATGCTCATGCCGATCGCCACCAGCACCGGCACCAGCCAATGGCGGAAACGCTGCCCGGCGAGTTGGCCGGCGCTCCAGAGCAGCAAGGTCGCCAGCGCATACAGCTGGAAATCGATCGCCACATACCACGCGCCGGCCGACAGGGCCTCATACCCCAGCACGTCATGCAGCAGGAGCAGGTGCGCGCTCAATTGCGCCAGCGTCGGCGGCGCGGAAATCGAATCGTGGCTCATCCATTGGCTGGCGAGAAAGGACGCACCGATCGCCAGCAGCATCGCCGCCATGAAAGGCAGCGCCAGCCGGACATAGCGGCGCCCGATCGTCTTGAAGGGCTTGGCGATGCCCGGATGGGCTTGGGGAGACAGCGATTTCGCGGCCAGGAAGCCGCCGACCACGAGGAAGACCTGCACGGCGATGCGGCCATAGGCGTCGAGCCAGTCGATCAGCGCCGGCATCAGGGGCCGCGCCTGGTCGGCCATCGGGCCGTAAAACGCCAGGTGATGCAACACGATCAGCTGCGCTGCGCCAGCCTTCAGCAGGTTAATCATGCCAAACTGCTTCCGGGCCGCTGCCTGCGGTCCGCTTGCTCCCGTCGCTATCTTCATCCGCCATATCCTCGACAAATCCTTGCCCGTCCTCCGCCGAGCAAGGTCTGCCGCCGATATTCCGAGCGGGCGCATGATAGCCGACCCACGGCACATATGCCCACTCGTTACATTCAGTAACTTCCGTCAATACACGTTATTTCGATGCGATTTGGCGGGAATGTGAGAACTTTCCAACGTCATTTCTGGAATATAGTTGGCGATTACGATGTTCAATCACCCCACGATGCGCACCAATTCGCTGTCGAACTTCGCCGCTTTTACTTTGGTCGGTGGATTCAGCGTGGGCGCCACCGCGAGCAGCTCGCTGAAGCCATACGCCCGCTCACCGGCATGAATGCCGAACAGTTCGACGTCCATGCGCGCTTGCTCCTGTTGCGTCAGCGATTCAGGGAACTGCGCTGCTGACGTCCTTCGCGGCGCTCAACCCCGCTTCAGCGACAGCGCTATCCCGCGCCGGCTCAGCAGCTGCACCATCAGCGCGGCCCCGGCCGCCATCCCGAACGCCAGCGCGATCGATTGCCCGCGCAGCGCCAGCGACAGCACCACGCAGAAGGTGGCGAAGGCGTAATAGCCACGCGCCATGCCAAGCAGGATGTTCACGGCATACGCGCGGCCCGAAGCATGGTGCGAGAAGCCGACCAGGATCGTGCCCATCACCGGGAACATCGCGAAGAAGCCGCTCAGGCGCGGGCCGATGCCGGCCGCGGCCCAGGTGACCGTGAAGCTCAGCAATGCGCCGGCCAGCATCCGCAGCGGCAGGTCGTTGGCCTGCTTCGTACTGCGCTCGGCGATGCCATCGACGCGCGGGAACAGCCGCGGCGCCAGCGCCAGCACGCCGACGACCACGGCGAAGCCCGGCAGCAGCGGCAGCTCGACCAGCTGCAGGCCCGCCACCGCCACGGCATACGCGCCCAGGGCGGCAGCCAGGGAGCCGGCCACGCCGAAGCGGCCGGAGGCCCAGGCGTAGGCCACGCAGAACACCAGCACAGCGATCACGGCGATCAGGGTGTGCGCGGCGGCGGTCTCCACGAACCGGGAACCCTGTTCGAGCGCCATGGTCAGCAGGATCGGACCGGCCACGATGGGCAGCGCGGAAAACCAGCCGGCCGCGTTCGGCCCCCAGCGCCGGCCGATCAGGGTCACGAGGTAGATCAGGGATGGGACCAGGCACAGCTTCAGGATCAGGACGGTGGGCAAGGCGAGGCTCGAGATGATGTATAGTCGGCAATTATCCCATGCGGCGGCGCCGATGAACTACCGACTCACCATCTTCGACTTCGACGGCACGCTCGCCGATTCCTTCCCCTTCTTCCTCAGCGTCTTCAACATCATCGCCGACCGCCACGGCTTCCGCCGCATCGACATCGGGAAGGCGGGCCAGCTGCGCCACTACGGCACCCGCCGGATGATGGAGCACGTCGGCATGCCGGCCTGGAAGCTGCCGGCGGCGTCGCGGACCTTCATGGCGATGATGAAGGACAGCGCCGGCGCGATCGCGCTCTTCGACGGCATCGGCGGCGCATTGCGGCACCTGCACGCGCAGGGCGTGACGATCGCGGTGGTGTCGTCGAACTCCGAAGAAAACGTGCGCACCGTGCTGGGGCCGGAACTGGCCGCGCTGGTCAGCCAGGTCGAATGCGGCATGTCGGTGTTCGGCAAGGCCAGCCGCATCCGCGCGGTGCTGAAGCGCTGCGGCGCCGGGCCGGGCGAGGCGATCTACATCGGCGACCAGGGCACCGATGCGGAGGCCTCGCGCAAGGCCGGCGTGGCCTTCGGCGCGGTGCACTGGGGGTATGCGCCGATCGAGGCGCTGCGCGAACACGGTTGTGCTCAGGAATTCATCACACCCCTCGATCTGCACCTGATAGCAAGCTAGGGTGGGCACACGGCGCCCCACCCTACTTGAACGAAAATACTTCGCATGCTAAACTTTCGCATTGAAATAATATTTACACAAAATAAACCATGAGCCTATCGGACCAGACCCTGAGCAGTCTCACCGCCGCCCTCACCCTGTCCTCGCGTGTCTACCGGGCCGCCGCCGACAAGGTCGCGGCCGATTACGGGCTGTCGCAGGCGACCGGCCTGCCGGTGCTGGTCATCAGCCGCTTCGGCGAGAACGGCGTGCGCCCGGGCGTGCTGGCCGAGACGCTCAGCCTGGAACCCTCGTCGCTGGTGCGCGTGGTCGACCACCTGATCGAATCCGGCCTGCTGGAGCGGCATGACGATCCGAACGACCGCCGCGCCAAGATCCTGCGCCTGACCGACGAGGGCCGGAAAACCGCCGAGCTGATGGACCAGGCGCTGCGTCCGTTCCGCCGCAAGCTGTTCGGCGCCTTCGATCCGGCCGACGTCGAAGCCTGCCTGCGCGTGCTGGCCGGGCTGCCGGACGTGATCGCCAACCTCACCCTGGAGCAGGCCGCGGAGCGCAAGAGCGCATGAAGCTGGCAAGCCGGACGGAGATGCTGTTCTCCGTGAAGTCTTTCGCGGCAGCGATGCTCGCGGTGTACATCTCGATGCGCATCGGACTGCCGCGCCCTTTCTGGGCGATGATGACCGCGTATATCGTCAGCGCCCCCTTCGCCGGACCGACCCGTTCCAAGGGCATGTACCGCGCGGGCGGCACCCTGCTGGGCGCCGTCGCCGTCACCTTCCTGGTCCCGCAGCTGGCCAATTCCCCCGAACTGCTGTCGCTCGCACTGTCGCTGTGGATCGGCGGTTGCCTCTACTTCTCCCTGCTCGACCGCACGCCGCGCTCCTACCTGCTGATGCTGGCCGGGTACACCGCCGGCCTGATCGCCTTCCCGGCGGTCGGCGATCCCGGGACCATCTTCGATATCGCACTGGCGCGCGTCGAGGAGATCACGCTCGGCATCGCGTGCGCCACCGTGATCCACAGCCTGGTACTGCCGCAGCCCTTCGGCCCGGTGCTGCTGGCGCGCCTGGACCATGCGGTGCGCGACGCCCAGCACTGGATCCGCGACGCCCTCAACCCGGCCGGCGACAGCCGCAGCGCCGGCGACCGCCGCAAGCTGGCCGGCGACATTACCGAGCTGCGCGTGATGAGCACCCACCTGCCCTTCGACACCTCGCAGCTGCGCTGGGCCGAGAAGGCCGTGAACGCGCTGCAGGAAGGCCTGGCGCAATTCGTTCCGATCGTCTCCGGCATCGAGGACCGTCTCACGGCCCTGCGCGAGATGGGCGCGGCCGAATCCTCGGCACGCTGGAGCACCCTGCTGCACGACGTGACCGCGCTGGTCGACTCGCCGAAGGACACCGCGCTGGACGCACCGGGCCGTGAGCTGCACAAGCGCATCGACGCGCTGGCGCCGGCAGCCGGCCGTGGACTGGGCTGGGCCGGCCTGATCGAACTGAACCTGGCGGCGCGCCTGCACCGGCTGGTCGACCTGTGTGTCGAGACGCGCACGCTGCGCCAGCACATCGACGCCGGCGTCCACGGCAAACTGCCGGATGCGGTGCGTCGCCTGCCGGGCGTGCCGCCCAGCGCCCTGCACCAGGACCGCGGCATGGCCGTGCTGTCGGCGTTCGCCGCGATCGTCGCCACCCTGTCCTGCTGCGCCTTCTGGATCATGACCGGCTGGCCGTCCGGCGCGGCGGCGCCGATGATGGCGGCGGTGCTGTGCTGCTTCTTCTCGACCCAGGACGATCCGGTCCCCTTCATCAAGGGCTTCCTGGTATATACGATTTATTCGATTCCGGTGTCGGCCCTGTACATCCTCGGCATCCTGCCGGCCATCCACAGCTTCGAGATGCTGGCGCTGGTGTGCGCGCCGACCTTCCTGCTGGTGGGCGTCTGGATCGCGCGGCCGGCCACCTTCGGGCGCGCCATGCCCTGGCTGTTCGGCCTGTGCGGCACCCTGGCCCTGCTCGACACCCATAACGTCGACATCGTGTCGTTCACGAACGGCACCCTGGCGCAGGTGCTGGGACTGGTCGCCGCAGCCGTTACCACCAGCGTGCTGCGCCGGGTCGGCGCCGCCTGGACCGCGCGCCGCCTGCTGCGCGCCGGCTGGGGCGAACTGGCGCGCCTGGGCAGCGGCGAACGCGTGACCTCGCTGGCCGAATTCTCGGCGCGCATGGTCGACCGCGTCGGCCTGCTCGCGCCGCGCCTGGCGTTGGCCGCATCGCAGCCGAACCCGCAGCAGGACCTGCAGGCCACCGATGCCCTGCGCGACCTGCGCATCGGCCTGAACATGACCCTGCTGCAGGACGTGCGCAAGCAGCTGGGCCGCGGCGAGGCCGCGCTCGGCCCGCTGATGGCCCAGCTCTCCACCCATTTCGCGCTGCGCCCGGGCGTCGACCGTGAATGCGAAGCGCGCCTGCTCGATACCCTCGACAACGCGCTGCGCGCGCTCTGCGACGGCGCACGCGACGCCTTCCAGGCCGAAGCTTTGGCCGCGCTGACCGGCATGCGCCGCGACCTGTTCCCGGCCGCTGCACCCTACGAGCCCGCCGTGGCGCTCGCACACTGACACTGATAGGAGAATCCGATGATCGGCGAAGTCAGCATCTACGGCCTCTACGTTCCTCCGCTCCTGCTGCTCACGCTGGCGGCGCTGGTGGTATCGAGGCTCTTCAACCTGGTCCTGGCACGGACCGGTTTCTACCGCCTGGTGTGGCACCCGGCGCTGTTCGATTTTTCCCTGTTCGTCATCGTGCTGGGCGCGCTGGCCTACTTCACACGCAACTGGTCCTGAGATGGCTATGAAAATTTCTTTGCCCGCTACTTTATCGACAATTGGCCGGATGGGTGTCACCCTGGTCTTCGCCGCCGGCGCGGTTTACGCGGGCTGGCAGCTGTGGCGCCATTACGAGGTCGAACCGTGGACCCGCGACGGCCGCGTGAAGGCCTATGTGGTGCAGGTGGCTCCGGACGTCACCGGCCAGGTCACCAAGGTCTACGTGCACGACAACGAGCACGTGGCGCCGGGTGCGCCGCTGTTCGAGATCGACCGCGCGCGCTTCGAGCTGGCGCTGCGCCAGGCCGAAGCCCAGGTCATCGCTGCCAGGGCCGCGCTGGACCAGGCCCAGCGCGAGAACAAGCGCAACACCCAGCTCGACGACCTGGTGTCGCAGGAGACCCGCGAACAGGGCCAGACCCGCACCGACCAGGCGCGCGCCGCCCTGGCCCAGGCCGAGGTCAACCGCGATACCGCGAAGCTGAACCTGGCGCGCACCCACGTGGTGGCCGCGGTGGACGGCATCGTCACCAACCTCGACCTGCGCGAAGGCGCCTATGCCACCGCCGCGCATCCGGTGATGGCGGTGGTGGACAGCAAGTCCTTCTACGTCGAGGGCTATTTCGAAGAGACCAAGCTGCCCGGCATCCAGCTCGGCGACAAGGTCGAAGTGA
This sequence comes from Telluria sp. Soil_C_11, assembly GCF_057657395.1. NCBI lineage: Bacteria > Pseudomonadati > Pseudomonadota > Betaproteobacteria > Burkholderiales > Oxalobacteraceae > Telluria > Telluria sp. Soil_C_11. The sequence goes on along the minus strand of NZ_JBDGIN010000023.1, from coordinate 26,349 downwards.
CCCTGATGGGCACGCGCCAGCCGCTGCCGGGCCACGTCGAAAGCTTCGCCGAAGGCATCGCCGACCGCGACCGCTCTACCTCCGCCAACATGCTGCCGAACGTGAACCCGACCTTCAACTGGGTCCGCCTGGCGCAGCGCATCCCGGTGCGCATCGCCCTCGACCCGCTGCCGGCCAGCGTGCGCCTGGTGGCCGGCCAGACCGCGACCGTGAAGGTGCTGCCGGGGGTGAGATCATGAACCGAAGCCGATTCATCGGGTACAAAACCCTGACGCTGACCGTGCTGGCGGCGGCAATCTCCGCCTGCACGACGGTCGGTCCCGACTACCATGTGCCAAAGGAGGCCGTGGTCAAGCGCGAGGCCGCCAATGCCCCCTTCATGGGCGCGGCGGAGCAGCCGTACAAATCCGAGCCGCTGCCGGCCGACTGGTGGCGCCTGTACCAGGACCCGGTGCTGGACAAGCTGGTGGCGAAAGCCTTTGCCGCCAACGCCGACCTGCGCGTGGCCGCCGCCAACCTGGAGCGCACCCACGCGGTGCTGGAAGAGATCGAAGAGAAGAAGCGCCCGGAAGTCGAGATGAGCGCCGCGCCGGTGTATGGCCGCATCGCCGGCGCTTCGATCGGCCTGCCCGAGCAGCTGCCGCGCACCGGCATCTATGACGGCGACATCAAGGTCGCCTACCAGCTCGATATGTTCGGCCGCATCCGCCGCGCCATCGAAGCCGCCGAAGCCGACCAGGAAGCCGCGCAGGCCGCCGCCGACCTGGCCCACGTGATGGTGGCGGCCGACACCACCCGCGCCTATGCGGAAGCCTGCTCGGCCGGCTACCAGCTGAAGGTCGCGCAGCAGTCGGTCGACCTGCAGCAGAAATTCGTCAAGCTGACCGGCGAGCGCGTGCAGCGTGGACGCGGCATCGCCATCGACAACAGCCGCGCCCAGGCCCAGCTCGACCAGCTGCGCGCCAACCTGCCTCCCCTGCTGGCGCGCCAGCGCACCGCCCTGTACCGCCTGGCCGTGCTGACCGGCGAAGTGCCGAGCGCCTTCCCGCTTGACGTCGCGCAGTGCACGGCTCCGCCGCGCGTGGCCAGCGCGGTCCCGGTCGGCGACGGCGCCGCCCTGCTGCGCCGCCGCCCGGACGTGCGCCAGGCCGAGCGCCTGCTGGCCGGCGCCACCGCCCGCATCGGCGTCGCCACCGCCGAGCTGTACCCGAACATCACCCTCGGCGCCTCGTTCGGCGGGGTCGGCTTCATGAAGGACTTCGGCGATGCGAACACCTGGAAGTTTGCGCTCGGCCCGCTGATCTCGTGGAACCTGCCCTCGACCAGCTCGGCGCGCGTGCACATCGCGCAAGCCAGGGCCGGTACCGAAGGCGCGCTCGCGAAATTCGACGCGGTGGTGCTGAACGCGCTGCGCGAGACGGAATCCGCGCTGACGGTGTATGCCCGTGAGCTCGACCGCAACGCGATGCTGCGCGCGGCGCGCGACCAGAGCGCGCTGGCGGCAAGGCAGACCGGCAAGCTGTACCAGTTCGGCCGCACCGACTTCCTGGCGGCGCTGGACGCGGACCGCACGCTGGCCAGCGCCGAAAGCCTGCTGGCGGCGTCGGATGCGCAGCTGGCTGCGGACCAGGTGCAGCTGTTCCTGGCGCTGGGTGGGGGCTGGGAGAATACGCACGCCAGGCATGGCGAGCATGGCGAAGCAAAGGGTGGGCATGGGGCGGTTGCGCAGCACACGGCGGCTTCTCACCACTGACCCATGAACGTCGTTCCCGCGAAGGCGGGAACCCAAGTTGGTTGCGCACTGCCGGCGTTTGCCACGGCTGTTCACGCCAAACCTGGGTCCGCGCCTGCGCGGGGACGACGGTGGCTACATCACCTTATCCAGCGTCACCGGCAAATCCCGCACCCGCTTTCCGGTCGCGTGGTACACCGCATTCGCAATCGCCGCCCCCACGCCGGTAATGCCGATCTCGCCGATGCCCTTCGCGCCCAGCGGGTTCACGTGCGGGTCGTCCTCGTCGACGATCTGCACGTCGATGCCCTGGATGTCGGCGTTGACCGGCACGTGGTACTCGGCCAGGTTGCCGTTCACCGGGCGGCCATTGCGTCCGTCGATGAAGGTTTCCTCCAGCAGCGCCAGGCCGATGCCCCAGACGATGCCGCCCATCAGCTGGCTGTAGCCCGTCTTCTCGTTCATCAGCTTGCCGACCCCGTAGACGCCGACCACGCGCGGCACGCGGATCTCGCCCAGGTCTTCGTCCACCGTCACCTCGACGAATACGGCGCCGAAGGCATGCATCGAATACTTTTTCTTTTCGTCGCCGGGTTCCGCCTTGGCCGTGACCTCGACCGCTGCGCCGTGGCGCCCGACGATGTCGCGCATCGATTCGCGGCGCGACGGTTCGTCGAGCAGGTACAGCTCGCCGTTCTCGACACCGATCCTGTCCGCCGTGCTGCCGAACAGCGGCGAGGCCTGGTCGGCCAGTGCGATGCCCGCCAGCTTCAGGCGCAGCGCATGACCGGCCGCCTGCACCGCCGGGCCAACGCTGGCCACCGTGGTCGAGCCGCCCGAGACCGGCGCTTCCGGCATCGTCGATTCGCCGAGCTCGAAGCGCACCTGTTCCACCTTCAGGCCGATCGCATCCGCCGCGATCTGGGTCATGACGGTGTAGGTGCCGGTGCCGAGGTCCTGGGTGGCGGAGCGGAACAGCGCCGTGCCGTCCGGCAGCAAGCTGGCGGAACATTCGCCCGGCGAACGGTTGGTCGGGTAGGTCGCGGTGGCCATGCCCCAGCCGACCAGTTTGTTCCCGCGCTTCATCGAGCGCGGCTGCGGCTTGCGCTCCTTCCAGCCGAAGCGTTCGGCGCCGATCTCGTAGCACTGGCGCAGCGATTTGCTGGACCAGGGCAGGTCCTTGCCCGGATCCTTTTCCGTGTAGTTCTTCAGGCGCAGCGCCAGCGGATCCATGTTCAATTGATACGCCAGTTCGTCCATCGCCGATTCGAGCGCGAAGGTGCCGGTGGCTTCGCCGGGCGCGCGCATGAAGGTGGGGGTGCCCAGGTTCATGGGCGCCAGCCGGTGCGTGGTCTCCTGGTTCGGGCTCTCGTACATCATGCGCGTGACGATGCCGCAGGGTTCGATCCAGTCCTCGATGACCGAGGTATAGGCGATGGTGTCGTGGCTGGACGCCAGCAGGCGGCCGTCCTCCGTGGCGCCCAGCCGGAAGCGCTGCTCGGTGTTGGGACGCTGGCCGACCGGGCCGAACATCTGGTTGCGGTCCAGCGAGAGCTTGACCGGCCGGCCCAGCATCTTCGCCGCCATCGCCGTCAGGGGAGCGTGCGACCAGATCGATCCCTTCGATCCGAAGCCGCCGCCGGTGTAGGGGCAGATCGCGGTCACGTTCTCCGGCGGGATGCCGAAGATGCTGGCGACGATGCGCTGCACGCCCTTCATGTACTGGGTCGACTCGTGGATGGTGAGCCTGTCGCCATCCCCGCTGTTGCTCCATTCGGCGATGGTGGCGTGGGTCTCGAGCGGGTTGTGGTGTTCGATCGGCGTGGTATAGGTTTCGTCCAGGCGCACGCTTGCCGCCAGCAGGCCGTCCGCCAGGTCGCCGCGCCTGCTGTCCGTCTCCTCGCTCAGCACTTTCTCGGGCCGGTGCGGCTTCTGCCTGGCCTGTTCGAAGTCGAGCACGGCGTCCTTGCGCTCGTAGTCGATGCGCAGCCGGGCCGCGGCTTCGCGCGCGTGCTCGACCGTGTCGGCCACGACCACCGCGATCGGCTGGTTGTTGTACCAGACGTCGTCCTCCTGCAGCAGGGTGAGCCGGCGGCCGATCGGCGGCTGCAGCTTGCCGTCCTTGGTCTCCTGCGGCAGGCGCATGGCGTTCTGCGGGGTCATCACCAGCAGCAGGCCGGGCACCTCGCGGGCCGCGCTGTCGTCGATACGGAGTACCCGGCCGCTGGGAATCGTGCTGGTCACCAGGACGGCGTGGGTCAATCCCTCGACCTGGTGCTCGGCGGTATAGTGGGCCGCGCCGCTGACCTTGGCCCAGGCGTCGGTACGGTTGATGGGTGCGCCGATGCCGTTCATGCCTGGCCTCCTGACTTCCTGATCACTGTTTGCAGCGCCCGCACGACCGCGCGCTGCGCCAGCTCGACCTTGAAGGCGTTGTGCGCGTACGCCTGCGCGCCCGCGACCGCCGCCGCACCCGCGCGCGCCAGCAGCTCGGCGCCGGGGGCCTGGCCGCGCAGGATGTTTTCGGCATCCAGTGCGCGCCACGGTTTGTGGGCCACGCCGCCCAGCGCGATGCGCACATCGCGCACGCTGCCGCCGTCCAGGTCGACCGCAGCCGCCACCGACACCAGCGCGAACGCATAGCTGGCGCGGTCGCGTACTTTCAGATAATGCGAATGCCGGGCGAACGGCATTGGCGGCAGCTCCACCGCCGTGATCAGCTCACCCGGCCGGATCACGGTGTCGATCTCGGGATGGTCTTCCGGCAGGCGGTGGAAGTCCGCGGCCGGCACCTGGCGCTCGCCATCCGGTCCCTGCAGATGGACCACGGCGTCCAGCGCCGCCAGCGCCACCGCCATGTCCGAGGGATGCGTCGCGATGCAATGCTCGCTGGCGCCGAGGATGGCGTGGATACGGTTGTGGCCATCGATGGCGTCGCAGCCCGAGCCGGGATCGCGTTTATTACAGTGGGCAAAGGCCGGGTCGGTGAAGTAATAGCAGCGGGTGCGCTGCAGCAGGTTGCCGCCCACGGTCGCCATATTGCGCAGCTGGGTGCTGGCGCCATTCAACAAGGCTTCGGACAGCACGCGGTAGCGCTGGCGCACCAGCGGGTCGGTGCCCACCGCGGTGTTGGTCGCCATCGCGCCGATGCGCAGGCCGCCGCCCGGCAACTCGTCGATGCCGGACAGCGCGAGACGGCTCACGTCCACCAGGCGCACCGGTTTTTCGATGCCGCTCTTGTACAGGTCCAGCAGGTTGGTGCCGCCGCCGATGAATTTCGCGCCGGGTTCGCGCGCCAGCTCGATCGCGTGATGCACGTCGCGCGCACGTTCGTAGAAGATCGATTGCATGCAGGAGTCTCCGTGGTTTCAGGCCTGGCGCAGCACGACGCTGTGGATCGCCTTGACGATGTTCGGATAGGCGCCGCAGCGGCACAGGTTGCCGCTCATGCGTTCGCGGATCTCGTCCTCGCTCAAGCCGGCCGGCTCCAGCTGCTCGCCCTCGGTGACGGCGCTGGCCTGGCGCTGCTTGACCTCGTCGAGCAGCGCCACCGCCGAGCACACCTGGCCCGGGGTGCAGTAGCCGCACTGGAAGCCGTCGCAGTCCATGAAGGCCTGCTGCATCGGATGCGGCTGCCCGGCGCCGCCCAGGCCTTCGACCGTGACGATCTCGCGGCCGTCGTGCATCACCGCCAGGGTCAGGCAGGAGTTGATGCGCTGGCCGTCCACCAGCACGGTACAGGCGCCGCACTGGCCGCGGTCGCAGCCCTTCTTGGTGCCGGTCAGGTGCAGCACTTCGCGCAGGGCGTCGAGCAGGGTGACGCGCGGCTCGATCGTGAGCTGGTGCTCGGCGCCATTGATCCGCAACGTCAACGGCTGCGGCGGCGCATACGGCGATGGGGTGGCGGCATGTATGCCCTGCCCGACCGCTCGCTGTTCATCTTGTGGCATGGTATCGCTCGCTTTTCGCTTGGTTTTTCGTCGGCTGATGATGGCCGAAATCGAAAAATCGCGGAGCGCGCGAGATGCTATTCCGCCAAGAAACGCGATGGGCGCGTTGCGGCCGCGCTTTGAAGAGTTTTATACTCTGGAAATGACCCGACGTTTCCTCGTACTCCTGACCCCACTGCTGCTGGCCGGCTGCGTCAACGAATCGGCCAGCTACGCCGTCAGCGGCGGCGACCAGTCCCTGACCGTGCTCGTCACCCAGGATTATTTCTGGAGCAGGCAGGCCGGCGTACGCCTGGTCGCATCGCGGCTGCCGGATTGCCAGCGCCAGTTCGACCTCGGCAAGACGCCCCTGGCCGACCTCAACGTCGAACTGTTCTCGACCGGCGAGAACAGCTTCCTGCTGCGTTCCGGCGACGAGATGTGGCAGGTGGAAACCCAGGGCTGCACCAGGCTGCCGCCGCCATCCGACAACGTGCAGGCCCAGCCGATCGGCGTGTTCCACCTGGACGGCGCGAAGAAACTGGTGTTCGAACGCGCGGAAGGCGCGGTCGCCGCCTCTCAATAACCCATCACGGCCGCAGCCAGCCGCGTGCGATCGGGCGTGCCAGCACGCGCCGGTACAGCGTGCCCAGCGATGCCGTCAGCAGCGCGCAGAATCCATCCAGCAGGCGCGCCTGGAACAGCAGGGTCATGACCAGCGCCACGGCCAGCGCCCCTGCCATGTCCAGCGGCCAATGCACGCCCAGGAAGACGCGCGCCCATGCCACCACGAAGGCCAGCGGCAGCAGCGAGCGGCCGAAGCGCTTCGCCGCCGGCACGCTGCTGGCGGCCAGCACCAGCGACACGGTGAACATGACGGTCCCGTGGTCGCTCGGGAAGGAGCTGTCCGCCGCATGGTGCAGGAAGTTGCGGCCGACGCCGGCGACGAAGGGACGCGCGTGATACCACAGCAGGCCGATCATGGCATTGATACCCAGCGCACAGCCGGTAGCCGCCAGCGCCTTCACCGCCGCCTCGCGCTGCGCGCCCACCCCGCTCATCCACAGGCCGAGCAGGCCGATCGGCACCAGCAGGATCAGCCATTCGGCGCAAAACAGGGCCAGCTCGAGACGCCAGCCGTGCAGGCCGGCGTTGGAGTTGATCATGGAAAACCACAGCAGATTGATGTTCTCGAGCATGATAAGTTGACGAGCGTATGACAAAGCTCGACTTTATCAGCTCAGCAGTGGGAACTTAAACACGACTGCGCAAACAAGCGGGACTTAGCCCATTTCGCTGTCGAGGTGGGCCATTTGGCCCGGACCATAGCGCGCTCCGGCGGCCGCGTCCGGCGGCACGATGGCTTCCAGGCGGGCGAGGTCTTCGGGCCGCAGCGCCAGGTCGAGGGCGCCCCAGCGCTTCCTGCAGGCGGTCGCGGCGGCGTGCACCGACCAGGGGCAGGATGTCCGCGCCTTGCGCCGCCACCCAGGCGATCGCCAGCTGCGCCACGCTCGCGCCCAGTTCCTGCGCCAGTGCGCGCAGGCGCTCGACCAGGGCCAGGTTGGCATCCAGGTTGTCGCCCTGGAAGCGCGGGCTGGCCAGGCCGCGGAAATCCTTTTCGCCCTGCCGGTCCTTCGACCAGTGCCCGCTGATCAGGCCGCGCGACAGCACGCCATAGGCCGTGATGCCGATGCCGAGCTCGCGCGCCGCCGGCAGGATCGCGCGCTCGATGCCGCGCGAGATCATCGAATATTCGATCTGCAGGTCGCTGATCGGATGCACGCGGCTGGCGCGGCGCAGGGTGTCGGCGCCGACTTCGGACAGGCCGATGTGGCGCACGTAGCCGGCCTTGACCAGGTCGGCGATCGCACTCACGGTCTCCTCGATCGGCACGGCCGGGTCGAGGCGCGCGGGGCGGTAGATGTCGATGTAGTCGGTGCCCAGTCGCTTGAGGCTGTAGGCAAGGAAATTGCGCACCGCCTGTGGCCGGCAATCGTAGCCGTTCCAGGCGCCGTCCGGCCCGCGCAGGTCCGACATGCCCATGCAGCCGAGGCCAATGCGAGAAGTAGCCGGGCCATGCCGGCCCAGTCGAATGGCCTGCATGGTATTCCTATCGTTGTCCGGTCAGCTGGCGCAAGCGCGCGATCTCGGCGCTGCGGCCGAGGCGTTCGAGGGCAGCCTCGAGCAGCGTGCGGTCGCCCTCGCGCAGCATGGTCCATTGGGTGAAATATTCATGCACGGTACGCCAGGGCGGGAACTCGGGCGGCATGCTGCGCCAGGCGCTGCCGGAATGCAGGAAGTACAGGACGGCGCAGAAGACATCGTACAGGTCGTGCTTGCGCGGCCTGGTCTTGCGGCGCGCCGCTTCCAGCATTTCACGGACGGTCTCGAACTGCTCGCGCGTTACATCGCTAGGAAAGGTAGGCCTGTTCATGTCGTTCGCCTCAAAAGAGAACTGACAATTGGAGACGCGTGATCCGGAACGGTTCCCGGCCAGGACAGGATGACTTCGTGATTCCGCCCATGTGGTCGGATGGGAATCCGTCAAATCCGTCAATACAGTGTAGCAGCGGATTCCGCACAATGCTGCGTTTTTTTTAACAGCACAAGGGAGGATTGGGCGGCGCACGGCCGCCCGGGACTCGAGCGCTCCTAGTCGCGGGCCAGCGACAGGAACTCGGTGCGCAGCGCCAGGTTCGGCTGCAGTTCGCCCAGCATGGCCGAGGTGATGGTTTCCTCGCCGGGCGTGCGGATGCCGCGGCTTTCCATGCACATGTGGCGGCACTTGATGACCACGCCGACGGCTTTCGGTTCCAGCACTTCCATCAGCGTATTCGCGATCTGGACCGTCAGGCGCTCCTGCACCTGCAGGCGCTTGGAGAACACATCGACCAGGCGGGTCAGCTTCGACAGGCCGACGATTTTGCCGTTCGGCAGATAACCGACGGTGGCCTTGCCGAAGAACGGGGCCAGGTGGTGTTCGCAGTGGCTGTAGACCGGGATGTTGCGCACCACGATCAGCTCGTTGTATTCCTCGGCGCCATCCTCGAAGGCCTTGAGGATCTCGACCGGATCCTGCCCGTAGCCGGAAGTCCAGTGCTTCCAGGCCTTGGCGACACGCGCCGGGGTTTCGTGCAGGCCGGGACGGTTGGGATCTTCGCCGAGGCTGGACAGCAGGCGGCGCCAGTCGTTTTCGGTGAAGACTTCTTTGTCAGACATGGTTAACCCTAAAATTAAAGACTGCCGAGAGTATATAGAAAATGCTGTCAATCTACAGATTGAAAGCCATTTCTTGAGCAAACCGGAGGCGGCTGTGCCACAGGTGCGCTAGCGTGGTCGACGTCCTTTTCATGTTGGGAGAACAGCCATGCTCGGCAGCACTGTCCTGGAAGTCGCCATCGGCCTGACCTTCTGCTTCGGTACGGTGGCCCTGATCGTCACCACCCTGCAGGAGGCGCTGGCCTCCCTGTTCCGCCTGCGCGCGAATACCCTGCTGGCCGGGGTCAAGAGCATGCTCAACGACCCGCACTTCGATGGCCTGGCGCGCGCCGTGTATGCCCATCCGCTGGTCAATCCGCACACGGACGGCAGTGCCATGGACGAGCGCTCGCTGGCGACCCGTCCATCCTACATCGAACCCGCGCATTTTGCGATTGCCCTGGTGGACAGTCTCTGGAAGACGCCGGGCGACCTCCTGCAATTGCGCAGCGCCATCGAGGCGATTCCCGATCCGCAGCTGCGGACGGCCATGCTGGGCATGGTCAGCCGCGCGCGCGACCTGCAGCATTTCCAGGACATGCTGGCGAGCTGGTTCGACAATGCGATGGCGCGCATGTCCGGCGCCTACAAGCGCAGCCAGCTCCTGATCTCTCTGCTGCTGTCGCTGCTGCTGGCGATCCTGTTCAATATCGACAGCATCCATTTGTTCCGCACCCTGTGGCAGCAGCCGGCCCTGGCTGCCCACCTGAAAGAGGTGCCAACCGCGCTCGACCAGGCCACCATCGACGCCCTGCTGGCGCTGCCGATCGGCTGGACCAGATTCCCGCCGGTGCTGAACGCCGACTTCGCGCTGCAGGTGGTGGGCTGGCTGCTCACCGCCACCACCACGCTGTTCGGCGCACCCTTCTGGTTCGACCTGATGCAGCGCGTGGTGCGCATGCGCGCGACCGGCGCCAAGCCGGAGGAAGTGCCGCCGGCCGTGCGCATCGAGGGCAAGGTTGCGGCGACGCCGGTGCCCTGAGTTAGCGCCCTTCCGGCCGGTGCGCGTCGACCAGCACGCTCGACACGGAAACGTGCGGCACGCGCTCCGGCCATTCGTCGTCCGGGCCGAACCAGCGCGCTTCGAGGATCTCGTTGGGGTCGGTGCGGATCTCGCCGTCCAGGTAATCCGCGGTGAAGGCGATCATCAGCGAGTGCGGGAAGGGCCAGGACTGGCTGCCGAAATAGCGCAGGTTGTGCACGCGCAGGCCCACTTCCTCGAACACTTCGCGGTGCACCGCCTCCTCGACCGATTCGCCGGCCTCGAGGAAACCGGCCAGCGGCACGAAACGCTTCGCGGCCGACTGCGTATGCAGGGCCAGCAGCACTGAATCTCCCTTGCGGATCAGCACCATCATGGCCGGCGAGATGCGCGGATAGGCCATGTGGCCGCAATGCGTGCATTTGAAACAGCGTTCGCCGCCAAGGCGCGCGGTGCCGCTGCCGCAGGCGCCGCAGAAACGGTGGGTGCGCGCCCATTCGGCGACCTGGGCCGCGCGCCCGGCCACGCCGAGCAAGGCTTCATCCCACTCTCCGAACAGCGAGCGCAGGCCGCGCCAGGCATGGCCTTGCGGCGCGCGCGATTCGTCGTCGACCCAGCCGGCCTGGCAATAGCGGCCATCCAGCAGGCCGACCGGCTGCAGCGCCTGCGGATCGAGTTGGAGGCTGGCGACGGCGGCGCGGTCGGGCAGGCCCAGGCCATCCTCGCGCAACAGCAGGCGGCCGGCATGGAAGATGAACGACAGCGCATCCTCCGCTTGCTGCGATTCCTGCGGGGGCGCGACCAGGGGCGTGAACGAGGCGGGTGTCTGGAGCATGGCGATATCCGATAACGAGTTGGCTCGATGATACCGCGACACGCACAGCTTCGATGAGCGCACCCTGATATCCCTCGCCCGCCGGCGCAGAACTAATCGCGGCTCATCATGCTCCAAGCCTTCGCTGGACCGTTGCAGCGCACACGAAGAAGGAGAAAATGATGAGCGATGCTCCCGTCGTGCTTGGCATTAACCGGACCCAGGACGCCAGCGTCTGCCTGATGCAGGGCTCGCGGCTGCTGTGGGCCATCCAGAAGGAGCGGCTGACCCGCCGCAAACATCACTGGGGCAAACCCGGCGACGTCCGCGACCTCTATCTCCCGCGCCTTCCCTGGCCCGAGCGTCCGATCGACGTGGTGGTCGAATGCTTTTCCTCCGACGAAGAACGAAAGCAGCTGGCGCTGTACGAAGAGGAACTGGCGGCCAGTCTGCGCCTCGCCCCGGGCTGCCGGCGTGCGCGCATCTCGCACCACCTCGCCCACGTGTACAGCGTGTTCCACCCCTCGCCCTTCCGCGACGCCGCGGTGATGATCATCGACGGCCAGGGCAGCCCGGTGTCGGACCTCACCGAGTACTGGGCCGGCGCCGCCTACGTGCCTGGCGGCTGGCGCGAAGTCGCCTCGTTCTACCGCGCCGACCGCGAACGCGTCCTGTGCATCGGCAAGCAGCTGTGGGACCGCGACGATGGGCGCCTGGTCGGCTTGGGCACGTTCTACTTCATGCTGACCCAGGCCATCTTTCCCGGCGAAGGCAATGAAGGCAAGGTGATGGGACTGGCGCCGCACGGCGACCCGCACGCCCTCCGCCTTCCTTCCTTGAGCGTCGAAGCCGGCCAGGTCGGCATACCGGCGCCCTGGCGCGAGGTACTGCGCGAGCATGTGCGCTTCCGCTACGGCCAGCCCGGCGTCGCCTTCGCCGACTGTGCGGACCTGGCGGCGGCCGGCCAGCGCGCGTTCGAGGACGCGCTGCTGGAAGTGGCGCGCTGGCTGCATGCCCAGACCCGGCTCGACCGCCTGTGCTTTGCCGGCGGCACCGCCCTGAACTGCTCGGCCAACGCGCGCCTGCTGCGCGAGACGCCGTTCCGCGAGGTCTTCATCCCGCCCGCGCCGGGCGATGCCGGCACCGCCCTCGGCTGCGCGCTGTACGGCCTGACCGACATCGCCGGCGAGAGCTGCGCCTACCGCTGGACCCATGACTACCTCGGCCCGGCGCCGGAACGGCACGGGATCGAAGCCGCCCTGGTCGACCGCGACGACCTGCGGATCGAAGTACTGCCGGCGCTGGACGCGTTGTCGGTCCGGATGCTCGAACTGCTGGCCAGCCGCCGCGTGCTCGGCCTCTACCAGGGCCCCGGCGAATTCGGCCCGCGCGCCCTCGGGCACCGCAGCATCCTGGCCGATCCGCGCCAGGCCGCCACGCGCGACTGGATCAATGCGAAGGTCAAGCAGCGCGAATGGTTCCGCCCGCTGGCCCCGGTGGTGCTCGAAGAGCGCGCCGACGCCTGGTTCGACCTGCCCGGGCCGTCGCCCTTCATGCAGCTCGCGGCGCCGGTGCGCCCGCACATGGCGGCGCGGGTGCCGGCCATCACCCACGTCGACGGCACGGCGCGCCTGCAGACCGTGAGCGCGGGCGACGATCCGCTGCTGCGCCGCCTGCTGCAGGGCTTCGAGGCGCTGACCGGGGTGCCGCTGCTGCTGAACACCTCGTTCAACGGCAAGGACGAGCCGATCGTGGAAACGCCGCAGGAAGCGCTCGCCGCGTTCCGGCGCATGCCCCTGCACGCGCGGGCCATGCCGCCCTTCCTCATCACCAAGCGCAGCGAACCGGAGTTGCCGGCATGATTCGCGGCTATCCGCAGCACGCCAGCGTGATGCCGGGTGACACGCTCACCTGCACGTGGCGACCGACCGCCCACGCTTCCGCGTCGCCTTCTACCGCTGGGGCGATGGACCGGCGCTGGCGTGGCGCACCGGGTGGCTGCCCGGCCATCATGCCGGGGACGGGCCGGCGGACCAGGACTGGGACTGGCCCGCCTACGGCTTCGCCATCCCGCCCGACTGGCCGTCCGCCGGGTCGAACGCATCACGCGCAACGTACTCGACCGGCTGGGCCGTCACGCCGGCTCCTGTTCCAGCCTTTGCTAGCGGAGGGAACCATGCACCGCCGCCGACTCCTGCAACGCCTCCCCCCATCCTCGGTCGTCGTTTTCCGCGCGCTCCAGCTGGGCGACATGCTGTGCGCCGTGCCGGCCCTGCGGGCGCTGCGCAAGGCCGTGCCGCACGCCCACATCGCCCTGGTCGGCCTGCCCTGGGCGCAGCAGTTCGCCGACCGTTTCAGTGGCTACATCGACGAATTCATTCCCTTCCCCGGCCATCCGCTGATGCCCGAGCAGCCGGTACGGCACGAAGGGCTGGCGCGCTTCTACACCAGCCTGTGCGCGCGCGAATTCGGGCTGGCGATCCAGTTGCACGGCAGCGGCGACGTCAGCAACGACATCGTCAGCGGCTTCGGCGCCAGGGCGATGGCGGGCTACTGCCGCGGCGAGCCGGTCACGCGGGACCGCACCGCCCTGCTACCCTATCCGGAAACGGGTGCCGAACCGGAGCGCCTGCTGCGCCTCATGGAGGAGCTGGGCGCCGAAGCGGCCGGGCTGCACCTGGAGTTTCCGCTGTCGCGCGAGGACGAGGAAGAACTCGACGCCAGCGGTGTGGCGACCGCGCTGCAGGATGCCGCCTATTTCTGCATCCACCCGGGTGCACGCCAGCGCGACAAATGCTGGCCGCCGCGGCAGTTCGCCGAAGTCGGCGACCGCCTGGCGGCGGAGTTCGGCCTGAAGCCCGTGCTGACCGGGTCGGCCAGCGAAGCCGACCTGACGGCCGAGGTAGCGGCCCACATGCACCATCGGCCGGTCGATGCTGCCGCCCCGATCTCGATCGGCGCCATGGCCGTGCTGATGCGCAAGGCCAAGCTACTGCTGTGCAACGATACCGGCGTGTCCCACATCGCCGCCGGCCTCAAGCTCAAGAGCGTGGTGGTGTTCAGCAAGGCCGACATTGCGCGCTGGGCCCCGCTCGACCGCCACAGCCACCGCTGCATCTGGGATCCGGACGCCCAGCGCGCCGCAGTGGTGCTGCAGCATGCGCGCGCCCTGCTGTCGGGCACGGCGACCAGCCGGCAGCGCAGCGTCGGCATGTGGCCTTATTGGTGAATTATTGGTGGATGAGAGATAGGGCCAGGCGCTCCACCTGCGCCAGGCCCACATCGGCCACGAAGCTCTCGTCGTGGGGGCAACGCGCGGCGACGTTATCCTGTCCGCAGACCGGGCAACGCGTCTGCAGCGACAGCGCCGCCCGCAGGTGGGACTGGCGCAGCGGCATGCCTTCGATCAGGTTGGTCAGCCAGAAGATGCCGACACTGGGCCGGCCCAGGACCAGCGCCAGGTGCAGGGGGCCGGTGTCGTTCGATACGACCAGCGCGGCACGCTCCAGCAAACCGCACAAGCCGCCCAGGCCCAGCACCCCCGCCAGGCCGATGGCAGGATGGCGCATGGCCCCGACCACGTCGTCCACCAGCGCCGCTTCGCCGGCGGCGCCGTTGACGGCCACCCGCATCCCCGCTTGCGCCAGCCGGTCGCCGAGTGCCGCGAAGCGCTCGGCCGGCCAGCGGCGGCGCGGATCGGTGGCGCCGGGCTGCAGCACGGCCAGGCGCTCGCCGGCGCTGAGCGCCACCGGTACCGCGGCAGCGGCTTCGAGACGGTCGGCATCCGTCACCGCCAGTTCCGGCTGCGGAGGCAGCGAAGGCAGCGGCGACTGCGGCCCCGGCCAGGCGCCGGCCAGGCCCGCGATGTCCAGCAGCGCCAGGCGGCGGTTGTTGGGTTCGCAGTACGGCACCCAGCGCGGAAGCATGGGCGCGTCATCCGCGCGCGCCCATGCCGTCAGGCGCGCGCCCAGGCGCAGCAGGAAGGGATTCGAATAATGTCCCGCTCCAAACATCTGCAGCGCGATGTCGAAGCGCTCTGCGCGCATGGCATCGACGAAGCGGTCGATTGCCCCCTCATCGCAGCTGGCGCTGACCGGCGCGCCCACACCCGGCACGGGCGGCATCACCGCCACGCGGCCCACCGGTCCGGGCCGCTCATGCAGGAAGCCGGCATGCCACTCCTTGCCGAGCAGGACGATATCGGCATCCGGATAGCGGTGCTTCAGGGCGTGCAAGGCCGGCAGGGCGAAGACGAAGTCGCCCACGGCGTTCGGCCGCAGCACGGCGATCTTGCAGACCGCATCCAGGCTCACTGCGGGCTCACTCGACGGGCAGCACATACGGTGCATCGATGGCGCGCGCCGTCACCGTGGTCGGCAGTTCCATGTGGTAGGCCCCCGAGGGCACGATGGCGCAGCCGCCATAACGGGCCATGACGCGCTGCTGGGCCAGCACGTCCTCGCCGCAATGGTGCGTAGGCAACTCGGTCCAGAAATCGTAGCCGCCGGCGGCCCGCAGACAGGCCGTGTCGAACAGGACGCAGCCGCCGACCCAGGCCACCTTGTAGATCCGCGTGGCGGCCTCGCCGCCGTTCTCCCTCGAGGCGAGGCGCGACTGCACGTGGAACAGGTTCGCGGCGCTGTGCAGGTGGTGCAGCGCCCAGGCCGCGGTGCCGGGTCGCACCGTTTCGGGGGTTACCGGTCCGTCCCAGAACTCGATGCTTTCCTGGGCCGGTCTTTCCTGTCCCAGGTAACTGAGGCCGTGCAGCGCGCTGCCGACGAAGCCGCAGCCTTCGGCCTCGACGACGGCATGCAGGCGCGCCACGAGGTCCGGTTCGAGGATGACGTCGTCGTCGACGAACAGGCAATAATGCGCCTGCACCTGCTCCAGCAGGAAGGCGCGCTGCTGGGCCATGCCGCGGCGCGGCAGGTTGCGCCAGGTCTCGACCTGCCGCCCGGTCGCGCGCAGGTAGCGCAGCACGGCCTGCACCTCGCCGTGGGACCAGGCCCCCGCGCCGTCGGACTGGTCGGAAACGACGATGCACAGGGACGGCCAGGTTTGAAAGCCCAGCGCAGCCAGGGTCACCGCCAGCGCCGCGGGGCGGTTACAGGTGGGCACCAGGACGTCGATAAACTGTTGCTGCGTCATTTCGCTCACGGCGCGGCCTTTCAGGGCCCCTGCGCGGCCCCCTGCACCTGCCCGTACAGCCAGGGATTCAGGCTCGGATCGTTGTACATCTTGAACTGGCGGTAGACCTTGAAGAAGGCGCGCCCCGCCCTCGCCTCGGCCAGCAGGCTGTCCAGGCAGGACTTGAGGTCCTCGCGCTGGGCCACCAGGCGCTCGAGCTTGCAGGTGCAGGCGTGCATGTGTTCGGCGCCGGCTTCGTGACGCTGGGCCTGCGCGCGCATGTGGTGGATCTTCAGCGCCAGGATCGACAGGCGGTCGATCATCGCACCCGCGGTTTCGCTGGACAGGCGCGCGCCGGGCTGGCGGCTGACGCGATCGAGTTCGCCCAGCAGGCGCTCGTCGAGGGCCTCGACCGCGTCGTTGCGCTTCTGGTTGTAGCGGTCGATCAGGCGCTTGCTGGCGGCGATTTCGGAAGGCGGCACGTCGAGCCGGCGCGCGCGGTCTTCCTCGCGCCACAGCAGCCCGTTGTAGCGGTGGTTGGCGGCGATCCAGGTCCAGGCGCCGGACTGGGGGTCGTCGAAGATCGGCCAGTCCGGATTGCGCAATTGCCGGTCGTGGAAGGCCGCGACCGATGCCGCGTCGATTTTGCTGTGCATGAAGACTCCGCCGTGCTGGTCAATATAGTCACAGCGCTTGGAGTCATCTAGCGTACTGGAGTTCGCATGGCCGCAGCCAGGCTTGGCGTGGCGCAAATCGCCGATGCGTCAATAAAAAAAGAGCGGCGCCTTTCGGCAACCGCCCCGACAAAGGAAGAGGAAGTACAGCGAGAATTACTTCAGCATGCGTGCACGGCTGGCCACCCAGGCGATCAGCGCCGCCAGGCCGCCGACGTAGGCGATGGCGATCTGCATGCCCATGCCCTGGGCGATGGCGCCGATCACCGGCGGCCCCATCAGGCTGCCGCTGTAAGCCATGCTGGCGACGCCGGCCAGGGCTGCCGGGCCTTGCGCGCCGGCGGCGCTGAACACAAAGGGGAACACCAGGGCCATGCCCATGCCGGCGACGGCGAAGCCGAACAGGGCAAAGTAGGCGTCCGGCGACAGCACCGCGAAGAACAGGCCGGCTGCGCCCAGCATCGAACCGCTGGTGACCAGGGGACGGGCGCCATAGCGGGCCTTCAGCTTGTCGCCGACCAGGCGGGCCAGCAGCATCATCACCGAGAAGCAGGACAGGGCCAGCGGCGCCAGGCCGTCCGACGCGCCGAAATGCTCTTTCAGGAACACGCCGCTCCAGTCGGCGATGCTGCCTTCGGCCATCGAACCCAGGAAGCCCAGCACGCCCAGCAGCAGCAGCGGACCGCGCGGCAGCGAGAACGACTTCTTCTCGACGGTGGCGCCAGTGTCATCCGCCTCCAGCATGGTGTAAGCGATATACAGGAGCGCGGCCAGGGGACCGGCCAGCATCAGGAAGTGGGTGGCCGGGGCGATGTGCAGGCTGGCCATCAGGCTGCCCAGGGTCGCACCCGCCAGGCCGCCGGCGCAACCGAGGCCGTGCAGCTTCGACAGTTCCGACTTGCCGGTTGCCTTTTCGCGGGCGGTCGCAGACGAGTTGATGGCGACGTCGAAGGTGCTGGCGGTGATGCCCAGGCTCAGCACGGCCATCATCAGCAGCGGCACGGTCGGCGCAACGCCGATGGCGATCAGCACGCACAGCAGGGCCAGGCCCGAGAACAGCAGGGTCTTGCGTGCGCCGAGCGACGCCATCATGCGCGACGAGATCGGGTAGGACAGGACGGCGCCCAGGCCGCCGCACAGCAGCACCATCGACAGCGCCGAGTGCGAGACGTGCACACGCTCGGCCATCGCCGGGATACGGCCGGCCCAGGAACCCATGATCACGCCGAACAGGGTGAACAGGACGGGCAGTGCATATTGCTGTGCCTGAGCGACCGACAGGGTGCGCGCGATGGCTCGGGTGGTGCTGCTGCTGCGGGAGGGAGTTTGCATTCTGCGTTTGTTTTCTTGGGGTTGAAAGCAAAACGCCAACCATAAGTAGTTGGCGTTCGGAAACTGATGGAAGGCAATTCTACGCACATTCGATCGGTTTTGCTTTGCCACACGGAAAAAAAATTCTTTCCATTTGTAAGCCTTTATCGAAGCGTTGCAGGATATAGACAAAATGGAGGCTTTGATAAGAAAAATTTCTGAAAAAACAGAAAATAAAGCGACGTTCACGACGAAATGCGTGAAAAAGACGCGTGATATCAGCCATACGCCAGATTGATAACAGCTCAGGATTCGGACTTTTCAGGCGCTTTTCTTGATCGAAAAGCAAAGACATGGCGATAAATTTCGTAGTGCGGAATACGCCCGAGAAACAGCTTGCGAACAGGGTTGCTCCGATCGCATTCAGGCCGGTTTGTAACCGAATGCAACATCGAAATTTATTGGCGTAACGAATTCGCGGATCGGCGCAACCTTACTGCGCTTGGCGCCGCTCCCAATCACCTCGAAGTGAATCTCCCTACCGGCCAGCACTTCCACCTGACCTCGCTGAACAGCGCTTACTGCGTCGGTCCCGACGCCAGCAAGCCCGAAGCCCCATTCAACGCTTCCTCGACAATGCCGAACCCGGCGCTGGAGTCGATATCGCAGGCTTCTCGATCGACACTGCCGCCGGCAATCTTCTTGAATGCAGCCCTCCTGGAAGGCGGCAACAACCAGGCGCACCAGGCGACCGGCAACAAGCCGCGAAGCGCCGGCCAATAAAAAAACCCGCTTCTCGCGAGAGAAACGGGTTTTTGCTGAAACCGCTGGAACTGGATCGGATCAGAAGGGTTATGCCCACCAAAAAGTGTTGGTAGCGAGTTCTATGTGAGTGAGTGAGCCCAGCTCCAAGCCCAAGTTAGGTACCAAATTGTTGGTAGCTTGTCTGAAAACACCCTTTTCATTGCACAACTGGGGCCAGGACCTCGTTTTGTGGGTAGCACTTTACTGCGTCCAAGGTGTACCACACATACCGGCCAGTGCAGAAGGAACATATTTCTGGGACATCGCTGCCACGCGCAGCAATTAAGTGCTCTACATTAACAACACTGAAGCTTGGCTCCGTTTCTGCATCTCTGCTACCCAGGCATTCTGTCTTCCATCAGCCCAATGACTCCGTCTTGGCGGTTGGAGACCTACTAGGGCCGTCCACTGTCGCCTGGAAGAAGGCAGTGTCAGCTGCTCGGCATCGACGTGTTCCCTCGCCTGCCGCGCGTCATTTGGCAGGCAACATTAAGTCGCAGACATCAGTGTGAGTGTGGGGCTTTGCAGAGGGGCGTTCGTCGCATTAGCTGGTTGTTCAAGGAACGGCTAATGATCCGACCGCCTGTCCGTCAGCCGGACTTCTTTTATTTAGGCTTCATGAAGCGGCCTCCCAGCAAGGTCAGCAGGGCGGTTTTCGCGAGATCCGCATGCCCTGTGTATGCAAAAAGAATTGCGGTAGTCAGTACAAGAACGGGTAAAGGAATCCCGGCGAACGCCTTCAGGAATGGCATCAGTGTGGCAGATGACTTGCGCGGGCGGGGGGAAGCGCGGGGACGTGCGGAGGGTGTGCGGGAGGAGCGTTTGACGGCAGCTTGGGTAACGGTCCGGGGTGCTCGATCACTTTCCCCGTCACCATCACCTTCGCTGCCGTTCCCACTATCTCCGCCACCACCTCCGCCGCTGCCAGCACCGCCGTTCGAACCATTGGCCGCCGCGTAACCGGCATCGCCACCTTGGTCATTTGCCAAGGAAAGCTGAATCGAAGCCCTCGGCTTTGCGTGGGTGGCTCTAGTTTTTGACGCACGCTTCTCGTTTTTTTGGCCAATCCTCTCCCGATGAGCCAACTCATGGAGCGTTGTCGTCCGGTGGTTCCCTTCACGGATGGCTCGTCCCATCATCTGCATCATGGCCCCAGTTTTTCCAGAGCCCCATGAACACGAAATCACGATCATCGTTTTCCTCCTTTTACGTTGTTCGAAACACCAGGCAAGCACAGGGTACCGGAAAGCTTGCCATGACAGCGCTACCTAGGTCCACGTTCAGCGCGCTTGTAACCTCGATTGTGGGTAGGCACGCAGCGACTGAACCACGGCGAGTGGGTATCGATTGCGTCTGCACTTCGGCCCTCAGCGGCGGCTTCAGGACAAATGCCGATGGTTCTCGTTAACGAAGCGCCGGCATAGCTTCAGCAATGACATGTCACCGGCTGAGTATGAAAAGAAGTATTTTTAGCGGCTCTCTAGTGTCTAGGAAAGCCGTGGCGATTCACTACGCCAGGCGATAGCGACTCGACAAGCTTCCACTCCTTGTCGCTGATATCGGTCGGGTAACCTCGTCGTTCCTTTGGATGCTTGATGTCGCGCGCGCTGCTCTGCTGTCCACATAGCGTACTCCTGCAAGAGTGAGCCGTTTGGACATCAAAGTTGCTTCGGAGTTTTCAATCCGTCTCTTAGTTACTAACATCTTACAGTTATATTGCAAAGTTAACTAGCAATAAAAAAGCCCCCAGTTACGGGGGCTAAAGACAAACGTACTTAAGACCGAGCAAACATGCCAAGTCTAAGTATGCGTTGAGCAGTTAAAGCAAGCAGACATAACAAAAGAGAACTACAGGCTTAACTCACTACGTGAGTCTCTGTATTGTCTACGATTGGTTGCGCTACTAATTTTAACCCAAAGGCTTTTAGGACCTTCATTATTGTATCTAGTCTTGGTTGACTGTTGCCACGTAGCGCTTTGTATAGAGACTCCCTATTTATTCCTGTCTTATTCGCTATTTCAGTCATTCCCTTAGCTCTAGCTGCGATGCCAAGAGCCTCTGCAATCATAGCAGGGTCACCCTCAGCAAGAAAGTCATTAACGAAAGCTAAGAAGGCCTCTTCACTCTTAATATAATCTGCCGCGTCAAACTCTGGCAGAGAATTAATCGCACCAAGATCAAACTCGCTATCCGTTGCGATGATTTTGTTTGCTGTGCTCATATTTACCTCGTTTTTACCTATATAGGTGTATAGCAAGCTAGGCTCTTGTAACTAGGCCCTTCTGCTGCTAGTGCCCGCTTGGGCTTATGAGTAACCGGGGCTGACACCCCGGTTACTACTTTACTTCCTCTTTAATGCTCTAGCTCGATCTTTGGCAGCATCAATATCTTTCTGCTGCCCGTTCTTCGATCCGCCGCCGAGAAGGACGATTACCGTTTCCGCAACCTTGATGTAGTACACGCGCCATCCTGGTCCGTAATCGATTTTCAGCTCCTGCACACCTTCTCCAACTGGCTCGGAATTTCCAGACGCTCCCAACGAAAGTCGTGTAATCCTTGCTGCGATAACACTCTTCGTCTTCTCATCCTTAATCCCCTCGAAGAACTCGATGAACTTGTGGTCTTTCTTCACAATTTTCATGGTAGTCCTTCAGTTGTTATTACTGCTTTGCCTCACGTCTGCTCAACGCTTGATGCAACTGTATCCGATCGAATACATGTCGTCAAGTGTTTTGTATTCGACCGGATACGGCACCCCGCCAGAGCGAGCGTCAACGACGCCAGCCCGCAGTCCGTGCCAAGCCTGCGCGAGCGGCGAGGGATTGGCGACGTCAGCCTGACGCCATACATTTTTTGCCGGGCCGGCGTCATCGCGCTCAAGCTCAAGGTGACAGACCGTGCCGGCGATACCACGTATGTGCAGCGCAGCTATTCGTCACCGATCCGTCAATGACGACGCTCACCGGCAACGGCGCGCTGCCGGCAGCTGGAACGGCTGCGGCGTAGCTAGCCAAGTGCCGCCACGTTTCACATAGTGGGCGTCGCTGGACGGGAGCCCGCCGCCGCACCTAGTCTTGTCTAGGTGACCGAGCCTCCCACTTCCGTGCAGACGTCGCCGGTCTTTCTAGGTGCAACGCACAATCGGTCAGGATAGGCGGAACTGGAGGTTTCAACGGAGGCCTGGGGTATCGCTTCACAATTCAAGCCAGTCCGGAGAACATATAAAATCGTAAAAAATTTTTGGATAAACAAAAAACCCGTTCTTCTTTCGAAGAATGGGTTTTATCAACAAAATGTGATGAAGTAGGTTCTAGGAGGGTTATTCCTACTAAAAATGTTGGTACGATTCAAATTCCTCAGAGCAGCGATCTAATTTTCCGTGCAAAGTGGTATCAATGTGTTAGTACCTTTTTAAAAGACAAAATTTCTAGAGGAAATATCTTTTACAACACTGATTTATGGGTAGAGTGCTTTGCATTATCGAAGGTTCATTTTTGAGTAAGTGCATAGGTGCGAGAGCGCGGCTTGAACGGCAAGGAGTCTCTGTTCATGCTTGAGCGAGTTTTCGGTCCGCCACAAGCGCCGAGTGTGTCGATGTAGATTGACCGCAGGGTGGTCAAACAAAATTAAAACGCATGTGCTTGCTCTGCTCTCTTCTATGTTATAAAAAAGAGTGCCCGGGCCCAGTGAAAAAATCGAACAAGAAACGACGCGTATTACCGGCTGGCTACACACCAAGGAGAGGCTAATGCGCCATTGCATCCTTAAAGCGTTATTGTCACTTTTACTTGTCGCCTGCGTGATTGTGCCAGTCCGTGCGCAGGTTCATTACGTCCGGTACAAGACGGAAAATAGTCAGGTCATTGTCTTTGTCCATGGCGTCATGGGCGATGCGGTGGGGACATGGACAAACCCTACAACAAAGGCATACTGGCCTGCCATGTTAACGACTGATCCAACATTCAGCCGCGCCAACATCGCAGTGCTGACGCTTGGCAGTCCGGCAATGACACGCGCCCCAACTATTGACGAGCTCGCTGATTCGATGCGTCTTTCTCTTGAAACGAAAGATGTGCTGGCGCACCGCCAGATCGTCTTCATCGCGCACAGTATGGGCGGTCTGGTGACTCGTGCCTTCTTGGCTAAGTACCGGGAGAACGTCAAGAAAGTCGGGCTCATCTACTTTTTTGCCACACCGACGACAGGATCATCCGTGGCTTCGATTGCCCGGCTCGTCAGCAAGAATCCGCAATTCGCCAAACTCATGCCCATGACGAGCGACGCCTACTTAGCAGATCTCCAACGGACCTGGCTTGCAGACAAGACTTTGTCGTCAATTCCTTCGTTTTGTGCATATGAAATTCAGCCTACTGCGCATGTGCGAATTGTAGAGCAACAAAGTGCCACTAACTTGTGCAATAACCGGCTAGACCCTATCAACGCTGACCATGCCGGCATCGTAAAACCTGCGGACAAAGACGACACCCCTTATGTCGCTTTCAAGAGCGCCTATCGCACGCTCGGGCTGACAGGGGCGACCTCGCTGCGTGTAGAAAACCAGAACATAGTGCAAGTGTTATCGAGCTTGTCTGACAATCCTCGAATCAACGGGCAGCCTATTTTCTGTGGCGCGGCAAAATCTACATTGCTTTTCGCACACACGCAGGCTAGCGCAACGCCGATCCGGATTAAGTCGATCGCCGTGAAAGCCCGCGAACTAGACGAAGTGATCGGAAAGCCGTCCGGCAAATGCGACTTGGACCCCATGTCTTCCAAGCCGTATGGCATCGCGGAGACCGAGACCGTCATCGTCAGCACAACGGATGCTGGTATTCGCGCCAGATTCCTCAAAAATGCGACGACGGCCTACCCAGTCGCCTCGCAAAACATCTTGGAGAGCAAAGAAAGAACACGTGCCATCACGCTCAAGAATGGCGAGGAGCCTTTTGCTTTCAAGCTCATTCTGGAAAGCCGGGCTAAGCGACCCTATCAGCTCTGGTTCGAGATCGACTATGACGAAGACGGCGCGCGCACGCTAAGCACGTCGCCGATCATCATCTGGAGATGAGCATGACTCTGTCGCTTCGGTTCGTCATCTTATTAGTCGCCCTGCTCTGTGTCAGCTCGTCGACTTCCGCCCAGCAAGCCGTTCCCGACTACCGTGTGTCGGATGAAAAGCTCGCCGACATCGCCAAGCGCATGTCGAGTGCACAAATCAAACTGCCGCAAGAAGCGAACCTGTTATCGGAAGCCTGGAAAGCGAACGAACGGGGAAAGGTACGCACGCTTGCCAATACTTACATCGTCAGGCCGATCAAGGAATTCGCTAATCCCTATTACGCCGGCCGACTCAAAGCGGATGCCCACTACTACAAGTACAAACTGATCCAATCTCAGAGCGGCAGTCCAGTGGCAGCCCACAAGGAGCTCTTTGCAGCCATCGAGAACGGTCACTTGCCCGCTGCGGAAGAGTTTGTCGAGGGCGTGCTCAGGAGGGAGATAGTTGTCGAAAGCTTGGCGAAAGACGCCGACAGCGCCCACATCCCAGCCATTCTCAGAATGGGCGCCGCACTTGGCGGGCCCTTTTCAACTGCGGCGCTTGCGCTGACACCGCTGGGGGAACCGCTGGCGCCGGAGGAACAGGAATACTGGACGCTATTGATGGTGCTTCGTGACCGCGCAAAGAGCAAAGTGCAAAAACGTGAGCTGCTCGGGCAGATCATTGCAACGATCGGCGAACCCCGATTGACCAAGATATTGAATAAGTTTTCCTTGGCAGGCCCACCTTTTGCGGACGTGGGAGCGGTTCCGGGGCGCGGCCTCTACGAGGCCTTATTCGTCGATTCAGATCTACGGGGGCAGTTCGGTGCCGCAAGTGGAACAGTGGTCGAACCCACGGACGTTCCTCCCGAATCGATGTCCTTGCAAGACCAGTTCGACTTCTATTCACGCACCGTTCCCGACGTGGGTTTCGGCGACGTGTACCTGCTTTACCCTGCCGGCCGCGCGCCTCCTTCGCCGCGGGCGATCAAGATGAAAAAATCAGACATCATCGCAGGATTAATGCCTGGCGACAGGGTATTCCTGACCTGCGGCGGGCTTTCCCACGTAGCGATTTTCGCCCGACGCGATAGCAAAGGCGCCGCGCTGATGTTTATCGATCCGCTGTTCCAATTCTGGCAACCGTCGCACAATGGTTGCATATCTTCCTTCAAGCTTGAACACGACAGGTACCAGCGGTACCTCAGTATCGTCCCCGCAACCGACGTCAACGAAATGCTCGTGGCGGTTTTCACAATCCGGCGTCAACGATAATTACTTGGCACAGCTGCCTTTCTAGTGAGAAGTGCAATGATCTCTGCGTCTTCCGGCTTCACGCCGTTCCAGTTGTTTCTTGCTAGCTTAAGCGACTCGGCAATATGCGCCTTACTCGGATGATGCTCTAGCAATAACCGTATCATGGCGATGTTTCTTTCACTGACCGCAACATAAAGGGGAGAAACATTGTCGCCGGCCATGAAGTTGTACCCAGAAATATTTAAATTCGCGCCCAACCGCAATAATAGCTCGGCAATATTGATTCGATTTTCCCCCACGGCTACCAGGAGCGGCGTTGCCCCGGCGATGCCGTTAATTACTGGCGCCTTATTAATCTGAGCGCCGTTTTTGACTAACCACACGATCAGTTCTTGGCCCCCACTTCTTGCTGCAAGTGAAAGCGGGCTGAACGGGCGGCCGCTGGTTGGGATCCTGCCCGGCCCGTTGATGTCGGCGCCTTTTTTCACGAATATCTGCACCAGTTCCAAGTGATCTGCTGCGACAGCATCAATCAGGACCCCGGGATTGATTTTGGCCCCCAGTCCAAGGAGCAGGTCAACCACAGGACGCGCCTCGGAACGAATTGCATAGCTCAGTGCGCTGTTGCCTATCGTGCTGACAGCATCGATCTTCGCGCCACGATCGATTAGCCACCTTACAAGCTCAAGTTCTCCGTTGAACGCGGCGTATCCCAGCGGTGTGGCCCCCTCAAGATTATCATGCGTATCGGAGCCGACGAGATCCGGCGTATCCACCGGTATGCCTGCACTCACTGCCCGCATCACGCCATCGAGATCACTGACGCGCGACGCGTGTATGAGAGATTCTTTCGACTCTGCCGCTTGCGCCATGGCGGAAGCCGCGCCTAGTGCGATGAGCACCGAGAAATAAAGAGAGAGAAGTATTGAGGACATGACGCATATGTCTCCCGAAATTGGCTGGAAGTGGATCGGAGTTGTTGACCAGTCATCCCGACTGCATGTGGCCTAAAGTACAGAACCAGATCCCGGCACGCCGTGACAGGCACGAACCGAAACACTACTATGACAAAAGCGCAGTTAAGAAATTGCCTAACTAAAGCGTTGAAATTCATATGAGTAAAGCCCCTTTTTCCAGAGGGAAAAAGGCTCCTCCAACAACAAAATCAACTTTAGGCTCGATTACATGGATTGTGCCACTAAAAAATGATGCTTGGCCTTCCCCCATCGTTACGGACACTTCCGTTAGGCGAATTTAGTTTTTCAAACTGTACCGGGCTGATGTAGCCGATAGTGGAATGACACCGGCGTGGATTGTAGAACCTTTCGCTATAGTCGAACACATGGTAATCCCCCCACAAAAAGAGCGCGTTTAGAAGTAGAATTTTCTACTTAAGAAAGAAAGCTCTACATGAAGACGT
>NZ_JBDGIN010000022.1:0-71105 GCF_057657395.1 Telluria sp. Soil_C_11 | reverse complement strand
CAAACCATCGCCACCACTATCTTCTCAGATCGTCAATCCCAACTTCCCCCAGCAACCGCGTAGAACCTTTTTTTTCGTTCCGCCGGCGAAAAAATATTTTCGGCAAGGTGGAATAGTCCGGCCGCCGGGCACGTATACGACGGTGTCCGACAAACAACGAGGAGATTGCCGTGGTCCCTGCCCGTACCGCCCTGAGCCTGTTAGCCGCCACCCTGGTCCTGTCCGCCTGTGCATCGATGAACGATCCGATGGTGAAGAAGGCGGATGGCGTGCTGGTCAATGAATCCGGCATGACCCTGTACACCTTCGACAAGGATGTTCCGGGCAGCGGCAAGAGCGCCTGCGCCGGCCAGTGCGCCGCCATGTGGCCGGCGATGCCGGCCCGGGCCGCTTCGTATCCGGCGCCCTATTCCGTCGTCACCCGCGACGACGGCTCGAAGCAGCTGGCATGGAACGGCAAGCCGCTGTACCTGTATGCCCAGGATACCCTGCCGGGAGAGCGCAAGGGCGACAACGTCAAGAACGTCTGGCACGTCGTTGCCGACTGAACCGCAGCTCCCAGTGCGCCCCCGGCCGCCATGTCCGACCCCAGCCTTGAAATCGTTTCCTGCATTCCCCGCCTGCGGCGCTACGCCCGCGCCCTGGTCGGCGACCGCGGCGGCGCGGACGACCTCGTCCAGGACACGGTCGAGCGCGGCTGGAGCCGGATCGCCGAATGGCGCCGCGATGGAGAAATGCGGGCCTGGCTGTTCGGGATCATGCACAACCTGCATGTCGACCAGCTGCGCGCGCGGCGCCTGCAAACCACGTCGCTGGACGAGGAAAGCGCCCAGCCGGCCCATACGGTCGATCATTCCGCCGGGCTGGAGCTGCGCGACATGGAGACCGCGCTCGGCCTGCTGCCCGTCGAGCAGCGTGAAATCCTCCTGCTGGTGGGGCTGGAGGGAATGACCTACGACCAGGTCGCCGGCGCGCTCGGGCTGCCTTTGGGCACCGTGATGTCGCGCCTGTCGCGCGGGCGCGAAAAGCTGCGACTCTTAATGGAGGGCAAGACAACGCGTCTTGCGTCCCTGCAGGTGGTGAAATGAACATGCTGCCAGTTACCGAAGCAGACCTGCACGCCTATGTCGACGGCTTGCTGCCGCTGTCGCGCCGGGCCGAGATCGAGGCCTGGCTGGGGGCCAGGCCCGAGGAGGAGGCGCGGCTGGCCGCCTACCGCAGCCAGAACCTCGAACTGGGCCGCCTGTTCGATCCGGTACTCGACGAAGCCGTGCCGGGCACGATCCGGCTGCCGGCGGCGCGCCGCTTCCGGATCGCCGGCCCGGCATGGCGCATCGCCGCGGCGCTGGCGTTCGCCCTGCTGGGGGCGGCCGGCGGCTGGACCTTGCGCGGCGCCGCCATCGACGCCGATGCCATGGCCGGCCTCGACCGCACCGACGCCGCGCCCGGCTCGCCTGACGCCAGCCTGGCGCGCCAGGCGGCCATCGCGCACGTCGTGTACAGCCCGGACGTCCGCCATCCGGTCGAAATCGGCGCCGACCAGGAAGACCAGCTGGTCACCTGGCTGTCGAAGCGCCTCGGGACGCCGATCCGCCCGCCCCGCCTCGGCAAGCTCGGCTACGAGCTGATCGGCGGCAGGCTGTTGCCCGGGCATAGCGGGCCGGTGGCCCAGTTCATGTACCACAACCTGGCCGGCCAGCGCCTGACCTTGTACGTATCCACCGAGCAGTCGCACAATCGCGACACCGGCTTCCGCTTTGCGCAGGAGGGCCCGGTGAGTGTGTTTTACTGGATCGATGGCAAATTCGGCTATGCCCTGTCCGCCGGCGCCAGCAAGGGCGAGCTGGCCAGGCTGGCCGTGGTCGTCCACGAACAACTGGAGAACAAGCAATGATCCGACCGCGGCTCGCCTTCCTGCTCTCCCTGGCGGCGCTTGCCGGCGCCGCCGAGGCGCAGCAGGCCCAGGCTCACCATCATGGCGGCGCCGGCGGCAGGCAGCCGCCCGTCTTCGTCGCCAGCACCGCCAAGCCGTTCGCGGCCCTGATGGACGATGCGATGGCGGTGATGGACGACGGCATGCGGCGCGCGCCGATGAACGGGGTGCCGGAACACGACTTCGTCGCCATGATGATTCCCCATCACCAGGGCGCCATCGACATGGCGAAGGCCTTGTTGCTGCGCACGACCGATCCTGAACTGCGGAACCTGGCGCAGGGCATCATCACCGAGCAGCAGAACGAGATCCAGCTCATGCAGGCCTGGCTGCGCCGCCACGCCACGCCGGCGCCTGCACCCGCACATCCATCCACCCACTGACGAGAGCGAGCGACATGAAAACACGCACCATTTCCGCCGTCTTCGGCGCAACGCTGCTGGCGGGCGGGGCGCATGCCGCGCCGGCGCCCCAGGACCGGGTCTATACGGCCGACCAGAATTCGAACACGGTCTCGGTGATCGACCCGTCGACCAACACGCTCCTGGGACAAATCCGCCTCGGCAACCAGCGGCCCGACGTCCTGTCGCCGCTGTACAAGGGCCAGATCAATGTGCACGGCCTGGGCTACTCGCCGGATCACCGGACCCTGATCGCCGTGTCGAACGGCTCGAACTCGGTCACCTTCATCGACAGCGCCACCAACAAGGTCAAGGGCGTCACCTATATCGGGCGCTCGCCGCACGAAGGCTTCTTCAGCGGGGATGGACGCGAGGTCTGGGTCGTCGTGCGCGGCGAGGACTATATTTCCGTGATCGACCCGAAGACGTTCCGGGAAACCCGCCGCATCCCGACCGCGCCGGGACCGGGCATGGTGCTGTTCCATCCCGACGGCAAGCGCGCCTTCGTGGTCTCCAGCTTCACGCCGGTGGTCGAGGTGGTCGACGTGCGCGCGCACAAGGTGATCCGCCAGATCAAGGTCGTCAGCCCGTTCTCGCCCTTCCTGCAGCTGACGCCGGACGGCGGCGAAATGTGGATGACCCACAAGGACGTCGGCAAGGTCACGCGCATCGACACCCGGTCACTGGAGGTCAAGGAAGTGTTCGACACGGGCATGATCACGAACCACCTGTCGTTCGCGAAGACCCCCGCCGGGACGCTGGCCTATGTGTCGGTCGGCGGCGAGAACGTGGTGAAGGTGTATGGCACCGGGCCGAAGGCGACGCTGGTGACGACGATCCCGGTCGGCGCACTGCCGCACGGCATGTGGACCTCCGATGACGGCAGCCGGGTCTACGTGGGTCTCGAGAACAGCGACGCCGTCGACGTCATCGACACCGCCAGCAACAAGGTCGTGGCGCGGGTGCCGGTCGGCCAGGCGCCGCAGGCACTGGTCTACCTGTCGCAGGCCGTGCCTTCCGGCGAGGGCAAGGACAACCTGGTGGCGCGCGCCAACAAGGACCCGGTCGACATCGCCCTGCGCGCGGTGTCCGGGGAAGGCAAGGGCTTCGTCGTGGCGCGCAACCTCGGCGTGACCGATTCGCTGGACGTGTCGCTGTTCAAGCTCAAGCCGAAGACGGTCTACAGCGTCTACGCCAGCGGCCAGAAGACCCCGGTCGCGGTATTCGAGACCAACCCGATGGGAGGCGCGAACGGCACGGCGATCGGTCCGATGCGCGAACTCGCGCGCGCGGGACAGGCGCCAGCGCCCAGCCAGATCATCGTCATGGAGGGCGATGCGCCGCCCGACCCGGCGCAGGCCGTCCTGG
Source organism: Telluria sp. Soil_C_11 (assembly GCF_057657395.1). Lineage (NCBI taxonomy): Bacteria > Pseudomonadati > Pseudomonadota > Betaproteobacteria > Burkholderiales > Oxalobacteraceae > Telluria > Telluria sp. Soil_C_11. Next base: position 67,403 of record NZ_JBDGIN010000022.1, on the reverse strand, counting down.
TCAGCACGCGCTAGCCGGGCGCAGGGACCCGCGCCCGGCGGCACGCATCAGGTCTTCGGGAGGGTCACGCCATGCTGGCCCTGGTACTTGCCGCCCCGGTCCTTGTACGAGGTCTCGCACACCTCGTCGCTCTCGAAGAACAGCACCTGCGCGCAGCCTTCGCCGGCGTAGATCTTGGCCGGCAGCGGCGTGGTGTTCGAGAACTCCAGCGTCACGTAGCCTTCCCACTCCGGTTCGAACGGCGTGACGTTGACGATGATGCCGCAGCGCGCGTAGGTCGATTTGCCCAGGCAGACCGTCAGCACGTTGCGCGGGATGCGGAAGTACTCGATGGTGCGTGCCAGCGCGAAGGAATTCGGCGGGATGATGCAGACGTCGCTCTTCACGTCGACGAAGGAATTCGAATCGAAGTTCTTCGGATCGACGATGGTGCTGTTGATGTTCGTGAACACCTTGAATTCGTCGGCGCAGCGGATGTCGTAGCCGTACGACGAAGTGCCCCAGGAGATGATTTTCCGGCCTTCGCTCTCTCGCACCTGCTTGGCCGAGAAAGGCTCGATCATGCCGTGTTCTTCCGCCATCCGGCGGATCCATTTGTCGCTTTTGATAGTCATCGCAGGGCTTCCAGGTGAAGAAATGTTAACCCGCGATTTTACGCGAAAAGTTGTCGCCGGTCTGCATTCGGCGACCGGGCCAGCAGCCGCACTATCATCTCGCGCGTCAGGCGCGCAGTGAGCCGGGGCGACTCCATCGGATACAGGTGGCTCCCTTCGATGGTGACGAAATTGTCGCCGACCAGCTTGCGGGTCGCGGCCAGGCCTGCCTGGCGCAGCTCTTCCGAACGGGTGCCGGCGACGAAGCCGATCGGCAGCGGATATGGCTGGCGCAGCACGCGCCCCATGTCGTGCGGCAGGCTGCTGTAGATGGCCGCCTCGACTTCGCGGTCGAAGCGCAGCTGCACGCCATCCGGATGCGGCTTCAATCCATGGCTCAGGTAATCGTCGAGCGCACCCGGGGCCCAGGCCTGGAAGATCGGCTTTGCGATGAAGTGTTCGTGCGCCGCCTCGCGCGAAGGCCAGACGTTGCGGCGGCGCTCGGCGATCCCGCCCGGCGACAGCCTGCGGCCCAGGCCCAGCGCCTTGGCCAGGCGCCAGACATGCGCGCGCCAGCCCGCCACCACCGGTGAATCCAGCATCACCACGCAGCGCGCCAGCTCGGGACGGCGCCAGGCCGCCAGCATGGCCACCGCGCCGCCCAGCGAGTGCCCGACCAGGATCGCCGGCGTGTCGTAACGCTCGAGCTGCGCGATCAATTCGTCGACCAACCCGTGCCAGTTGTCGTCCACCGGGTACTCTGGATCGTGGCCGAGCATATCGGTGGTGCGGACGTCGAAATCGCGGCGCAGCTCGTCGAGCAGGCGCCCGTAGGCGCCCGACGGATAGCTGTTCCCGTGCGTGAAATGCAGCAGAGGCTTGTTCATGGCGCCCATTGTAAGGGCTTTGCCATGGCCGGGCTCCCTGCGCGCTCCCCGTTTAGAGGGAAACGCCTACAGCCTGCGCTGCGCGGCTTACGGACGTTCCTGCAGCGCTTGCGGCCGGCGCTGGCGCAGTTGCTCGCGCTGTTCCGGGGTCAGCACCGCCATGGCCTGGGCGTGCAGGCGCGCTTCCAGCAGCGCTGCGGCGGCGACCGCCTGGCCGAGTTCGCGCGCGGCCGCGCCGGCCCGGGCTTCGTCGAAGCGGTCGGCGTCGCGCAGGGCGCGCATGGCGTCGTGGGCATGGCGCAGCGCTTTCTGCTGCTGGCGGCGCTGCGGCGCGGCGGCGTGCTCGATCGCGAACAGCTTGTCCTGCTGGGCCTCGGTCAGGCGCAGGGCGCCGCCCAGGTGGCCGAAGCCGTGCCCGAACCCGTGGCCGAAGCGGTGCCCGGGACCGTGGCCGGGGCCATGTTCCGGACCGCCTTCGGGCCGGAAGCCGCGCCCGTCCGGGCCGTCGCCGGCAGGACCGCCGTGCGGACCCGGGCCGGCTGGCGGTCCGGCATCCTGGCCGGTATCGGCCGGGGCCGTCCCGGCCTGGCCAGCCGCGAAAGTGGTGGCGCAGCAGGCCGCGAGCAGCGCGGCGGCGATTGTTTTGCGCATCGGGTTCATCTCCTGCCTCCTCGTGTGGTTGGGATGCCGCATTGTCGTGCGCGCCCCTGTAAAGCGGTGTAGAGCCGGTGTAAAACAAGGTAAAGAGGCGCCGCTTGCCGGCGCCCATCCGCCGCCATTTGCTAAGATGCGAGCATGAACCAAGTACTGCTGATCGACGACGATACCGAACTGGTCGGGATGTTTGCCGAATACCTGGAACAGGAAGGCTTTCGCGTGGCCTGCGCCCACGACGGCGAAACCGGCACGCGCGAAGCACTGTCCGGCCAGTACGCCATCGCCATCCTCGACGTGATGATGCCGCGCATGAACGGCATCGAGACGCTGCGCCGCATCCGCGCCGCCAGCCGCATCCCCGTGCTGATGCTTACGGGGCGCGGCGACGACGCCGACCGCATCCTCGGCCTCGAACTGGGCGCCGACGACTACGTCACCAAGCCCTGCACCCCGCGCGAACTGACCGCCCGCGTGCGCGCGATCCTGCGCCGCACCCAGGGCACCAGCACCGACGGTCCCGGCATCACGCTCACGGTCGGCAAGCTGACCATGCTGCCGGAGCAGCGCCGCGCCACCTGGGACGGCAATCCGCTCGACCTGACCAGCACCGAATTCAACCTGCTCGAAGTCCTGGCCCGCAACGCCGGCCGCCCGGTCAGCAAGAACGACCTGTCCGAACAGGGACTGGGACGCCCGCTGGCCCGCTTCGACCGCAACATCGACGTCCATCTCAGCAGCCTGCGCCACAAACTCGGCACGCTGTCGGACGGACGCTCCTGCCTGCAGACCGTCTACCGTCTCGGCTACCAGCTGATCCGCGAGTGACGATGGGCCGGCTGTTCTGGAAATTCTTCCTGTCGATCCTGCTCGCGCAGGTGGCGGCCACGATCGGCATCGGCGGCGCCGTGTGGCTGCGCGACCAGGCCCACCAGCGCAACGGCGAACCCACGCTCGACCTCGGCCCGCCGGCCATCATCATGCTGGACGCGGCCGCCGCCACCCTCAGGCACGGCGGCGTCGACGGCCTGCGCGAACTGGCCGCCACCAGCCGCCGCATGCGCCTGTACGTGCTCGACGACCAGGGCAATGAACTGCTCGGCCGCGCGGTGCCGCCCCGGCTGCGCGGAGAAGTCGAGCGCAACCTGGAAACCGGCGCCCCCTCGCACGCGGTGGCGCGCCTGACCGCGCCCGACGGCCGGCACTACCTCGCATTCGCCTCGCGCATCCCCGGCGTCCGTCCGGGCATGGCCAGCTTGCCGCAGGATTCCGGCCCGGCCGCGGCGGCGTCCGGCAGCGCCGCGGGCACGGCCCCCGGCTCCGGCCCGGGCGGTCCCGGCGGGCCGGGAGGATTCGGCCTGCCGCCCGAGTTCGGGCGCCACGTGGGACACTGGCTGCCGATCGTCGCCGCGACCGTGGCCAGCTTCCTGTTCGCCGCCCTCCTCGCCTGGTATTTCTCGCGCCCGATCCGCGCCCTGCGCGGCGCCTTCGAAGCGGCGGCCGCCGGCGACCTCGCGCCCAAGTTCGGCGAATCGCGCATGGCGGTGGCCGGCGACGAGCTGGCGGAACTGGGTCACGACTTCGACCGCATGAGCGCCCAGCTGCGCACCCTGATGGAAGGCCAGCGTCGCCTGCTGCACGACGTCTCGCACGAGCTGCGCTCGCCGCTGGCGCGCCTGCAGGCGGCGATCGGCCTGGCCCACCAGCAGCCGGACAAGATCGGCGCCTCGCTGGAGCGCATCGAGCGCGAGAGCGTGCGCATGGACCGCCTGGTCGGCGAGCTGCTGACCCTGTCGCGCCTCGAGGCGACCAACGCGCTACTGGCGACCGAGCCAGTCGACCTGGTCGAGATGATCGACCAGATCGCCGACGATGCCCGCTTCGAAGCCGGCGCCCGCATCGACGTCGACGCCCCGGTGCCGGTGACGGTGCGCGGCGCGCCGGACCTGCTGTGGAGCGCGGTCGAGAACATCGTGCGCAACGCCGTCAAGCACGGCGGCGCCAACGGCGCGGTCGAGGTGGCCCTGCATCCCGACGATGGCACGGCCCACATCGAGGTGCTGGACCGCGGACCGGGCATCGCCGAGGAGCACCTGGGCGAGATCTTCGAACCCTTCTTCCGCTCGAACCCGACGCTGAACAACGTCGACGGCCATGGCCTCGGCCTGGCGATCGCCAAGCGCGTGGTCGAGACCCATGGCGGCCGGATCACCGCGGCGAACCGCACCGGCGGCGGGCTGCGCATGACGATCACGCTGCCGCGCGAGAGCTGATCTACCGGGGCGCGCTCCAGTAGCGGGCGTGCTCCGTCCGGTAAGCCTCGTAAGCAATGCCGCCGCCGAAGTCCAGCATGACGGCGCCCAGTTCGTCGGTGCGCAGGCGTTCGATGCCGAGCTGGCCGTAGCGCTCGAGCACCTCTTTCTTCGGGTGCTTGTAGCGGTTGCGCCAGCCGACCTGGAACACGCCGACGCTCGGATGCACCGCCGCCAGGAAGGCCGCCGTCGACGAGGTGCCGCTGCCGTGATGGGGCGCCAGCAGCACGTCCGCGTGCAGCCTGTCCGGCTGGTCGCGCACCAGGCTGGCTTCCTGCGCGGCCTCGATATCGCCGGCCAGCAGGATCGCCGTGTGGCCATTCGTGATGCGCAGCGTGCAGCTGCGCGCGTTGGCCTTCAGCCTGGGGTCGGCGTGGATGGCGGCCGTCGGATGCAGCATCTCGAAGCGCACGCCATCCCACTCCCACTGCTGGCCGGCGAGACACCGCAGATGACGCCGCGCCGCACGCACGACCGGGTGGCCGGCGTCCAGCGAGGACGCGACCCATCCGACCTGCTGCTCGCCCAGCACCGCCAGCGCGCCGCCCGTGTGATCGAGGTCGCCGTGGCTGACGACCATGCCGTCCAGCGCGCCGATGCCGCGCATCCGCAGGTAAGGCAGCAGCACGCGGCTGCCCGCGTCGGCGCCCGGGGCGTAGCCGGGGCCGGTATCGTACAGCAGGCGATGGCCGGCCGTTTCGACCAGCAGCGCCATGCCCTGGCCGACGTCGAAGGCGGTGACGCGAAACGCGCCCGGCGCGGGATGGGTGGGCAGTTGCAGCAGCAGCGGCAGCCAGGCCGCGGCGCCGGCCCAGCGGTGCGGCCAGCCGCGCGGCATCAGCATCCACAAGGTGCCGCCCAGCGCCAGCAGGAACACCCAGGCCTGCGGCGCAGGCGCGCGCCACACCGCGGCCGGCAGCGCGGACAGCCAGCCCAGCACGGCCGCCAGGCCCGCCACCACGCCATGCGCCGCCACCAGCAGCCAGCCGCACAGGGGCGCGGGCAGCAGGCTGCCCAGCAGCGCCAGCGGCGTCACGACGAAACTCACCAGCGGAATCGCGACCGCATTCGCCAGCGGACTGACCAGCGACACCTGGCCGAACAGCAGCATGGTGAGCGGCACCAGCCCGAGCGTGACCGACCATTGGGTGCGCCCGGCCAGGGCGAGGCTGGCGCCCAGTCCGGCCTCGCGCCGGCCGATCCTGCCATGGCCGCCGAACAGGATCACCGCCACGGCCCCGAACGACAGCCAGAACCCCGGCCACAGCACGGCCCAGGGGTCGAGCAGCAGGACCGCGCCGAGCGCGGCGCACAGCACGTGGGTGACGCTGGACAGCCTGCCCAGCCACAAGGCCAGTGCCACCACCACCAGCATGTAGAGCGTACGCTGGGCCGGCACCCCGAAGCCGGCCAGCAGCACGTAGAGCAGCGCCGCCAGCGCCCCGGCCAGCGCCGCCACCTTCTGCGCCGGCAGCCGCAGCGGCAGCTGGGCGCCGGTGAAGAAGGAGCGCCGCCAGAGGCTGGACGCGGCCAGGGCAGCCAGGCCGGCGATCATGGTGATGTGCAGGCCCGAGATCGAGATCAGGTGGCCGATGCCGGTGCGGTTGAACACCTGCCAGTCCGGCTGGTCGATGCCGCGCTGGTCGCCGATCACCAGCGCGACGATCACGCCGGCGTACTGGCGGCCTTCGAGCGCCTGCAGGATGCGGTCGCGCAGCACGGCGCGGCTGCCCTCGACCAGGTTCCCGAAGCCCGGTACGAAGGCGTCCAGCCTTGCGTTGGCGTCGCCGACGCGGACATAGCCGGTGGCGCGCACGCCCTGTTCCAGCAGCCACGCCTCGTAGTCGAAGCCGCCCGGATTGGCGTTGCCGTGCGGGCGCTGCAGGCGCACAGTGAGGCGCCAGCGTTCGCCGGGCATGAGCGTGCCGGGCAGGCTGGAGTCTCCGCCCCGGCCGGCGTACCAGGACAGGGCGATGCGCGGCGGGACGGTGGCGTTCGGCGTCTCGGTGCGTTCGACCTGCAGGTTGAAGCGCAGGCCCTGGTCGAAGCGGTATGGCAGGCTGTCGATGACGCCGACGACGGTGAGGTCGCGCCCTTCGTCGGCGGCTTCCAGCGCGGGGCCGAGGGCGTGGTGGGCCAGCAGGGCGGCCCAGGCGTAGCCGAGCAGCACGCCGGCACAGGCCGCCGTGCAGCCTGCCGCCGCCGGGGAGCCGCCGATGCGGCCCGCCAATCCGGATAGCGCGAGTGCACAGGCGAAGCACGCCAGCATGGCAGGCGTGGGCGGCAGCGCGGCGGCGTGTTGCAGCGCCAGCACGCCGGCGGTGAAGCCCAGGATCGCGCAGCGCATCGGCCGGGCGTTCAGCGGGCACTCATGCCAGGGCGGGAGGTTCGCCGGCGGCCACCGGGCCGGGCGGCGGCTGCGCACCCGGCGGTGCCGAGGGTGCTTCGGCGTGCCGCACGAGCTGCCAGGCGCTGCGCCGATGGATGACCTCCGGCCCGCCGGACTTGCCGAAGGCCCCGGCCGGAACCTGGAAGGTCGCCGCCGGCAGCAGGCCGCCGCGCGCGAACCAGCGCGTTCCATCCAGCGCGTGCGGGTCTTCGCAACGCCACCAGCCGCTCGCCGGGCATGCCTCGCCGGTGCGCGCATAATTGCCCAGGGGAACCGGACGCCCATCGTCGGACGCCAGGTCCGGGCTTGATGCGGGCATGACGAGGGGAGCCAGCGCCACCGCGCTCGCCATCCGCGGACGCAGCCGCTTGTCGACCAGGGTCCAGGCGGTCGGCTGCGCGCTTTCGATGCTCGGCTGGATGCGCTTGAGCTTTTGCCAGAGCGTCTGGCGCGGCAGCAGCAGTGCCTGCGGCATCCGTTCGCCATTGCGGACATACTGCACCTGGCCGCCGTACACGTCGATGCCGGGGCCGGCGTCGGAACAGCGCCACCAGCCGGATTGCGGGCAGGTCTCGCCCGCCCTCGCCACGGCGCCCAGTTGCGGCCCCGACGGCTCCGGCGGCGTCCCGGACGATGGCGGCGGGCCATTCCTGCGCAGCCGGATGCTGGAGGCGATGCTGTCCCACAGCGCCAGCAAGGCGTCTTCGTGCAGGCTGGTCTCTACCGGCTTGCCGCCCGGCCGCTCGCCGATCCCGCTCTGGAGTTCCAGCGACAGGTAGGGCTGCAGCGGGTCATTGTCCAGGCCCGGCGCCTCCCAGTTGAAGCCGTAGGTGGTCGTGAAATTGAATTCGCGCGCACGCACCAGCACTTCTTCCCCGTCGATCCCGTTGATGCTGCGCTTGCCTTCCCGCAGCTTGGTGATGCGCAGCAGGGTATCGGCGCCCGCACCGGCGTCCGTGGCCCTCGACCGCGCGATGAGGCCCGGATCGAAGCCGCCGCCCGGCATGCTGACCAGGGCCAGCGCCAGGTCCGGATGGTCTGGCAGCCCGATATGCATGGCGATGTGCTCGGTCGTGTGTGCCGGCAGCGGCTCCGCGAACACGGCGTGGTCGATGCAGAATCCGGGAACGCTCGGGATCTCGTCCCCGCCGCGCAGCCGCAACTGCGCCAGCAGCGCTTCGGCTGCCCGGACGTCGTCCTCGCCGACATACTTGGCCGACAGGGAAATGCTCAGGCCCCCGGTATGCGCATGGCTCTCGACGGATACCCATTCGGCATCCACCCGTCGGCCACCTTCGAAGCCATGGCTGCGGGTACGGCCATACACCAGCGACCGTCCCACCATGCCGGGGATACGCAGGTCGCGCGCCTCGATCATTCCCCCCGGGCCCTGGGCGCCGGCTTCGGCGCCCAGGGCATCGATCTCGGCTTCGCGGGCCGCGACACGGGCACGGAACTCGGCCTCGCTCTCCACCACCGTGTCGATCGCAAATCCATCGATTCTTTCATGCGACATGCTGACTTCCGCCTGGACCGGCACGTCGACCAGGTAGCGACCGACGCACACGGTTCTCATCTTTTCCGTCATTTTTGCCACCTCGGATCTGTCCCGCATGCTGCGGACTTGACCGGCTGCCCAGCTCCCCGCACAGGCGAGGGCTGCCAGCAGGACGATCAGCTCCCGCCATCCGCGTGTCCTCGTTCGCGTCATGGCAAGGTCTGTATCGGATTGACATGAGAGGAGCGCATGCCCGCGGCGAAGCCGTTGTCGCACGCGGGTTTCATGACATCTCCTGTACCAGCTTGACGACGAGGTGCTGGGTCAGCAAAAGGATAGATTCGTTGTTGAACGCTCCCTGATGGTCGATACCTCGCACTTCAAACAACTGCTTGACCTTCCCGCGCGGGCCGGCCCCCGACTGCGGCGGCACGGTCCCGTCGCCGCCGACGTCCTGCAGCGCAGGCACGACATCCAGCAAGGTCTTGCCTTCGACCTTGATCCGGCGCCCCACCGTCTCGCGATATCCCGCCAGCGCTGCGCCACGCACGTTCGCTTCGGTGAATACCGCGCCATTGCCGGGATCGCGCGCAATCCAGCGGATGGCGCCGAACGCCATGTAAGCCCGGTCGGCGCCGTAAAACGCATAGCTGTTCGGGTGGTAATAGGAGTCCAGGGTTTCACGATGAAAGCGCTCGGCAATATCGATCGCTCCCCAGACCGCTTCCCTGGCGGCGCGTTTGCCCCGCCTGAGTTTATTGGCAGGATCGCACAACTTGGGGTCGACCATGCGGTACCACGCATCCATATCACGATAAAGATCATATGGATTACCGCCTGGCATATGCACGATGTCGCGCGCCACATCCTTGTTGTTGACTCGGCTAAACATACATACATGCAGCCAGGGACGCGGATAGAGGTGATTGGGCAGCAACTGCAATGGACCGGGAGCGGATGCCAGCACCGGCATCGTCAGTTCCGGCTGGCTACCCAGGATTTGCGCCAGGAAGCCCGCCTCCAGGTTGGCGGAAGCCGTATTACTGGGGTTCCAGCTTTCCGTGCCGCAGGCGATCCGGCGGTAGCAGGCCGGCGCGCCGAGGGCCGGCATCACGCCGTGCACGATGCCCAGGATACTGTCGGGTATTTGTTTCGCGCAGGCGCGCGCGACCAGGCCGCCCATCGAATGGGTCACCAGGATCACTTTCCTGCACTCGCGCTTGTGCGCGGTCCAGAACGCGACGATGTCGCGGATGCGCCGGCGCAGCTGCGCGGCCGATTTCTCGCATGAATCGAGCCAGTTGTAGCCGCAGGCATAAATCGGATAGTAGTACTCGGCATGCTTCTCCAGCTCTCTCTCGGTGATGTGTTCGATTTCACGAACGCCCCACCTGGCCGCCTCGCAGGCCATCACCTCCTTCCAGTGGCGGCACACCACGCGCCGGTTATCCGAGGGATTGACTTCGAAAGTATGGTTCAGGCCAACGTACAGCCCGAACAGCAGGCTGCCGTACGAGTCCCAGTGCACCTCGCCCCAGTGGCGATCGCGCGCCTCTTTTTCGAGCATGCCGTAATTCCGTGCCTCCAGCGGCAGGTTGATGTCGCCGCCAGGATCGACCTCCAGCGTTTCCGGGTCGAGGATCAACTGGCGCACGCGGGCCCTGCGGTTCTGCCACACATACGCGGCCGAGAGTCCCTCGATCTTCCCGTTCGGCGGCCGCCAGGCCGCTTCTCCCCGCTTGAGGGCCTGGTTCGCCGGCTTGTTCGGATCCTGCGCCGCCCGCAGGTTCGTGCCCATGATCCCCGGCACCAGAATGACCGGCACCACCTTCGACGGCGGCATCGTGAACAGCCCACGGGTCTTGAGCGCCGTCGGCGTCAGCACCGTGCGTCCGGTCCAGCTGCCGTCCGGCTGGGGGACGAGGTTCGGCAAGGGGCGGGTCGGGTCGGGCATGGGTGCTCCGTGTGCGTGTTGGATGCGGGCCCGGACTCAGGCCCGGGCGGCCGGATCGTCTTCTTCGGGCAGGTAGGCCATGTCGACCCCGCCGATCATTTCGCCGATCAGCAGCGAGGTCCGGCCCTGGTCGTCGGTGCGCCCGGTGACGGTGCGGCCGTCCTCGAAGGTCGCGCGGTAGCGCTGGTTCGGGATCGGCGCGCCGGTCTGCAGGTGGCGCAGCACCACGTATTCGTCCGTGTGGAGGTGGGAGGTCGGCAGGCGCACGTCCCTCGGACTGGCGCCGCCGGGACCGAAGTACATGAAGTCCGAGCCCTTGTGGATCTGCTGGCTGCTGCTCTGGTGCGTGATCTTGCCGTCGGCCCAGTCGGTCGTGGCGCCGGGGGCGATGATCTTCACCGCCGGCGCTTCCAGTTCGATGCGCTCGGCGGCGAACAGGCTGATGCGGCCGGAGGACTTGATCTGGACGTTGCCCAGGTGGGTCTGGACGACGATGTCGCCGCGCCCCGCGCCGAGCTTCATGCCCAGCTCGTGGGCGAACATGCTCAGGCCGCGCGCGGCGCGCAGGAAGATGTTGCGGCCGGTCGAGACCTCGGCGTCGCCGGCGCTCACCACGTCGACCTTGCTCGATGCGCCCAGCGCCAGGTTGTCGCTGCTGGCGAAGATGGCGCCGGCGGGGGCGCTGGCCGCGACGATCGCGGCCCCGCCTCCCGCTCCGTCGGCGGCCACGTTGCTGCCCTCGTGCCAGCGCTTGAGCTTTTCCACCAGCGCGGCCAGGCGCTGCTGCGACGGCTCGTCCTCGTTGTGCACGGCCGCCAGCCTGCCCACTTCGTCGAGGATGCTGTGCATGACCTCGGCCAGGCCGACCAGGCCGGCGCGCGCGAGCTGGCTGGGGGCGCCGGCCTCGCCGCCTTCCGCGCTGATCAGCACGCCCTGCGCGCCGCGCAGCGCCACCGACAGCTCGCTGCGCAGTTCCGCGCCTTCGCCGCGCGGCGTGCCTGCGCCGTGGTCGCGCGGCTCGGTCAGGTAGCCCAGGTTCAGCTCCGAGGCGCCGTGGTCGCTGCCCAGCTGGGCGCTGATCTGGCCGCGGGTGTCGTCGAAGCGCAGCTGGTTGCCGCGCCCGCCGCCGATCTCTCGGGTGCGGGTGCCGGACAGGTAGCGGTTGCCGGGCAGTTCGCCGTAGCCGTTGAAGGCCGGCGGGGCCGAGCGCTGGTTGTAGAGCTGGGCCAGGATGATGGGGCGGTCCGGGTCGCCGCCCAGGAAGGCCACCAGCACTTCGGTGCCGACCCGCGGCAGCCCGACGGCGCCGGACTGGTGCTGGCTGCCGCTGCCGTTGCCGGCCCAGTTCGAGGCCACCCTCACCCAGGCGGAATCGGCCGGGGTACCGGACGCGCCGGCGCCGTGCGCATGCGCGTGGTCGGCCGCGCGCATGCCGGGAAAGCGGATCTTCACCCGGCCCAGGGCGTCGCAGTGCACGTCTTCGTTGGCGGGGCCGACCACGATCGCGCTCTGCAGCTGCGGATGCGGCAGGTCGGTACGCGGGTCGAAGGCCGGCACGATGGGAATGCCGCGCCGTACGGCCGTGAAGGCGATCCGCACGCGCCCGCCGGCATCCGGGGCGGGCGCCGGCCCGGCCGCGTCCTGCAGGGCCGACACCGGCGCCGCCAGCTCGCGCGGCAGGTTGTTGTCGGCCACCAGGCGCAGTTCGGTGATCACGAACTCGCGCCCGGATTCCGGATGGGTGTCGATCTCGGGGTGCCCTTCCAGCGCGAAGTACTGGCCGGCGCAGAAGTCGCGCACGCTGCCCTCGCCTTCGAAGCACTTCGATTCGAATTCGTGGCGGCTCATGCGCACGTGGCCCAGGCGCCAGTGGTCCTCGACGTCGTTGCCGGCGTGCGGCAGTTCGATCAGGTAGTCGTCGAGGGTGGCGGCGAGCTGGTTGCCGTTCGGTCCCTGGTCGGCCATGCCGCGGCTGCTGACCGTCATGAACTGGGCGCCGCCCGGGTTCTTGTAGTCCCAGCTGTGGCGGGTGGTGAGCCCCGGCTGCAGGCGCCGCGCGGCGGTCCAGGAGGTGACGGTGTCGCGGCCGCCGGCCACGCCGTCGCGGTGGTAGCGCACGCTGCCGGCGCCATTCCGTGGCAGGTTGCCGGCGTCGCTGAACAGCACCAGGGTGTGGGCCGGGGTGCGGTCGTGCGCCGGGTCGACCGCGGTGTTGCGGCTGCGACCGGGCCGGAACACCCAGCCGATGCCGCGCCGCTTCAGCAGCCGGCGCACGAAGGCGGCGTCGGATTCGTTGTACTGCATGGTCTGTTCGCGCGGCGGATACTGGCCCTTGTCGAACAGCGGATCGATCTCGAGCTCGAAGGCATTCGCCAGCACGGTGCTGGAGTGGCGCCATTCATCGCACAGCAGTTGCACGATCTCGAGTTCGTTCTGGTAGCGGAACACGCGGCTGCTGGTGCGTTTTTCCATGACCGCGAAAACGTCGCGCAGCACCAGTTCGTAGGCGGCCAGGCCGCCGTCCGAATCGCCGGCGCGCGCCTCGGTGACCAGGCCGCACACGCTGCGCACCTGGCCGCGGTCGGTGACGAACTGGATCTCGGCCGGCAGCGCGATGAATTCCTTGAGCGGCAGGTGCGGGCTGCTGGCCAGGCAGGCGATGCGGTATTCGATGCCGCCGCACACCGCCTCGCTGCCCACCACCCGCTGCGGCAGCAGGATGTCCTCGGCAAGCTGGCCGGCATGCGCGAGGCGCAGGCGCAGGGGGCGGCGGGCCGTGCTCAGGGATGGCTCGATCTGCAACGCCCGCAGGATTTCGCTCGCGCTTTCCACCATGTCTCCTTATGCATACCGCAAAACGGTAGGTGCATTCATTCTTCCATGGGACGGGGAGCAATCCGTTGCCGTCCGTCATACGGTTTAGGCCGGATCAAGATGGAACTTCGCGCGATCGGAATGGTCGTGACCCCTCGGAAACGGGAGCCGATGCGGGCCAGGGTGCGCGCCACGCTCCCATTGGGCGCACGCGATGGCACCATGCGCGCCGGATGGGTCCGGGCGCGAGGGATTAGGCGCAGTTCAAGGTGCGAGCAGGTTTTTCAGGCGCGGGATGGCGGCCAGCGCGCTGCGCCCGGTGGCGCCGCGGACCTCGTCTTCCGGCAGGCCGCGCAATCCGGCCAGCATCCGGCCGATCGCCGGCAGTTCCTCCGGGCTGTTGCGGCCCGGGTGGATCCAGCTCGGGGCGATGTCCGGCGCATCGGTCTCCAGCACGATGGCGTCGAGCGGGAGCTCCAGCGCCAGGCGCCGGATCTGCAGGGCGCGCGTAAAGGTCATGGCGCCGCCGAAGCCGAGGTGGAAGCCCAGGTCGATGAAGTTCCGGGCCTGCTGGAAGCTGCCGTTGAAGGCGTGGGCGATGCCGCCCGGCGGCCGGATCTGGCGAACATGTTTCAACACCTGGTCCTGCGAGCGGCGCACGTGGGTCAGCACCGGCAGCCCGAGGTCGCGCGCGATGCGCAGCTGCTCGCGCAGGAAGCGTTCCTGCTTCTCGCGCATCGCCGGCTCGCACAGCATGGGGATGAAGAAGTCCAGGCCGATCTCGCCGATGGCGACGAAGCGCGGGTCTTCGATCGCCGCCTCGGCCTGGCGGCGCAGCAGCAGCAGGTCTTCTTCGCGCGCCTGCGGCACGAAGATCGGGTGGATGCCGAGCGCGTAGCAGGCGTTCGGCGCCGCATGCGACAGCTCCTTGACGACATCGAAGTTGCCGCTGTCGACGGCCGGGATCACGATCATCGACACCCCGGCCTGCCCGGCCCGGGCCGCGATGTCCAGCGCATCGGGGAGCGCGCCGAATTCATGGGCGTCGAGGTGGCAGTGGGTGTCGATCCACATTACTGGTCAGTTCTCCGGCTGCAGTCCGTGCTCGGTCAGGCGCAGCACGCGGTCGCAGCGGCGCGCCAGTTCCGGATCGTGGGTGACGATCACGAACGCCGTGCCGAGGGTGCGCGAGAGTTCCAGCATCAGGTCGAAGATGGTCTCCGCCGTTGTGTGGTCGAGGTTGCCGGTCGGTTCGTCGGCCAGCACGCAGGCCGGCTCGGTCACCAGGGCGCGCGCCAGGGCCACGCGCTGGCGCTCGCCGCCCGACAGTTCGCCGGGCCTGTGGATGGCGCGCCTGGCCAGCCCGACGCGCGCCAGCATGGCCTGGGCCCGCGCCACCGCTTCCTCGCGCTTCATGCGCCGGATCAGCAGCGGCATGGCGACGTTGTCGAGCGCCGAGAACTCCGGCAGCAGGTGGTGGAACTGGTAGACGAAGCCCAGCGAGGCGTTGCGCAACTCGCCGCGCCTGGCTTCCGACAGGGTGGCGAAGTCCTCGCCCTGCAGCATCACGGCGCCGCCGCTCGGGGTATCCAGGCCGCCGAGGATGTGCAGGAGGGTCGACTTGCCGGAGCCGGAAGCGCCGACGATGGCCACCCGTTCGCCGCGGCCGATGGAAAAGTCGATGTTGTCCAGCACCTGCACCGCGTAGTCGCCTTCGCGGAAGGTCTTGCCGACGCCGCGGCAGGACAGGACCGGCGCGCCGGCAGTACCCATAATGTTCCTCATCTCGATTTCATTCACATTCAGCATCTCGTTCCGCATCTCATTCATAGCGCAGGGCCTCCGCCGGTTTCACGCGCGAGGCCGACCAGCTCGGGTACAAGGTCGCCGCGAACGCCAGCAGCACCGACACCCCGCCGATCTTGACAACGTCCGGCCAGCGCATGTCCGACGGGATCTCGCTGATCAGGTAGATATCCTTCGACAGGAACTGGATCCCGAACAGGTGCTCGATGAAGGGCACGATCACATCGATGTTCAGGGCCACCAGCACGCCCAGGCACACGCCGGCCAGGGTGCCCAGGATACCGACCAGCGCGCCCTGGATCATGAAGATCTTCATGATCGAGCGCGGCGACGAGCCCAGCGTGCGCAGGATCGCGATGTCGGGCTGCTTGTCGGTCACCGTCATCACCAGGGTCGAGACCAGGTTGAACGCGGCCACCGCGATGATCAGCGTCAGGATGATGAACATCATCCGCTTTTCGGTCTGCACGGCGGCGAACCAGTTGGCGTTCAGCTTGGACCAGTCGCGCATGACCAGGTCGCCGGACATCGATTTCTTCAGCTCCGCCGCCACCAGCGGGGCCTGGTGCATGTCGGCGATGCGCAGGCGCAGGCCCTGCGGCGCGCCGAGCCGTTCCATGCGCTCGGCGTCCTGCAGGTGGACGAAGGCCATGGCCGAGTCGAATTCGTAGTGGCCGGCTTCGAAGATGCCGACCACGGTAAAGCTGCGGGTGCGCGGCACCATGCCGGCGGGCGTGGTCTGGGCCTGGGCCAGCATCATGTTGACCTTGTCGCCGACGCCGACCCCGAGCGAGCGCGCCAGCACATAGCCGAGCACGATGTTGAACTGGCCCGGACGCAGGTCCTGCAGGCTGCCCTGGCGCACCTGGCGGCCGACGTCCGATACCTTGTGCTCTTCCTCGGGCAGGATGCCGCGGATGACGGCCGGCTTCATGGCGTCGTCGCGCACCAGCAGGCCCTGGGTTTCCACGAAGGGCGCGGCGCCGCGCACGGCCGGGTTGCGGAACGCTTCCTGCTCGGCCTGGCGCCAGTTCGGCATCTCGCCGCCGGCGTCGAACACCTCGATGTGGGCCAGCACGGACAGCATCCGGTCCGTCACCTCCTTCTGGAAGCCGTTCATCACCGACAGCACGACAATCAGCGCGGCCACCCCGAGGGCGATGCCGGATACCGAAATCAGGGATATGAAGGAGATAAAACTGTTGCGGCTGCTGCGCTTGCCGGCGCGCGTGTAGCGCAGGCCGACCAGCCATTCGTACGGCAATTTGTGGATGATGCTCATGGGCTCCATGGTAAATGCTGCTTAGGCCCGCAGTGTGCCATACAAAGCTCATCCATGTGAGGGGTTGTCACGATTGAAATGAAGATTGCGGTGCGGCAGACGCGGTTCTCGCGCAGCGCCCATTTGGCCTACAATACCGGCATGGCCCATATTTCGCTCGTCCTGCCGTTCGCCCTCCCCGTTCCTGAATTCGCCCCCGACCTGGTCCGCGCCCTGCAGGCCCCGGCGCTGGCGGCGCTGTTGTCGCGCACCTCGAGCGCGGCGCTGTACCCGCTGGAGCCGACCGCGCGCGTGCTGCCGCACGAGCTCTGGATCGCCCGTACGCTCGGCCTGGCCAATGGCGTCGCCCCCGGCATTGCCGCCAGCAGCATGCGCGGCTACGGCCTCGACCCGGGCGACGGCACCTGGTTCGTGGTGAATCCGGCCCACATCCAGATCGCCAGTTCGCACCTGATGATGGGCGACACGCGCCAGCTCGACCTGCGCGAAGACGAAGGCCGGGCCCTGTTCGAGAGCGCCCGCGCCTGCTGCGAGGATGCCGGCCACGCGCTGCAGTACGGCGCTCCCGACACCTGGTTCCTGCGCGCCGACGGCTGGGACGGCATCCAGACCGCCAGCCCGGACGCCGCGGTCGGCATGAACCTGACCGACTGGGTCCCGACCGGCGCCCAGGCCCGCGCCTACCGCAAGCTGCAAAACGAGGTGCAGGTCAGCTGGTACACCCATCCGGTGAACGCGGCGCGCGAAAGCCGCGGCCAGGCGCCGGTCAACGCGATTTGGCCCTGGGGCGCCGCCAGCGTGGCCGCCGAGCACGCGCAACAGCTGGTGGCACGCGCCGCCGGCAAGCTGGCGCCCGCGCCCAGCATCGCCACCTATGCCGCGCCGGGCTGGCTGACGGCCCTGGCCGAGCGCCGCCTGAACAGCCTGGACGGCATCGCCGGCCTGCTGAGCGACACCGGCAACGAAGCCGAAGGCGGCCGCCTGTTCGTATGCGGCAACGTCGCGGCGCCAGCCATCGCGGCCGACTGGCACGCCTGGCTGCAGGAAATGCAGGCCCTCGAACAGACCCTGTTCACGCCCCTGCTGGCGGCCCTGAAGGCAGGCCGCATCAAGACCCTGAAGCTGGTGCTGAGCCACCGCGACGGGCACCTGGAAATCACCAAAACACCGATGGCCCAGCGCAAATTCTGGCGCCGTCCGACCCTGGAACGCCTGACTTGAAGACCCGCATCGCCACCCGTCCCTGCCCGAGCCGACAGACCGAGCTGCTGCGCCAGGGCGGCATCCATCCCGTCCTGGCCCGCGTGTACGCCGCGCGCGGCCTGTCCGACCCGCGCGAGCTGGCCAGCGAACTGCAGGCCCTGCTGGCGCCGGGCGCCCTGATGCAGATCGACGCCGCGGCCGTCTACCTGGCCGACGCGATCGCGGCCGGCAAGAAGATGACGATCGTCGCCGACTACGACTGCGACGGCGCCACCGCCTGCGCGACCGCCCTGCGCGGCCTGCGCGCGATGGGCGCGAAGGTCGACTACATCGTGCCGAACCGTTTCGAGTATGGCTACGGCCTGACCCCGGAAATCGTCGCGCTGACGGCGCGCGAGAAGTCGCCCGACATCATCATCACGGTCGACAACGGCATCGCCAGCATCGACGGCGTCGAGGCGGCGCGCGAACGCGGCATCGAAGTCGTGGTCACCGACCACCACCTGCCGGGCGACGCCCTGCCGGATGCGCGCGTGATCGTGAATCCGAACCAGCCCGCGTGCGGCTTCCCCAGCAAGCACCTGGCCGGGGTCGGGGTCGTGTTCTACGTGCTGCTGGCCCTGCGCGCGGAACTGCGCAAGCGCGGCGTGTTCGACGCCGCCTCGCAGCCGAAACTGGACTCGCTGCTCGACCTGGTGGCGCTCGGCACGGTGGCCGACGTCGTGAAACTCGACACCAACAACCGCATCCTGGTGGCGCAAGGCCTGAAGCGCATGCGCGCCGGGCGGATGCATGCCGGGATCGCGGCGCTGTTCCGCGTGGCGGGCCGCGAAGCGCGCTGCGCCTCGCCGTTCGACCTCGGCTTCGCCCTCGGCCCGCGCCTGAACGCCGCCGGCCGGCTGGAAGACATGTCGCTCGGGATCGAGTGCCTGGTCACCGACGACGAGGGCCGCGCCTGGGAGATCGCCCAGCAGCTCAACGAGATCAACCTGAAGCGCCGCGAAATCGAGGCCGAGATGCAGGACACCGCCCTGCTGCACCTCGACGACTTCAATCCGCAGGACGCCAGCACCATCGCCGTGTTCGACGACGGCTGGCACCAGGGCGTGATCGGCATCGTCGCCTCGCGCCTGAAAGAGAAATTCTACCGCCCGACCATCACCTTCGCGCCGGCCGGCGACGGCTGGATCAAGGGGTCGGGCCGCTCGATCGCCGGCTTCCACCTGCGCGATGCGCTCGACCTGGTGTCGAAGCGCGTGCCCGGCCTGATCGACAAGTTCGGCGGCCACGCGATGGCGGCCGGCCTGTCGATCCGGCTCGAGCACTTCGACACCTTCCGCGACGCCTTCGAGGCGGTCGGACGCGCGTGGCTGAGCGAGGCCCAGCTCGAGCGCGTGGTCGAGACCGACGGCCCGCTGGAAGACGATTTCTACACGGTGCAGTTCATCGAGCTGCTGGACGGCCAGGTCTGGGGCCAGGGCTTCGCACCGCCCGTGTTCTGCGACGAGTTCCGCGTGGTCAGCCAGCGCATCCTGAAAGAGAAGCACCTGAAGCTGCTGCTGGAGCGGAACGGCCGGCGCTACGATGCGATCTGGTTCGGCAACACGGCCTCCCTGGGCGAGCGCGCGCGCGTGGCGTTCCGGCTCGACGCCAACGAGTACAACGGCGTCACCAAGGTGCAGCTGCTTGTCGAGCACGCCGAACCCGCCTGAGTCATGGCGGTCACGATCGATCCGCAGGAGGTCGAGTTCAGCGCGATCCGCGCCCAGGGTCCGGGCGGGCAGAACGTCAACAAGGTCTCCTGCGCCGTGCACGCGCGCTTCGACGTCGCCGCCTCCTCGCTGCCGGCGGCCGTCAAGGAGCGCCTGCTGGCGCTGCGCGACAGCCGCATCACCGAGGACGGCGTGGTCGTGCTGAAGGCCCAGCAGTCGCGCAGCCTGGAAGCGAACAAGGAAGATGCGCTGCGGCGGCTGCAGGAACTGGTCGACCGGGCGGCCGTGGCGCCGGTCGTGCGGCGGCCGACGAAGCCCACCCGCGGCTCGCAGCGGCGGCGGCTGGAGGCGAAGACGCGCAGCGGGCAGATCAAGGCGTTGCGGGGCAAGGTCAACGAATAACCCGCCTGATCAGCATCAAACCGGGGTCAGACTCCAAAATCAGGCAACAGCTCAGAAGACATTTCCAAAAACCGGAGTCTGACCCCGGTTTGACTAATAACACATCAGGAGGACGAATGGGTATTGGTGGCAACACCCGGCAGCAAGCGCTCGACACACTCGACAACATGACCGGCCGCGCGGTGCCAATCACCGTGGATGAACACCTGGCCCGCATCCAGCGCGCCCAGGACTTCATGCAATCGCATGGCATCGCCGCGGTCTATCTCGACGCGGGCAGCAACCTCACCTATTTTTCCGGCACCAGGTGGAGCCCGAGCGAACGCCTGGTCGGCGCCGTCCTGCCGGCGGTGGGCCAGCTGGCGTACATCGCACCCGCCTTCGAGGAAGGCACGATCCGGAAGTTCATGGTGGTTGCCGGCGAGATCCACTGCTGGGACGAGCATGAAAACCCGGCCGCCCTGCTGCGCGACGTCCTGGAAAAGCTGGGTGTCGAGGGCAGCAGCGACAAGCCGCCAAAACTCTTCATCGACGAAAGCACGCCCCTGCTGATGTTCGATGCGATCCGCGCAGCGACGCCGGGCTATATCCTGGAAAACGCGTATGCCCTGACCTCATCCTGCCGCATGTGCAAATCCGATGCGGAAATTGCCCTGATCCAGTGTGCGATGGACATGACGATGGCCGTCCACCGTGCCGCTGCGTCGATCCTGCATGAGGGGATCACCACCGCCGAAGTCGAAGCGTTCATCCAGCTCGCCCACAGGAAGGTCGGCGCGAGCGGTTCGTATTTTTGTATCGTGCTGTTCGGCGAAGCGACGTCCTATCCGCACGGCGTCAATTACGTCCAGACCCTGAAGCGCGGCGATACCGTGCTGATCGATACCGGCTGCAAAGTCCACAACTATATTTCCGACATCACCCGCACCTATGTGTTCGGCGAGGCTTCCGAACGCCAGCAATTCGTGTGGAATGCCGAAAAGCAGGCGCAGCAGGCGGCCTTCGACGCCGCCCAACCCGGCGTTCCCTGCGAAGAGGTGGACAAGGCCGCCCGGCGCTCGCTCGAAGCAAACGGATTCGGCCCTGGCTACAAGCTGCCCGGACTGCCGCACCGGACCGGCCACGGCATCGGCCTCGACATCCACGAAGGCCCCTACCTGGTGGGCGGAGAGCGCCGGCTACTCGCGCCGGGCATGTGCTTCTCGAACGAGCCGATGATCTGCGTGCCGGGCGAATTCGGCGTGCGCCTGGAAGACCACTTCTACATGACGGCGTCCGGGCCAAAGTGGTTCACCCGGCCGGCGAAGAGCCTGGAGCAGCCGTTCGACGCCGACTGACGCCTACTCGCCGACCTTGTCCTTGCACGGGCACGGCTGCTCGCCCCGGTCGAACACGATCTTCCACCGCCCGGGCGCTTCCAGCCGCCAGATCGAATTGAAGCGCCCGACCTTCTTGCCGCTGGCGTCGTAGACCGGGCCGCCGCTGTAGGCCAGGGTGCCGGATTCGACCACTTCGACCTCTTCCGGCTCCCACGAGAATGGCGCCTGCGCGCCGTCGTAGTACTTGCGCCAGGCCTCGGCGACGGCCGTGCGTCCGCGCAGGACGCTGCCCGGCCCGGCAAAGAACACCGCTTCGTCGGACAGGAAACCGGTAAAGGCCGCGTGGTCGCGCGCCTTCATGGTCGCCGCGAAGGCGCGCTCGGCCTCCGTGACCTGCTTCTTCAGCTCGGCATTCGATGGCCGCGCCGCGCTGGCGAAGGCCAGCATGAACATGCTGATGCACAAAACCCCAATCGACAGCAGACGCATGCGTCCTCCACGTTGAGAAGCAAGGAAATCGAAGATGAATAAGCGTGCAATTTTGTCATGGCAATACATTTTGCACAAGCTGCTTGCAGCAGGTCCGGAAGCGGAGTATAAATACTCCATATCCGGAGAATTCCTATGAGTCTCGCCTACGCTTACCCGAAAAGCCGTTTCGAACCCGACGTGCTGGTCGACCTGAACGACAAGGCCCAGCGCGAACGCCTGTCCAGCTCCGCGCTGAAAGGCTTCTTCCAGCTGGCCAGCGCCTGGCAGGTGCGCGACGAGGATGCGCGCGAGCTGCTGGGCGGCGTCTCATCGTCCGCGTTCTACGAGTGGAAGAAGAACCCGGGCCGGGTGCTGGAAGTCGACCGCATCACCCGCATCTCCTACCTGCTCGGCATCTACAAGGCGCTGCACATCCTGTACGGCGACAAGCTGGCCGACGAGTGGGTGCACCTCCCGAACAGCAATCCGGTCTTCAACGGCCGCGCCCCGCTCGCCTTCATGCTGGCCGGCGGCCTGCTCGCCATGCAGACCGTGCGCCGCCTGCTCGACGCCCGCCGCGGAGGGCTGTGAGTGAAGCCGGTACGGAAAGCCTTGCCTGGGCTGACCCTGCTGCGCCAGTTCGACACCGTCCGCCTGATCCCTTCCCGCTTCGCCGATGCCGAAGACTCGGTGCTGGCGCCGCTGGCGGAAAGCGATGCCGTGCTGCGCGACCTGTTCGACCTGGACAACGCCACCAACGACCGCCTGCGCGGCGAATCCGGCCTCCTGCCCGGGATCGGCGTGGACGAACTGGTGTTCGGCCTGCCGAACTTCCGCATGATCAACGCCGCCTACACCTACGCGCGCCCGGAAGGCAGCCGCTTCAACGACGGCGAACGCGGCGCCTGGTACTGCGCCTTCGAGCTCGAGACCGCGCTGGCCGAGGTCAGCTTCCACAAGACCGTCGAATACCAGGAAATCGGCCGCTTCGACGACAGCGTCAGCTACCAGGCCCTGCTGGCCGACTTCAGCGCCGGCTTCCACGACCTGCGCGGCACGGATGCCTGGCGCGACTGCCTCGATCCCGGCAGCTACATCGCCTCCCAGCGCCTGGCGGCCGAACTGCTGGAGGCCGGCTCGATGGGCATCATCTACCCCAGCGTGCGCCGTCCCGCGGGCACCAACCTGGCCTGCTTCCGCCCCGCGCTGGTCGGGAATGTCCGCAAGGGACAGGCGTATCGGTTAACATGGGCGGGCTCGCCGACGCCCACCGTCGACGCCTTCTGAAGATTCGACAGCATGAACATGAAAACCGATCCATTGAAAGACACCGAACTGCACGACA
This sequence comes from Telluria sp. Soil_C_11, assembly GCF_057657395.1. Taxonomy (NCBI): domain Bacteria; kingdom Pseudomonadati; phylum Pseudomonadota; class Betaproteobacteria; order Burkholderiales; family Oxalobacteraceae; genus Telluria; species Telluria sp. Soil_C_11. The sequence goes on along the minus strand of NZ_JBDGIN010000022.1, from coordinate 44,762 downwards.
AGATCAACCGCGAGACCGCCCGCATCCACTGGTCCGAGCTGGAGCGCCATTTCGCCCACGGCGTGGTGATCTATGTAAGCCAGGAACTCGACCTGGTCGAGGTGGCGCTGCGCATCGCCCACGACGACAAGGAACCGATCGCGCGCTGGATGCGCGAAGGCAGGGTGGCGAAGGTGTCGGACGCCCAGGCACAGGCCTGGCAAGCCAGCGATGCGCGCCTGTGGGCCTCGGTCGTCAGCCCCTTCGTACTCGTCCAGCCCGACAAAGCAGCGCCAAACGACACCCTTCACTGATAAGATGATCGTGCATCATTGCCGAATGTGAGTGCATTGCCCGTCAAATTGATATAATCTATTGCAGATTGGAAAGTACATTCCAACTTCTAATTAATTTGGACAACGAGCATGTCGGCGAAATGAATCCGTTATGCTAACGGGATTCGAGGAAGTTTATGCACAGCAATACCACGACGGACGATCCAGTCATGACCACGAGCGAGGTCGCACGCCTGCTGGGCGTTGCCACCAGCACGGTGCAGATCTGGATGGAAAGCGGCGCGATCGAATCCTGGAAGACGCCGGGTGGGCATCGCCGCACCCGCTTGAGCCTGGTCCAGGGACTCCTGCACGGGAAGGACGACAACGCCCATCTGCGTCCCGCGGCCAGCAATGACAAGGAATTCCTGCCTGTGGCCGATCCGAACTATCCGGTGCGGGACGACGAACGCAGCCGCCTCGCGGCCGTCGGCGCCAGCGGCCTGGTCGACACGGAAGAGGAAGCCCGCTTCGACCGCATCGTGCGCCTGGCCAGCATGGTGACCGGTTCGCCGATCGCGCTGATTTCGCTGCTGACCTCGACCCGCCAGTGGTTCAAGGCCAGGGTCGGGCTGGAACCGCGCGAAACCCCGCGCGACTGGGCCTTCTGCTCGCACGCCGTGATGCAGGATGAGCTGTTCGTGGTCGAAGACGCCCTCGACGATGAGCGCTTCCGCAACAATCCGCTGGTCCAGCAGGAGCCGCACATCCGTTTCTATGCCGGCGTGCCGCTGCGCGACCGCTCGGGCCAGACGCTGGGCACCCTGTGCGTGATCGACCGCGAACCGCGCCGCCTGCGCGCCGCCGAAGTCCAGGGCCTGCTCGACCTGGCGGCGATCGCGTCTTCCGAGATCCAGGCCAGCCGGCTGAATCGCTTCTGATTGGCGCGGCGTGCAAACGGCGCGCCGGCCTCCGCGCAGGTAAGTCCGTCGTCCCCGCGCAGGCGGGGATCCAAGTTCTGCAGGCACCACGTTAATGCGGACAAGCCTGGGTCCCCGCCTGCGCGGGGACGACGAGTTAAGGGCGCGGGGACGACGGGTGCTTATCTCGCCAGATCCACCGCATACAGCGCAAATCCCTTCCCCTGCCCATCGTCCGCAGCCAGCTGCGACACATTCTCCAGCCCGGCCGCGCGCGCCAGTTCCAGCTTGCCCGGCGCCGAATGGAACACCACCGGCCCCTTGGTCTGCACCTTCGTGAAGCGCCAGCTGCGCTGGGCGCCGTTGGCCGCGCGGCTCAGGCGCTTCGCTTCCTTGATGTAGGCGATCAGCACGTCGCGGCTGGCATCGGGCGAGGCCAGCACGGTGCGGCTGCCGTCCAGGCCCGGGAAATTGCCGCCGCCGCTGGCGCGGTAATTGTTCGTCGCGACCAGGAATTCCTGGCCCGGCGCGAGCGGCGCGCCGCGCAACTGCAGGTTCCTGATGCGCTGGCCCGGCGGCCGGGTCAGGTCGATCTCGTAGCCCAGTTCCGATGACGTGATGGTGTCGAAGTTGTAGCCGGCAAAGCCGGTATTCACCAGTTCCTGCGGCGCGGTCCGGTCCGGGTCGATGGTGTTGAAGCGGCCCGCCGCCTTCTCCAGCCAGGCTTTCAAACCGGCGCCGTCGACCTTCACCACCGCCAGCGCATTCGGGTACAGGTAGAGGTCGGCGGCGTTGTTGAGCGCCAGGTCGCCGGCGGCGACGTCGGTGTAGTCGGCCACGCCGGCCGAGCCGCTCTTGAAGGGCGCCGACACCGACAGCACCGGCAGCTTCGCATACTGCGGCAGGTTGGCGGCCACGTAGCGCCGCACATAGTCGGCCTGGGCCTGGTTCACGACCTGGATCGCGGAGACGTCGCCGACGTCGGCGAAATAGGTCGACATGCGGAAGTCGGCGCTGCCGATCGGGGTCCTGACGTAGCGGATCGTGGCGTCGTGCTCGGCGCGCACCAGCTCCATCACCTGCGCGTCGGCCGCCACGTACTGCTTGTCCGGCTGCTGGGTGCTGCGGTTCTCGACGATCGCGGCATCCCGGTCGGCATGCCAGCGCTTGCCGTCGTAGCGCAGCTGCAGGCGCACCACGCCCAGGTTCTTGCCCCACAAATTGGCCATCACGGTGGGCACGCCGAACACCCTGCCCTTCACCTTATCGACGTGCGGCAGGTTGAACTGGGCGACGGTGCTGGACGGGTTCGGGAAGGGCTGGTGCGAATGACCCAGCAGCAGCGCGTCGATGCCGCCGACCTGGGCCAGGTAGTAATTACCGTTCTCCATCGTCGGCGAATACGGGCTGTCGTCCAGGCCGCCGTGCGAGATCGCCACCACCAGTTCCGCCCCTTTCGCGCGCATCTCGGGCAGGTAGCGCTTCGCGGTTTCGACCAGGCCCTCGGTATAGATCTTCCCTTCCAGCCAGCGGCGGTCCCAGTTCAGGATGGCGGGCGGGGTGAAGCCGATGATGCCGACCTTGACGCTGGCCTCGAACGGCCGGCCTTGCGCGTCGACGGCCCGGATGCGCTTGTCCAGGATGCGGTAGGGCGCGAACAGCGGCTTGTTCGTCTTCATGCTGTAGACGTTGGCCAGCACCACCGGGAAGCCCGGCCCGGCGCAGCGCCGGTCGGGCACGCCCTCGACCTGCAGGCGCTGGCCGGTCACCTGGCCGAGGTAGGCCAGGCCGAAATTGAAGTCGTGGTTGCCGATGCCGATGCCGTCGTAGCCGATCTTCTGCATCGCTTTATAGATGCCGAGCAGCTGGCCGCAGCGCAGCGGCTCGACGGTGGCCTGGTAATCGCCCAGCGCATTGCCCTGGATGGTGTCGCCGTTATCGAACAGCAGCGTGTTCGGGAAGTCGCGCCGCGCCTGGGCAATCAGCGAGGCGGTACGGTCCAGGCCCAGCGAGGGATCGGCCGCCAGCTTGAAGTAGTCGTAACCAACCACCGCCGAGTGCAGGTCGGTGGTTTCCAGCACGGCCAGCTCGGCGCTGGCGCCGGCCTTCGGCCTGGCGGCCAGGGCGGGCGCGGACAGGATGACGGTGGAAAGGACGAGGCAGAGCGGGCGGCGGAAACGGTATTTCATGATCCCATGATAAGTCAGCCCCCTGCCGATGGGCAAGGAAAGCATCCCAACGCGCGCCTGCGGCGCCGGCTGCGGTATAATCTCCGGTTCGATTCAACCTACTAAAAATACGTCACCGACCATGGAAGCTGAACGCATCAATGCCCTTTCCGCCCTGCTGAACGACCTGAGCAGCCGTGAAGCCGAACTTCGGAGGTATCTTTGACTTCGATCGGAAGTCGGAGAAACTAGAACAGGTCAACCAGGAGCTGGAAGACCCGACCGTCTGGAACGACCAGAAACGGGCGCTCGAACTCGGCAAGGAAAAGAAGGCGCTGGAAGGCGTCGTCCTGACCCTGGAAAAGGCCAGGGCCGACCTGAACGACTCGCGCGACCTGTTCGAGATGGGCCGCGAAGAAGGCGATGACGACACCATCGAGTCCGTCGAAGGCGATGCCGAAGCGATCAGGAAGGTCATCGAGCAGATGGAGTTCCGCCGGATGTTCAGCAATCCGATGGACCATGCGAACTGCTTCATCGACATCCAGGCCGGCGCCGGCGGCACCGAAGCCCAGGACTGGGCCTCGATGCTGATGCGCCAGTACCTGCGCTATTGCGAACGCAAGGGCTTCAAGGCCGAAGTGCTCGAGATTTCCGAGGGCGAGGTCGCGGGCATCAAGACCGCCACGATCAAGGTCGAGGGCGAGTACGCCTACGGCCACCTGCGCACCGAGACCGGCGTGCACCGCCTGGTCCGCAAGTCGCCATTCGACTCGGCCAACGGCCGCCACACCTCGTTCACCTCGCTGTTCGTGTATCCGGAAGTCGACGAGTCCTTCGAGATCGAGATCAACCCGGCGGACGTGCGCATCGACACCTACCGCGCCTCCGGCGCCGGCGGCCAGCACATCAACAAGACCGACTCCGCGGTGCGCCTGACGCACGCCCCGTCGGGCATCGTGGTGCAGTGCCAGAACGACCGCTCGCAGCACCGCAACAAGGCCGAAGCCTTCGACATGCTGCGCGCCAAGCTGTTCGAACTGGAGATGCGCAAGCGCATGGCCGAGCAGCAGAAGCTGGAAGATTCGAAGACCGACGTCGGCTGGGGCCACCAGATCCGTTCCTACGTGCTCGACCAGTCGCGCATCAAGGACCTGCGTACCGGCTTCGAGACCGGCAACACCAAGAACGTGCTGGACGGCGACCTCGACGAGTTCATTTCGGCCTCGCTGAAGCAAGGCGTCTGATGAGCGGGCCCGCCTTCATCTTCGACATGGACGGCACCATCGTCGACAACATGGCCTTCCACACGAAATCCTGGCTCGAGTTCTTCGCGCGCCGCGGCAAGGAGTACGAGGCCGAAGCCTTCTTCCGCGAGACCGCGGGCGCGCAGGGCCGCGAGATCCTGCGCGAGCGCCTGGGCGCGGACGTCACGGACGCGGAGATCCTCGAACTGGCCGCCGAAAAGGATGCGCTGTACCGTGAGATGTACGGCCCGCACCGCCGCGCGATCCAGGGCTTCGATGCCTTCGTGACCGCGGCCGACGAGCGCGGCGTGGCCTTGGCGGTCGCGACCTCGGCGCCGCCGAAGAACATCGTGTTCACGCTCGATGAACTGGACCTGCGCCGCCACTTCGCGGCGGTGGTCGGCGCGGCCGACGTCAAGCAGGGCAAGCCGCATCCGGACGTGTTCCTGAAGGCCGCCGAACAGCTGGGTGCCGATCCGCTTGAGTGCATCGTGTTCGAAGACGCGCCGCTGGGCGTGGAAGCGGCCCGCCGCGCCGGCATGCGCGCGGTGGTGATCACCTCCACCCTGCCCGCCGACGCCTTCGCGGAATTCGACAACGTGGTCCGGATCGTCGCCGATTACGACGAGCTGGACGTCGACGCGCTGCTCGCTTCCCTCGCTTCCCAGCCCCTGTAACGCGCCTGTGACCCAAACCTAGAGATACCTGATATGAGCACCGACAACCAAGAACAAGGCGCACAGAGCGCACAAGAAGCCGGCAACAACCTGGCCGCGGAAGACAACAAGATCATCGCCGAGCGCCGCGCCAAGCTGGCCGCGATCCGCGAAAAAGGCGTGGCCTTCCCGAACGATTTCGTCCCGCGGCACAAGACCGCCGACCTGGCCGAGACCTACGGCGGCTGGACCCGCGAGCAGCTCGAAGCCGAGCCGCAGCAGGTGGTGCTGGCCGGCCGCATGATGCTCAAGCGCGAAGCCGGCAAGAAGGCCGCCTTCGCCACCCTGCAGGATTCCTCCGGCCTGCGCGCCGACGGCCGCATCCAGATCTACGTCACCCTGGACAACACCGGCGAGGAAGCGATGGAAGCCTTCCGCCACTACGACCTGGGCGACATCCTGGGCGTGGAAGGCACGCTGTTCAAGACCAAGGTCGACGAACTGACCGTCAAGGTCACCAGCCTGCGCCTGCTGGCCAAGTCGCTGCGCCCGCTGCCGGACAAGTTCCACGGCCTGGCGGACCAGGAAACGAAGTACCGCCAGCGCTACGTCGACCTGATCATGAACGAAGAGACGCGCCGCACCTTCAAGGCGCGCACCGCCGCGATCGCGTCGATCCGCCGCTTCATGCAGGACAACGCCTTCATGGAAGTCGAGACCCCGATGCTGCACCCGATCCCGGGCGGCGCTTCGGCCAAGCCTTTCATCACCCACCACAACGCGCTCGACATGCAGATGTTCCTGCGCATCGCGCCGGAGCTGTACCTGAAGCGCCTGGTGGTGGGCGGCTTCGACCGCGTGTTCGAGATCAACCGTAACTTCCGCAACGAGGGCGTATCGATCCGCCACAATCCGGAATTCACGATGATGGAGTTCTACGCCGCGTACACCGACTACAAGTGGCTGATGGACTACACCGAGGCCGTGATCCGCCAGGCGGCGATCGACGCCCACGGCACCGCCGACCTCACCTACGGCGGCCGCCAGCTCGACCTGGGCAAGCCCTTCCACCGCTTGACCATCGTCGAAGCGATCAACAAGTACGCGCCGCACTACACCACCGAGCAGCTGCACGACGCCGAATTCCTGAAGAAGGAACTGCTGGAGAAGTTCGGCGTGAAGCCGCACGTGATCTCGGGCCTGGGCGCGCTGCAGCTGTCGCTGTTCGAAGAAACCGCCGAAGCCCAGCTGTGGGAGCCGACCTTCATCATCGACTACCCGGTCGAAGTCTCGCCGCTGGCGCGCGCTTCCGACAGCCGCGCCGGCATCACCGAGCGCTTCGAGCTGTTCATGGTGGGCCGCGAGATCGCCAACGGCTTCTCGGAGCTGAACGATCCGGAAGACCAGGCGGCCCGCTTCCAGGCCCAGGTGGCGGCCAAGGACGCCGGCGACGAAGAAGCAATGTACTACGACGCCGACTACATCCGCGCACTGGAATACGGCATGCCCCCGACCGGCGGCTGCGGCATCGGCATCGACCGTTTGATCATGATCCTGACCGATTCGCCGAACATCCGCGACGTGCTGCTGTTCCCGCACCTGCGCAAGGAAGACTGATGACTGGTGACGCGTGATGCGTCACGAAAAAAGGCGCGAAACGGGAAACCGTTCGCGCTTTTTTATATGTGTACCGCTTGAATCGTCGTTCCCGCGAAGGCGGGGACCCAAGTTCGTGGCGGACCACAAAAACTTGAATTCCCGCCTGCGCGGGAATGACGGTTTTTACGTTTGCGACGGGCGGCGCAGCCGCCACACTTCAACGAACCACGCGATAGCAGGGAATGTACTCTTTCCCCGGCAGCTTCATCCGGCTCTGCTCCACGAACGACTGCAGCAATTTATCCATCGGCGCCATGATCTCGTCCTCGCCATGGATCTCGAACTTGCCGTACTTCTCGATCGCGCGGATGCCCTCTTCCTTCACGTTGCCAGCCACCACGCCCGAGAAGGCGCGGCGCAGGTTGGCCGCCAGCAGGTGCGTCTCCTGGTTCTTGTGCAGCGACAGGTTGCGCATGTTTTCGTGGGTCGGGCGGAACGGGCGCTGGAATTCGGGGTCGATCCTGAGGCCCCAGTTGAAGTAATAGGCGTCGCTGCGCGACTTGCGGAATTCGCGCACCTGGCGGATCCCGGTGTGCATCTCCTGCGCCACCGCTTCCGGATCGTCGACGATGATCTTGTAGCGGTGCTGCGCGCGCTCGCCCAGGGTCAGGCCGATGAACTCGTCGATCTGCTCGAAGTATTCCTTGCTTGTGGCCGGGCCGGTGAACACCAGCGGGAACGGCATGTCGGCGTTCTCGGGGTGCAGCAGGATGCCGAGGATGTACAGGATCTCCTCGGCGGTGCCGGCGCCGCCCGGGAACACCACGATGCCGTGGCCGGTGCGGACGAACGCTTCCAGGCGCTTCTCGATGTCCGGCATGATCACCAGGTCGTTCACGATCGGGTTCGGGCTTTCGGCGGCGATGATGCCCGGCTCCGAGATGCCGAGATAGCGCCCGCCCTGCAGGCGCTGCTTGGCGTGGCCGATGGTCGCGCCCTTCATCGGTCCCTTCATGGCGCCCGGGCCGCAGCCGGTGCAGATATCCAGTTCGCGCAGGCCGAGCTGGTAGCCGACGTGCTTCGAATAGTTGTACTCGACCCGGTTGATCGAGTGGCCGCCCCAGCACACCACCAGGTTCGGGTTGCGCTGCGGCTGGATCACGTTGGCGTTACGCAGGATGTGGAAGACGGCGTCGGTGATGCCTTCCGGCCGGTTCAGGTCGAAGCGCGGGTTGTCCGTCACTTCGAAATTCACGTACACGATATCGCGCAGCACCGCGAACAGGTGTTCGTGGATACCCTTGATCATCTTGCCGTCGACGAAGGCGTGCGCCGGCGCGCCGCGGATATCGAGCTTGATGCCGCGCTCGCGCTGGATGATCTTGACGTCGAATTCCTTGTAGCGCTCGAGCAGCTCCTTGCCGTCGTCGATCGAACTGCCGGAGTTCAGCACGGCCAGCGCGCATTTGCGGAAGACCTGGTACAGGCCGCCCTGGCTGGTATCGAGCAGCTTCGCCACCTCCGCCTTCGACAGCACTTCGAGGCGCCCTTCCGGGGAAATCAATGTATCGACAACGTCGTTCGTCATGGTTCCAATCCCTTTCTTTACGGTGTTTCTTACAGTCTTGCTCTGTGGCTTTTACGCCAATATACGACAACTTACCGTAGTTTGCCCCCACGCTTGCACAGGCTTTGCAACACCATACTGTTGAGCTGGAAAAAGTTGCCTTAACGAGCAGAATTTCCACTACAATCCGACGCTATTGGATTGCGCCCTCATGCAGGACGGGCACGCCATCCAACCATTCCTATTCTTATAAAACGTATTTGGGGAGGAACCGCATGAGCGGTGCAGCTACTTCTACCGCCGAACAGAAAGCGGCCCCGGAATTCAAACAGATCATGGGACACCCAGCGCCGCTGTGGATGCTGTTCATGACCGAATTCTGGGAACGTTTCGCTTTCTACGGCATCCGTTGGGCCCTGGTGCTCTACATCGTCGCCCAGTTCTACGGCGGCAGCGGCGTGGGCGAGGCCGACGCCAACCTGACCTACGGTTCCTACCTGGCGCTGGTCTACGCCGGCGCGGTGTTCGGCGGCTACGTCGCCGACCGCGTGATCGGCTACCAGCGTTCGATCCTGGTCGGCGCGGCCTTCATGGCGGTCGGCCTGTTCGCCATCACGGTGCCCGATCCGAACGTGTTCAAGCTGGGCCTCGCCACGATCATCGTCGGCAACGGCATGTTCAAGCCGAACATCTCGGCCATGGTCGGCCAGCTGTACGGCATCAGCGACCAGCGCCGCGACTCCGGCTTCACCATCTTCTACATGGGCATCAACAGCGGCGCCTTCGTGGCTCCGATCCTGACCGGCATCCTGGCCAACGCCATGTCCGCCAAGACCGGCGTGCCCGACTACAAGGTCGTGTTCTTCTCGGCCGGCATCGGCATGATCCTGTCGCTGATCTGGTTCCAGATCGGCCGCAAGGGCCTGAAAGGCATCGGCGCCGCCACCGGCGCGCTGGCCAACCCGATGCGCGTGGTCGGGGTCGTGGTCGGCTCGCTGGTCGTGATCCCGGGCGTCTACTTCCTGCTGAAGCTCGGCGCCGAGAAGCTGCAAGGCATCCTGTCGGTGCTGTTCATCGTGCTGGCGCTGATGCTGATCGTCGAAGGTGTCCGCAACGGCAAGGTCTCGCGCGACAAGACCATCGCCATGATGATCATCTTCTTCTTCAACATCATGTTCTGGTGCTTCTTCGAGCAGGCCGGCAGCTCCTTCACCTTCCTGGCGAAGAACATCGTGCGCCGCGACTTCGGCGGCTGGGAATTCCCGGTCGGCTGGTTCCAGTCGGTGAACTCGATCGCGATCATCGTCTGCGCGCCGATCGTGGCGGCCGTGTGGGTCGCGCTGGGCCGCGCCAACCCGTCCATCCCGCGCAAGTTCGGCCTGGGCCTGATCTTCAACGGCCTGGCCTTCCTGCTGCTGATGTTCGCGCTGCAGCACCTGGTCGGCCTTGATTCCAAGATCCCGTTCTGGACCCTGTTCATGGTCTACGTGATCCAGTCCGTCGGTGAACTGTGCCTGTCGCCGATCGGCCTGTCGATGGTCACCAAGCTGGCCCCGACCCGCCTGGTCGGCCTGGGCATGGGCGGCTGGTTCCTGTCCACCGGCATCGGCAACAACCTGTCGGGCATCTTCGCCTCGATCGTGTCGGGCGAAAAAGGCATGACCGTGGAATCGGCGCTGTCGGGCTACACCTTCGGCTTCTGGGCCCTGATCGGCTCGGGCGTGCTGCTGTTCCTGATCGCGCCGCTGATCCAGAAGCTGATGCATGGCGTGAAGTGATCGATGGCGGGGCGTCGTTCAGGCGTCCCCGATTCGATGACAACGGCGGCCCGCGGGTCGCCGTTCTTGTTTTCGCCACGGGGATTTCCTTTCCGGCCTTACCAGAGGTTCAAGCCATCTTCGCTTAGCCACGTTCTTGATCCTGGCTACGGCAGCCTTGACCCCGGCAGGTATTACTCCAGTGAAGGAGTAGCTTGCAATTTGTCCGGATTTCGCACCACGTAAATGCGTGAAATCGTACCGGCGTCGATGCAGAACGATTGCACTGATTCAACCATCCCATCGATGTAACGAATTAGCCCAGGTTCGCCATTTACGCGCGCCATCCTATAGACGACCCGGTCACGGAACGCATTGTCGACTGCCCAATAAAGTCCAGCCACGCGTCCTGTCCCGATGAGAACCTTGTCCAGGGATGGCACTTTTCCTCCACCGTCGGCCCTGTATTCGACATCCACGGATAGCAGTGTTTTCATGGCGTCGCGATCGGCCTTGGCGGCCGCTTGCATGAATTTTTCGAGGACGACGCGATGCATATTCTTCGAGACCGCAAAGCGCGGACTATCCTGACGTATCCGTTCTTGCGCCCGGTGAACGAGTTGTCTGCAGGCGGCTTCGCTTTTGCCAAGCATGATTGCAAGGTCACCATAATCCTGGTCGAATACCTTCCGCATCAGGAACGCGGCACGCTCTTCCGGCGTCAGTCGTTCCAATATCCAGAGCATGGCGACAGACACATCGCTTGCCAATTCGGCGGCAGTCTCGGGCGTGTCTTCGACCATCTCGACCAGAGGTTCGGGAAGCCACCAGCCGGTGTAGGCTTCTCGCTCGTTTTTTCGGCTTCTCAAGCGATCGATCGACAGCCGCGTCGTGATGGTCACCAGCCAGGCTTCGATCGACCTGACTTCATCATGCGCGCTCGTGCAAAAGCGCAGCCATGCATCCTGGACGACGTCCTCTGCGTCGGCGCGCATCCCGAGCATGCGATAGGCAATCAAGAAAAGTCGAGGGCGTAGGGCTTCGAACACAAGCAAGTCAGCGCAGTCCATGGCTACCTTGGGCATCAATAAATCTTCCTAGACGATCCAGCCCTGGTCGTTGTGACGAATTCATCCGGTGCGTCACAGCGACGCGGAACTACACGTCTTGTGGAATGCGGCGGGCGGTGTTGCCCACCGCATTTCCAATAACAGCACGAAAGGAAGTAGAACGATGAATCGCGCAAACTGGTTTCAAGTCTCGCAAGAAGGCGCCAAGGCGCTGGGAGCACTCCACCATTACGCAACGACGGGCACGGCCCTGGCACCGGAACTGATTCACCTTGTTTTCCTCAGGACCTCTCAATTGAATGGTTGCGCGCACTGTATTGACGTCCACACCCGCGATCTCATCAAACACGGGATGTCCGTCGATAAGATTGTACTGGTGCCGGTATGGGAAGAAGCCGCCTATCTGTTTTCGAACCAGGAACAGGCAGCCCTTGCGTGGACGGAGGAGGTGACACGCGTGAGCGAAACCCATGCGTCAGACGAGGCATACGCGGCAGCATTGGCCGCGTTCGGAGAAAAAGCCTTGGTCGAACTGACGATCGTGATCGCTGCCATGAATGCAATCAATCGCATGGGAGTCAGTTTCCGCTTGAAACCGCGTGCGAAGGCTTGACAATGATTAGGCGGGGAACATCGTTGTTCTGCGCCTCGCCGATCTCGAGAGGCATCGATGATCTCGCGGAGTGTCACGAACGTTGGCAACCAACCCAAGGTGGCCGGTCGCCCGCATGCGTTCCGCTTTTTGCTAGATGACCTCGCCGATACGAAGAAGATTGCCATCCAGATCGACAACGGCAAATTCCTTGAGGCCCCAAGGCTTGTCTTCCAACGGATAGATGCGCGGCCTGCCAGAGTTGGGCAAACCGCTGGCCAAGCTCGCTTCGTACAAGCTTCGAACGTCGCTCACGCGAATGTAGCAGCCCGCCCAGGACGCGTCTGGATCCAGCTCTGCGTGGGCGAAGAAGTGAAGTTCGATGGCGCCGCGTTTGAAAATGGCATAGTCCTGGTTGAACCCGTGCGCGCCCCCTTCGAAACCCAGCCGCCGATAAAATTCCGTTGTCGCCCTGACGGAACGGCAAGGAAGCACGGGTATGGCGAGATCGGTATTTTCATTCATATCGAGGTCTGTTTAATAGCGGTGGCAGCGACAGCGGGAGTGTCCGGCATGGGCCCGTACATCGACGCCCAGCCCAGTCTATGAGTTTATTGCAGTCATGACAAGTGGCAAGTATGCCAGGCTTTCCTGGCTGCCCGACTGTCCCCTCGCCTGTCAGCCGGCTCGGCACCGGCCAGGCGCACGCCTCAAAACGCAGCCACTGCGAACTCATGGCATCCTACGACCTCGACTTGAGGAAGGAGAGCTGCATGGCGAAGCGTCCCGGAATATTTCCCACATTCTTTCTGTCCGGTTTCGAATGCTCCAGTTTCCTCTGGGGCGATGGCCAAGGCGTGCGGCGCGACCTGATCGCGGAGACCGGGCACGACCGCCATGCCGCCGAGGATTACCGGATCCTGAGCGAACTGGGCATCGCCGTGGCCCGCGAGGGCATCCCGTGGCCGATGGTGGACCGCAAGGGCTGCTGCGACTTTTCCATGATCGATCCCTTCATCGAGGCCATGAACGCGTCGAAGATCAGCCCGATCTGGGACCTCTGCCACTACGGCTACCCGGATGACCTCGATCCGTTTTCGGACGCCTTCACGCAGCGCTTCGCCGATTATTGCCGCGCCGCCGCGGAGTATGTCTGTCCGAAGGTGCGCGGTCCGCACTTCTTCACGCCCATCAACGAGATCACCTTTTTCTCCTTCTGCGCCGGCGAATGGGCCTGGGCCGCGCCGCACCGCTGCAGCCGCGAGGACCGGATGCGCTTGCGGCTGGCGCTGTGCAAGGCCGCGATCGCCGGCGTGAAGGCGATCCGCGAAGTCGATCCGGAAGCGCGCATGATCCACATCGATCCGCTGGTGCGGGTGGTGGCGCCGCGCGATCGTCCCGACCAGATCGAAGCGGCGCGCATTGAAACCGAAGTCGACACCTTCATGGCCTGGGACATCATCTGCGGGCGCGAGCATCCCGAATTCGGCGGCTCGCCCGAGATCCTGGATATCGTCGGCGCCAACAATTATTCCTTCGGCCAGATGGAATACCGCGAGCACGGGCCGCATGCGGCGCTGCCGCCCGGCGACGACCGCATCGCGCCGCTGTGCGACATGCTGCAGACCGTGTGGGAACGCTATCGGCGGCCGATGATCATCGGCGAAACCAGCGGCATGGGCGATGGCCGCGCCAGCTGGCTCCATGACGTGATGTGCGAATCGCTGGCGGCGGTGCACCGCGGCATGGACCTGCAGGGCGTGTGCCTGTTCCCCGCGGTCGACATGCCGGACTGGCATACCGGACAGTGGCTGCACAACGGCATCTGCGACGTGTGCGAGGACAACGGCGACCTGAAGCGGCTGCCGGACCGGGAGTACATCGACGAATTGCGCCGCTGGCAGAAGGAGCTGAACCGGGTCACCAGGCTGGACGAAGACCCGTACAGCGACCCGGTGGAGCTGCAGGACGTGATCGATGCGGCGCACCGGCTGAACATGAAGCCGGACAAGAACTGGTCCTGATCCGCTATCCAGCCACGGCCGCCGGCCGCGCTTGCGGCACCGGCAGCACGCCGCCGCCACCGGCGGGCGATGCGGTAAGCGGCGCGTCGAAGTCGTAAGTACGCGCTTCATGCACCTCCCAGCCGCCATCGCCCGTCAAATGCAGCACGTGGGTATGGTGGCGCAGCACGGCGGCGCGGTGCGCGATGCTGATCAGGGTCGCGCCGCTGTCACGCAGGCGCCCGTACAGCGAGGCTTCGTTGCCGCTGTCGAGCGCGCTGGTCGCTTCGTCCAGGATCACGATGCGCGGCTTGTGCACCAGCACGCGGCCGAAGGCCAGGCGCTGCTGCTCGCCGACCGACAGCAGCTTTTCCCAGTCCTGCTCGGCGTCCAGCCCGCCTACCCGTTCGGCCAGGCGCGGCAAGTGCACCTGCTCCAGGATCTCCAACAACTCCGCGTCGCTCAGGCTCGATTCCACGCTGGGGTAGATCAGCTGGCTGCGCAGCGTGCCCAGCTGCAGATAAGGCTGCTGCGGCAGGAAGAAGAAATCCTCCAGCGGCGGGTGGTGGATCACGCCGCTGCCCCTGTTCCACAGGCCGGCGATCGCGCGCAACAGCGAGCTCTTGCCGCAGCCGCTGTCGCCGGTGATCAGCAGCGCATCGCCCGGCTTCAGGGCCAGGCTCAGCTCCTTGATCAGGACCCGTTCGGATTGCGGCGGATGCAGGGTCAACGATTCCAGCGCGATCTGTTCGCCCGCGCGGGCCTGGATGCGCGAGGCCTCGCCGGCGTCGACGGGCTTGCTCCCCGCGTTCGGCAGCACCAGGTTGGACAAGGCCTGCAGGCGGCCGATGCCCGCCACGAAGCGGCTCAGGCTCTCGAAGTTGTCGACGATGACGCCCACCGCGCCGAGCACCGCGGTGAATGCCCCGGTCGCCTGGATCGCCCGCCCGACTTCCAGTTCGCCGGACAGGACCTGGCTTGCCAGCAGGACGCCCGGCAGCACGAGCGTGAGCTGGCTGAAGGTGCGCTGGAAGAAATTGAGGGCGCACTGCTTCCTGATCAGCGCGGCGTAATTGCGGAACACCTTGTCGAACTTGCTGTCGATGTGCGAACGCTCCTGCGCCTCGCCGCGGTAGAAGGCGATCGATTCGGCATTTTCGCGCACGCGCATCAGGCTGAAGCGGAAATCCGCCTCGCGCCGCAACTGCCAGAAATTCAGCTGGATCAGCGGATTACCGAACAGATAAAGCGCGCCGACGGTGCCGACCGTTGCGTACACCGCCAGCACCCCGACCAGCAGGTGCGAAATCTTCCACAACACGGCGCTGAAGGCGACCAGCTGCATCGCCGACCCCAGGAAGATCAGCAGGAAGTTGATCGACCTGCCCGTAAACGTGTTGATGTCTTCGCTGATGCGCTGGTCCGGATTGTCGATCTCGGGGTCGGACCCGAGCTCGTAGTATTTGCGGCCGGTGAGGTAGCCGTCGAGGAAACGGCCGGTCAGCCAGCGCCGCCAGTGATTCGCGAACACGTCGCGCATGTAGTAGTAGAAGGCATAGGCCGGGACCGCGACCGCCAAGGTCAGCAGGCAGGCCCGCACCGCGTTCCAGAAGCGGTCGCCCTCCCTGGCCGCCAGCGCCGAGGTCATCTCGCCGGCCTGGTTGTTCAGCATCACCGCCACCTTGGTCTCGACCAGCATCAGCACGATCAGCAGCAGCAGCAGGGTCCAGGCCTTCTTCTTTTCGTCGCCCAGCCAGTAGGGTTTCGCCACGCGGACGAATTGCTTCCAGCCCTCGAGCGACAGGGCGGGCACGCGTCGGCGTTTTTTCGGTGCCGCCGGGGCGTCGTTGGCGGCGGCGTCGTTGTTCAAGGAGGTGGCCATGGTCGCTTCCAGTAAGTACAGTGCAACCAGCATACGCGCCGGAATGAACCGGTTCGGTGCGGAAACGGACATAGCACGCATCGCACCACCGGGCGCCAGGCGCCGTGACAAAGCGTGGATTTTTCATCCGCGTCCGCATGCTACCCTGCAACACCATTCGGTTTTCTTCACGCGTTCCCTGCTCCGCTACCTTGCCCTTCCCATTCACTGAAGCGAAATCGTATGTCCCTTTTCTCCGCAAACAAATTGATCGCCAGTGCTTTGCTGTGCTGCCTCATGCCGATTGGCCAGGCGCAGGAACTGGACAAGCCCTGGCAATTGCAGGTCATGGATCTGGAACATCGCGTCAGGATCGAGGCGACGATCCATTCACCGATGAAACGGCGCGGTCGTGCATGGGTGGCGACTGGAAGCGCATCGTCGTCGACGCCGCGACAGCCCGGGACGAGAATTTCTTTCCCTTGCATGAACCGCTCGCGTACAAACTGGAGCACGGCAGGCTGACCCTGGGGCGGACCGTCCTGTGCGACGGCTACCTGTTCATGAGCGGGAAACTGGAAGAGCCCGCCGTCCAGGGCGATTACTACGCATTGGGTCTGGGCGGCGGCAAGAACCTCGGCTTTTTCAGCCTGAAGAAGGTCCGGTAGCACCGCTTCCGTCACGGAACGGCATTCAGGCCACGCCATCCAGCGTGCGCCGCATCGCCTCCATCTCATCCACGATCCAGGCCCGGAAGTGTTGTACCTTCGACATCGCTTCCTTGTGCGGGTTCACCAGGAAGCGGTAGCCATTGCCGTAAGGCGCGCTGCGGCAGTTCAGCACGCGCAGCGCGCCGGAGGCGATGTCCTGGAACGCGATACCGTAAGGCACCAGCGCCACGCCCTGCCCGGCCACCGCGGCCTGGGCCAGCACGCCCCAGTGGCTGAAGGTGCGCGAGAAGTCGTATTTGCCCTTCAACGCCTTGTTCTCGTTCAGCAGCTGCAGCCAGGCTTCCGGCGTGCGCTCGCACAGCAGCGGAAAGCGCGCCAGGTCGGCCAGGGTGAGCTCCTGCCGCCCGTCGGACAGCAGCTCGGGGCTGTAGACCGGCACCAGGCGCTCGCGGAACAGCATGGCCGGGTCGCCGTCCTTGACCGGGCCGAAGCGGATCGCGACATCGACGCCGTCGTCCTGCAGGTCGACCGGGGTGTCGTTCGAATCGATGCGGATGTCGAGTTCCGGATGCAGCTTGGTAAAGCGCGGCATGCGCGGCACCAGCCATTTGATGGCGAAGGAATGGGTGGTCGAGATGCGCAGGATGGCTTCCTCGTCGCCGCGCTGCAGTGCGGCGACTTTCGCGCGCAGGTCGCCGAGCGAGCGGCCGACCGCGATCGCCAGTTCCTGGCCCTTGGCGGTCAGGGCGATGTGGCGCGGATGGCGCACGAACAGCGGGAAGCCGACCGCCTCTTCCAGCTGCTTGACCTGCAGGCTGACCGCGGCCGGCGTCTTGTGCAGCTCCTGGGCCGCCAGCTTGAAGCTGCCCCAGCGCGCGGCGCATTCGAAATCGATCAGCCCGGACAGGCTGCGCAAGGGCTTCACCAGGCCACCATGCGTAAGTTTTTCTTATTCATCGCATCGTTTTTTTCTTGTTTGAACAATTGCTGCACTGCATACAAAATATAGCGGATTCGCCACGAACCCGCTAGCTCTTCAGTGCATTAGCGTAAGGAAAACCATGTCCAAGAACATCCTGGTGATCGGCGGCACCCGTTTCATCGGCAGGCTGCTCGTCCAGCGGCTCCTGCGCGCCGGCCATCGCGTCACCATCGCCACCCGCGGCTATGCGCCCGACCCGTTCGGCGACCGCATCCAGCGCATCCGCACCGACCGCCGCAACGAACTCGCGATGCGCAGCGTGGCCAAGGCCGGCCCCTTCGACATCGTCTACGACCAGATGTGCTACAGCCCGCTCGACGCGGCGATCGCCGTGCGCACCTTCGCCGGCCAGGTCGGGCGTTATGTGATGACCTCGACCATCGACGCCTACCGCATGCTCGGCTTCGGCGCCGAAGGCCCGCTGGCCGAGTCCGCACTGGCCGTCGAGGCCCAGCCGATCGACACCCAATACCCCTGGCACGACCCGCGCCGCGCGGTCGAATGCTATGTGGCCGGCAAGGTGCAGGCCGAGGCCTACCTGGTCCGCGACGGCTCGCTGCCGCTGGCGACGCCGCGCCTGGCCCACGTACTGGGCGGACCCGAAGACTTTACCGGGCGCCTGGCCCACTACGTCGAACTGGCGCGCGCCGGCGGCACGCTGGCATATTCCGGCGAAGATGCGGCAGTGTCCTTCCTGACGGGCCACGGCGCGGCCGACTTCCTGTTCTGGACCGGGATGCAGGATTTCACGGGGCCGGTGAACGCGGCCTGCGACGGGGCGCTGTCGGCCTGCCAGTTGTACGAGCGGGTCGGCGGGGTGCTGGATACGCCGGTCCGGATGCGCCGCATGGATTCGCCGGGCGAGCCGGGGCAGCTGTCGCCCTTCGATGTGCCCGGGAAGATGGTGCTGGATACCTCGCGCGCGAAGGCGCTGGGGTACGCGTTCGGGCATTCGGACGAGTGGCTGGACCACACGATTCGCCAGCACGACCTCGCGTTCGTTTAAAACGCCTGCCCGTCAACGTCGTCCCCGCGCAGGCGGGGACCCAAGTTCTGCCTGCGTCACGTTAACGCCTGCAACCTGGGCCCCCGCCTGCGCGGGGACGACGGCTCAAGACTTGCTGGCCTTCTCCCTACCCACCCAGTACAGCAGCACGATCAGGCCCGCATACGGCAGGATCGACAGCGCATCCGCACCCGCCCCCGCGAAGAACGGGTTCACCGCTTCCGCCCACTTGGTCATCGCATTGTCGAAATCGGTCAGCACGCCGGCCGTGATGGCGATGATGATGCCGGCCAGTGCGCCGCCGGCGATGTAGCCGGAGGCCAGCAGGGTGCCCGAGCTGCGGTCGCCCGCGGCCTGCAGTTCTTCCTCCTTCAGGCCGGCGTACTGCGGCAGCTTGTTGTTGCGGCGGTCGACCAGCCAGCGGATCAAGCCGCCGATCGCGATCGGCAGGGTCGAGACCAGCGGCAGGTAGACGCCCACCGAGAACGCCAGCGCCTGCACCCCGGCCATCTCCAGCACCACGGCGATCATCACGCCGAACAGCACCAGGGTCCATGGCAGCTGCTGGTCGAGGATGCCCTTGATGATGTAGGACATCAGCACGGCCTTGGGCGCATCGTATTTCTTGACCTCGGAGCCGTCCGGGCGGGTGTGGAACTGGCCGTTGATGCCCGGGTCGACCAGCCAGGCCAGCGAACCGTCGTCGCGCACCAGGTACTTGCCGGCCGGGCCGCCCGCGGTATCCAGCTTCTGCCAGACCTTGTAGGTGGCGTGGTCGCCCGACGCCTGCGGTCCCTGCAGCTGCGCGGTCTGGGTCAGCTTCGACGCGTCCGTGGTCACATGCGGCGCCACCTGGGCGGCCGGCACGTAGACGGTGCCGGCATCGTTCAGCTTCAGCAGGATCGGCCCCAGGATCAGGCTTGATGCGAAGGCGCCGGCCAGGATCGCGTACTGCTGCAGGCGCGGGGTCGAGCCGACCAGGAAGCCGGTCTTCAGGTCCTGCGACGTCGTGCCGGCATTGCTGGCGGCGATGCAGACGATGGCGCCGACCGACAGCGCGGTCACGTAGTAGCGCCCCCCGGTCCAGCCCATCGCCAGGAAGATCAGGCAGGTAAACAGCAGGGTCGCCACCGCCATGCCCGAGATCGGGTTCGAGGACGAGCCGACCTCCCCCGTCAGGCGCGACGACACGGTCGAGAACAGGAAGCCGAACACCAGGATCAGCAGTGCGCCCAGCAGGTTCATGTGCAGCGGGGTGGCGAAGGTGATCACGGCGATGATGCCCAGGCAGCCGATCAGCACCCACTTCAGCGGGATGTCCTGGTCGGTGCGCAGCGCCGGATCAGCTTTTGAACCAGCGCCGGGCGAACCCGACTTGAAGCCGGCCAGGCCGCCCTTCAGGCCATTCCAGATGGTCGGCAGCGAGCGCGCCAGGCTGATCAAGCCGCCGGCGGCGACCGCGCCGGCGCCGATGTAGAGCACGTAGGCGCTGCGGATGTCGTCCGGGCCCATGTCGCGGATCAAAGTGGTCCCCGGCGCCAGCGGCACGGTGAGCAGGTCGCCGAAGAACTTGATCATCGGGATCAGCAGCAGATAGGACAGCACCCCGCCCGCCGCCATCGTCATCGCGATGCGCGGGCCGATGATGTAGCCGACGCCCAGCAGCTCGGGCGAGATCTCGGCGCCGGCCGAACCGGCCTTCAGCGGCGCGCCGAACACGAAGTTGACGGTGTCCTTCCACAGCTTGAGCGAGATGCTCAGCACCTTGTACAGCAGGCCGATGCCGAATCCGCCGAAGATGATGAAGGCGCGCTGGCGTGCCGCCTTCTCTTCGTCGGAACCTTCGACGCGCACCTCGCCGGCGGCTTCGCGCGACGAGGGCGTGGCGGCCGCCTTCAGCACCTCGGCGCAGGCCGTGCCTTCCGGGTACTTCAGCTCGCGGTGCTGGTCGACGATCATGGTGCGGCGCATCGGGATCATCATCAGGATGCCGAGCAGGCCGCCCAGCACGCCCACCAGCATGACGCGCGAGATCTCGAGGTCGAAGCCGAGGATCATGATGGCCGGCATGGTCACGCCCAGGCCGAAGGCCAGCGATTCGCCGGCCGAGCCGGCGGTCTGGGTGATCGAGTTCTCGAGGATGGTCGATTCGCGCCCGCCCGCCTTCCTGGCCATGCCGAACAGGGTGATCGCGATCACCGCCACCGGGATCGAGGCGCTGACCGTCAGGCCGACCTTCAGCACCAGGTAGAGCGAAGAGGCGCCGAAGATCATGCCCAGCACCGTGCCCATGATCAGGGCGCGCAGGGTCAGCTCGGGCAGTTGGGCCGACGCCGGGATATACGGCTTGACGGCGGGCGGATGCGGGTCGTACGGCATGGGGTTCCTAGGTGCGTATAAGTGCGGGTATCGCCTTGCTGAACTGCAGGGACCAAAAGGCGATCCCTTGAATTGACATGAAGGTCGCACTATGGCACATGCCGTAGTGGAAGAAAAGCGGATTATAATTTTGTGGTAGACCGTGTTTACGCCCTGTCGGCACGGCGATCTTCCGGTCATCTGACCGTCATCAGAGAGTTTAGTTTTGGCAACTACGAGTACACCGGCCCCGCGCCGGCCCAACCGCTTGCGCGGATTCATCTTCCTGGCCCTGGCCGTCATCCTCCTGTTCGTCGCCGGCGTCGTCGGCTACGTCATGTTCCGCGTCCTGCCCAACGTGCCCGCGCTCGACGCCGTCACCGATTACCGGCCCAAGATCCCGCTGCGGATCTACACCGCCGACAACGTCCTGATCGGCGAATTCGGCGAGGAGCACCGCGACTTCGTGCCGATCCAGAAGATCCCCGACCTGATGAAGAAGTCGCTGCTGGCGATCGAGGACGCGCGCTTCTACGAGCACGGCGCGATCGACTTCCAGCGCGGCCTCGGCGCGGTGGTCGCCAACCTGCGCCACGGCTTCGGCTCCGGCGGCGCCTCGACCATCACGATGCAGGTGGCGCGCAACTTCTTCCTGTCGCGCGAAAAGCACCTGACCCGCAAGGCCAACGAGATCGCGCTGGCGTACAAGATCGAGGCCGCCCTGTCCAAGGACGAGATCCTCGAGCTGTACATGAACCAGATCTACCTGGGCCAGCGCGCCTACGGCTTCTCCAGCGCCGCGCGCACCTATTTCAACAAACCGCTCGACAAGCTCAGCGTGGCCGAGATGGCGATGCTGGCCGGCCTGCCGCAGAACCCGTCGCGCCACAATCCGGTGGCGAATCCGAAGCGGGCGCGCGAGCGCCAGCACGCGGTCCTGAAGCGCATGCGCGAACTGGCCTACATCAGCGAGGCCCAATACCAGCAGGCGCTCAAGGAGCCGCTGCGCGTAAACACCCGAGGCCAGGAATTCGACACCCACGCCGAGTACGTGGCCGAAGCGGCGCGCCAGGCGGTCTACAACCAGTTCAAGGAAGAGGCCTACACCCGCGGCATCAAGGTCACCACCACCATCCTGAAGGCCGAGCAGGACGCGGCCTACAACTCGGTGCGCCGCAACGTGATCGCCTACGACCAGCGCCACGGCTACCGCGGGCCGGAAGGCCGCATCGAACTGCCCGACGATCCGGTCGAGCGCGAGGACGCCATCGCCGATGCGCTCGGCAAGCGCCCGAGCAGCGACGGCCTGCTGCCGGCCGTGGTGCTGTCGAGCTCGCCGAAATCGGTGCGCGTCGAGACCATCGACGGCGACGACGTCACCATCACCGGCGCCGGCCTGAAGTTCGCGGCGGCCGCGCTGTCCTCGTCGGCCAAGGAAGAGCGCCGCATCTCCACCGGCGCGATCGTGCGCGTGGCCAAGGACGCCAAGGGCAACTGGTCGATCACCCAGGTGCCGCAGGTGGCCGCGGCCTTCGTCGCGATCGACGCCAACACCGGCGCCTACCATGCGCTGGTGGGCGGTTTCGACTACAACCTGCAGAAGTTCAACCACGTGACCCAGGCCTGGCGCCAGCCGGGCTCCGGCTTCAAGCCCTTCATCTACTCGGCCTCGCTCGAGAAAGGCTATTCGCCGGCCACCCGCATCCTCGACGCGCCGCTCGACATGCCGGGCGAGGACGCCGGCAAGACCTGGTCGCCGCAGAACGACGACTTCAAGTGGGACGGTCCGATCACCATGCGCCGCGCGCTCGCGGAATCGAAGAACGTGGTATCGGTGCGCCTGCTGCGCGCCATCTCGGTGCCCTACGCCCATGAATTCGTCGGCAAGTTCGGCTTCGACGTCGCGCGCCAGCCGGCCAACTACACCATGGCCCTGGGCACCGGCGCCGTCACCCCGCTGCAGATGGCCGGCGCCTACGCCGTGTTCGCAAACGGCGGCTACCGGGTCCAGCCCTACCTGATCGCGAAGGTCGAGGATGCCGACGGCAAGGTGCTGGCCGAAGCCCGGCCGCCGGCCGCGCACCAGGAAGACCAGCGCGTACTCGACCCGCGCAACGCCTTCATCACCGACACCATGCTGCGCGACGTGACCCGCTACGGCACCGGCGCCGCGGCCACCAAGGAGCTCGGCCGCAGCGACATCGCCGGCAAGACCGGCACTACCAGCGACGCGGTCGACGGCTGGTTCTCGGGCTACGCCGCGAACGTGGTGGCGGTGGCCTGGATGGGCTACGACGACCCGAAATCGCTGGGCGGCCGTGAGTTCGGCGCCACACTGGCGCTGCCGATCTGGATCGACTACATGCGCGTGGCACTGGCCAAGCGTCCGCCGGAAGAGCGCGTGCAGCCGGAAGGCGTGATGCGGGAAAACGACGATTGGGTCTATGCCGAGTTTGCCGAAAGCCCGACCTTCGGCGGCATCGACCTCGACCAGCAGCCGGCGCCCGACCCGAACGCGCCGCTTGACCCGAACGCGCCTGCGCAGCCGCCGCCGGCCGAGAAACCGCAACAGCAGCAGCTGCAGAACAGCCTGTTCTGACGCGCTTCCGGCAGTTCCATCAAAGGCCCCGCAGCACGCGGGGCTTTTTCTTTTTGCGAACATATCGCGGCAAATGCAGTTCTTTTTGCGGAAAATTGGAAGAAGAACGTCGTCCTGATCCTACAACGGCGGACGTACTCATCCTATTTTGGACACTCCACCTCAACCCCATGATGGCGTCATCCACCACATAAGGAGAAGACGATGAAAACATATCAAGGCGTTCTGATCGGTGCCCTCATGGCGATGAGCCTGGCAGCCTGCAGCTCGACCAAGAGCACGTCCAGCGACGACATGGGCACCCGCACCTCGTCGGGCGCGACCTCGAGCGGCACCACCAGCTCGGGCACCTCCGGCACCAGCGGCACCTCGACCAGCGACTGGGGCAGCTCGGGTTCGGGCACCTCCGGCACTTCGGGCACTTCAGGCACCTCCGGCACTTCGGGCACCTCGGGCACCTCCGGCACCTCCGGCACTTCGGGCACCTCGGGCACCGGCACCACCAGCGGCACCGGCACCACCGGCAGCATGGGCACCGGCAGCTCGGGCACCTCCGGAACCTCCGGCACCTCGGGCACTTCCGGCACCGGCACCACCACCACGGGTACCTCGGGTACCGGCACCCGCTGAGCCACAGATTTCCGATGCGGCAAGCCGGCTTCGCGCCCGCTTGCCGCTTTTCGTCGCCTACCATAAGGAACACAGCATGAAGACCATCACCACCGCACTCCTCGGCGCCGCCTTCGCATTCAGCCTGGCCGCCTGCAGCTCCACGAAAACGTCTTCCGACGACAGCACGATGGGCAGCTCCAGCAGCGGCACGGCCACGGCCACCGGCTCGGCGGCGGCCAAGGGCAACTCCAACGCCAACGGCACCGGCCAGCCGGGCGGCGGCGCCGGCACCACGGGCGCCACCGGCACCGGCAGCAGCGGCACCAGCGGCACGACCGGCAACACCGGCACTTCCGGCGCCGTCATCGACGACACCACCGGCACCCCGCGCCCTGCCGGCAGCGCCACCGGCACCGGCACCAACGGCCAGTAAGGCCGGCCCCGCGCCGCGCACCGGTTCGCAGCCCGCCCTCGGGTAGAATGGCGCCTGGAGGATCGATGGGCGCATTGCGATGAAAAACTGGATTGCGCGGCTGTTCGGCGGCGGCGACGGCGGCGCGCCGCAGACGGCCGCCGTTGCGGCCGCACCGCCTGCGCACGCCCCTGCGGCGGCGGCATTCGAACCGGACCGCGGCCACGACTTCTGGCGCTGGCTGACGGCGGGCGCCGCGGCCACGGCGCCGACCGCGCAAGCCCTGCCGCATGCCCGGCTGGTGCTGGGCGAACTCGATCGCCTGATCGAAGCGCCGCTCGACGCCGCCGGCCTGGTCCCGCGCGTCCCCGACGTCATTCCCCAATTGCTGCGCAGCCTGCGCGACGAGGCCGCGTCGAGCGCCGACCTGGCGCGCCAGGTAGCCCGCGACCCGGCCCTGGTCGCGGAACTCATCCGCGAAGCCAACAGCCCCTTCTACCGTTCGTCCAGCCAGGTGCGCACGATCGACGCCGCCCTGCTGGTGCTGGGCCGCAACGGCCTGCGCATGCTGCTCGCCCGCGCCGCCTTCCGTCCGCTGATCGGCATGCAGGGCGGCCGCCACAGCCGCCAGGCGGGGCCGCGCATCTGGAACCATACCGAACAATGCGCGCGCGCCGCCAGCCTGCTCGCGCCCGCCATGGGCGCCGATCCCTTCGAGGCCTATCTCGCCGGCCTGATGGCCGACCTCGGACTGATCGTCGCGCTGCGCCTGTTCGACGGCATGCTGGAAGCGGACGCCCTGCCCCAGGATCCCGCGTTCGTCGGCGCCCTGCTCGCGCGCACGCGCACGCTGGCGGCGCGCGTGGCCCTGCAGTGGGACCTGCCGCCGCCGATCGCCGCGGCGATTTTGGGCGCGCAGGGCGAAGGACCGTCCGCCGGCCAGCCGCTGGCACTCGCGCTGGGCCGCGCCGAACGGCTTACCGCCCTGCGCCTGCTGCTCGACGCCGGCATGCTGGATGCCGGCGATCCGGCCGTGAGCGGCCTCGACGCCGCATCCGCGCGGGTGCTCGAACGCCTCGCGCCGGCTGACTTATAATCTCCGTATGCCTTTCGACCTGAAAAAACACCTCCCCAAACCCGGTCAACGCTTTGCCCTGCCGACCCTGCACGGTTCCTCGGACGCCTACGCGCTGGCGCTCGCCGCGCTCGCGCTGAAGGCAAACAAACAGATGCTGACCGTGATCGTGGCGAATGCCAGCGACGGCCAGCGCCTGCTCGACGAGATTCCCTGGTTCGCGGACGGCAAACTGGCCTGCCACCTGCTGCCGGATTGGGAAACCCTGCCCTACGATGCGTTCTCGCCGCACCAGGACCTGGTGTCGGAACGCCTGGCGACCCTGCACGAGATCCGCAACGGCCAGTGCGACGTGCTGGTGGTGCCCGCCACCACGGCCCTGGTGCGGCTGGCCCCGCCCTCCTTCCTGGCCGCCTACACCTTCTTCTTCCGCCAGGGCGAGAGCCTGGACGAAGCGAAGCTGAAGGCCCAGCTGACCCTGGCCGGCTACAGCCACGTGACCCAGGTGATGTCGCCGGGCGAGTACTCGGTGCGCGGCGGCCTGATCGACCTGTTCCCGATGGGCTCCGCGCTGCCCTACCGCATCGACCTGTTCGGCGACGAGATCGAGACCATCCGTACCTTCGACGCCGACACCCAGCGCTCGCTGTATCCGGTGAAGGAAGTGCGGCTGCTGCCGGGCCGCGAATTCCCGATGGACGAACAGGCGCGGACCGCGTTCCGCGGCCGCTGGCGCGAGCGCTTCGAGGGCGACCCGAGCCGCTCGCCGGTCTACAAGGACATCGGCAACGGCATCGCCTCGGCCGGCATCGAATACTACCTGCCGCTGTTCTTCGAGCAGACCGCGACCCTGTTCGACTACCTGCCCGAGGAATCGCCGCTGGCCATGGTCGGCGACATCGAAGGGGCGATCCAGCGCTTCTGGGCCGACACGGAATCGCGCTACAAATTCCTGAAGGCCGACCGCGAACGCCCGATCCTGGAGCCGAAGGAGATCTTCCTCGGCGCCGAGGACTTCTTCGTGTGCGCCAAGCCGCACGGGCGCTGGACCATCGCGCGCGATGCCGACCCGGCAGCCTCCGAGCTGTCGGCGACTATCCCCGACATCGCCGTCAACCGCCGCCTCGACGACCCGCTGTCCAACCTGCGCGCCTACCTGATGCGCGTGGATACCCGGGTGATGATCTGCGCCGAGTCGAACGGCCGCCGCGAGACCCTGCAGCAGTACTTCAACGAGTACAAGCTCGACCTGTCGCTGGTCGAAGGCTTCGACGGCCTGCGCGCGACCGACGCCAAGGTCGTGCTGGGCGTGGCGCCGCTGCAGGCCGGCTTCGAGCTGTCCGAGGAATCCGTCGGCCGGCTGGTGTTCATCACCGAGACCGAGCTGTACGCCGGCGGAGGCAAGCGCGCCGGCAGGAAGAAGCAGGAAGCCACGTCGCAGGTCGAGTCGATGGTGCGCGACCTGTCGGAACTGAAGATCGGCGACCCGGTGGTGCACATCAACCACGGCATCGGCCGCTACATGGGCCTGATCAGCATGGACCTCGGCGAAGGCGACACCGAGTTCCTGCACCTGGAATACGCCAAGGAGACCAAGCTGTACGTGCCGGTGTCGCAGCTGCACGTGATCTCGCGCTACTCCGGGGCCTCGCCGGAAGACGCGCCCCTGCACACGCTCGGCTCCGGCCAGTGGGACAAGGCCAAGAAAAAGGCCGCCGAGCAGGTGCGCGACACCGCCGCCGAGCTGCTGAACCTGTATGCGCGCCGCGCCGCGCGCCAGGGCCACTCCTTCGAATACTCGGCGGTCGACTACCAGAACTTCGCCCAGAGCTTCGGCTTCGACGAGACCCCGGACCAGGCCGAGGCGATCGCCAACGTCATCAAGGACATGACCTCGGGCCGCCCGATGGACCGCCTGGTGTGCGGCGACGTCGGCTTCGGCAAGACCGAAGTCGCGCTGCGCGCCGCCTTCATCGCCGTCATGGGTGGCAAGCAGGTGGCGATCCTGGCCCCGACCACCCTGCTGGCCGAGCAGCATGCGCAAACCTTCAGCGACCGCTTCGCCGACTGGCCGGTGCGCATCGCCGAGCTGTCGCGCTTCCGCACCGGCAAGGAGATCAACAACGCCATCAAGGGCATGGCCGACGGCACCGTCGACATCGTGATCGGCACCCACAAACTGCTGTCGCCGGACGTGAAGTTCACGCGCCTCGGCCTGGTCATCATCGACGAGGAGCACCGCTTCGGGGTGCGCCAGAAGGAAGCGCTGAAGGCCCTGCGCGCCGAAGTCGACGTGCTGACCCTGACCGCGACCCCGATCCCGCGCACGCTGGGCATGGCGCTGGAAGGCCTGCGCGACTTCTCCGTGATCGCCACCGCGCCGCAGAAGCGCCTGGCCATCAAGACCTTTGTCCGCAGCGAAGACGGCTCCATCATCCGCGAAGCGGTCCTGCGCGAACTGAAGCGCGGCGGCCAGGTGTACTTCCTGCACAACGAGGTCGAGACCATCGAGAACCGCCTGGCCATGCTGCGCGAACTGCTGCCCGAGGCGCGCATCGGCGTGGCCCACGGCCAGATGCACGAGCGCGACCTGGAAAAGGTGATGCGCGATTTCGTGGCGCAGCGCTTCAACATCCTGCTGTGCACGACCATCATCGAGACCGGCATCGACGTGCCGACCGCGAACACCATCATCATGCACCGCGCCGACAAGTTCGGCCTGGCCCAGCTGCACCAGCTGCGCGGCCGCGTCGGCCGTTCGCACCACCAGGCCTACGCCTACCTGCTGGTGAACGACGCCCTGAACCTGACCAAGCAGGCGCAGCGCCGCCTGGACGCGATCCAGGCGATGGAGGAACTGGGCAGCGGCTTCTACCTCGCCATGCACGACCTCGAGATCCGCGGCGCCGGCGAAGTGCTGGGCGAGAACCAGTCCGGCGAAATGCTGGAGGTCGGATTCCAGCTGTATTCCGACATGCTGAACGAGGCCGTGAAGGCGCTGAAGGCCGGCCGCGAGCCGGACCTGGCCGCGCCGCTGTCCTCGACCACCGAGATCAACCTGCACGTGCCGGCCCTGCTGCCGTCCGACTTCTGCGGCGACGTCCACGAGCGCCTGTCGATTTATAAACGCCTGGCGAACTGCGAGACCCAGGACCGCATCGACGACATGCAGGAAGAGCTGATCGACCGCTTCGGCAAGCTGCCGGATGCGGTGAAGGCCCTGATCGAGACCCACCGCCTGCGCATCGCCGCCAAACAGGTCGGCATCGTCAAGATCGACGCCCATGCGGAAGCGGCCAACCTGCAGTTCATGGAAAAGCCGCCGATCGACCCGATCAAGATCATCACGCTGATCCAGAAGAACCGCCACGTCAAGCTGGCCGGCCAGGACAAGCTGCGCATCACGGCCGCGATGCCGGACCTGCCGGCGCGCGTGAACCAGGTCAAGCAAACCATCAAACAATTACTCGCCTAATCCGCCATGTCCAAAAAACTGATCCTCCAAGCCCCCGCGGCCGGCCAGGCCTTGCTCGCGCAGGTCGCCAGCCTGGCCAGGCCGCGCAGCAGCACCGCCATCCACGCGCACGCGCTGCGCTGCGACGGCTTCGACTTCACGCCGCAACTGAAGGCCGAGGTGGAGGCCGCCGCGCATGCGGCCGGCGTCGACGCCACCTTCATCGACGCCGGCCGCAGCCTGGCCGACTTCAGGCTGGTCGCGATGGACATGGACTCGACCCTGATCACCATCGAGTGCATCGACGAGATCGCCGACATGCAGGGCCTGAAGCCGCAGGTGTCGGCGATCACCGAGGCCGCCATGCGCGGCGAACTGGATTTCTCGGAAAGCCTGAAGCGCCGCGTGGCGCTGCTCGAAGGCTTGCCGGTCGAGGCGCTCGGGCGCGTGTACGAAGAGCGCCTGCGCATCTCGCCGGGCGGCGAAGCGATGCTGGAGGCGGTGCAGGCCGCCGGCCTGAAGACCCTGCTGGTGTCGGGCGGCTTCACCTTCTTCACCGAGCGCCTGAAGACCCGGCTGGGCCTGGACTACGTGCACGCCAACGTGCTCGAAGCGGAGGGCGGCGTGCTGACCGGACGCGTGGTCGGCGGCATCGTCGACGCCGAGGAAAAGATGCGCACCGTGCAGCGCGTGTGCGCGGAACTCGGCATCGACCCGCGCCAGGCCATCGTGATGGGTGACGGCGCCAACGACCTGAAGATGATGGGCATCGCCGGGCTGTCGGTGGCGTTCCGCGCCAAGCCGGTGGTGCGCGCGCAGGCCGACGTGGCGCTGAATTTCACGGGCCTGGACGGCCTGCTGGCGATCCTCTAGAACGTCGAGCAGTTGAAGAAGCCGCGATGGCCGAAGCAGCTGGTCGTCGTCGGCGTGGTCCGGTAGCGCTGGATGGCGTTCTTGGTGTCCAGCGAGAGGATGCAGGAGCGCCACTGCTCGGAATCGCGCGCATTGCCCAGCCGTTCGCAGGCCGGTCCGTACACCGCGATCATCTCGTCCACTTCGCGCTGCTGCTGCGCGGCCCGCTCCGCCTGCGTGGCGGCACAGCCTCCCAGCAGCAGGGCCAGTGTCAATGCCATTGTCGTGCGCATGATAAATCCCCTTCTCGGCTTCCCGCGCACCCACTGGGGCGCGACGGCGAACAGCGACTGTTCACCGGTTAATTCCCATTCGGTGGCACAAGGTTCTAGGGGAACCGCAATCAGCCGGCGACGAGAGGCAGGCGGATCGCGAAGGTGGCGCCCTGGCCGCGGCCGGCGCTGCTGACGCTGAGCGTGCCCTCGTGCAGTTCGACGATGCGGCGCGCGATGTAGAGGCCCAGTCCGAGTCCGGCGGCATTGTCGTGCTGCTGCAGCCTGAAGGCGCCGAACACGTGCGGCAGGTCTTCCGCTTCGATGCCCTGGCCTGAGTCGATGACGTCGATCTCGACCATGCCCCCGGACTGCCGGATCTCGATGCGGATGCTGCCGCCCATCGGCGTGAATTTCACCGCGTTGACCAGCAGGTTCCAGATCACCTGCTGCAGACGCCGGCCGTCCGCCTCGAAGCGGATATCGTCGCCGTAGTCGGACGGCGTGACCTGCACCAGGATCTCCTTGGCGTTCGCCTGGACTTCCACCGTCGAGATGGCGTCGCGCAGCACCTGTCCCAGCACGACCGGCGCGCGTGCGATCGACATCTGCCCGGTCAGCGTGCGCGCCGCGTCGATCAGGTCTTCGACCATGCCCACTTCCTGGCGCACGTGCACGCGCATCGATTCGAGTCCGCTGACCGCTTTCGGCGGCAGCTCGGGCATGGTGCGCAACAGCAGTTCGATGCGCATCGAGATCGCCGACAGGGGCGTGCGCATCTCGTGCGAGACCGTCGCCAGGAACAGTTCGCGGGTCCGGTTCACGCGCGTCAGGTCGTCGATGGTTTCGCGCTGGCGGTCGAGCGTCGTCGAGAGAGTCTTCAGCAGACCGGCATAGGTGCTCATGCGCTGGTCGGACACGGGCGCATCGAGGCGCGCCTCGTTCCACAGCAGATGGCCGGCCAGCCCGATCTGCTTGGCGATACGCTCGCAGGCCAGCGGCGAGCTGAAGTCCGCGAAGCGCCAGCCGAACACCAGCACCCCGTACACCTGGCCGCGCAGCAGGAGCGGCTGGGTGCACACGCGGAAGCCTTCGCCGAACTGTCCCGCGACCGACGCCCGCTGCGCGCACGCCTCCCGCACCAGCGTGCGCTCGTACGCCGTGCCGGGGCCGTCCTCGTGCCACAGGGTCGAACGCTCCGCCAGCAGTTTCGCCATGCGCGAACCCGTCAGGGGGCCGATCTGGCGCACGCCGGCCGCGTCGTAGGCAGACGTGACGAGGCCCGTCGCTTCGGTGAACTGCCGTAGCGGCGTCTGCCAGTCGTCCCAGTCGACCGGCGGCTTGTCTGGCAGTTCGGCCGTAATCACCTGGGTGTTTCGGTCGGCAGGCGCGCCGAGTCGGGTAGCGGGGCGCCGCTGGCCAGCGCTTCTTCGATGGCCGGGCTCTGGCGCGAAGGCGAGCGTGACAGCAGGCCGTAGTAGGACGAGAACGGCAGTTGCGGCACGGCCGGGGTATCGCTGTCGCGTTCTTCGATCAGCACCAGGCCGCCGACGCCGATCTCGTATTCGCGCGTGACCTGCACGTTGCGGCTGCCGCGCACCTTGGGCACGGCCAGCGCCCGGCGCAGGACGGTGGAGATTTCCACGTAGTTGAGCAGGATGATGTTGTCGACCAGGTGCGAACCCTTGAGTTCCTCGCTGATCTGCGACACGCCCAGCAATTCCGGACTCTCGTAGTTGAACAGGGTCGTGGCCAGACGGTTCTTGAAGAAGCTGGCCAGCGCGTACAGGTAGTCGGCGACCTCGCTGACGCTGGTCATTTCATACACGGCCACCGAATCGAGCACGATGCAGTCGATGTCTTCCTGCTCGACCAGCTTGACGATGCGGTCGAAGTGCACGTCCAGTTCGAGTTCCAGCGGCGACTCGTAGTGGATGAACAGCTTGCCCGCGTCGATCAGGCCCTGCAGGTCGAAACCGAGCGACTTGGCGTTGCGGATCAACTGGCGCGGATGCTCGTCCAGGCTCACCAGCAGCGCCTTGTGGCCATGCTTGATGGCGTCGCTCAGGAACTGGACGCTGAACACGGTCTTGCCGGTGCCGGAGATGCCGCTCACCAGCGTCACCGAGCCTTCGTAGATGCCGCCGTCCATCATCTTGTCGATGGCCGGCGAACCGGTCGACAGGCGCCGTTCCGAGGTCGGCTGGTCGGCCGAGGTGACCGGGCGCGACTGGGCGCGGCGGTACACGTGCACGCCGATCTCCGGCTCGATCCGCATGGTGTGGCTGCCGCCGATGAAATCCTGGCCGCGCGACTTCATCACCGTCAGGTGGCGGGTCGCCCGGCGCCGCGCTTCGCCGAGCGAGAGCGAGATGATGGTGTCGAACACGAAGCGCTCGTGCGCCAGCACGCCGGCCAGCGTCTCGTCGCGCTCGGCCGTCACCATGGTGGTCACGCCCAGGCGCGTGAGGCCTTCGATGAGGAGGTGGACGTCCTCGCGGAACGGCATGTCGTGCACGTCGGCGTACAGGCGCAGCGGCGTCAGGCCGTCGATCAGCAGGCGCTTGGCGCCCATCGCCACCAGCGCGGCGGCGAAGGCGCCGTCGCCGCTGCGGAACTCGCTCAACAGCACGGCCGGGCTGGTCTGGATGATCTTGATCTTGCCCTGGTCGATCATGCCCTGCAGGTCCCAGTTGAAGCCGGCCGCGTCGCGCAGCAGCTTGCCCGGATCGAGTTCGAACGACACGATGGCGCCGGGCTCGTCGTAGTCCTGGGCGCCGTGGTAAATGAAACCCAGCCCGAACGTGGTCTTGCCCGACCCGGGCGGACCTTCGACGATTAGGTTGTTGTTACGAGGAAATCCTCCGTGCAGTACTTCGTCGAGCCCGGCGATACCTGTCTTTACCAGTTCGTTCATCGATTTGCCCTTTTCAAGTGTTACAGCTTAACATGCGACGGCGCAACAGTCTCGAGACCCCATTGCCTCGCCCGTGCGATCGCACTTCCCATATCCTGCAGCGCATAAGGCTTCCGGATGAATTCCACTTCCAGTTCCCGCAGGCGCTCCGGCGCCAGCACATAGCCGCTGGCCAGCACGATCGGCAGGCGCGGACGCCGCGCGCGGAAGGCCGCGGCCAGGCCGATGCCGTCCAGCGAGCCGGGCATCATGACGTCGGACAGCACCACGTCGATGCCGTCGCAGCCCAGCGCCAGCGCGGCGTCGCCGCTCGCGGCCTCGACCACCTCGCAGCCGAGCGCCTGCAGCAGGGCGACGGCCTGCTCGCGCACCATCGCATCGTCCTCGACGCACAGCACGCGCAATCCCGGCGGAAGGTCGGCGCCCGCCTCGGGCGCCGCCGGCCGGGCGCTGGGAACGTCGGCCGCGCGCGGCAGCAGGATGCCGACGGTGAGACCGCCGGACCGCCGCTCCAGGTAGGCATGGCCGCCGCTCTGGCGCGCAAAGCCCTGCACCTGGGACAGGCCGAGGCCCGTGCCCACGCCGGCAGGCTTGGTGGTGAAGAAGGGCTCGAAGGCGCTGGCCGCCGTTTCGTCACTCATGCCGCTGCCTTCGTCTTCCAGCGCCAGGCAGACGTAGTCGCCGGACGGCAGGGCGGCATCGGCATGGCGGGCATCCGGCAGGCTGCGGTTGTCCAGCACGAGCCTGACGCTACCCCCATGCGGCATGGCGTCGCGCGCATTGATGGCCAGGTTCAGCAGCGCCACTTCGAGCTGGGTCGGATCGGCGAAGACCGGCCACAGCCCGGCGTCGGCGCGCACCTCGAACGTGATGCCGGCGCCCAGCGCCTGGCGCAGCAGGTCCTCCAGTTCGCCGATCTGCGCCTGCAGGTCGATGGCGGTACTGGCCAGCGGATGGCGGCGCCCATAGGCAAGCAGTTGCCCGGTCAGCTTGGCCCCTTTGCCAGTGGCGCGGCCGATGCTGGTCAGCGCGCGTTCGATGCGGCTGTCGTCCGCCGTACGGGTCAGGAGGCGCAGCAGCTCGACGGCGCCGGAGATCACCTGCAGCAGGTTGTTGACATCGTGCGCGACGCCGCCGGTCAGGCGCCCCAGCGATTCCATGCGGCGCGCTTCCAGCAGGGCTGCCTCGGCGCGTTTGCGCTCCTCGATTTCCCTGGCCAGCGCCGCGCTGCGCTCCTCGACGCGCCGTTCGAGTTCGCCGGCATGCCCGGCCAGGGCCGCCAGCTGGTCGCGGATCTGGTATTGCAGCAGGCGGGTGCGGCGCGCCGAGCCGAGCGCCATGCGCAGGGCTTCGCGCGACAGCGGCCGGTGGATCATGGTGACGTTCCCCAGTTCGGCCAGCGCGGCGAGCCGGCTGCCGGCACTCGGTGCGCGCTTGCTGCCGGTCAGCGCGATGATGGGGATATCCGACCAGATCGGCTGGGCCCGCAGCAGCGCGCCCAGCTCGGCGTGCGAGCAGGCCGCCAGTCCTTCTTCGGTGATCACCAGCAGCAGCGCGTGCTCGTCGACATGGGCGTACAGCTCGGCCGCGCTGGCGCAGATCGCGCTGGGTATGCCGTCCTCGTCGAGCACGGAACGCACGGCGTCGGCATCGCGGCCGAACGGCGCCAGCACCGGCACCGTGTGCGGCGCCGGAAGGTCGAAAACGGCCGTGACCATGGCGTCAGACGGCCCCGATCACGCCGGCCATCAGGTTGTGCACCGCCGTGATCTTGTCTCCCACCTCGACCCCGTCCTCGGTCAGCAGGAATTCGCGGATCTCGTGGCTGTGCCGGCCATGGCGCTTCTTCAGCACGGAAATGGCCTTGCGTACGTCGCCGTCACGCTCGTAGAAACGCAGCGAGATCATGTTGTCCGTCATCAGGCTGAGTGCGTCCGGTTCGCGCGAGGTGTCCAGGTTGGCCGAATGGGCGCCGATCACGATCGACATCACGCCCATGTTGGCGAGATAGGCGAACAGCTCGTTCATCTGCAGCAGCATGGCGCGTTCTTCGCGGATCACGTCCAGGTAGGAGTTGACGCTGTCGATGATCACCAGGCGCACATCGTGGTCTTCCACATGGCGGCGCACGCGCCAGACGAAGGCGCCCGGCGAAATGCGCGACGGGTTGATGCGCGTGATCAGGAAGCCGGGCGGATCGTCCTGCCCTTCCTCGCTGCCCATGTGATTGATCATGCGGGAGCGCAGGGTCATCTCGCTTTCGTCGAAGGTGAAATAGGCCGCCTTTTCGCCGGCGTCGATCAGGGAGATCGCGTACTGCAGGGCGAGCGTCGACTTGCCGACGCCGGACGGGCCGACGATCATCGTCGAGGTGCCCGAGACAAGGCCGCCGCCCATCAGGGCGTCCAGTCCGGGCGCGCGGCTGAGCAGTTCGGCGGTCTGGTGCGGACGGCTGTGCTCTTCCGCGATCAGGCTGGGGAAGACCAGCACTTCGCCGGTCGTGATCGCGAAGTCGTGCCAGCCGCTCTGGAAGTCGCCGCCGCGCAGCTTGGTGACGCACAGCGTGCGCCTGGCCGAGCCGAAGCTGCGGTCGCGCATCTCCAGGCACAGCACGCCATGCACGGCGCTTTGCAGCTCGTATTCGGGCTTGGCCGAGGTCTGGTCGTCGAGCAGCAGGATGGTCGCGCCCAGGGAGGTCAGCTGGTGGCGCAGCTGGATGATCTGGCGCCGGTAATGCGAGCTGTCCTGGGCCAGCAGGCGGATCTCGGCCATCGAATCGATCACCACGCGCGACGGCTGGTGTTCGCGGACCGTGGCGGCGATGGCGTCGACCAGCTTCGACAACTCGCTGTCGGCCGGCAGCAGCACGCTTTGCTCCTGGTTGAAGGCCTGGTCGACCGGCATCCGCTCGCTGATATGGATGCCCTGCAGCGACCAGTTGTGGTTCTGCGCCGTGGCCAGCAACTCCTGGCGGGTCTCCGACAAGGTCACATACAGGCAGGTTTCGCCGGCCTTGACGCCTTCGATCAGATAGCGCAGGCCGATGGTGGTCTTGCCGGTGCCCGGACGGCCTTCGACCAGATGGATGCGGCCGCGCAGCAGGCCGCCACGCAGGATCGCGTCGAGTTCGGGAATGCCCGTGGGGAGGCGGGTAATGCATTGGTCCATATGATGCGTCTGTCATCTTCCAGGCAAGCCGGCGGCTCACGAGAAGGGGTTGGTCGATTCTGCAAAAATGTTCACGGATTGTAACGCTGTCCTTACATTTTGTTAGCACGATTGAAACACTATGGACGGGTTCGCTTCCCGCGTGGCGCGACGGCGCCATCGCCGGGCGCACGTGTCCGTCTATTCGTCTGGAAAATGATGGGTGGATTCTGCTGCGGAGCGCTTGAAGCGGGATCCGCCGTGACGTGCTCAGGGCCGTGAGCCGGAGCCCGGGACCGGAACGTGCTCATGCGAGCGCACCTGGTTGCGCCCCTCGTTCTTGGCAAGGTAGACGGCCGCATCCGCCGCGGCGAACAGGTCGTTGATACCCTGTTTTTGTTCCATCGACGCCACGCCGATCGACACCGTGACCTGCAGCCTCGGCTTGTCCAGCAAGGGGGCCCGCGCAATACCGGCACGGATGCGCTCGCCGACTTCCATCGCCGTGGCCAGGGACGTCTCCGGCAGGACGACGAACCAATGATGAACTTCTCCCATGGTCCTTATCGCTGGCCGGCACATTTCGCTGGATAAGTTACCGCTCGATTATCTTGGATTATAACGGCCGACTTTAGAACCCGACGAGTACATGTATCGGAATTGTTCCAGCTGCCATCATTTACCCGGCTTAACTCATCTGATTTGCCTGTCAAGATTACACAAGAACGCAATACGAATTGTTCAGTTAAATTTTTCCCAATCGTGCCCCGGCTCTGCTCACTGGTGGCAAGCAGTACAAAAAGACCATACCAAACAGGATAAAAGTACCCTACCAAGCGGCTGTCATTGATATTAGATTGGTAGATAGTATTTACAGCCGATTTGAAAACGAGAAATTCCAGGACTAAACCGTCGAATTTATTCATTATTTCCGGGATAACAAACAGTTGCCAGAATTTACCCGACCTGAATCAGATGACCGGGATCACTTCAATTCGTTCCCGGATCTCGACTGCGGCGACCAGAGCCATCAATATGCCGATAAAACGGTTCACCCCAGGGAATCAAATAATCATCTTTCGGCACCTGCAAAAAACATTAACAACGAGGCGGATCCAAGGATCCATCCTGATTGAGAGAGGCATAATATGGCCACCTTGACTGGAACAAAAAGGGATGAAGTACTGACCGGGACATCGGGAGACGATATCATAGTTGGCGGCGGCGGCGCCGACACACTCCAGGGCGGCGCCGGAAACGACACCATTACCTACCAAAACGACAAACGAAGGACAATTATCGATGGCGGTACCGGCATCGATACGCTTATCGTCAACCAGACTGCCTCAATTAATCTTTCCGCTCCCAACCAGGATGTCGGTTCGACCAATGTGACACTCACCGGTTTTGAAAACGTCAACGGTTCCGCTTCTAACGGCGTACTGAACCTTACCGGGGCAAGCGGTGCAAACATCCTTACAGGTGGCTCGGCCAACGACATCATCGCCGGCGGGGGCGGCGCCGATAGATTGTCCGGCGGAGCGGGGAACGACAGGATCACCTACCAGAACGACGCCGCCAACACCTTCATCGATGGAGGGATCGGCATTGATACCCTGGTACTCAACCAGAGCACGACCATCGATCTGACGGCGGCCGACCAAGACATAGGCTCGGCGAATGTCACCGTCACCGGCTTCGAAAATGTCTCGGCGTCCGGCTCGACCTCGGCAGTCTCCTTGACCGGCAATGCCGGCGCCAATCAACTGACCGGCGGGTCTGGCAATGATATTATCGTGGGTGGCGGTGGGCAAGACACGCTCAGCGGCGGCGCTGGAAACGACATCATCACTTATCAAAACAACCAGAAGGGAACCGTCATCGACGGCGGTACTGGTATTGATACGCTAATTGTCAACCAAACTGCAACCATTAACCTTTCTTCGAATGACCAGGATACTGGCTCTCAAAACGTCACCGTTACTGGCTTCGAAAACGTCGATGCCTCGCGGTCTGTAGCGGCAGTCAACGTGACTGGCTCGATCGACGATAATTCGCTGATCGGCGGTTCAGCGCGTGACATATTGAATGGGGGCGGCGGCAACGATGTATTGCAGGGCGGCGATGGCGCCGATACATTAACCGGAGGGGCTGGCGCCGACATATTCGCTTACTTCAACGAATCCAATTCACCATCCGGTTCTGGTTCCGATGTGATCTCGGATTTCCAAGCCGGCGTCGACAAGATCGACCTGAGTGCACTATTGGGCCCCACCGATCTCGCTTGGGGAAACAAGACCGCGATAGCGAATGGCGTCTGGTACGCGAATATTGGCAGTAGTACCTTTGTATATGTCAACACAACAGGTACCGCAACCGCGAATTTCGCCATTGAATTACGCAACGCGCAGAACCTTGCCCTGACTATTAGTGACTTTATTGGCGTTATTGGTAATTCCCCGCCGGTATTCATATCGCAAGACAAATTCAATGTCGCCGAGAACACTACTGCAGTCGGCATCGTACATGCTACGGATGCAAACCCCGGGTCCACGCTGAGTTACACGCTCGCGGCACTTGACGACGCAAGCCTGTTCACGATCGATGCAAACACCGGTGCATTGAGTTTCAGGATAGCCCCAGATTTTGAAGCACCGTCGGATTCTGGTCGCGACAATATCTACAATCTGACGGTCCAGGTCACAGACGGCACCAACGTCACTTCCCAGGCAATCGCGGTGAGCGTTACCGATGTCGACGATAGCCACATTTTCCTGACCACGGCAGACGACATCGTCAATGGCGGTGGCGAGGACAACGTGATCAACGCAAATGCCCAGACCCTGAACCCCGGCGACCAGATCAGCGGCGGTGGCGGCAACGACACCCTGCAGCTGAACGGTCCGGGCACCTACCGGCTCGACCAGTTGGCCCAGCTGGTGGGCATCGAACAGGTCTCGATCGTCAATGAGGGCGGCAACGCAGCCGCCGTCTACCTGCGCGATGGCGTGGACCTGACGGTGACCGGCAGTGGTGTCACCGACGCCTTCATCCTGTCCACCGGACGGGACACCATCCACGCCAACGATGGCAGCGACCGGATCAATGTACAGGCAATCGGGCAGCTCGGTGCCGGCGATGTGATCGATGGTGGTGCCGGCTCCGATACCCTCGCCATCGGTGGTGCCGGGCCATTCGACCTGACCCGGGCCAGTTACCAGAACATGGAGCAGCTGTTGTTCAACGGCGGCAGTGGCGCCACGATCATCGTCGACCAGGCGGTGATCGACGCCTTTGCCGGTTTCAGCGGTGGCAACTTCACGGAACAGATGCAGACCGCCAGCGCGAGCCTGGACCTGTCGAACAAGACCATCGAGCGCTTCGGCAGCATCGGCAGCAGCAACACGAGCGGCACCACATTCACGGTCAGCGATGTCGGCACGGCCCTGCTGATCCGTGGCGGGCCCGGCAGCGATGCCATCGTCGCCAGCAATCTCACCTTCACCGAGGCCCAGCGCACCCAGATATTCGACCAGGGATCGGTCGATACCATCACGGACGCCAGCGGCACCTATACCAGGGGCGGCAACGGTGGCGCGACGATCAAGCTGACCACGGCAGACGACATTGTCAATGGCGGTGGCGAGGACAGCCTGATCAGCGCAAATGCCCAGACCCTGAACCCCGGCGACCAGATCAGCGGCGGTGGCGGCAACGACACCCTGCAGCTGAACGGTCCGGGCACCTACCGGCTCGACCAGTTGGCCCAGCTGGTGGGCATCGAACAGGTCTCGATCGTCAATGAGGGCGGCAACGCAGCCGCCGTCTACCTGCGCGATGGCGTGGACCTGACGGTGACCGGCAGTGGTGTCACCGACGCCTTCATCCTGTCCACCGGACGGGACACCATCCACGCCAACGATGGCAGCGACCGGATCAATGTACAGGCAATCGGGCAGCTCGGTGCCGGCGATGTGATCGATGGTGGTGCCGGCTCCGATACCCTCGCCATCGGTGGTGCCGGGCCATTCGACCTGACCCGGGCCAGTTACCAGAACATGGAGCAGCTGTTGTTCAACGGCGGCAGTGGCGCCACGATCATCGTCGACCAGGCGGTGATCGACGCCTTTGCCGGTTTCAGCGGTGGCAACTTCACGGAACAGATGCAGACCGCCAGCGCGAGCCTGGACCTGTCGAACAAGACCATCGAGCGCTTCGGCAGCATCGGCAGCAGCAACACGAGCGGCACCACATTCACGGTCAGCGATGTCGGCACGGCCCTGCTGATCCGTGGCGGGCCCGGCAGCGATGCCATCGTCGCCAGCAATCTCACCTTCACCGAGGCCCAGCGCACCCAGATATTCGACCAGGGATCGGTCGATACCATCACGGACGCCAGCGGCACCTATACCAGGGGCGGCGGAGCACCCGGTACTCCGCCGGAATTCACCTCGCCAGCCGCGTTCAGCATCCCCGAGAATACCACCAGCGTTGCCACCGTCAGTGCCACCGACCCCGATCCAGGCACCACGCTGGTCTATTCGCTTAGCTCGCTTGGCGATGGCGCATTATTCACCATCGGGGCGGAAACCGGTGTACTGAGTTTCAACACCGCGCCAGACTTCGAAACCCCGGCCGATCAGGACAACGACAACACCTACCATGTTACGCTCCAGGTTTCGGATGGAACGCACATCACCCTGCAAGCCATTGCAGTGACTGTGGCGGACGTTGCCGAAAACACGGCCGCGCCGAAGATCACCTCCCCGGAGACGTTTAACACGGTCGAGAACACGACCGCCATCGGGACGGTAAGCGCTACCGACCCCGACCCCGGCACCACGCTGGTCTATTCCCTGGCAGCGCTTGACGACGCCAACCTGCTGTCAATTGACGCGAACACTGGCGTGCTGACGTTCAAGGTGGCGCCGGATTTCGAGGCGCCGGCAGATGCAGGCGGCGACAACGTGTACAACGCGACCGTACAGGTCTCGGATGGCAGCAACGTCACGTCTCAGGCGATTCAAGTGGTGGTGACTGATGTCGCGGAAAACACCGCCGCGCCCGTTTTCACTTCGCCAGATGCGTTCAATGTTCAAGAGAACACGACTGCCGTCGGCATGGTGAGCGCAAGCGACGCCGACAGCAGTTCCCTGACCTATTCGCTGTTCGAGGGAGACGATGTCGACAAGTTCGCGATCAATCCGACAACCGGAGCGCTTGTCTTCCGTTCCGCCCCGAATTATGAAAACCCGACCGATATCGGGGCCGACAACGTCTATAACGTCACGGTGCAGGTATCCGACGGAAGCCTGGTGACCAGGCAGGCGATCACCGTAACGGTCACCGATGTGACCGATTCCCTGTTTACCCAGGGAGACGACTCGATTAACTTCGCGTCGGTCACCGCAGGTGCCTATCCCGACGGAAGCCAATACGATGCGCTTGGCGGGAACGACGATGTTCGGCTGCCCGGCACGCTTGCCCAGGCGATCGCATCGGGGTATGACACCACGCATCAGTTCTACGGTGGCGCTGGTGACGACACCATCACAGGCGGCGCGTTCAACAGCCTGATTAATGGGGGCGACGGCAAGGACAACGTTGTCGGGGGCTCCTACGCGGATACGCTCTGGGGTGGTGCCGAGGCGGACTTGCTCAATGGTCTCGGATCCGACGACATACTCTATGGTGAGGGAGGGACTGACGAACTCTTCGGTGGGGACGGAAACGACACGCTCGACGGTGGAGATGACATCGACATGCTGCATGGGGGCGCCGGCAATGATGTCCTGATCGGTGGTCCGGGCGCGGATACGCTCGATGGTGGTGCCGGCGATGACATCTTCCGGTTCGGCTTCGGCCTGCCACGGTCCGATAGTGCCCCGACAACCATCGATACCATCGTCGCGTTCGGACGCAGTGCGTCGGATCCCAATGGCCGCGACCGTATCGACTTGCCTTCATTCAGCAATAACCTGCCGCTCGCCTTCAATGAACACAGTGATCCGGCGGAGCATGTCTTCGATACCTATAACGGCACTAACCAGGGCATTCAGCTACCGGCTGAACGCGTGCATGACGGATTCGCAGACGTCAACTGGCAGTACAACAGTGCCCTTCAGCGCCTTGAAGTGTGGGTCGACGCGAACGACGATGGACAGTTCAGTGAAGTCGACTTGCTCCTCTACTTGCCCAGTATCGATGGCAAAGTGCAGGCCCTGACACTGGACGACTTCGTCGACAACTTTGTCGTCTGGCGTGGGAATGACGAACCAAATACCTATCCGGGAACGGACGGAGATAACATTGCCTACGGCCTGGGCGGCAACGACATTATGATGGGCAATGGCGGCGCAGACACCCTGTATGGTGGCCGCGGCAACGATAGTCTCCACGGCGGCACAAGTGCCTACGGCACCATCGACCAGCTCTACGGCCAGGAGGACGACGACACGCTGTACGGCGACGATGGCATCGATGTGCTGTACGGCGGCTCGGGCAATGACACCTTGTACGGTGGCAACGATGGCGACCAGTTGTATGCCGACGGCGGCAAGAATGCCGACGGCAGCCCGTCGCTGGACGACGCCAGCGCCACCAACACGCTGCTGGGTGGACTGGGCAACGACCTGCTCTACGGCGGCGCCGGCCAGGACCACCTCGACGGTGGAGATGACAACGACCAGATCTACGGCAACGACGGCAACGATATCCTCGAGGGGGGAAACGGCGATGACCTGCTCAGTGGCGGCGCCGGGGCCGACGTCCTGTACGGCGGCGCGGGCAATGACCAGCTGACGATCATGGGCGGGGTCTATGGCGAAGGCAGCCAGGCCGATACCCTCGACGGCGGCAGCGGCGACGACCTGCTGGAAGTGTACACCGCGGGCGCCGCGCATGTGCTCAGGGGCGGCGACGGTGCCGACGTGTTCCGCCTCGACTATTGGCAGGCCGGTACGGCTTCGGACATCGGCGAGCTGTCCTCGCACGTCAGCGCACCGGTGACGATCACCGATTTCAACGAAGCCGAAGGCGACCGCCTGGCGATCGGCGTGCGCTTCGTGGCGGGAGCGTTCCTCAGTAGTGCGGTATTCCGCGGGGAGCTGCCCGCCGGCTTCGGTAACTTCGACGCCAGCATCGGCCAGGCGATACCGGGCGCGGACGACCTGGGGCAGGATTTCCTGCAGTTGTGGACCTTCCAGCAAAACGGCAAGACCATACTGTTCGCCGACAGCAACCGTAACTTCACCGTCGACGCCGACGACTTCCGGCTGGACCTGGATAATGCGCCCGTGCTGTCGCAGGACAGCTTCGTGCCCGGCACCTTCCTGGCCAGGGTCGGCACCACGGGCGACGACTCCCCCGCTACCCTGCCCTGGCTCGCCGGCAGTCCCGGCGACGATGTATTCTATGGCCTGGCCGGGAACGACACCCTGATGGGGGCCGATGGCGCCGACATGCTCTACGGCGGCACCGGCAAGGACACCCTGTATGGCGGTGCCAACGTTTACAGCACCATCGACCAGCTCAACGGCCAGGAAGGCGACGACACCCTGTACGGTGGCGATGGCACCGACCTGGTGTACGGCGGCGCGGGCAACGACATCGTCGACGGCGGCAACGATGCCGACCAGTTGTATGCCGACGGCGGCAGGAACGCCGACGGCAGCCAGTCGCTGGACGACGCCAGCGCCACCAACACGCTGCTGGGTGGACTGGGCAATGACCAGCTCTACGGCGGCGCCGGCCAGGACCACCTCGACGGTGGCGGCGACAACGACCAGATCTACGGCAACGACGGCAACGATATCCTCGAGGGGGGCGATGGCGACGATATGCTCAATGGCGGCGCCGGGGCCGACGTCCTGTACGGCGGCGCGGGCAATGACCAGCTGACGATCCTGGGCGCGGGCTTTGGCGAAGGCAGCCAGGCCGACACCCTCGACGGCGGCAGCGGCGACGACCTGCTGGAAGTGTACACCGCGGGCGCCGCGCATGTGCTCAGGGGCGGCGACGGTGCCGACGTGTTCCGCCTCGACTATTGGCAGGCCGGTACGGCTTCGGACATCGGCGAGCTGTCCTCGCACGTCAGCGCACCGGTGACGATCACCGATTTCAACGAAGCCGAAGGCGACCGCCTGGCGATCGGTCTGCGCTTTGTGTCGGGAGCGTTCGTCAGCGGTGCGGTATTCCGCGGAGAGCTGCCCGCCGGCTTCGGGAACTTCAACGCCAGCATCGGCCAGGCGGTACCGGGGGCGG
The DNA here is from genome assembly GCF_057657395.1 of Telluria sp. Soil_C_11. Lineage (NCBI taxonomy): Bacteria > Pseudomonadati > Pseudomonadota > Betaproteobacteria > Burkholderiales > Oxalobacteraceae > Telluria > Telluria sp. Soil_C_11. Next base: position 449 of record NZ_JBDGIN010000022.1, on the reverse strand, counting down.
ACGACCTGGGGCAGGATTTCCTGCAGTTGTGGACCTTCCAGCAGAACGGCAAGACCATACTGTTCGCCGACAGCAACCGTAACTTCACCGTCGACGCCGACGACTTCCGGCTGGACCTGGATAATGCGCCCGTGCTGTCGCAGGACAGCTTCGTGCCCGGCACCTTCCTGGCCAGGGTCGGCACCACGGGCGACGACTCCCCCGCTACCCTGCCCTGGCTCGCCGGCAGTCCCGGCGACGATGTATTCTATGGCCTGGCCGGGAACGACACCCTGATGGGGGCCGATGGCGCCGACATGCTCTACGGCGGCACCGGCAACGACACCCTGTATGGCGGTGCCAACAGCACCCCCAACACGTACGACCAGCTCAACGGCCAGGAAGGCGACGACACCCTGTACGGTGGCGATGGCACCGACCTGGTGTACGGCGGCGCGGGCAACGACATC
>NZ_JBDGIN010000021.1:0-76977 GCF_057657395.1 Telluria sp. Soil_C_11 | reverse complement strand
CTGAGCCCTGTTCAGTACAGGACCCAGGCCTTGGCTGCCTAGCGAACTTAACCGTCCAACTTTATGGGGTCAGTTCATCTGCAAGCTCGCTGGCCTGCATTGGGAAACGGTGCGCACGATCGAGCGAGCCCGACTGGAGCGGCAGTTGGCTGCGTTGCCCGAAGCTCAGCCAACGCGACTGGTAATGGACGAGTTTGCGCTATTCAAAGGCCATCGCTATGCAACCGTCGTGCTCGATGCCGATACGCGGCGCGTGCTCTGGGTCGGAGAAGGCCGCAGCCGTGAAGCGATCCGACCATTTTTCGAATGGCTCGGGGCCGCGCGTTGCGCCAGGATCGAAGCCGTCGCGATGGACATGAACACGGCGTTTGACCTGGAAGTACAGCATCACTGTCCAAACGCTCGTGTCGTGTACGACCTGTTTCACGTCATCGCCAAGTATGGCCGTGAAGTGATCGACCGTGTGCGCGTCGACGAGGCCAATCGTCTGCGCGACAATCTACCGCAGCGCAAAGTCGTCAAGCGAGCGCGCTGGCTCTTGCTGCGCAACCGGCAAAACGTACCGTCCGACCAACAGGCAAAGCTCGATGAGCTCCTGGCGGCAAACCAGGCCTTGATGACTGTCTACGTGATGAAGGCCAGCTTGAAAGAACTCTGGCAGACAGGCAGTGCCAGGCAGTGGCGCGTCGCTTGGCGCACCTGGCTTGCGATGGCCTGCGACAGTGATATCGAGCCGCTAAGAAAATTTGCAGCCAAGCTCACACCGTACTGGCGCGGCATCCTGGCCAGAGTGCGCTGGCCGATGCACACCGGCCAGCTCGAAGGCATCAACAACCGTATCAAGGTGATGAAGCGGATGGCCTACGGTTACCGGGACAGCGCCTTCTTCTTCCTCAAGATCCAAGCCGCCTTTCCCGGAAATCCGTGAAGAACCTTTTTTTTTGCCCGTCTGCCCGCGCGCGTGCGCGCCGCCCGCCATTCCGGATTTGGTGTAGGATTTCGTTCTTTTCGTTTAGATAACAGTCTGTACATCCTGCCATGATCCAAACCGGACAGCCTGCCCGCTCCTCCAGCTCCTTCGACTGGTCCGCCACCCGGCTGGGTGAACCCGGACAATGGCCCTGGCCGCTACGGATGGCGGCCGACCTGCTGTTCAACCTGCCGTTGCCCGCGCTAATGGTATGGGGCCGCGACATGACGGTCTTCTTCAACGACGCTTATGGCGCCCTCGCCGGCCCCGGCTATGGCAAGGTGCCGGGCGGCAGTGTGCCGCCGGTCATGCCGCCGCCGCTGGCCGCCGCCCCGGATGAACTCGAACGCGCCTGGAACGGCGACGCCGCCGTCGCCCCGGCCCGCTCGTTCGGCTTCGCCCGCTCGCCATCGGGCCCGGGCGGCGCGAACGGCGCGGACGGCGCCCACGACCTGCACTTCACGCCGCTGCGCGCGGAGGACGGCAGCGTCGCGGGCGTGCTGTGCGTGCTGGCCCCGGCGACCGCCGCTGCCGCGGCCGCCGCGGAAGCGCCTGCCGGGCCCATGCGCATCCTGGTGGTCGAAGACAATGTCGATTCCCAGTACCTGGTATGCGAGATGCTGCGCGCCTTCGGCCACCATGCGGACGGCGTCGGCCATCCGGACGATGCGCTGTCCCGCCTCGCCGCCGGCCGCTACGACGTGCTGTTCACCGACGTCAGCCTGCCGGGCATGTCGGGCGTCGAACTGGCCCGCAAGGCGCTCGGCGACGCGCCCGTGATGCAGGTGATCTTCGCTTCCGGCTACGGGGACACCTTGTTGCGCCACGTCGAGTTCCCCTACCTGTCGCTGCAAAAACCCTACGAACTCGACCAACTCCAGTCCGCGCTCGACACCGTCGCCGGCAAGATGCGGGCACGCACCTGAGACGGGCAACGGTGTGCATCAAACCGTCCAGGCTCGGCTAGAATTCATGTACGGCTTGCCAACAACGCAGGGCGGGCACGCCCGCGCCCGCCGCGCGGCGGGTCCCAGCGCGCGCCCACAGCCACGAAAGATGACCCTGACCGATTTGACTGGCAGCACCTACCGACCGTTCCCGCCGCTCCGGCCGTCCGCGCCTTTGCGTCGCGGACCAGTTGCGGCATCGGAGACGCGATGAGCGACGAGCTGCGCCAGGCCAGGGAAGCGTTGCGGCATGCCAACGCGCGCATGGAAAACATGCTCGAAAGCCTGTCCGATGGCGTCTGCGCCGTCGACCACGACTGGCGCATCATCTATATCAATGGACGCGCGCTGGACATGCTGGCGCCGCTGCAGCGCACCCGCGCCAGCCTGATCGGCGCCGAGGTGTGGGATGCCTTCCCCGAGCTGCGCGGCAGCCCGCTCGAAGCCCTCTACCGCGAGGCGATGGGCAAGCGCGAGACGGCGATCCACGAATTCTTCTACCCGGCGCTACGGCGCTGGTTCGAGGTGCGCGCCCATCCGTCGCCGGATGGGCTGACCCTGTACTTCCAGGACATCGACCGCCGCAAGGCCGACCAGCAGGCGCTCCAACTGGGCAACAACCGCCTGCAGGTGGCGCTGGCCGCCGGCGGCCTGGGCGACTGGCGCTGGGATGCGGCGAGCGACCGCCTGACGCTGGGCGAGCGCGCCGCCGCCATCTTCGGCCTGCCGGCCGAAACGCCGCTGGCCTGGAGCGCGCTGCGCGCCCGCCTCGATCCGAACGACCGCGAGCCGGTACGGCGCGCGGTGCTGCAGGCTTTCGCCGGCCATAACGACCTCGAACTCGAATGCCGCCTGCTGCCCGAGGGCGGCGACGGCAAGGAAAACCGCTGGGTGCTGCTGGTCGGACGCGCCGACCATGCCGAGCCGGACCGCGGCGGCGGCGTGCTCGGCATGACCGGCGTGGTCCAGGACATCAGCGCCCGCAAGAGCGCCGAAGACACCCTGCGCCAGAGCGAGGAGGTGCTGCGCGCGCTGGCCAACACGATTCCCCAGCTGGCCTGGATGGCGCAGGCCGACGGCGCCATCGTCTGGTTCAACGAGCGCTGGTTCGACTACACCGGCACCACCCCCGACCAGGTGGTCGGATGGGCCTGGCAATCGACCTGCGAGCCGAGCGTGCTGCCGACCGTGATGGACCGCTGGCAGGCCTGCGTGCGCAGCGGCGATCCTTTCGAGATGGAGTATCCGATCCGCGGCGCGGACGGCAATTACCGCTGGTTCCTGACCCGCGTCAATCCGGTGCGCGACCGCCACGGGCTGGTCGTGCGCTGGTTCGGCACCAACACCGATGTCGACGAGGTCAAGCGCGCCGAGCAGGCGCTGCGCGACGAGTCGCACGTGCTCGAACTGCTGAACAGCACCGGCAGCGCCCTCGCCTCCACGCGCGACCTGCGTTCCCTGCTGCAGGCCGCCGCCGACGCCGCCACCGGCATTGCCGGCGCGCGCCATGGCGCCTTCCTGTATCACGGCCGCGACGGCGCCGACGGCAAGATGTTTTCGCTGTACACGGTGTCGGGCGCCAGCACGGCCGAATTCGAACCCTTCGGCGAAGCCGGCCCCAACGCCCTGTTCGGCCCCGGCATGCCGTTCCCGCCGCTGGCAGTCCAGGAAGTCATGCTGTCCGCCGACGTCACCCATGACCCGCGCTTCCAGGATGGCGCGCCGTTCGGCTTGCCGGCCGGCCATCCGTCCGTGCGCAGCTACCTGGCGGTGCCGGTGGTCGCGCACTCCGGCGAAGTGCTGGGCACCATGTTCTTCGGGCACCCCGAAACGGGCGTATTTACCGAGCGCACCGAACGCATCGTGCGCGGCATCGCGGCCCAGGCCGCGGTGGCGATCGACAATGCACGCCTGTACGAAGCGGCCCAGCGCGCCGCCGAGGAGCGCAAGGTGCTGCTCGAAAGCGAAAGGCTGGCGCGCGCCGAGGCCGAGCGCACCAGCCAGATGAAGGACGAGTTCCTGGCCACCCTGTCGCACGAGCTGCGCACCCCTCTGTCGGCCATCCTCGGCTGGGCCCAGGTGCTGCGCCGCGGCAGCCGCGACCAGAACGACCTGCAGAAAGGCCTGCAGACCATCGAGCGCAATGCGCGCGCCCAGGCCCAGCTGATCGAAGACTTGCTCGACATGAGCCGTATTACTTCGGGCAATGTCCTGCTCGACATGCAGGTGATCGCGCCGGCCGGTTTCATCGACGCCGCCATCGAGACCGTGCGCCCGGCCGCCGACGCCAAGAACATCCGCATCGAGAAGCATTACGACGGTGAGCCCGGCATGATCGCGGGCGACGCGGCGCGCCTGCAGCAGGTGGTATGGAACCTGCTATCAAACGCGATCAAGTTCACGCCGCGCGACGGCCTGGTCGAGGTGATCCTGGCGCGCAACGAAGCCAACGTGGCGATCACTGTCCGCGACAACGGCGCCGGCATCAAGCCTGAATTCATCACCCACGTGTTCGAGCGCTTCCGCCAGGCCGACGCGTCGATGACCCGGCGCCACGGCGGCCTGGGACTGGGCCTGGCGATCGTCAAGCACCTGATCGAACAGCATGGCGGCACCGTGCGCGCCGAGAGCGCGGGCGAAGGCCGCGGCGCCAGCTTCACGATCGAATTGCCGCTCGCCAAGCACCAGCCGGCCCAGGGCCGCTCGGCGCGCGCCGCGATGATCTTGCCGAACCCGAGCACGCCGGAAATGACGATGCTCGACCTCAGCGGCGCGGACGTGCTGGTGGTCGACGACGACAAGGACGCGCGCGAGCTGATCAAGCGCATCCTGAGCGATTGCGGCGCCAGCGTGCGCATCGCGGCCAGCGCGCGCGAGGCCTTTGCGCGCTTCCGCGAGGCGGCGCCCAACCTCCTGATCAGCGACCTCGGCATGCCCGAAGTCGACGGATTCGAGCTGCTCGACTGGGTGCGCCACCTGGCCCGGGAAGAAGGCAGCCAGGTCCCGGCCATCGCCCTCACCGCCTTTGCGCGCTCGGAAGACCGGCTGCGCGCGCTCGAGGCGGGTTTCTCGGCGCATATTTCGAAGCCGGTCGAACCGAGCGAGCTGATCGCGACGGTAGCCTCGGTGGTGGGCCCGACCGCACCGCTGGCGCACCGCATCGCGGCGCCCGCAATGGGCCGGAATGGCGTACGCTAGCGTCAGGTTGTTGTTCCTACCGACGCACGCGGCGCTGTCCTACAAGAAATTCTCTGGCATTTGCTAGACTTAGGAATGTTGTGCTGAAGGTGGGTCCGGGGTCATCCTGCCCGGCCGTCGGCCCTGATTTGACGAGAGTACGCATGCCCAGCCGCCAAGACATCCTGAACGCCAAGATACTGGTTGTAGACGATTCACCCGACAATATCGAACTGATGGAAGAGATATTGCGTGAAGAAGGCTACACCGATGTCAGCTCCACGATGCTGCCGGAGCAGGTATGCCCATTGCATCGCGAACACAACTACGACCTGATCCTGCTCGACCTGCAGATGCCGGGCCTGAACGGCTTCCAGGTCATGAAGGGCCTGAAGGAAATCGAGCAAGGCGGTTACCTGCCGGTCCTGGCCCTGACCGCCCAGCCCAGCTTCAAGATCGCCGCGCTCGAAGCCGGCGCGCGCGACTTCATCAGCAAACCCTTCGACCTGCTGGAAGTGCACAAGCGCATCCACAACATGCTCGAAGTGCGCCTGCTCTACAAGGAACTGGCCCAGTATAGCCGCGCCCAGCAGGAACTGGCGCTGCACGACGCCCTCACCGGCCTGCCCAACCGGCGCCTGCTGGAAGACCGCATCGAGACCGCGCTGCAGCACGCCAACCGCAACCATCACAAGGCGGCGGTCATGTACCTGGACCTGGACGGCTTCAAGGCGATCAACGACACCTACGGCCACGCCTATGGCGACGAGATCCTGAAGATGGTGTCGCAGCGACTGCTGTCGAACTCGCGCAAGGAAGACACGGTGGCGCGCCTGGGCGGCGACGAATTCATCGTGCTGCTGGGCGACATCCACTGCCTGGCGGATGCCCAGGGACCGGCCGCCAAGCTGGTCGAAGCCCTGTCCGAGCCCTTCTTCATCAACGACCTGACCCTGCAGCTGTCGACCAGTATCGGCATCAGCATGTATCCGGACGACGCCGAGAACGTCACCGACCTGATCAGCATCGCCGACTACGCCCTGTACGAAGCCAAGCGCGCCGGCAAGAACCGCTTCTGCGCCAACGGCAGCGCGGCGCGCCAGGCCGCCCAGGCGGTCAAGCCGGCCGCGCCGGCGCCGGCGCCGGCGGCTTCGCCGGAGCTGGCGCAGCATCGTTGAGCAAACCCTGAATACCGCATTGTAACCGTCGTCCCCGCGCAGGCGGGGACCCAAGGTGCGCCTGCGCTGGCGAGACGCATACCAGCTTGGGTCCCCGCCTGCGCGGGGACGACGGGAGTTGGGCGCGGGCACGACGGGAAGTTGGGCGCACGCACGACGGGAAATTGGGCGCACGCACGACGGCAAATTGGCGCGCGCACGACGTTTGACGCCAACAATACAAAACGGGCCCGGCCGTCTCCAGCCGCGCCCGTACACTACCCGCGCGAAACGATCAGGCCGAGCCGGCCGTCTTGTCTCCACCCTGCCCCAGTGCGTGGCAGCCGATGGTTTCCTGGTTATGCGCCTCGATGGCGGCGGCGCCCTGGTGATCGGTGCTGGCATCGACTTTTTCGGGCGGCACTTCGATGCGGGTGATGCTGGACTGGATCGACACCGGATCGCTGGCCGGGAACGTCATCTCGACGGCGTCGTCGATCAGGGCTTCCTTGGCTACATCGCAGGTCGGATCCGTTTCGGCGGAGGCCATGGTGCGGATGGCACGGGCCCATTTGACGGCCTTGAGTTCGGCCAGTTCGCCGATGGTGTTAATGCCGAATGCATCGCGCAGGGCGTCGGCCTGCTGCTGGGTCATGCCGCGCAGGGCCGTGACCGGCTGTTCGACCAGTTCGCGGAAGCACTTATCGTGATGGGTGTCGTTTACGATGATTTGAATATTCATGTCTGTCCTTTCAAGTTGGCGCCTGTCTTCCATTGACACGGTTGAACCAGACACGTTTCCACTATCGCATACCCTTTTGCCATGCGTATGTGCGGCACCGAACCGTGATGCCGGGGTGCGCACGATTGACTTTTTGTCTTTACCGGCCACGTGCTATCATGACTAATTGCAACACTTCTTGCAGATATATTTTGCAATAAGAAACGCTCTGCTATCCTTGTAAAGTTTGTGAATACAACGCATTGACGCCAGCGTGAACGCCGTGCCGAACCCCGATAAGCCAAAGATCCTCGTCGTCAACGACGATGCCGCCAGCCTCCTGGCGCTGACCAGCCTGCTTGAACAATGGGCCGAGGAATGCAATTACGACGTGCTGTCGGCCCGCTCGGGCCAGGACGCCCTGCGTCAGGTGCTGCGCCATGATTTCGCCGTGATCCTGCTCGACGTCAACATGCCCGGCATGGATGGCTTCGAGACCGCGGAGGCGATCCACCAGCGCCCGCGTTCGGCGGATATCCCGATCATCTTCGTCACCGCCTTCCTGGCCGACGAGATCGACCGCCTGAAGGCCTACCAGCGCGGCGCCGCCGACTTCCTGTTCACCCCGGTCATCCCGCAAGTGCTGCGCGCCAAGGTGCAGGTATTCGTGGCGCTGGCCATGAAGAACGAGCAGCTCAAGCGCCAGGCGGAAAAACTGTCCCAGCGCACCACCGAGCTGACCGCCACCAACAAGCGCCTGGTGCGCGAGATGGAAGAGCGGCGCGCGGCCGAGCGCAAGAGCAGCGCCAAGGATGAATTCCTGGCGATGCTGGGCCATGAGCTGCGCAACCCGCTGTCGGCGATCAGCAGCGCTTCTTCCCTGCTCGGCTTGCCGGGCGCCGGCGCCGAATCGGTCGGGCGCGCCCGCCTGATCATCCAGCGTCAGACCCAGCACCTGTCGCGCATCGTCGACGACCTGCTCGACCTGTCGCGCGCGATGTCCGGCAAGATCCTGCTATCCAAAAAACGGCTCGACCTCGGTCCGCTGGTCTCGGGTTGCCTGGACACCTTCCGCGCCACCGGCCGCACCGCCGGCTACCAGCTGAACGCGCGGATCGGCGCCGGCTGGGTCGACGGCGACCCGACCCGCCTGGAACAGATCGCCACCAACCTGATCGACAACGCGCTGAAGTACACGCCCAGCGGCGGCAGCATCGAGATCGCCATCGACACGGTGGACGAGGAAGTGGTGCTGACCGTGAGCGATTCCGGGGTCGGCATTCCGCCCGACCTGCTGCCGCACGTGTTCGACGTGTTCGTGCAGGGCTCGATCTCGATCGACCGCTCGCAGGGCGGGCTGGGCATCGGCCTGTCGCTGGTGCGCCGCCTGGTCGAGCTGCATGGCGGCAGCGTGAGCGCCACCAGCGGCGGCAGCGGCGGCAGCAGCACCTTCGAGATCCGCCTGCCGCGCACGGAACCGGCGGTGGCGGTGGATGCGCCGGAGAATGCCGTCAGGGCCGAGGGCAAGCCGACCATTCTGCTGATCGAAGACAATGACGATGGCCGCGAGATGATGGCGACCATGCTGGGTTCGTATGGGTATGCGGTGATCCAGGCCTGCGACGGCCTGGAAGGCGTGAAGCTGGCCGCGGCCGAGCGGCCCGACGTGGCCCTGGTCGACATCGGCCTGCCGGGGATCGACGGCTATGAAGTGGCGCGCCGCCTGCGCAAGGACCCGGCCACCAGCGAGATCCGCCTGATCGCCCTGACCGGATACGGGCTGGCCGAAGACCAGCGCCGCGTGCTGCAAGCCGGCTTCGACCTGCACATGGTCAAGCCGGTCGACCTGGCGGCCCTGCTGTCGCAGCTGGCCGCCCCCGCCAACGCCTGAACGCCTGCCGGGGCAGGCTTCGGCTTACAGCGTCGACAGGATTTCCTGCTTGCGCTGCGCCATCTCCTGGCCCAGCGCCATCATGTCGAGGCCGCTCTTCTTGGCCTGCTTGAACATTTCCTCTTCTTCTTCCTTGACGTGGTGCTCGATTTCCTCGCCGAGCACCTTGACCTTGGCGTCGTACAGGTCTTCGTCCGGATCCATTTCCTGGAGCTGCTTGATCAGGTCTTTCGCAGCCTGGTGCTCGACCACGGCTTCATCGACCATGTCGTCGGCGTCCTTGACCTCCTCGCGCACGGCCGGGTAGAAGATTTCTTCCTCGATCTGGGTATGGGCGATCAGCGACTTGCAGATCTTCTCAACCAGTTTCTGCTTGCTGGCCTTGGCGCGGTCGCCCAGCTCTTCGAACTGCTTGAACATGTCGGATACTTCCCGGTGGTCGGCGGTCAGCAGGGCGATGGCGTCCTGGCCATTCATGTTGGCGGCGTGAATGGCGGCGTTTTTTGCTGCGGAATTCGTGCTGGCGTTCGCTTTGTTGCTCATGGTGATCCCCTCGTGATTGAATGGCTGCCGTACAGCCGGTAGCACCAGCTTCGCCCACGCGGCCCTGGCCGACTGTACGGAAACACACACTGACGTTTCCTGCGCGCCGCCGGAGGCCAAGCTGTTGTATCATTTTGGGAAACATTAATTGGTTGCTTCAATGAAAGCTTCGGCACCTGAACCCCTTTCACCCACCCAGGATGGCGACCCCGCCGCGCGCGTCGCGGAACTCACCGAACTGCTCGGGCACCTCACCGCTTGCTGGGACGAGGAACGGCGCCAGCTTGCGCGCCGCCTGCACGACAGCCTCGGCTCGTCGATGACGGCGCTCACCATGCACCTGGGATTGCTGTCCACGCACCTGAAGGAACAGCCGCAGCGCGACCGCGCGGCCCAGATGAAGCAGCTGCTCAACAACATCATCGAGACCAACCGCAAGATGCAGCTCACGCTGTGGAACGACAAGCTCGAATTCCTCGGCCCGAAGGCGGCGATCGCGGAGCTGGTGGCGGAATGGGGCCGCGAGCACGGCATCAAGGCCCGTGCCAGCCTGCCCGATGAAGAACCGGAATATTCGCGCGCGCAAGGCGTGACCCTGCTGCGCTGCGCGGAGGAAGGCTTGCGCAACGTCGCCGCCCACGCCAGGGCCACCGAAGTCGACGTGATCCTGGACGACGATGGCGACCAGGCCATGCTGACCGTGCGCGACAATGGCGTCGGCCCCGGCGGAGACCAGGGCAATGCCCTGAGCTGCCACGGCTTGCGGCTGCTGCGCGAACGGGCGCGGCTGCTGGGCGGTACGCTGATCCTTGGGCATGGTCCCGAAGGCGGCGCGGCGTTGACGCTGGTGCTGCCGAAACAATAAACCCCGTCGTTCCCGCGCAGGCGGGAACCCAGGTTGGTGGCGGACCAGGGAAACTTGGGCCCCCGCCTCCGCGGGGGCGACGTTCGAGGCCGCGGGAATGACGTTCGAGGGCCGCGGGAATGACGTTCGCGGGCTATCGATTCAGTGCAGCTTGACCAGTGGCGTCGTCCTGCGGATCAGGAACCGCGCCACCGCCAGCACCCCGGTCCGCATCGCTCCCAGCACCGCCTGGTGGTGCATCAGGTGCAGGCTCGTGTACATCATGCGCGCCACGAAGCCTTCGACGAACCAGGTCGCGCGCAGCGAACCCATCAGGTTGCCGACCGTGGTCTGGTGGCCGATCGACACCAGCGAACCGTAATCCTTGTAGACATAGGCGTCCTTCTGCGGCGGATGGCCGGACGCCATGTTCATGAAGGTCTTCACGAGGTAATCGGCCTGCTGGTGCGCGGCCTGGGCGCGCGGCGGGACCGGCTTGCCGTCGCGGTCGGTGCAGGCGGCGCAGTCGCCCAGCGCGTACACGCCCTCCACGCCCTTGACCCGCAAATGGCCGTCGACCTCGAGCGCGCCGCCCTTGGTGGTCGGCAGGCCCAGCGAAGACAGGAATTCCGGCGCGCGGATCCCCGCCGCCCACACGCAGATGTCGGACGGATAGACGTGGCCATCCTTGTCGATCACCTGGTGCGCATCGATTTGCGTCACCCGGCAGTCGGTCACCACGCGGATCGCGCGCTCGGCGAGCAGGCGCGCGGCCGAGGCCGAGACCCGCTCGGGCAGCGGCGCCAGGATCCGCGGCGCGCCTTCCAGCAGGGTGATGCGCACGTCGCGCTGGACCTGCAGGCGGTTGAAGCCGTAGGCCGCATAGGCGCCGGAGGCTTCGCGCAGCTCGGCGGCCAGTTCGACGCCGGTGGCGCCGCCGCCGATGATCACGATGTCGAGTCCGTCGCCACGCTTGCGCCGCGCCTGGCCGGCGTCCGTCGCCGTGGCGGCGCCGGCCTCGTTCGCGGTCAGGGTGGCGTCGGCGGTGGCCGGGTTGGCCGCGCTGCGCGGCGCATCGGTCGCGACCACGCCCGACTCGAAGGTGCCCGAACCGACCGCCTTGGCGACCGCCACGCCCGGATTCGAGGCGCCCTCGCCCTTGGCCTCGGCGGCCTGGGCGAGCAGGCGCAGCAGGCGCAGGCGGAAGCGCTCGGCGTCCTCGGTGGCGTTCAGGGAAATGGTGTGCTCGCGCGCGCCGGGCACGCCGAAATAATTCGAGGTGCTGCCGACGGCAATCACCAGGGAGCGGTAGGAGATCGTGCGCGCCGGGAAGATTTCTTCGCCATCGCTGGCGGCGCTGACCGGTCCGACGCCGATGACCCTGCTGGCGGAATCGAGCGCCGTCATGGCGCCGTAGACGAAGGTGAAGCCGCAGTCGTGGGCCAGCATCTGGTAGGACAGGCCTTCCTGGTGGATGTCCAGGGTGCCCGCCGCCACCTCGTGCAGCGACGGTTTCCAGATGTGGTAGAGCCGGCTGTCCACCAGCATCACCTTCGAGGGGCCCAGCTTGCGCCCCAGTTTGCAGGCGAGTTCCAGCCCGCCCGCACCGCCTCCTACGATCACAATCTCGCTATGCAAGCCTGCCTCCGCCGGTAGCGCCCGTCTTATCGGGCTAACAAGGGCAGTTTACTACGAGGGCGGAAAAGCTGCCGGGCGGCAGACGCCGCTGCTCAGTCGTGACCGCGGCCGTGGCCATGGCCGTTGCCGTGGCCGCCGCCGTGACCATTGCCGTGGCCATTGCCGTGGCCGCGGTCTTCCCAGCGGTCGTTGTCGCGATCATGGCCGCCGTGGTGGCGCTCGACCTCGCGGTATTCGACGCGCTCGACCACCCGCACGTCCGGACGGCGGCCGCCGTGGAAATGCTCGCGGTAGCGCGGCGCATAGGTGTTGGTGTACCACTCGTCGCGCACGAACAGGACCGGACGGCCGCAGGCGTCATACCTCCCGCAGAACTTCGCCCAGTGCTTGCGGTGGCCTGGCGGCACACGCAGGTAGACCGGTTCGGCGCGGTAGTATTGCGGCACCTCGCGGATAATCACCGGCTGGGGCGCGTACAGCACCGGCTGCGGCGCGAAATCGCCGAGGTCGATGCGCCCGTAGAAGCCGGGCTGGCCGACGCTGATGCTGACATTGGTCTGGGCCAGGGCCGGGAAAGCGGCGGCGCACAGCGCCACGCCGAAGATCAGGGATTTCATGTTTTCTCTCCGTATAAGAATGTGGCTAGTTTACCAAACGTAATGTTGCGTTCTGTACGTTGCAACACATGCTTACATCCGTTACCGATACAATGCCCCTTCTTCCGATTCCGCACATTGAAAGCACGATGATGTTCATGAAATTCGCAAGCGCCGCGGGCGCCCTCCTTCTGGCAGGCGCCGCCCAGGCGCAGATCGGCGTCAGCGCCGACCTCGGCACCACCGGCGCCGGCTTCCACGTGGTGGTCCCGATGGAGTCCAACCTGAACGGCCGCTTCGGCGCCAATTATTTCAAGCACGACTTCGACCGCACCACCAACGGCGTCGACTATGCGATCAAGGGCAAGCTGCAGACCTTCGACGTGCTGTTCGACTGGTACCTGCGCGAAGGCAGCCCCTTCCACCTGACCGCCGGCCTGGTCTACAACGGCAACCGCTTCGACGCCAGGGCCAAGGGCAACCAGCTGGGCAAGATCACCCTGAACGGCACCACCTACACCACCGCCGACGTCGGCGACCTGACCGGGCGCATCGACTACCGCAAGGCCGCGCCCTACCTCGGCATCGGCTGGGGCAACGCGCTCAGGAACAACAGCAACTGGAGCTTCAGCACCGACCTCGGCCTGTTCTACCAGGGCAAGCCGAACGTCGACCTGGCCAGCGTCGGCTGCACCACCTCGAAAGCCGTCTGCGACGCCCTGGTGAAAGACGTCGCCGCCGAGCGCCTGCAACTGCAGGACGACGCCGACAGCCTGAAGGTCTACCCGGTCCTGCGCGCCAGCCTGAACTACCGTTTCTGAATTCTGGTGGTAGGATGGTTCGCACGGAGGCAAAATCATGCGAACTCGTCCGTTGCGCTGGAGCCTGGTGCTCCTGGTGTGCCTGATGGCGGTGGCCTGCCACGACCGGCGCGAGCCGGTCAAGCCGACCGTCGACCTGTCGGCAGCCGTCGGCATCGTCCGCTGAGCGCCCGCATCCGCCGCTCAGGCACCCCGACCCGCCGCCCGTCTGGCGGCGCGGTACACTATCGCGTTTTCACTCATAATCATTCCCCCTGCCCATGTCGTTCGCTTCGCTCGGCCTGATCGACCAGATCGTCCGCACCCTCTCTTCCCTTTCATACACCGCACCGACGCCGGTGCAGTCGCAGGCGATTCCCGCCGTGCTGGCCGGACGCGACGTGATGGCCGCCGCCCAGACCGGCACCGGCAAGACCGCCGGCTTCGCCCTGCCCCTGCTGCAGCGGTTGGTGATGGACGGGATGCAGGTGAACAGCAACTCGGCGCGCGCCCTGGTGCTGGTGCCGACCCGCGAACTGGCCGAGCAGGTGCACCAGAGCGTGCGCGCCTACGGCGAAGGCTTGCCGCTGCGTACCATGGTGGCCTACGGCGGGGTCAGCATCAATCCGCAGATGATGCGCCTGCGTAAGGGCGTCGACCTGCTGGTGGCCACGCCCGGCCGCCTGCTCGACCTACAGCGCCAGAACGCGCTGCGCTTCAACCAGGTGCAGACCCTGGTGCTGGACGAAGCCGACCGCATGCTCGACCTCGGCTTTTCGCGCGACATCGACCAGTTGCTGGCCCTGCTGCCGAAACGCCGCCAGACGCTGCTGTTCTCGGCGACCTTTTCCGATCCGATCCGGCTGCTCGCGACGAAACTGCTGCGCGATCCGGTCAGCATCGAGGCCAGCCCGCGCAACACGACCGTGAAAGCGATCCGCCAGTGGATCGTCCCGGTCGACAAGAAGCGCAAGCCGGACCTGTTCCTGCACCTGCTGAAACGCCATGCCTGGCCGCAGGCCCTGGTCTTCGTGAAGACCCGCAAGGGCGTCGACCAGCTGGTCGACCTGCTCGATGAAAAAGGGATTTCCGCCGATTCGATCCACGGCGACAAGCCGCAGCCGGCGCGCCTGCGCGCGCTGGAGCGCTTCAAGGCCGGCGAAGTGAGGATCCTGGTGGCGACCGACGTCGCCGCGCGCGGCATCGACATCGACGAGCTGCCGGTGGTGGTGAACGTCGACCTGCCGATCGTGGCCGAGGATTACGTGCACCGCAGCGGCCGCACGGGCCGCGCCGGCGCTTCGGGCGAAGCGGTATCGCTGGTATGCGCCGACGAGGTGCAGCAGCTGGCGGCGATCGAGGCGCTGACGAAGCAGACCCTCGAACGCCGCGAGGAACCCGGCTTCGAACCCGACCACCGGGTGCCGGAGACGAATGCCGGCGGACAGGTCGTCAAGAAGCCGAAGAAACCGAAAAAGCCGAAGCAAGGCGCTTCGGCCAGGGGTGACGCGCCGGTGGTGCAGGAAGACGTACGTTTTCGGCGTTGATGCGCGCCGTTGATGCGCGGCGCTGGTCGCCGCGCTTACTGCGACTGCATCTCGGCGTCGATCTTCGACTGCTTGCTGGTGTCGCGCATGAAGAAGCAGACCACCAGCGTGCAGGCGATCACCGCGGTCGCGTACCAGTAGAAGCCGCTTTCCATCTGCTCCGACTTGAACCACAGGGCCAGGTATTCGGCAGTGCCGCCGAACACCGACACCGCGAAGGCATACGGCACGCCGACGCCGGTGGCGCGGATGGTGGCCGGGAACAGCTCGGCCTTCACCAGGGCGTTGATGGACGTGTAGCCGGACACGATGATCCAGGCGCAGGCGATCAGGGCGAAGGCTTCCCACGGGCCGCTGGCGTTGCGGATCGCGCTCAAGAGAGGCACGGTGAACAACGTGCCGAGCAGCGCGAAGCCCACCAGCAGCGGACGGCGGCCGATGCGGTCGGACAGGGCGCCGTACAGCGGCTGCAGGCACATCGCGAACAGCAGCGAGGCTGCCGAGACGGCGGTGGTCTGCGCGTCCGTCAGGCCGACCGACAGGCGCAGGAATTTCTGCATATAGGTGGTGTAGACGTAGAAGGCCAGCGTGCCGCCCATGGTCAGGCCGACCACCAGCAGCACCTCTTTCGGATGCTGGGCCAGCTGCTTCAGGCCGCCCATCGCCTTGGACTTCTTGCGCGCGGCTTCGAAGGACTGGGTCTCCGGCATGTCGTGGCGCATGCGCAGCGCCAGCAGGGCCAGGCAGGCGCCGGCCACGAAGGGAATGCGCCAGCCCCAGGCGCGCAGCTGCTCGGCGTCGAGCAGGAAGCGCTGCAGGACCAGCAGGAGCAGCAGCGCCAGCAGCTGGCCGCCGATCAGCGTGACGTACTGGAAGCTGGTGTAGAAGCCGCGGTGCTTCGAATCCGCCATCTCCGACAGGTAGGTGGCGCTGGCGCCGTATTCGCCGCCCAGGCTGAGGCCTTGCAGCAGGCGCGCCAGCAGCAGGATGCAGGGCGACAGGATGCCGGCGGTGGCATAGGTGGGCGCGCAGGCGATCAGCAGCGAACCAAAGCACATCAGCAGGACAGAGGTCATCAGGGCCTTCTTGCGGCCGAGGCGGTCGCCGATGTGGCCGAACAGGATGCCGCCGATCGGGCGCACGAAGAAGCCCAGCGCGAAGATGCCGGCGGTGGACATCATCTGCGCGGTCGGGTCCTGCTTGGGGAAGAAGGAACTGGCGAAGTACAGCGCGAACGCCGAGTAGCAGTAGAAGTCGAACCATTCGACCAGGTTGCCGGCCGAGCCGACGAAGATGGCGCGCAGGCGCTTGCCGGAGATGCGCTCCCCGGTATTGACGCGGCCGTCGAGGGCCGGTTTGCTTGTGACGGTATTCATTGTCGTCCCCGTTGTTTTAATTAAGGCCCTCACTATCGCGACTGAAAGCGCGGCGCGCATCCGCAATCTCGGCGCGCCCTCCTCCGTAAAACTACGGAGACGGTTTGCAAGCGGCGGCGCAACTGCTATCGTTGCGCGATGTTCATCACACGTCATTGGCGCCGGCTGCTGGCCGCGGCGGCTGCGCTGGCCCTGATCGTGGCTTGCGGCTACTGGGCCGAGCAGCGCGAGCTGCAGTCCAGGACCGAAGCCCTGCGCCAGGCGGCAGCCGCGAACGCGCTGGGCCTGCGCGGCATCGTCGAGAAGCACAACTTCCTGCCGCATGCCGCCGCACGCCATCCGGAGGTGCAGGAACTGCTGCGCAGCCCGCACGACGCGGCCCTGCGCGCCGGCGTCAACGATTACTTCGCCGACCTGCAGGCGACCACCGGCGCCGCCGCGCTCTACCTGGTCGACCGGGAGGGACTGACGCTGGCCGCCAGCAACTGGAACCTGCCGTCGAGCTTCGTCGGCCAGTCCTACCGCCAGCGGCCCTACTTCGAGGAGGCGGTGCAGGGCCGGCGCGGGATCTTCTACGGCCTCGGCCTGACCACCGGCCAGTCCGGCCTCTTCATCGCCGAACCCGTGCGTGCGCAAGGCGCCGTGATCGGCGTGGTGGTGGTCAAGATCAATCTCGAACCGCTGCAGGCCACCTGGATGCGCGGCGCCGACCCGGTGGTGCTGCGCGACAGCCGCGGCATCGCCTTCCTGAGCACCGTGCCCGAATGGCTGTTCCACAGCATCCGGCCGGTGTCCGCGCTCGATGCCCGCTGGGTGGCCGAGCACGGCCAGTACGGCAACCGGCAGCGTTTCGAGCTGCTGCCGTGGACGATCGAGACGCGCGCCGACACCCCCGGCTTCGTCCTGCGCACCGTGGTGAACGGGCGGCGCATGCACCTGCTCGCGCTCGACACGCCGCTGCCGGAACTCGGCTGGACCCTCACCGTCACGACCGACATGAAGGAGGTGGTGCAGGCGCGTCAGGCCGCGCTTGCGCTGAGCGCGCTGGCGGTCGCGCTGCTGCTGCTCGGGGTGCTGTACTGGCGCCTGCGCGAAAAGCGTTTCGTCGAACAGCGCACCGCCCGCCTCGAACTGGAACGCCGGGTCGACGAGCGCACCCGCGACCTGGAAGAAGCGCACGCCTTCCGCAAGGCGATGGAGGATTCCCTGCTGGTGGGCATGCGTGCGCGCGACCCGGAGGGCAGGATCATCTATGTGAACCCGGCCCTGTGCGCGATGGTCGGCTACAGCGCCGAGGAATTGCTGGGCTGCCGGCCGCCCTACCCCTACTGGCATCCGGAGGACCTGGAAAAGCAGGCGCGCGAAAGCGACGACGCCCTGCAGGGACGGGCCGCGCCGCACGGCTTCGAATCGCGGATCCGCCACAAGGACGGGCACGACGTGATCACGATGGTCTACGCCGCGCCGCTGGTCGACGCCCAGGGCGTGCACCGGGGCTGGATGAGCTCCGTGGTGGACATCACGGCCCAGAAGCAGGCCGAGGCCCGCCAGCGCGACCAGGAACTGCGCCTCCAGCGCAGCGCGCGCCTGGCGAGCGTCGGCGAAATGGCCTCGACCCTGGCGCATGAACTCAACCAGCCGCTGATGGCGCTGTCGAATTTCGCGGTCGCGGCGCAGGCGCTCGCCGCCGCCGGCTCCGCCGATATGCTTCCGGGCGCGCTGGCCGGGATCGTCGAGCAGTCGACGCGCGCCAGCGAGATCGTCAAGCGGGTGCGCGCCTTCATCAACCCGCAACGCGCCCATTACGAACGCCTGTCGATGGAGAGCGTCATCGCCCATGCCGGGACGCTGCTCAAGCCGGAGCTGCAGCGCCACGGCGTGACCCTGCGGCTGGCGCTCGAAGACGCGGAGGTGCCGGTGCGCGGCGACCGGGTCCTGCTCGAGCAGGTGCTGGTCAACCTGATCCACAATGCGATGCACGCCATGCACGGCCAGCCGCGCGCCGCCATCGAGCTGTCCACCCGGCGTGTCGAACAGGGCCTGCGCATCACCGTGGCCGACCACGGGCCGGGCATTCCTCCCGAACAGCTCGAACAGGTGTTCGCCCCCTTCTTCACCACCAAATCCGACGGCCTGGGGCTGGGACTGAACATCTGCCGCACCATCGTCGAAGCCCACGGCGGCTTCATGACCGTCGACAACCGGCCCGGCGGCGGCGCCGCCTTTTCCTTCACCTTGCCCACCGTGCCATGAAAGACATGCCACTCACGCTGTACGTCGTCGACGACGACGAAGCCCTGCGCCGCTCGCTGCTCCTGCTGCTGTTTTCCCAGGGACTGGCGGTGCAGGCCTTCGACTCCGGCGAAGCCTTCCTCGAGGCGGTCGACATGCGCCAGCCGGGCTGCGTGATCCTCGACCTGCGTTTGAAAGGGATGAGCGGCCTGGCCGTGTTCGAACGCCTGCTGGCCGAACACAGTCCGCTGGTGACCTTGTTCCTGTCCGCCCATGGCGACATCCCGACCGCCCTCGAAGCGGTGCGGCGCGGCGCCTACGACTGGGTGGAAAAGCCGGACACCCGGCAGCTGCTGGACAAGCTGCCGGCCGCGATCGCGCTGGCCCGCGCGCGCGCCCAGGCGCTGCGGCTATGGGCCGAGCTGACCCCGCGCGAACGCGAGGTGGCGCGTCTGGTCGGACTGGGCCAGCCGAACAAGGAGATCGCGCGCATCCTGGTGCCGCCCTGCGGCCCGCGCTCGGTGGAGACGCACCGCGCCAACATCTTCAGCAAGCTGCAGTGCGCGAACGACAATGAGCTGGGCCGCTGGCTGGCGGCCCATCCGTGGCTGGATTAGGAGCATGGTCAGGCGGCGTTCAGGAAAGACTGGAGCAGGCGGTTGAACGCCGCCGCATGCGTGAACGTCATCCCGTGCGAGGCGCCGGCGATGGCCTGCCGGTCCGCCTGCGCGATCCACTCCCCGAGCCGGTCGACGTTGTTGCGGTACATGCGCGGGCTCTTTTCACCTGCGATCAGCAGGGTCCTGCACCGGACCTGGCCCGCGGCGGCGCGCGTGTAGGCCGGCAAGGGATCGCGGAACTGCTTCGGCAAGGTGGCCGCGTTGTCCAGCGCCATCGTGCGGAAAGCCGGGGTACTCCGGCGCCAGATGCCGGGCATGCTGACCGAATCGACGAACATTTCCAGGCCGGCCTCGATGTCCCCGCCTTCGATCATCCCGGCGACTTGCGCGCGCAGGGCTTCGGTCGCCGGCGGCAGCGCGGCTTCCGGCATGCCGTCGATCTGCAGCGGGCCGCCCGGATCGGCGAGCGTCAAGGTTTTCACCAGGTGCGGATAGGCGCGCGCCAGGTGGAAAGCGACGCAGCCGCCGCGCGAGTGCCCCACCAGGTGCACCGGGCCGAGGTTCATGGCGGTGATGAATTCGGCGAGTTCGTCGACATGCGCCTGCCAGCTGAAGTTGCCGTGGAACGAGGCATGGTCGACCGGCCAGTAGTGGCTGAGGCTGACGGACACGCAGAGGAAGTCCTTCGACAGCGCGGCCGCCTGGCCATTCCAGTAGCGGTAGTCGCACAGCGAGCCGTGCACGAACAGCAGCGGTTCGCCGGAGCCGGTCGCCACATAGGGCATGCGGATGCCGGAGGGGATGGTGGCGAAATACACCTCGGGGATGGAGAGGCTGGGCAGGTCGGTTCGTGCGTTCATGGTCTTGCTCCTTTGCCGCTACTATGCCCCACGGCGGAATCCAGGAAAATCGCATAATATTGATCGTATCTATCAATTTTTCTGATACTTCTTTGCCATGAGCCTGACTACGAGCATGCATGCACTCGACCTGGACGTCCTGACCATGATCGTGGCCGTGGCGGACACCGGCAACATCAGCCGCGCGGCGGAAGTGGTGCACCGCTCGCAATCGGCGGTGAGCATGCAGATCAAGACGCTCGAGATGGCGCTCGGCAAGCCGCTGTTCGTGCGCCGGCCGCGCAGCGTCACGCCGACCCAGGATGGCGAGGTGCTGCTGACCTTCGCGCGGCGCATGCTGGCCCTGCGCGACGAGGCCTGGGCCGCGGTGGTCCGGCCGGACATCACGGGACGGGTCGTGATCGGCGTGCCCGACGACTATGCCTCGTCCCTGCTGCCCTCGATCCTGAAGAAGTTTTCCGCCACCTACCCGAAGGTCGAGATCCAGGTGGTGGGCTTGCCCAGCGTGGCGCTGGCGCCGATGGTCAGGGACGGCTCCGTCGACCTGGTCTGCGCGACGCGCGTGAAGGGCCTGTCCGGCGAATTCGTGCGCTTCGAGCCGATGGTCTGGGCGGCGAACCCCAGCGCGAAGGACATCTGGCGCGAACGGCCGCTGCCGATCGCGGTGTTCCTGCCCGGCAGCGTGGCGCGCGAAAACGCGATCCGCAGCCTGGAACGGGCGAAGATCCCGTACCGGACCTCGTACGAAAGCCCGAGCCTGATGGGGCTGCTCAGCATGGTCGAGGCGGGACTCGCGGTGGCGCCCCTCGCGCGCTGCGCGGTTCCCGGCCACCTCACCCTGCTCGGCCAGGCGCAGGGACTACCGGAAATCGATCCGCTGGAGGTCATCCTGGCGCGCAGCAGCAAGTCGAAACGGCCGCCATGCGATTTTCTTGCCGAAAAAATCATGTCGGAACTGCGGCGTTAAGCGCCATCTCATTCCCGCGTGGTATCTTGAGAGTTGCAGCTGGGCACCGTTCAGCTATGCTAGCGTCCTCCTCATCCAACCAGCTTACGCCATGCAATTCTTTGGAATCGGAATCCACGTCCTCGTCGCCCTGTTCTTCGCGGTGCACGCCATCCGCACGCATCGCGAGATCTACTGGCTGTTCGTGCTGTTCGCCTTCCCGCTGCTGGGCAGCATCGTGTACTTCGTCGCCGTGTTCCTGCCTTCCTCGCGGCTGGAGCATTCGGCGGCAAAGGCCGGCCGCGCGCTGCAGGCCAGCCTCGATCCGGGCCGCGAAGTGCGCGACGCCCAGCGCGCCTTCGAACTGACCCCGACCGCGCACAACCAGATGCGCCTGGCGAACGCGTTGCTGGAAACCGGCCAGGCCGGCAAGGCGGCCGAGCAGTACGAGGCCTGCCTGCAAGGCCCGTTCGCGCGCGACGCCGAACTGCGCCTGGGCGCGGCCCGTGCCCGCCTCGCGAGCGGCAATGCGGCCGGCACCATCGCCCTGCTGGAGGCGCTGGCCGCCGAACAGCCGGGCTTCCGTGCCGAACAGGTCGGCATCCTGCTGGGCCAGGCCTATGCCGCGGCCGGACGCCAGGACGAAGCGGGATCGCAGTTCGCCGCCGCCGCGCACCGCTTCGGCAGCCTGGAAGCGCGCGCCGAACTGGCGATCTGGGCGCTCGCCAACGGCAAGCCACAGGTGGCCGCGCCGGAACTGGAAGAAATCGAACGCACGCGCAGGCACATGCCGGGCCATTCGCGCAAGCTGAACGGCGACTTGTTCAGGCGGGTGGATGCGGCGCGGGCGCAGGCGCGCTGAGCCGAATCAGGAACCGAGCGCCGTCGCCAGCCACAGCGCCAGCGGCGGCCCAAGCAGCGCCAGCACCACGAGCCAACGGCAGGCAAGCGTCGTTCGTGACGCGGCATCCGCGCCGGCCCGCGTCAACAGCCACGACCAGATGAGACCCGCCCCCGCCACGCACAGTGCGAACAGGAAGCTCATCATCATCAGGCCGATCATCCCGAGCGGATCGATGATGAACACCCTGGGCGGGCGCCCCGGCACGGTCGTCAGGAAGAAGGCCATGACCCAGGCCAGCACCAGCAGCCAGGGCAACACCCCGAAGGTCATCAAGAGGTTGGCGGCACGGAGGCGGGAGCGTGTCGTCATCGCAAGCGGTCCTTTCAGCGCAGCGCCAGCCAGAACTTGCGCACGCCCTCGTCCTCGTCCACCGGCCCCACCGTGAAGCCCAGCTTCTTCACCAGCCCGATCACCGGCGCGTTCTGCGGCAGCGCCTCGCCGACGATCTCGCGGGTGCCGCGCGCGCGGCAGTAGGCGATCAGCTTGTCCATCAGCATGCGCCCCAGGCCCTTGCCTTTCAAGTCCGAGCGCACCGTCACCGCGAATTCCGCGCTGACGTTGTCCGGGTCCGCCACCACGCGGCCCACGCCGAGCGTCTCGTCCTGCCCATCCGCGCCGGGACGGGTGGCGATGAAGGCCATTTCGCGGTCGTAGTCGATCTGCGTGAAGCGCGCCAGCTGGGCCGGCTGCAGCTCGCGCACGCGCACGAACATCCGGTAGCGCACGTCGTCCGGCGTGAGCGCATTGAAGAAGGCGACGTGGGCCGGGCCGTCCTCGGGACGGATCGGGCGCAGCAGGACCGTGCCGCCATCCCACGGCACCGTCTCTTCCAGCTCGGCCGGATAAGGCCGGATCGCCAGCCGGTCGAGCGTGGAGCCCGAGCGGTCGGCCATGCCGATGCGCATGCGCGCGTCCAGCACCATGGCGCCGCGGCTGTCGGCCAGCAGCGGGTTGATGTCCAGCTCGACGATCTCGGGCACGTCGGCGATCAGGCGCGAGACCTGCACCAGCGCCGCCAGGATCGCGTCCATGTCCGCACGCGGATGGTTGCGGTAGCCCTCGAGCAGGCGCGCGACGCGCGTGCGCGCCACCAGCTCCTGCGCCAGCACCGTGTTCAGCGGCGGCAGCGCCACCGCGTGGTCGGCCGCCGCCTCCACCGCCACGCCGCCCTGGCCGAACAGGATCACCGGCCCGAACACCGGGTCGGTGGCGGCGCCCAGGATCAGTTCGTGGGCTTCCGGATTGCGCGCCATCGCCTGCACGATGAAGCCGTCCAGGCGCGCGCCCGGACGCAGCTCGGCCAGGCGGCGGCGCATGCGCTCGGCCGCCGCCAGCACCGCCTCGTCGCTGTCCAGGTCGAGCGTGACGCCGCCGACGTCGCTCTTCTGCGCCACGTCCGGCGACAGGATCTTCACCGCCACCGGATAGCCGATCTCGCGCGCGGCGCGCACCGCGTCCTCGGGCGCGCTGGCGGCGCGGGTCGGCACCACCGGGATGCCGTAGGCTTCCAGGATCGCCTTGGTGTCGGGATCGGCCAGCAGGTAGCGGCCCTTCTCCAGCGCCTCGCGCACCAGCCGGCGCGCGCGCTCGCGGTCGGGCTGGCCGTCGCCGACCGATCCGGGCACCTGCATCAGCAGGGTCTGGTTTTCGCGGTAGTGCACGATCTGCAGGAAGCCGTTGACGGCGTCCTCGGGGGTGCGGTAGGCCGGCATGCCGGCGTCGGCGGCGATGGTCCGCGCCTCCAGCACCGACTGCACGCCCAGCCAGCAGCCCAGCACGTTGCGCGAGGATGCCCTGGCCAGCGGCGCCACCGCGCGCGCGACGTCGGCCGGGTCCACCACCGCGTTCGGCGCATGGATCATCAGCACCGCGTTCGCGCCCGGGTCCTGCAGCAGCACTTCGATGACGTCGTGGTAGCGCTCGGGCGGCGCGTCGCCGCGCAGGTTTAGCGGGCCGTCGCCGCGCCACTCCGGCACCAGTTCGCGCAGCCGGCCCACCGTCGCCTCCTGCAGCACCGCCTGGTGGCCGCCGCCATATTGCAAGGCGTCGCCCGCCATGACCACCGGGCCGGCGCCATTGCCGAGGATGGCGAGCCGGTCGCCGTACAGCGGCTTGGCGCGCGCCAGGGTCTCGACCGCCGCGAACAGCTGCTCGGTGGTGTACACGCGCAGCATGCCGGCGCGCCGGATCGCGGCATCGTAGACGTCGTCCGGGGTCGCCAGCACGCCCGACAGGCAGGCGCCGGCCGTCGCCGCCTCCAGCGAACGCCCGGCCTTCAGCACCAGGGTCGGCTTGCTGCGCGCCGCCGCCCGCGCCGCCGACATGAACTTGCGCGCGTAGCGCAGGCTCTCGACGTGCAGCAGGATCGCACTGGTGCCGCCGTCGCTGGCCAGGTAGTCGAGCACATCGCCGAAATCGACGTCCGCCGACTCCCCCAGCGAGACGAAACAGGAAAAGCCGATCCCGCGCGTGCGGGCCCAGTCCAGCACCCCCGTCATCAAGGCCCCCGATTCCGAGACGAAGGCGATCCGACCCGGCGCCGCGCCGCCGGCGGCGATGCTGGCGTTCAGCTCGACACCGGGCGCCAGCAGGCCGGCGCTGTTCGGGCCGAGGATGCGCAGCAGATAGGGATTCGCGGCGTCCAGCGTGGCCTGCTTCAGGCTGCGCCCGCGCGCGTCGCGCCCGGTGGAGAGTCCGGCGCTCATGACGATCGCGGCGCGGGTCCCGAGTTCGCCGAGCGCGCGCACGATGCCGGGCACCGTGTGCGGCGGCGTGCAGACGATCGCGAGCTCCGGCGCCGCGGGCAGGCTGGCGACGTCCGGCCAGGCGCGTAGGCCGGCGATGCTGTCGTACTTCGGGTTGACCGGATACAGCTGGCCCTTGAAGCCGCCTTCCCGCAGGTTGCGCAGCATGGTGGCGCCGACGCTGCCGGGCCGCCCGGTGGCGCCGACCAGGGCCACCGACTTCGGTGCGAACAACTGGCGCAGGTTGCGGACGCTCATGCCGCTTCCCTCGCCGCCCGATCCCAGCCGTGCAGGGCGGTCGCGATGGATTCGCTACACTGAACCCGAGAGCAAACAGACCAGGAAAGCAAGCAATGACGACTGAAAACAGCGGCTCGCTGAAGGTAATCTATGCGGCGATCGTCGCCAACCTCGGCATCGCCGTCAGCAAATTCATCGTCGCGGGCATCACCGGCAGCGCCGCCATGCTGGCCGAAGGCATCCACTCGGCGGTGGACACCGGCAACGAACTGCTGCTGCTGGTCGGCGAACGCAAGAGCGCCAAGCCGGCCGACGCCAAGCACCCCTTCGGCTACGGCAAGGAGCTGTACTTCTGGGCCCTGATCGTGGCCCTGTCGATCTTCTCGCTGGGCGGCGGACTCTCGATCTACCACGGCGTCGACGCGCTGCGCCATCCGGAGCCGCTGCACGATCCGACCTGGAACTACGTCGTGCTGGGCGTCTCGGCCCTGTTCGAGGGCTACAGCTGGAACGTGTCGCGCAAGGCCCTCAATGCGGTCAAGAAGCCGGGGGCCTCGATGTGGCAGGCCGTCCATGCGAGCAAGGACGCGTCCGTGTTCACTGTCTTCATCGAGGATTCGGCCGCCCTGATCGGCCTGGCGATCGCGGCGCTCGGCATCGTCCTCGGCCACGCCTTCGACAATCCCTACTTCGATCCGGCTGCCTCGGTGCTGATCGGCCTGCTGCTGGTGGGCGCGGCCTTTGCGCTGGCGCGCGAGACCGGCGCGCTGCTGGTCGGCGAAGGCATCGGCCGCGACGCCACCCGCAAGGTGCGCGAGGTGTTCGAGCGCGACCCGGCGATCATGAACGTGGCCGAGCTGCAGAGCATGCAGCTGGGGCCGGACGAGGTGCTGCTGACGGCGTCCGTGCAGTTCAAGCGCGGCATGCGCATCGACGAGGTCGAGGCAGCCATCGAGCGCCTGGAAAAGGCGGTGGCCGCGCTTTACCCGTCGATCCGGCATATCTATTTCGAGTCCGGCGCGCTGCGCTCGGCGATGGGCTGAATGAACCGGTGGACACATGCGCGTTTGCCTCAATCGTTCATGACCGTGACGATGACGATGCTCGGCACAATGCTACCACCTTATCTCGTCCGCCCATGTCCGCGACACGACTGCCAGGCCGACCCGGCCCATGCTAGAATCGGCGCGTGAAACCGATCCTCCGACTGCTGCTCGTGTGCTTCCTGATGCTGGCGCTGCCTTTCCAGGCATTTGCCTCGGCCAGCATGCTGCCGCGCGCCGTCCTGGCATCGGACTCCGTGCCCGCGGCGCCGTCCGCCGGGCTGCCGCCCTGCCACCAGCAGATGGCGATGGCCGGTCACCAGCCGGCGGCAAAGGCGGCACCCGCGCACGACGGCCATGCCGGCCAGCACGCCAAGGACAAATGCGGCAGCTGCGCGGCCTGCTACATCGGCGCCGCGCTGGCGCCCAGCCTGCCGGCCGGCCTCGCGCTGGCTCCGCCCTCCGCCTCCTCGATTCCCTTCCGCGCCGGCCACCTGCCGAGCGTCGACCCGGTCCTGCCCGAACGGCCTCCCAGCACCCTCCTCGCCTGACCCTGCGCGCCGCCGCCCTTTGCCGGCGGCTGTCCACACACATCGTCAACGAGGAACACCATGAAAACCCAAATCCGTTTGGCACGCGCCGCCGCATGCCTGCTGCTGGCCGCCGCCGGCGCCCACGTCCACGCCCAACAGGCCATGCCGGCCGCCGCCGATCCGCAGGCCGCGGTGCCGGCCACCCGCTACCAGCCCGCGCTCGAAAAGCGCCCCGAGGCCGCTCCCGCGGCCAGCCCGGACGCCAACTGGGTCGCCGGCAACGCCACCGTCGCCGCCACCAATTCGATGGCCCTGACCATGAAAGGCATGGAGGGCGGCCAGCACGACCACGCCGCCATGATGCAGGGGATGGGCACGGGCATGGACAAGAAGGACGGCCCGGCCATGTGCAAGCCCGGCGCCGGTGCCGGCGGCCAGGGCATGCAATGCATGTCGGGCGACAAGGCCGGCAACGGCAAGATGTCCTGCTGCCCGTCCTGCTGCGAGTCGTGCTGCAAGGACAAGATGAAGAAGGACAAGGAGAGCCCATGAACGCAAGACTGCTTGGCGCGCCGCTCGCGCTGGCCCTGCTGGCCGGCTGCGCGACGGTCGCGCCGGACGGCGGCTTCGGCGGCGTGGCCGGCATCGCGCGCGAGCGCATCGGCGCGGAGCCGCGCCTGGCCCGTGACGATGCCGCCGCGCGCGAGCTGGCGCAGTCGGTGCGGGCGATGCTGGCACAGCCGCTCGGCATGGACGATGCCGTCAAGGTCGCCGTGCTGGCGAATCCGGGCCTGCAGGCCGGTTACTGGAAGGTCGGCATCGCCCAGGCCGACCTGGCCCAGGCCGGCCGGCTGCCGAATCCCGCGCTCGGCTTCAAGCACGTGGCGCACGGCGGCGATATCGCCATCGAGCGCACCTTCACCGTCGACCTGGTGCGGCTGCTGACCATGCCGCTCGCTTCCCATCTCGAGGCGCAGCGCTTCGAGCAGGCCAGGCTGGAAGTCGCGCGCGAGATCGAGCAGCATGCGCGCGACACCCGCATCGCCTGGGTCGAGGCGGTGGCCGCCAACCAGGCGCTGGAGTACGCGCGCCAGGTGCGCGCCGCGGCCGAGGCCAGCGCCGAACTGGCCGGGCGCATGGCCAAGGCCGGCAACATGAGCCAGCTCGACCTGGCGCGCGAACAGGTGTTTCATGCGGAAAGCCAGGCCGCCGAGGCGCGCGCCGGCAAGCAGGCCGTGGCGGCGCGCGAAAAGCTCACGCGCCTGCTCGGCCTGTGGGGCAAGGATGCGCAATACAGCCTGCCCGATCACTTGCCCGAGCTGCCCGCCGCCCCGGCCGAACTGGCCGACGTCGAGCGCATCGCGATCGCGCAGCGCCTCGACGTGCAGGCGGCCACGCTGGATGCGCAATCCACCGCGGCCAAGCTCGGGCTGACGAAGGCGACCCGCTTCGTCAACGTGCTCGATCTCGGCTTCGTCAACGAGACCCGGACCGGCGCCTCGACCGAGCGCGGCTACGAACTCACGCTGGAGCTGCCGCTGTTCGACTGGGGCGGCGCGCGGGTGGCGCGCGCGGAGGGCGTCTACATGCAAGCCGTGCAGCGCGTCGCCCAGGCCGCCGTGACGGCGCGCAGCGAGGCGCGCGAAAGCTATCTCGACTACCGAACCGCCTGGGACGTCGCCGCGCATTACCGCGACACCGTCATCCCGCTGCGCAAGCGGATCTCCGGGGAGGTCCTGCTGCGCTACAACGGCATGCTGCTGTCCACCCGGGACCTGCTGGCGGATTCGCGCGAACAGGCGGGCGCCGTCTCGGCCTACATCGAGGCCCTGAAGGCGTTCTGGAGCGCCCACGCCAACCTGGAGGCCACGTTGGGCGTGCGCCTCGAATCGGGAGCGACCGAGCAGCACGGCCGGCACACGCAGGAGCAACACAAGGAACACGCACAATGACATCGCGCAGGAATTTCATCACCGGCGCCGGCGCCGCCATGGTCGGCGCATCGCTGGTCAGCAAGGCGGCCGCCGCCGCCATCCCCGAAGCCCCGGTCCAGGGCTCGGCCGGCACCGCGCCGCCGCTGGCGCCGCCGAACGGCAGTCCCTACAACCCGGTCGTCACCCTGAACGGCTGGACCCTGCCCTGGCGCATGAAGAACGGCGTCAAGGAATTCCACCTGGTGGCAGAACCCGTGGTGCGCGAGATCGCGCCCGGCATGAAGGCCAACCTGTGGGGCTACAACGGCCAGAGCCCGGGCCCGACCATCGAGGTGGTCGAGGGCGACCGCGTGCGCATCTTCGTCACGAACAAGCTGCCGGAAGCGACCAGCATCCATTGGCACGGCCAGTTCCTGCCGAACGGCATGGACGGTGTGGCGGGCCTGAACCAGCCGGCCATCGCGCCGGGCAAGACCTATGTGTACGAATTCGTGGCGCGCTACGCCGGCACCTTCATGTACCATCCGCACGCCGACGAGATGGCGCAGATCGGCATGGGCATGATGGGCTCCTGGGTCACGCACCCGAAGGACCCGCGCCAGCATGCGGTGGACCGCGACTTCGTATTCCTGCTGAACGCCTACGACATCGACCCGGGCAGCTACACGCCCAACGTCAACACGATGCTCGACTTTAATATCTGGACCATCAACAGCCGCGCCTTCCCCGGCACCGACCCGATGGTGGCGCGGAAGGACGACCGGGTGCGGATCCGCATCGGCAACCTGTCGATGACGAATCACCCCTTCCACATCCACGGCCACCGCTTCGAGGTGACGGGGACGGACGGCGGCTGGATTCCGCCGGCGGCGCGCTGGCCGGAAGTCACGGTCGACATCGGCGTGGGCCAGATGCGCGCGATCGAATTCGTGGCGGACGCCCCCGGCGACTGGGCCTTCCACTGCCACAAATCGCACCACACGATGAACGCGATGGGCCACGGCGTGCCGAACCTGATCGGGGTCGACCACCGCGGCGTGGCCAGGAAGATCAACGACCTGGTGCCGGGCTACATGGTCATGGGCGACAAGGGCGGCGCGATGGGCGGCATGAAGATGCCGCTGCCGGAAAACACCCTGCCGATGATGGATGGCGAAGGTCCCTTCGGCGAGATCGAGATGGGCGGCATGTTCACGATGATCAAGGTACGCGAAGGCCTGGCGCGCGGCGACTTCCGCGATCCGGGCTGGTACCGGCACCCGCAGGGGACGGTGGCGCGGGAGTGGACCGGAGCGGCGCCGGAGGCGGTGCGGGCGCCGGCTGCGACGGCGGCGCCTGGGGAGCCGGTGGCGAACGTGAAGCGGGGGCATGGCCACTGAGCGCCGTTACTGCCCTCACCGTCGTTCCCGCGGAGGCGGGATAGTGCCCCCGGCACTATCCCCGCGAGTTTGCTGGAGCTAACGTAACGCACGCAGAACTTGGGTCCCCGCCTGCGCGGGGACGACGGTTGGGCGCGGGGCGACGGTTGGGCGCGGGGCGACGGTTGGGCTCGGGCCGACGGTCGGGGACGGGAACGACGTGTCAGCTTTTCTTGCGCAGCGCCGCGATCTGCGCCCGCAGGTCCTTGTTCTCGGCTTCGAGGCTGTCCCGTGCGGTCTTGGCGCCGACCAGTTCCATCTCGGCGGCCAGGCGGGCGTCGGACAGCGCCGCGGCCTGGGTGACGCTCTTCTCGATCTGGCCGCGCAGTTCGGCCAGCTGGGCGTCCTTGCCTTCGATCGCCAGCTGGTCCTTGGCCTTGCCGACCAGGGCGTCCATCGCCACCTGCTTCGCGTTGCGCAGTTCGGCGTTCAGGCGCTCGATCTCCTCGTCGCGCTCGGCCACCGTGGCCAGGGCTTCATCGCGGGCGGCGGTCAGCTCGTCGCGCAGCGCCTGCAGTTCGTCACGTTCGGCTTCCAGCGCATCGCCGGCCTCGCGCAGCGATTCCAGCTCTTCCTCGTGGCGGGCCAGCGCTTCGCGCGTGCCGGTGCCGGCTTCTTCCGCGAATTGCTGGGCCCAGCGCGCCAGTTCGGCGACCAGGTTCGGCGGCAGTTCGGCCCTGGGTGGCTCGGGGGGCTTGTCGTTGGCTGCGCGCCAGTCGGCCAGGTGGCGCGAGATGGCGCTGACCGAGCCGCCGCCGAGGGCGTCGCGCACCGTGTCGATGGTCACCGGCGTGCCGCCGTCCTGTAGCTTGCTGGCCGCCGCCGCTACGTCTTCGAATTTCATAGAGTGCGTATCCGTGGTTGAAGACAGCATGATACGACACGCCCGTCATTCGTGACGGGCGCTGCGGACTACGCGGGCCGGCGCGGCCGGCCGCCGGACCTGCTCAGGCCTTGAAATCGTCGAGCGACTTGCCGCCGGCCAGCGCCTCGGCGATCCACTTCGGCTGGCGCCCGCGCCCGGTCCAGGTCTGGGACTCGTCGGCCGGGTTGCGGAAGCGTGCCTGTCCCTGCTGGCCGGCACCCTTCTTCGCCGCGCCCTTCTTGCCGCCGGCGACCCTCGCGATCAGACGCGCGACCGGGACGCCCACGTCCTGCGCAATCGCCAGGATCTGCTCGCGCGCCTTCCTGACCTCGTCCTGCTGGCGGGCCTTGATCTCTTTCTCGATATCGAATTGCAGGCCCTTCAGCTCGGCCAGGTTGTAGTTCGACAGGT
The DNA here is from genome assembly GCF_057657395.1 of Telluria sp. Soil_C_11. Taxonomy (NCBI): domain Bacteria; kingdom Pseudomonadati; phylum Pseudomonadota; class Betaproteobacteria; order Burkholderiales; family Oxalobacteraceae; genus Telluria; species Telluria sp. Soil_C_11. The sequence goes on along the minus strand of NZ_JBDGIN010000021.1, from coordinate 46,020 downwards.
CGGTCTTTGCCATGTGCGCGCCTTTCATGAAAGTGATTGCCAAAATGATACTCTTGGCAATATTACACGAGAGCGCTCAAGCCGAGCGCGCGCTCACCGGATACCCGGCCGCATCGATCGCCTGCACGATCCGGTCCAGGTTGGCCCGGCTGTCGATTTTCACCTTCTTCGTCGCCAGGTCGATGTCGACCTTCGCCTCCGGGTCGATCTCCTGCACGGTCCTGGTCACCCGGCCCACGCAGTGTTTGCAGGTCATGTCTTCGACGGTCAATTCATACATCCTTGGTTCTCCTTGGGTTGAAGTTGAAACTGGAATCGCCTGGTGCCCGGGCGCCCAGCGCCGCAGCAGCAGCGCATTCGTCACCACGCTGACGGAACTGAGCGCCATCGCCGCCCCGGCCAGCACCGGATTGAGCAGGCCCAGGGCCGCGACCGGTATCCCGATCACGTTGTAGACGAAGGCCCAGCCCAGGTTCTGGCGGATCTTGCGGTAAGTACGGTGCGAGATGGCGATCGCGTCCGCCACCAGCAGCGGGTCGCCGCGCATCAGGGTCACGCCGGCCGTGTGCATGGCGACGTCGGTGCCGCCGGCCAGCGCGATGCCGACGTCGGCGGCGGCCAGGGCCGGGGCGTCGTTGATGCCGTCGCCGACCATCGCCACCTTGCCGTTCCTGGCGTCCGCCATCAGCGCGCGCACCGCCTCGGCCTTATCGGCCGGCAGGACGTCGGCCACGTAGCGGTCCAGGCCCAGCTCGCGCGCCGCCAGCGCCGCCGCGCCTTGGTTGTCGCCGGTGAGCATGACGACGTCGACGCCCATCGCGCGCAAACGCGCCACCGCCGCCGCGCTGGTCGGCTTGAGACGGTCGCCGAAGGCCAGCAGGCCTTCCACGCGCAGCGCACCGCCCTCCTCCACGGCCAGCCACGACACGGTGCGGCCGTCGCCCTCATGGCGGCGCGCGGCATCGGTCCAGCGCTCCACCGGGGCGCCGATCTCCTGCATTAGGCGCCGGTTGCCGAGATGGACGGTCGCCGCACCGACCCGCGCCCGCACGCCGCGGCCCGGCAAGGCGGAGGCTTCGGCGGCGGCCGGCAGGGACAGGCCCCGTTCCTGCGCCGCCTGCGCCACGGCTTTCGCCAGCGGGTGCTCGCTGTACTGCTGCACGGCCCAGGCCAGCGCCAGCAGGGAGTCCCCGCCCTCGAGCGCCACCACGCGCGGCCTGCCTTCGGTGAGCGTGCCGGTCTTGTCGAACACCACGGTGCGCACCGCGTGCGCCGTCTCCAGCGCCTGCGCGTCCTTGATCAGGATGCCGTGGCGCGCCGCCACGCCGGTGCCGACCATGATCCCGGTCGGCGTCGCCAGTCCCAGCGCACAGGGGCAGGCGATCACCTGCACCGCCACGGCATTCAGCAGGGCCTGCTGCCAGTCGCCGGTCGCCAGGCCCCAGCCGAGCAGGGTCACGAGGGAGACCAGCAGCACCGCAGGCACGAACACGCTGCTGACACGGTCGACCAGGCGCTGGATCGGCGCCTTGACCGCCTGCGCATCCTCGACCATGCGGATGATGTGGGCCAGCATGCTGTCCGCGCCGACCCTGGTCGCCTCGACCAGCAGCAGGCCTTCGCCGTTGACGGCGCCGCCCAGCACCGGTTCGCCCACGCGCCGCGCCACCGGCAGGCTCTCGCCGGTGAGCAGGGATTCGTCCAGGTGGCTGCTGCCCTCGACCACGCGGCCGTCGGCCGGCACCCTTTCGCCGGGACGCAGCACCATCAGGTCGCCGGCCCGCAGCGCTTCCAGCGGAACGACGAGGTCCCGGCCGCCGCGCCGCACCAGGGCGGAGGTCGGACGCAGCGATTCCAGGGCGCGGATCGCCTCCACGGTCTGGTGCCTGGCCCGCCCTTCCAGCCATTTACCGAGCAGCACCAGGGTGATCACCACCGCCGAGGATTCGAAATACAGGTGCGGCATCCGGTCGCCGGCCGGAACGCTGAACAGCTGGTAGACCGACAGCGCATAGGCCGCCGAGGTGCCGATCGCGACCAGCAGGTCCATATTGCCCGCCCCGGCCCGCAGCGCCTTCCAGCCGGCGCGGTAGAAGCGCGCGCCGAGCCAGAACTGGACCGGAGTGGCCAGCAGCAGCTGGATCCAGCCCGGCAGCATCGTGCCGTGGGCGACGTCGGTTCCGAACAGCTGGCCGAACATCGGCAGCACCAGCGGCAGGCTGAGGACGGCGGCCGCCGCCACCGGCCACCAGGCCGGCAGGCGGGATGGCGCCGCCTCCGGTTCCGCGCGCGGCTGGCCGCGCCGCACCGGCTCCGCTTCGTAGCCGGCCTGCGCCACCGCGGCGACGATGGCGTCCGCATCCAGCCCCTCGCCGTGGACGCTGGCCTGCTCGGTCGCCAGGTTGACGCTGGCATCCAGCACGCCGGGGACCTTCTTCAAGGCTTTTTCGACGCGCGCCACGCAGGACGCGCAAGTCATGCCGCGCACCGCCAGTTGCAGCCCGGCGGGCGCCTTGTCGATCGTCGATTCCATGGTGTCTCCTGTCAGCATGATGACAGGATAATCCTTCCCACGATGGGAAGGTCAAGCCCCGTCCGCCGGATTCTCCGGAAGGTCGTCCAGCGCGAAGGCCGGGGGGCTGGCCGGCAGCGGCGGCATCGGCCGCATCTGGTACACCATGTCGGCCCGGTCCTGCCGTGCCGGGGCCGTGATCAGGAAGCTGTCCCGGCCCAGGCGCTGGGGCCCGCCGGCCAGGCGCACCGGGCGTAATTCGGTGCGCGCCAGCACCAGCACCACTTCGTAGCCGAGGGTCGGGGCGGCGAACAGGCCGAGCAGGGTGCGCAGGGCCCGCGCCCCGGCCGCATGCGGCAGGAAGCGCTCGAACTGCGCCCGGCTCAAGGGGCCGATGCGCACGCGCACGCGCAGGTCGGGCCGCCAGCAGCGTTCGCCCAGCACGGCGGCCTGGCCGAGCACAGTACTGCACTGAGCCCCCCGTCCGCCCAGCACGCTCTGCTCGGCGGGCGCCAGCGCATTCCAATGGCCGATCCCTTCCTGCAGCGCCACCCGCACCCCGAAATGGTGGGACAGCACCCTGGCCAGCACCACTCCGGAGGCCGGGCGCCGGCGCAGCACGCCGGCGTAGCGCGCCAGCGTCGCATCCCTCACCTCTTCGTGCGGCGCGCCCCGGGGAAAGCCGGCCAGCGCCAGCAGCAGCGGCAGGAAGGCGTCGCTGCCGTCGGCCACGGACACGGAGTGCTCGATCCGGTACTTGCGCCAGGCGCCGTAGAACAGGGCCAGCATGCGGGTCGTGAAGATATCGAGGAAGGCGCGGGGCGCCTCCGCCAGCTCGGCGTCCGGCTGGCTCGACTCCCAGGCCGCGATGCGCTCCGTGAAGTGGCTCGGCAGCGCGCCGTGCGCGCCCAGCAGGCCCATGAAGGTCGGGGTCAGGTGGAATTGCGGCGCCAACCCGTCCGCCACCGCTTCGGGCGCGATCGCCTCGACCTGGCCGGCCGGGAAAGCGAACGCCAGGCTGTTACGGAAGCGCAGGTGGCGCTCCAGCGCGCGGCGCGGCGGCACGCCCTGCTCGCCCAGCCACAGCAACAGCAGCCGCACGGCCTGGAAGAACTCGAAGCGCTGCGGCTCGGCCAGCAGGCGCGCGATCAGCCCAGCGGCTGGCTGCTGTGGCGGGGTGCGCATGCAAGGATTTCCTGGCCGGTCCGGCGCGACACGACCTGCAGCCGGGTAAAGCAGTTCAGCTGACCGTTCAGCGCGAAGTAATGGTCGAGCACCTGGGCGAACACGAACAGGCTGCTGCCGGCGAAGGCGTCTTCGTCGACGGTCAGGCGGATGCCGATGCCCGGCATTAGGGTCGACACCGGCGCGTTGCGCACCCAGGCGCGCACGGCGCCATGCTCGAGGCCGTGGATGCCGGCGATCAGGCGCTGCGCGGCCGGCGAGCGCGGCAGGTCGTACAGGGCCAGCATCCTGCGGAAGTCGTCCAGGCCGGCCATGGTCAGGCTGGCGTGGTTGAGCGAGAGGTGGGAGATCAGGCGCCAGTGCGCGCCCTTGGCGGTGCCGAAGCGGAAGGTGGGGCTGGGCTTGCGCAGCATGCGGATCGGCGCCACGGCCGACAGTTCGTCGGTGCGCAGGTCGCCCTGCGGATCGCCATGGCGCAGCTGGGACGGCAGGTCGCGGTTGGTGCAGGTCAGCATGGTCGACAGCGTGGTCCGGCACCCCGGGGCGCCGGCGGTCGCGGCGCTGAAATCGGCGTCGATCAGGGCGATCCGCATCTCGTGGCCGGGGCTGACGGCGGCCACCGCGTGGTCGCGGCGGGTGATCCAGTAGTGGGTGCTGGCCTCGCCGGGCTGGGCAGCGTCGGCGTCGGCGGCGTACAGCGGCGCGAACCGGGTCACGCTGCCCGGCCCGCCCGAGCCTGCGCTCGGGCCCTCGCGCACCAGGCGCACCGCGTCGACACTGTAGATCTCGTAGTCGGCCGCATGGGAACCGTCGGCCAGCAGCGGGTAGTCGGCGCTGGTGTACGACAGCTGCAGCGGCGCCCCGGCCTTCGGGAACAGGTTGATCGCAGGCGTGCAGGCCGGCAGCAGGTTGCGCGGGCCGATCGTGGCCAGCAGGCGCGCCGCGTCGGCGTCGGCCGGCACGCCGGTCAGGACCACGTGCAGGGTGAAGGAGGCAGCGCGCGGCGGCAGCAGGGCGCGCAGCGCGGCGGTGTCGAGGTCGACGAAGTTGAATTTCTCGGGATAGCAGAAGTACTCGCTCAGCAGGCGCAGCGCCGGGTGCGAACGGGCCGGGAACGGGATCATCGCGTCGTCCTCGGCAAAGCCGGCGGGCGCCAGCGGCACGGCCGGCAGCGGCAGCCAGGCCGCTTCGCCCCCAACCTGCACGAAGGCGCAGGCGCCGCGCAGGAACAGCGCATCGATCAGGGCCGCGCGGGTAGACGCTTCGCCGTCGACGAACAGGCGCAGGCGCGCCGGCAGGATCTCGGCCAGGGGGCGCGGGCCCGGGGTGTCGATCGTGATGCCGATGGCGCTGGCGGCGCCGCGCGGCAGGCGCACCGAACGCGGCGCTTTCGCCAGCGGCGCAAAGCCCAGCCGGGCCACCCGCAGCGGCGCCAGCAGCACGTCGTAGACGGTGCGGAACAGGCAGATGCTGTCATGCCGGGCGCTGGTGCGCAGCATCGTTCCCCTCGGCAGCAGCACCGGTGCGTCCGGCAGTTCGGCGTCGCCGCGGCCGCCCACCTGCACGATGGTATGCGAGGGCATCGGCCGCAGGTAATGCGGGTACAGGCTCTCGAGCAGCGATTCGGTGAATTTCGGGTAGTCGTCGTCGAGGCGCTTGCGGATCCGGGCGCTCAGCAGCGCCACCGACTGGATCAGCCGCGCCACCCCCGGGTCTTCGTAGGTTTCGCCGGCCAGGTGCAGCTCGCTGGCCGGCTTCGGATAGCGGGCGCGGAATTCGCGCGCGAACTGACCGAACAGGCCCAACTCTTCCTCGTAATAGCGCAGGAGCTCATCCATGATTTTCCGCCGATGATTGCTTGGGACCAAGACCTATGCTCCCACCCACGCCGCGGACGTATCTTGAGTACAATCAATACCGACCATTCACCCCGAGGGAGCCGACCATGACCGACCAGAGCAAGGATTTGCGCCAATTCCCCATCACCCGCAAATGGCCCGCGCAGCATCCGGAGCGCCTGCAGCTGTATTCGTTGCCCACGCCGAACGGCGTGAAGGTCGCGATCATGCTGGAAGAGACCGGCCTGCCCTACGAGGTGCACCGGGTCGCCTTCGACAGGAACGACCAGCTCTCGCCCGAGTTCCTGTCCCTCAACCCGAACAACAAGATCCCGGCCATCATCGACCCGGACGGCCCCGGCGGCCGCCCGCTGCCGCTATGGGAATCGGGCGCGATCCTGATCTACCTGGCCGACAAGATCGGCAAGCTGCTGCCAGGCGATCCGGCGCTGCGCTACCAGGCGATCCAGTGGCTGATGTTCCAGATGGGCGGCATCGGCCCGATGTTCGGCCAGCTCGGCTTCTTCCACAAGTTCGCCGGCAAGGATTACGAGGACAAGCGCCCGCGCGACCGCTACGTGGCCGAATCGAAGCGGCTGCTGGCAGTGCTGGACAGGCAGCTCGAAGGCCGCGACTGGATCATGGGCGACGAGTACACGATCGCCGACGTCGCTACCTTCCCGTGGGTGAACAACCTGATCGGCTTCTATGGCGCGGGCGAGCTGGTGGGCTTCCAGGACTTCAGGAACGTCGCGCGCGTGCTGCAGGCTTTCGTGGCGCGGCCTGCCGTCGCCCGCGGCCTGCACATTCCGCCGGCACCTTAAGCCCCGAGCGTGCGCAGGTCGGCCACGACCTCGTCGCCGAAGGACTTGCCGAGCAGGTAGTCGACCAGCTGCTCGGCGCACTCGTCGGGGTCGAGCAGGGTGCCGGTGTCCTTCAGGTCGACGAAGCGCTGGCGCATCGGGAAGCTTTCTTCCGGGGTGGCGCGGATCTCGGCTTGCATGCCGGTGTCGATCACGCCCGGCGCCAGGCTGCAGATCTGCACGTCCTGGCCGCCGTCCAGCACCACCGCGCGCGCATGCTGGTCGAGCGCCGCCTTGGTGGCGCAGTAGACGCTCCAGCCGGGATAGGCATGCCGCCCTGCCCCGCTGGAGATGTGCATGATGCGCTTCTGCCCGCCGTCGCTGGCGCGCACCACGGCCGCCGCCAGCGCCATCGGCGCGGCCACGTTCAGGGTCACCGCGCGCAGCACCGCGCGCGGGTCCTGCTGTTCGAGGGGTCCGACCGGGCTCACCATCCCCGCATTGTTCAACAACAGCACGGCGCCGGTACCATCCAGGTAATCGGACAGCTTGCTGCCGTCCAGCCAGTCGATGAGCGCCGGACCGTCGGCCAGGTCGAGTTCGACCTGCTCGAACAGCTCGGGCCAGTTGTGCGCCAGTTCGTCGGAGCGCGTACGGGCCAGGCCCAGCACCGGCACGCCGCGCGCCAGCAGGTTGCGCGCCAGGGCCGCGCCCAGGCCTTTCGTGTGGCCGGTTACGATCGCTTTCATCATCCATCTCCCTTTTCCCGCCCGCCGCCGTGCGGGGCACCGTCACGATGGTAACGCAAGAATGCTTGCACGATAAAGCATGAAAGCGAGGGGCTCGCGCGCTTCCCGGCCCGGACCGGCAGGCGCGTGCTCCAGTTCGGTCGACCATGGCAGAATGGGTTCTCGCGGATCAGTTTTACCACGAGAGGACCAATGCAGATTCCAGATATCCCCGTCGACGAAGCACGGCGCCTGACCGCCCTGCACGCCACCCGCCTGCTCGGCAGCGCGCCCGAGGAAGCCTTCGACCGCATCACGCGCATGGCCGCGCGCCTGCTGCACGCCCCCACCGCGCTGGTCTCGCTGGTGGACAAGGACGTCCAGTGGTTCAAGTCGCGCTGCGGCTTCGAAGGCAGCGAAACCGCGCGCGACATCTCCTTCTGCGGCCACGCCATCCTCGAGCACGAGCCGCTTGTCGTGAACGATGCGACAAAAGACCCGCGCTTCCACGACAACCCGCTGGTGACCGGCGACACCCACCTGCGCTTCTACGTCGGCGTGCCGCTGTACTCGGTGGACCGCATGGCGATCGGCACCCTGTGCGTGATCGACCGCGTACCGCGCCAGCTGAGCGACGACGACCTCGACATGCTGCGCGACCTGGCGCGCATGGTCGAACAGCTGATCCACCACCGCCAGCTGGCCACCGCGGCCCAGGCGCTGTACTCGCACGTGCTGCTGGACGCCGCCAATCCCGAACTGAGCGCGGCCGCCGGCCAGGTCGAGTTCCTGCTCAACCACGACCAGCTGACCGGGCTGTCGAACCGCCAGGCGCTGGCGCGCACGATCGGCGAGGGTCTCAAGGAATGGCGCGAACAGGGGACGCCAACGCTGGTGGCCGCAATCAATCTGGACAAGTTCAAGCGCCTGAACGAGGCCCTCGGCCACCATGCCGGCGACCAGGCCCTGGTGTCGATCACCTGGAGCCTGCAGGGGGTGCTGCGCCCCGGCGACCAGCTGGCGCGGATCGGCAACGACGAATTCGTGGTGCTGCTGCCCGGCCTCGGCGACGACAGCGTGGCGCGCGACCGCCTGCGCCAGCTGACGCAGGCGGTGCAGCGCGAGTTCAAGACCCCGGCCGGCGGCACCATTCCCCTGACCTGCAGCATCGGCTATGCGATCTTCCCGCACGACGGCGACAGCGCCGACGTCCTGTTGAACAACGCGACCCTGGCCACGCGGCGCGCCAAGCTGATGGGCGGCGGGCAGACCCAGCGCTTTTCCGAAGAGCTGCAGCAGGCCGTCAACCGCAAGCTGGCGCTGGAGAGCCAGTTGCGCGCCGCCCTCGACCACAAGGAGCTGTTCCTGATGTACCAGCCGAAGATCGCGCTGGAGGACGGCTCGGTGGCCGGGCTCGAAGTGCTGCTGCGCTGGCGCCATCCGAAGCACGGCCTGATCTCGCCGGTCGAATTCATCCCGGTGGCCGAAGAGGCCGGGCTGATCGTCGAAATCGGCGAATGGGTGCTGAAGAGCGCCGTCGAGCAGTGCCGCGCCTGGCGCGCGGAGGGCGTGCCGACCGTGCCGGTAGCCGTCAACCTGTCGGCGCGCCAGTTCCACCGCACCGACATCGTCGGCTGCGTCGACGCCGTGGTGCGCGGCGCCGCGCTGGCGCCGGGCGACCTGGAACTCGAACTCACCGAGACCATGTCGGTGCAATGCCCCGAGCGCAGCGCCGACCTGATGGCGCGCCTGCGCGGGCTCGGCGTCACCCTCAGCATCGACGACTTCGGCACCGGCTATTCCAGCCTGAGCTACCTGAAGCGCCTGCCGGTCGACAAGATCAAGATCGACCGCTCCTTCGTGCAGGACATGCACCAGAGCGAAGAGTCGATGGCGATGGTGGAGGCCATCATCACCCTGGCGCACAGCCTGCGCCTGACCGTGATCGCCGAAGGCGTCGAACTGGAGCAGCAGCTGGAGGGCTTGCGCGCGGCCGGCTGCGACCAGATCCAGGGCTTTTATTACAGCAAACCGCTGGACGCCGAGGCCTGCGCCGACTACCTGCGGCGCCACGCGCACGGCGGCGCCCCCGCGGCGCAGGACCGGCCCCGGGCCCGGCTTCAGGGATAGCGCACGGGCCGGCCCGGAAGGTCGGGCAGCGGGATGAATTCGGTCTCGCCCGGCACCTGCGGGAAGCGCATCTCGCGCCAGTCTTCCTTGGCCTGTTCGATGCGGTCGGCCGAGCTGGAGACGAAGTTCCAGGTCAGGTAGCGCGGGCCATCCATTGGCTCGCCGCCCAGCAGCATCACGCGCGCGCCGCGTCCATTGCCGGCGGCCAGCGTCACGGCCGCGCCGGGTTTCAGCACCAGCAGCTGGCCGGGCCCGAAGCTGCCATCGCGGCCGAGGTCCAGCGTGCCCTCCACCACGTACAGGGCCTGCTCGCCGTACTCGGCCGGCATGCCGATCCGCGCGCCGGGCTGCAGGACCAGGTCGACGTAGAACAGCGGCGATTCGACCGGCACCGGGGCGCGCTTGCCGAAATATTCGCCGGCGATGATGCGGGCGCTGGCGCCGTCGCCTTCGATCACCGGCAGCTGGTCGGCGCCGATGTGCGAGAAGCTCGGGTCCTTCTCTTCCTTGGCCCTGGGCAGCGCCACCCAGCATTGCAGGCCGTGCAGGGTCGAGCCGCTGGCGCGCACCTGCGGACCGGTGCGCTCGGAGTGGACGATGCCCTTCCCGGCCGTCATCCAGTTCACCGCGCCGGGGCGGATGTCCTGCACCGTGCCGAGGCTGTCGCGGTGCGAAATCTCGCCTTCCAGCAGGTAGGTGACGGTGGACAGGCCGATGTGCGGATGCGGCCGCACGTCGATGCCCTGCCCGGCGTTGAACACGTGCGGGCCCATCTGGTCGAGGAAGACGAAGGGGCCGACCATGCGGCGGTCCTTGTGCGGCAGCGCGCGCCGTACTTCGAAGCCGCCGCCGAGGTCATGGGTGCGCGGCACGACGATCGTTTCCAGCATGCCGTCTTCGTTGAGTTCCATTTTAGAGAGCCTCCGTGGTGATCTGGATCTGCCCGGACAGGGTCTTGTGGACCGGGCACTTGTTGGCGATATCCGTCAGGCGCTGCTTTTCCTCTTCGGTCAGCAGGCCGACGTAGCGGATGCTGCGGTGCAGGGCGTAGGCCGCGCCTTCCTGGCCGTGGCGGATCGTCACCTGTACTTCGTCCAGCTGGTATCCCTTGCGTCTGGCATACAGGTTGACCGTCAGCGTGGTGCAGGCCGCCAGCGACGCCGCCAGCAGGTCGTGCGGTTCCGGGCCGCTGCCCTCGCCGCCCAGTTCGGGCGCCACGTCCGTCACGAGCCGGTGCGGGCCGATCTCGATCACCTGCTGCAGCGGCCCCTGGCCGCGGTGCGTCGTCACTTCCATGATGGTCTCCCTGTTTTCGGACGATTGTACGTGATGTCCCTGCTCAGGCGGCGCGGGTGCGCAGGATGGCGGCACCGGCCCTTGCCTGGACGCGCTGGCGTTCGATATCGAAAATCACCAGCATCGCGCCGAGGATCGCCACGTTCTTCAGGAAGTGGTTCAGCTGGTTCTGGACCTCGGCGGCGCCCGCGCTCCAGAAGCCGTGGAAGATCAGCGTGACCGGGACCAGGAACAGGGCAAGCGCGAGGCTGGCCCAGCGCGCCTGGAATCCGGTGATCAGTGCCAGCCCGCCGCCGACTTCGAGCGCGATCGCGGCCGCCAGCAGCAGGCCGGCGAGCGGCAGGCCCAGGCTGCCCATCCAGCCGGCCACGTACGAAAAGGCGAGGATCTTGTTGATGCCCGAGACGACGAACAGGGTGCCGGCGAGGGCGCGGCCGACGGGGTAGAGTTTGCTGGTTTCCATGGTGTGCTCCTTGGGTGTGGGTTGTCGATGGAAGGCATTATGGGACACCCGGACGGCGGAAGAAAAACGAGTTATTTCCCTAGCTATCATCGATTTTTTCGATGACTGCCGAAGCGCTGTTACCATGCAAGGATGACACCACACTCCGCTCCCGCCATCCCGGTCCCGGCGCGCCGCAATTTCGGCATCGACTGCCTGCGCGGCCTGGCCATCCTGCTCGTGATCGTGCACCACCTGGCCCTGCCCTTCCGCCTGCCGCTGGGCCCGAGCCTGCTGCGGGACTGGCTGCCGAAGCGCCTGCTGGACGCCCTCGGCTTCAACGGCTACGAAGCCGTGTTCATCTTTTTCGTGATCTCCGGATTCCTGATCGCGACCCGCATCGTCGAGCGCGACGGTGCGCTCCATCGCGTCGACCTGCGCCGCTTCTACCGCGCCCGCGCGCTGCGCATCCTGCCGCTGCTGCTGGCGACGCTGGCGGTATTGGGCGCGCTGGCCCTGCTCGGCGTGAAAGGCTTCGCCCCGAACCCCGAGCGGCAGAGCCTGGCCGGCCTGCTGGGCTCGAGCCTGAGCTTCACCTTCAACTGGTACGAAGGCCGCACCGGCTGGGCCCCGGCCGGCTGGGACGTGCTGTGGTCGCTGTCGATCGAGGAAGCGTTTTATATCGGCTTTCCGCTGCTGTGCCTCTGGCTGCCGCGGCGCCTGCTGGTCGGCCTGCTGCTGGCGTGGGCGCTGGCCCTGGCGCCGCTGCGCGCCCTGGTGCCGGCGGCGGACGAGGTCTGGTGGGAGAAGGCCTACCTGCCGGGGATGGCGGCGATCGCCTGGGGCGTGCTGGCGGCTCTGCTGGCCCGGCGCTGGCGCCCCTCGGCGCGCGAAGCCCGCGCGCTGGCCCTGTTCGGCGCCTTCTGCATCCTGATGGTGCTGGGCTGGGGCGAGCTGGTGCACCGCCACCTGTTCAAGTCCGGCATGTACGGACTGGTGCTGGGCGCCAGCCTGATGCTGCTGGCCTTCCACGCGCATCCGCCGGTGCCCCGCGCCGGCTTGAACTGGCTGGCCCGGATGGGCAGCCTGAGCTACGAACTGTACCTGTCGCACATGTTCGTGGTGCTGGCCGCCGTGGAACTCTATCGCGCGGCGCTGGGCAAGGAACAGGCCTGGACCTTCACGGTCTACCTGCCGGTGCTGCTGGCCTGCTTCGGCCTGGCGCTGGTGCTGGAAAAGCTGGGCGCCCGGCTGGCGGGCGCGCGGCTTTACCTGGCGCCGTCGATCCAGCGCTGAACCTGGGCCTCGAGGATGGGCAGCGGCAAGGTGCCGTCGCCCAGCACGACCTCGTGGAACTTCGCATAGCTGAACTTCGGCCCCAGCGCCTGGCGGGCTCGCTCGCGCAGCTCCAGGATCTTCAGCGCGCCGATCTTGTAGGCCAGCGCCTGGCCCGGCCACACCATGTAGCGCTCGATCTGGTTGGCGGCCCTGTCCTCGCTGTAGCCGAGGTTTTCCATCGCGTAGGCGATCGCCTTTTCGCGCGACCAGCCCTGGGCGTGCATGCCGGTGTCGACCACCAGGCGCACGGCGCGCAGCAGTTCGTCGTTCAGGTGGCCGTAGTAATAGGCGGGGTCCTCGTAGAATCCGAACTCGCGGCCCAGGGTCTCGCAATACAGGGCCCAGCCTTCGGTGTAAGCCGCGGCGCTCGGATGCTCGGTGAAGAATTTGCGGAAGTCCGGCAGCGGCAATTCCTTCAGCAGGGCGGCGTGGAAGTGGTGGCCCGGCACGCCTTCGTGCAGCAGCAGCGTGGCCATGCCGACCGTGTCGTAGTCCTTCGGATCGTTGACCACGGCCCAGAACACGCCCGGATGCGAGCCGTCGGCGGCCACCGGCGTGTAGTGGTCGGAGGCGGTGGCGCGGGTCAGCTCCGGCTCCAGCTGGATGTCGAGCCGGGCCTTGGGCAACAGGCTGAAATACTGCGGCAGCTTGCCCTCGACCTGCGTGTAGATCTGGCGGTAGCGTTCCAGCACCTGCTGCTCGCTGGTGAAGGGCTTGAACTTCTGCTGCGTCGCGACCCATTGCGGGAAGTCCTTCAGCGGGCCCTCGTAGCCGAGTTTCGGCGCCAGCTTCGCCATCTCGGCCTGGATGCGCGCCACTTCCTTCAGGCCGAGATCATGGATCTGGCCGGGCGGCAGGTCGAGGTTGGTGTTGTTCCTGATGCGCGCCTGGTACCAGGCCGCGCCGTCCGGCAGCGCGCCATAGCCGGCGCTGGTCCGGCCGGCCGCCAGGTAGTCCTTCTCGAGGAAGGCGCACAGGCGGTCCAGGGCCTGGCCGATCTTCACGGCGGCCTGGCGGTAGCCGGCGGCGAGCGCGCGCCTGTCCTGGTCGGCGAAGCTCGCCGGCATGCGCGTGGCCGGCGAGTAGAACACGCTGGCCTGCGGATCGCTGCTGCGCAGCTGGCGGAACTGCGGCAGCATCCGGGTCGTGACGATCTTCGGCTGCACCACGCCGGTGCGGATGCCTTCCTTCATGTTGGCGATCGCCTGGTCGATCCAGGCCGGCAGCTGCTCCAGCCGGCGCAGGTAGGCGCGGTACTGCGCCGGCGTCTCCAGCGGCTGCGAGCCGGTGCCGCTGGCGTAGTTGGCCAGGTTGCTCGGCATGTTGTCGAAGTGGTTCAGCGGCAGCAGGTGCTCGGGAAAGCGCTCCAGGTCGAGCTGGGCCCGGATCTCGGCGGCCAGGATGTCGTAGTTCAGCTGCGCCTTCGAGGAAAGGCGCGCGCGGTCGATCGCCTGCAGCTGCTTCAGGAAGCCATGGTTCGCGGCCAGGTAGCGCTTGCGGACCTGCGGGTCGATCGCCATGCCCAGTTGGTCGTCGTAGCGGCTGTCGCCGTTGGCGGTGGCGTACAGCATCGGATCGAAGCGCGCGCGGGCGTCGTAGAACTTCGCGGCGATCTGGTCGACCTTGCGTTCCAGCGCCTGTTCGCGCGCGGATGCGGGCGCGGGCGCCGCGTGCGCGAAGGTGGCGGGGACGCTGGCTGCGAGGATCGCGGCAGCGAGGCTGGCTGCGTACAGGGACCGGGCGGACGGGAGCATGCGATTCCTTGGTAAATGAAGTTCCGGCAAGGATACCGCAGCTTGCGGCGCGCGGGCAGGCCCCTTCATGCCCCGAAGCGGCTGAAAGCCCGCTCCACGAGAACATGCGCATCCTGCTCGACGATGCTGTTGTGCGCCGTGATGACGCGCGTGAACGGCCATGCCAGGATGATGCGTGCGCTGCCGGCGAACAGCGCCCTGTCGCGCATGACCAGCCGCACCGTGCGCGGCACGTCGAAGCGCCTGCGCACGCCGGTCAGGCGCGCGTACAGCGCCGTCTTCCAGTCCAGGCTTCCGCCCCAGCATTGCAGCACGTCGGTCATGACCAGCGTCTTCGAGGCCTTGTGAAACCACGCCACCTCGTTCACGAAGGGCACGCCGCGGATCCAGACCTGGTCGAGCTCATGCTGCCACTCGCGCGGAACGGTATCGCCCAGCTCGACCAGGCCGGCCAGGTCGGGGCGCTTGGCGGCCAGGCCGGGTGCGCCGTACAGCGCCGCACCCGGAAACATGCGCTGGGCGTGCCTGGCAAACAGGTGGTGGGCGCGGTTCGGGGCGACGATCCAGGCGACGTCGCCGAGGCTGCGCAACTGTCCGGCCACGGCCTCGTCGAAGCGCACCGGCGAGTGCAGCCACAGGCGGCCGTCGCCAAAACGGACCACGGTCATGCGCGACGACACCGGCAGGCCGGCGGCCTTGAAGCCGCGTTCCATATGCCAGAGATTGGGGGCGATGGGAATGAGCATGGCCCTATTGTAAAATAATCACATGCTAAGAATCAGCCTGGATGCCCTCCTCACCGTCGACACCATCGCCCGCCGCGGCAGCTTCTCAAGCGCCGCCAAGGAACTGTTCCGGGTGCCGTCGACGATTTCATACACCGTTTCCAAGCTCGAGGAAGACCTCGGCGTGCAGCTGTTCGAACGCTTCGGGCCGCGCGTGGTGCTCACGCCCGCCGGCGAGGAATTGCTGAAGGAAGGCCGCTACCTGCTGAAGGCGGCCGGCGACCTCGAAAGCCGGGTGCGCCGCGTCGCTTCCGGCTGGGAGACCGAATTCACGATCGGGCTCGACTCGGCGCTGTCTCCGCTCGGCCTGCAGGACGATATCCGCGCCTTTTACGAGGTGGCGGACCAGACTCGCCTGCGCATCGTGAAGGAAGCCTTGTCCGGCACCTGGGAAAGCCTGCTCGACCGCCGCGTCGACTTCCTGGCCGGCGCCGCCGGCGAAGGCCCGTCGGGCGGCGGCTACACGGCGGAGCCGATCGGGACCATGTCCTTCGTGTTCGTGGTCGCGCCCTCGCATCCGTTGGCGAGCGTGCGGCATCGCCTGGGCAAGGCCGAGCTCAGCGGGCACCGCGCGGTGTCGGTGGCCGATTCCGTGCGCCTGCTGCAGGCGCGCACCGTGGGCCTGCTGTTCGGCCAGGACACCCTCACCGTGCCCGACATGCAGACCAAGTACGACTTCCAGCTGGCCGGCCTCGGCTTCGGCTTCCTGCCCGAAGCCTGGGCCCGTCCGGCAATCGCGGCGGGCCGCCTGGTCGTCAAGGAGGTCGAGGAACCGAAGCCCGACGAGACCCTGTTCATGGCCTGGCGCACCGGCGAGGAAGGCGCGGCGCTGAAGTGGTGGCGCGAGCGCCTGCGCGCGCTGCCACCGGTCGAGCGCATGCTGGCAATGAATTGTCCTGTGGAGCGGGCACTGCCCGCCTGAAAGCGGACCAGGCACTGTTGAGCTGTCGCGCGCCGTACCGGTCACGATGTTGTCATAATCGGGCTCTACACTCCGTTGCCAAGAGTGAAATATTCGAGCCCAATGGACATGAAGTCGAAACCGGACGAGACGCTGGCAGCGCCGCATGCCGACAGCCCGGCGCTGTTCCTGAACCGTGAAATATCCCTGCTGGAGTTCCACCGCCGCGTGCTGGCGCAGGCCGAGGATCCGGCCATGCCGCTGCTCGAGCGCCTGCGCTTCCTGTGCATCGTCAGCAGCAACCTCGACGAATTCTTCGAAGTGCGGGTCGCCAGCCTGCTGGCCCAGCACCGCCACCAGAGCGGGATCAGTGGCTTCGACGCCCTCTCCAGCGTCAACCTGGACGGCGCCAGCGAAGAATGCCGCCAGATCATCGCGCGCCAGTACGCGCTGCTGAACGACGAGATCCTGCCGCGCCTGTCCGAGAACGGCATCCACCTGCTGCGCCGCTCGGACCGCAACGCGGCCCAGAAGGCCTGGGTCAAGCAGTACTTCGACAAGGAAGTGCGGCCGCTGCTGACGCCGGTCGGGCTGGACCCGGCCCACCCCTTCCCGCGCGTGATCAACAAGAGCCTGAACTTCATCGTCGAGCTGGCCGGCAAGGATGCGTTCGGGCGCGGCACCGGGATCGCGATCATGAAGGCGCCGCGCGTGCTGCCGCGCGTGATCCGCCTGCCGGACGGGCTGTCCGACAAGCCGGGCGCCTCCTACTGCCTGCTGTCCTCGGTGATCCAGGCCCACATGGCCGAGCTGTTCACCGGACGCGAGGTGGTTTCGTATTCGCAGTTCCGCGTGACCCGCAACAGCGACCTGTGGGTCGACGAGGAAGAGGTCAAGAACCTGCGCCAGGCCCTGCAGAGCGAACTGCACAGCCGCAACTACGGCTTCGCGGTGCGGCTGGAAGTGGCGCGCGGCTGCCCGCGCCACCTGGCCGACTTCCTGCTCGACCAGTTCTCGATCGACCGCTCGCGCCTGTTCAGCGTCGACGGCCCCGTCAACATGGGCCGCCTGCTGGAGATCGTCAACAGCAATGCGCGGCCCGAGCTGAAGTTCGCGCCCTTCGTGCCCGGCTTTCCGTCCAAGCTGGCGAACCACCACGACATCTTCGCCGTGCTGGCGCGCCAGGACGTGCTGCTGCACCATCCTTTCCAGTCCTTCGAACCCGTCATCGAATTCATCCGCTGCGCCGCCGCCGACCCGAACGTGGTCGCGATCAAGCAGACCATCTACCGCGCCGGTTCCAATTCGGAGCTGATGGAAGCGCTGATCGAGGCTTCCCTGCGCGGCAAGGAAGTCACCGTGATCGTCGAGCTGATGGCGCGCTTCGACGAGGAAGCCAACATCAACTGGGCCGAGCGCCTGGAAGAAGCCGGCGCCCAGGTCGTGTACGGGGTGGTGGGCCTGAAGACCCATGCCAAGCTGGCCCTGGTGCTGCGCCGCGAGCCGCACGGCCTGCGCCGCTACGCCCACCTCGGCACCGGCAACTACAACCCGACCACCGCCAAGCACTACACCGACTTCGGCCTGCTGACCTCGAACGAGGAGCTCACCGCCGACGTCAACGAAGTCTTCATCCACCTCACCAGCATGACGCGCCCGACCCAGCTCTCCAGCATCTGGCTGGCGCCGTTCTCGCTGCAGAAGGAAGTGGTGAAGGCGATCCGCCAGGAAGCCGCGATCGCGCGCGACGGCAAGCCGGCGCGCATCATCGCCAAGATGAATTCCCTGACCGACGAATCGGTGATCCGCGCGCTGTACGACGCCTCCGCGGACGGCGTGCGCATCGACCTGATCGTGCGCGGCGCCTGCTCGCTGCGGCCGGGCGTGCCGGGGCTGTCCGAGAACATCCGGGTGCGCTCGATCGTCGGCCGCTTCCTCGAGCACAGCCGCATCTTCTACTTCCGCAACAAGCTGCAGCACGACGTCTACCTCAGCAGCGCCGACTGGATGAACCGCAACCTGTTCCGCCGCGTGGAGATCGCGTTCCCGGTCCGTTCGCCGGCCCTGAAGAAGCGGGTGATCCGGGAAGGCCTGCAGGTCTACCTGAAGGACAACGTCGACGCCTGGGAGCTGGGCAGTGATGGCCACTACCGGCGCCGCAAGCCGCGCGGCAGCCAGAAGCTCTACAGCGCCCAGCTGCAGCTGATGGAAACGCTGGGCATGGGCCCTGCGGCGGACCAGCAAGACAAGGAACTCAACATGGAGATGAGCGAGCATGGAACTGATCCTGTGGCGTCACGCCGAGGCTGAACCGCACAAGCCCGACGAAGCAGCCGACCAGAAGCGCGTGCTGACGCCGAAGGGCGCGCGCCACGCCTCGCGCGTCGGCGCCTGGCTGGACCGGCAACTGCCCTCGCACTGCCGGATCCTGTCCAGCCCCGCCACCCGCTGCGTGCAGACGGCCGAGGGCCTGGGCCGCAAGTTCCAGATCGTCGACGCCCTGAACACCGGCTCGACCCCGCAAGCCATCCTCGAAGCCGCCGGCTGGCCGAACGCGCGCCAGCCGGTGGTCATCGTCGGCCACAACCCGCTGCTGGGCCAGGTCGCTTCCCTGATCCTCAGCGGCCAGGTGCAGGACTGGAAGATCCGCAAGGCCAGCGTGTTCTGGATTTCGCACAAGGGCGAGGACGATCCGGCGCCGTTCGTGCGGCTGGCGGTGGGACCGGATATGGTCGGCAAGCTGCGCTGAGCTGTTCCGGCCCTGCGCCTGCCTTTTCCTGATCGCCGCGGGGCCGGCCAGGCCCCGGCTGTTGGTAGTTGTATCGTCTCTCGTCGGTTAGTTGCAGATTGCTGGCGGCAAGTGGCCGCCTGGACGCCTCGATCGTGCTGGACGCGGATGACTACCTGCGCCTGGCCCGGCCGCGCATGGCGACGATACGCCAGACTGCAGCCTAGACTTGCGCGACCTGGAAGGGAATCCCGACCTCGGCCCAGGCCGCGGCTTCCTTCTCGAACCAGGCCGCCACCGTCGGGTGCTGCTTCAGCCAGCCGCGCGGGGTGTCGATCTCGATGCGGTTCTTCATGCGCAGGCCCAGCGCGCCCAGGTCGCCGTCCACGCGCGCGTGCATGAACACGGCCGCCAGGCGGAGCGCCAGCACGGCCCTCGCCAGGCCAGGTTCGCCCAGCGCTTCCCTCACCTTGCGCAGATTGCCCTTCTGGGCCAGCACGATGCTGCTCATCAGGCGCTGTTCGCGGCTGGTGAAGCCCGGCAGGTCGGCATGCTCGACGATGTAGGCGGCGTGCTTGTGGGCGCCGGTGTGCGACACCGCCTGTCCGACCTCGTGCAGCATGCAGCTCCACAGCAGGTGTCGGCGCAGGCTGTCGTCGCCGCTGCCCAGGCGGTCGAACAGCTGGCGCGCGATGGCGGCGGTGCGCAGGGCGCGCTGCTCGTCCACGCCGAAGCGGCGCATGCAGTCCTGCACCGCGCTGTCGCGCCGGTCGCTGCGCTGGGCGCGCAGCTCGAGGTCGGACAGCACGCCCAGGCGCAGCCCGGCGTTAATCGCGGTCATCGCGCCCACCCCGAATTCCTGCATCGCGCCGATCAGGACACTGAGGCCGCCCGCCATCACGATCACGCGCTCGCGCTTGATGCCGGGCAGGTCGAAGGCGTCGACGTGGCCGGCCGCGACCAGGCGGTCGCGCAGCGCCAGCAGGCTGTCGAAGGACATGGCGCCGTCGCCGAGGCGGTTGCGCGTGATGACTTCGTTGACCGCGCGGATCGTGCCCGAGGAGCCGTAGACGGCCTGCCAGCCGTGCGCGCGGTACTGGCCGGCGGCATCCTCGAAGCGCGCGCGGGCGGCGTTGACGGCGGCCTCGAACGCGGCGGCGTCGACGGCCCCGCCGGGAAAATAGGCGGCGCTCTGCGGATGGGTGCCGATGCTGAAGGATTCGACCAGCTGGATCTGGTCGCCGCGGCCGGCGATCACCTCGGTCGAACCGCCGCCGACGTCGATCACCAGGCGCTGCTCGCCGGGCCGGCCGAGGGCGGCGGAGACGCCCATGTAGATCAGCCGCCCCTCTTCCTCGCCGGAGATGATTTCGATCGGATGGCCGATCGCCGCCTCCAGGCGCGGCAGCAGGGCTTCGGCGTTCGTGGCCACCCGCATGGTATTGGTGGCGACCACCCGCACCGCGTCCAGCCGGTGCTGGCGCAGGATCGCGCCGAAGTCGCGCAGGCTGCGCACCGCCGTTTCCATCGCCTCGTCGCTCAGCGCGCCGTCCGGCCCCAGCCCGGCCGCCAGGCGGATCGGGTCGCGCGCGGTGCGCACGATGTGCATCTGGCCGGCGATGGGTTCGCCGATGTGGAGGCGGAAGCTGTTGGATCCGAGGTCGACGGCTGCGTACATGGTGTCTGGCGGGTTTGGCGTTGTGTGCAGTATAGCCGGACGGGCTTCGGCGCAGCACGCAGCGGGAACCCATGTGCTCGAAGCGATTCGGCTCCATGGCTGAGTTGCTTGGCAGCCGCACCGGCCGCGTCCGCCATCGTGCGTGCCGCAGCGCCTGCTAAGCTGTGGGGATCCCGCTTGCAGGAGGTCGTCATGCCGCTATGCTCCATCGCAACCGCCGCCTTCGCGCTGGCCAGCCTTGTGCCCATCGCAGCCCACGCGACCGCCACCGCCCACATCGTCCAGGGCCCGCTCGCCACCACCCTGGTCGACCTGGATCCGGACGATGGCGTGGCGCCTTCGCTCAGCTTCCAGGACATTCCCACGATCCCGGAACGGTCCGACATCATGCATTGGCGCGGCAACGCTTTCGGCGGCGAGACGGCGCTCGGCGGCTACGGCAACCTGGACCGCACCTACGATGGCCTCGCGCAGTCCGCGCATGTCCTGATCAGCGGCGCCAAGGGCATCGGCATGCTGCTCGACGTGAATGCCTCCACCGGCCTGCCCAACGGTCTCGACGGCAGGATCGAGGCAAGCGCCACCTCGTCCTGGCTACAATTCCTGCTGTCGCCCCACACCGAGGTGCGGCTCGGCTCCAGCGCCCAGGCCAGCGGCAGTGTCAGCGACATGCAGGGCGATGAGTACGCGCGCGCCCAGAGCGAATTGAACGTCAAGCTCACCTTCGCGGACGGCAGCGTCGGCTTCTTCTCGGACGGACGCACTGCGGAAGCCTCCACCGCGCCGGGCAAGCCTACCAGCTTCGACGAGCAACAACTGTTCGACATCACTTTCCGCAACGACAGCGACGCGACGGCCTCCGGCTATCTCTACGCCGACGCCTTCGTGTGGGTCTACGCGACGGCCCCTGCCCCGCCCGTTCCCGAGCCGGCGGCGGCCTGGATGCTGGCGCCGGGCCTGCTGCTGGTGGCCCTGCGCGCGCGCCGCCGGCGCTATGCCTGATCGCGGTGCACGTCGCGCCAGGCCAGCATCTCCGGCAGGCGCTCTTCCCGGTCGGGATCGAAGCCGCAGCGGTCCTCGAAGCGGGCCGGATTTTCGTAGGTGCCGAACAGCCAGTCCCACCAGACGATGTCGCCGTAGTTGTTGCGGTGGCGGCCGTACTGGTGGTGCACGCGGTGCATCTCCGGGCGCTGGAAGAACCAGCCGACCCAGCGCGGCGTGCGCACGCTGGTGTGGTAGAAGAACTCGCCCAGCGCGGTGCACAGGGTGTAGACGGCGCCCGCTTCCGGCGACAGGCCGAGGAAGGCATACACCAGCAGGCTGCCGATGATCGAATTGACGATCATCTCGACAGGATGCTTGTAGAACGAGGTGATGACTTCGATGCGCTGCGGACTGTGGTGGATCTGGTGGAACACGCGCCACAGGAAATCGGACTCATGGCGCGCCCGGTGCCACCAGTAGAACACGAAGGTGGCGATGAAGTAGGCGGCCAGGCCGCCGGCCGCCGGCCCCACGTGGCGCGACAGGTGCAGCAGCGAGGCGGAGGACAGCCAGCGCTCCCAGCTCAGGCCCGCCAGCACGACCACCGCCAGCTGGACGGCATTGATCAGGAGCACCCGCAGCGGCCAGGTGCGCACATGCGGCAGGCGCCAGCCGGGCGCCAGGCGTTCGAGGATGAAGCAGGCGGCAAAGACGATGAAAATGGTGGGCAACATGGCGGGCCTCTCGACAGTGAAGGTTCGCCATGATGGTGACGGGGCCGGGAGAGGCGCAATGTGTTTTCTAAAATGCAATGAAATCCGCAACCGACGGTATCGGAATCCGCTACCCCGTTCAGATCGGGTCGGTGGCCAGCTTCGAACGCCGCACCGGCGCCTGGATGCCGTAGCGCCGCGCCGACTGCCGCACCAGGGCCTCGAACCAGGGCGGCGCGTCCGGCGCGATCACGATGCTGCGCAGCAGCCGGGTAGCGTCGATCGGCACCACGATGCCGGCCTGCGCCAGCTCGGGCATCGTATCGTGCCCCGTGCGGTCGATGATGATCCGCACTTCCTTTTCGTATTCGTAGGCCTTGGTCTTGTAGGCGAAGATGCGGGCGTAGTCCGGCGAGACGTCCAGCTTCGGATCGCTCCAGTGCTTGACGTACTCGACCCGCTCGATCGAGACGGCATGCTCCTTGTCGATGCCGCGCAGGGTCTCGGCCAGCTGGCCCACCGTGCTGGTCAGGGCCACCGCGCATTCCGACTTGCCGTACAGCGCCCACATGGCGGCGCTGTCGTCCTGGCTGCGGTGCCAGCAATTGATGAAAACGGACTCGCGCATGCGGCGCTTGAACTGTTCGTAGGTGTAGTCGATCTCACCCCTGGCATAGGCGTCGCTGATCTGCTGCCGCAGCGAAGGGGTGAAGGCGCCTTCGAACTTGTCGCTGAAGCGGTCGGCGCGGCAGAAGAACAGCGTCGAGTTCTCGAAAAAGTCGAACAGCTTGGCGGCGTCCAGGTAGCGCCACAGGACGGTGTCCGCCCTCAGCTGGTCGTTGATTTTCGGTTCGACAAATTTTCTTGCTTCGACGGTGTCCATTGCGGAATCGTTCCGATGTCGTCTGACAGACAGGTTTGCACAATTGTAGTGCGGCAGGCGCGGCGGCTGCCTGCCGCGGCGCCTCCTACGGTGCGCTTGTAGGAATCGGCCCTATCGTGTTTTCGGGTGCAGGAAGGGATAGGGATTGACGGCGCCGCCGGCCGTGTAGATGCCGTAGTGCAGATGCGATGGCGTGCTGGCCGCATTCCCCGTGTTGCCGACGTAGCCGACGATCTTGCCGGCGCCGATGCGCATGCCGGCATGCACGTCGCCATAGCTGTCCAGGTGGGCGTAGTAATGGCGCTGCCCGCCCGGGCCCAGCACCCAGACCACCTGGCCGCCGAGCCGGTTGGTGCCGACCCGCATCACGATGCCTTCGGTGGCGGACAGCACCGGCGTGCCGCGCCTGGCGAAGATGTCGATGCCCTCGTGCTTGCGGCCCTCGCTGCGCGCCCCGCCCCAGGTGTCGGCCAGGCGGGACGGCTCGACGCCCGCCACCGGCACCGGCAGCGCGGCCGGCGCCGGCATCGCCCCCAGCCGGATCGCGTAGACAAGATTTTCCAGCCACGGGCCCAGCACCGCCCCGAGGGCGATGAGGACGACGGCGACGGCAAGGCTCCGGAACAGTGTGCGCATGCCGGCGATATGGGGACGGCGGGCGGATTTCCCAGCAGGCCTGCGCCGGCCGCCGGGCGCCTGTGCCAGAATGACAGCATGGAAACCGTCTCCACCATCGGCCATTCGAACCGCTCGATCGAGGAATTCATCGGATTGCTGAAGCAGAACGGCATCGACTGCGTACTCGACATCCGGACGGTGCCGAAGTCGCGCCACAATCCGCAATTCGGCCAGGACCAGCTGCCGGGCTCGCTGGCCGCGGCCGGCATCGGCTACCGTTATCTTGCCGGCCTGGGCGGCCTGCGCCGACCACGCCCGGATTCGCCGAACGGCGGCTGGCGCAATACCTCGTTCCGCGGCTATGCCGACTACATGCAGACCGAGGAGTTCGCGCAGAACGTCGACGCCGTCGTTGCGCTGGCGGAAAACACGCGCTGCGCCCTGATGTGCGCCGAGGCCGTCCCCTGGCGCTGCCACCGCTCGCTGGTGGCGGATGCGCTGTTGGTACGCGGCATTCCGGTCGAGGAGATCATCGGCCCGCAGAAACCGCGCCCGCACAAGCTGACCCCGTTTGCGAAGGTGGACGGCAGGCGGATCAGCTATCCCCCGGAAAGTGCGCGCCAGGACGAAGCCCAGGGCAGCCTGCCCTTTTGACGCTCAGTCCGGCATTCCCTGAAGATTGGCCCGCACCCGCGCCAGCAGCGCCACCAGCGCGTCCTTGTCCTCGTCCGAGAAGCCGCCGAGGGCCTGCTCCTTCAGCCGTCCGTCGTTGCGGTGCAGGGCCGCGTGCACGGCCCGGCCCTCGGCCAACAGGCTCAGGCGCGAGCTGCGGCGGTCGAGTTCGTCCGCCTGGGCTCACCCCAGCAAGCTGAGCTGTCCCTGCCTGTCCAGCTGGAATCGGTCGAAATCGTTCGCCAGGAACAGCCGGCCCCGGTACACCTCGCGCGCCTCGTTCTCCAGGTCCGCCATCGTCTGCGGTCCCTTGTCGTTCTGCTGGTAGCGCGGACTGAAATGCGTCAGCACCAGGTTCGGCACCCCGGCCCCGGCCGCCGCCAGCGCCGTCATGCGCGCGGAACTGTGCTGCGGTCCCGGTCCCACCTTCTGCAACACTTCTTCGGTGTAGGTGGCTTCGTGGATCAGCACCTCGGCGTCGCGCGCCTCCCCGATCAGCAGTTCCGGCCGGTCGTTGTCGCCGCCGACGATCACCTTGCGCGGCTTGCGGCCCGGCAGCAGCCAGTCGCGCGGATCGAGGACGCGGCCGTCGTCCAGCGTGACGCTCCTGCCATGCTGGAGTTCGCCCCAGGCGACCCCGCGCGCCACCCCGCCCGCCTCCAGCTTCGCCGTGTCCAGCTTGCGCTCGACTTCCCGCTCCGTGAACGAATACGCCCATGAGGGCATGCGGTGCGACAGCGGCGTCGCCCGCACCAGCAGGTCGGGCAGCACTTCCGGCGGCGCGTCGGTATCCACGAAGCGGCTCACGTCGACGAATTCGAGCGCGAACGCCAAGGCCAGCCCGGTGGTCGCCATCACGCCCTCCAGGAAAGGCCGCAGCGGCGCCGGGCCTACCAGGACCAGGGGCGCCGTGCGGTTCAGCATGCCGGCGCTGGCCAGCAGCCCGGGCAGGCCGTAGCAGTGGTCGCCGTGCATGTGGGTGATGAAGATGGCGCGCAGGTCGTGCAGCGACCAGCTGGTGCGCAGGATGCGGTGCTGGGTGCCCTCGCCGCAGTCGACCAGCGACCAGTGGCGTGCGGCGCGCGAGGCGCCCAGCGAGCGCAGCGCCAGCGCGCTCACGTTGCGGGCCTTGCTCGGGGTGCCCGATGAGGTGCCGAGGAACTGGAATTCCATCTGTGTTCTCCACGCGGCCGATACCGTTCACGGCCGTCGGCAGTATTATCGGTGATACGGCCTGTTTCGCTCCCTGAAAAAGGCGTTTCGTCATTTCCTGCTTGCCCGGGCCGTCCGCCCTGGTGAAAAATACGATGCATATTAGCAAGAAGGAAATCCGATGACGACTCTCCCTCCGCCGCTTGTCCCCGAGGTGACGCCACGGCGGCGCCTCCTCGTGTTCGCCAGCGAGCTCGGCCTGACCATCGTCGTCAGCGGCTGGGCGGCCATCCTGATGACGCTGGCCGCGGGCCGCCCGGCGCAACTGCTCAACGAGCTGGTCGTCTCGCTCTGCATCGGCCTGGTCGCGCTGCTGGCGGTGGACGCCGCGCGGCTGCTGGTCCGGCGCCAGCGCGCCCTGCGGCGCCGCTGGCGCATTCCGTTCGTGATCCTGCTGGTCGCGGCGGCGCCGTTCGCGCATTACGTCGGCCTGCGGATCGGCAGCGCGATCCTGGGTCTCGACGCGCCCGACCTGGCACACTACCTGACCGTGCCGCGCGCCAGCATGATCCTGTTCACGCTGCTGGCCATCTTCGCCCTGTTCTGGGTGTTCGCCAGCCGCGAACGGATGGACCGCATGAAGCTCGAACACAGCGAGGCGCGGGCGCGCGCCGAAGCGGTCGAACGCCAAGCCCTGCAAGCCCAGCTGCGCCTGCTGCAGGCCCAGATCGAGCCGCACATGCTGTTCAATACCCTGGCCAACCTGCAGGGGCTGATCGCCATCGACCCCGACCGCGCCGGCCGGATGTTGGACCAGCTGATCCAGTACCTGCGCGCGACCCTGAGCGTGTCGCGCATGGAAACGACGACGCTGGAACAGGAATTCGCCGCGATCGACGCCTACCTCGGCCTGATGCAGGTGCGCATGGGCCAACGCCTGGCCTACCGCTGCCTGCTGCCCGACGCGCTGCGCGGCGTGCGCCTGCCGACCATGCTGCTGCAGCCCCTGGTCGAGAATGCGATCGTGCACGGCCTCGAGCCCAAGGTCGACGGCGGCATGGTGACCATCGAAGCCAGCCGCCGCGGCGAGCTGCTCGAGATCGCCATCGTCGACACCGGCCTCGGCCTGGAAGCCTCCGCCACCCGCCGCGGGGGCGGCAACGGCGTCGGCGTGAGCACCACCCGCGAACGCCTGCAGGCGCTGTACGGCGAGCGCGCCGGCCTCGACCTGACCCCGGCCGCGCCGCACGGCACGGCCGCCCGCCTTACCCTTCCACTGGAGTCCGCATGACCACCACAGTCCACCCCATCCGCGCCCTGATCGCCGAGGACGAACCCATCCTCGCCGCCGTCCTCGCCAAGTCGCTGCAGCGGCTGTGGCCCGGACTCGAGATCCTCGGCACCGCGCCGAACGGCCTGGCGGCGGTCGAGCAGGCGCTGGCGCTGCAGCCGGACGTCCTGTTCCTGGACATCAAGATGCCAGGCCAGACCGGCCTGGAAGCGGCCGAGGAACTGGCCGAGCGCTGGGACGGCGCCCGGCCCTTCCCGGAAGTGGTGTTCGTGACCGCCTACGACGACTACGCGCTGAAAGCCTTCGAGCAGGCCGCCGCCGACTACGTGCTCAAGCCGGTCGGGGACGAGCGCCTGCGCCGCACCGTCGAGCGCCTGCGCGCGCGCCTGCAGGCCCGCGCCCAGGCCGGCGCCGGTGACGGCGATGGCGGCATGGCCCGGCTGATTGAGCAGATGCGTGCCCTGCTGCCGCAGGCCGGGGCGCCGGAACGGCTGAGCGTGATCCGCGCCGCGGTCGGCAACATGGTGCGCATGATTCCCGTGCAGGACGTGGTCTATTTCCAGGCCCTGGACAAGTACGTCAACGTCGCCACGGCGGACAGCGAAGCCCTGATCCGGCTGCCGCTCAAGGAACTGATGGCGCAGCTGGACCCGGCCCAGTTCTGCCAGGTCAGCCGCAGCAGCATCGTCAACATGAAGCACGTGGCCAGCGCCAGCCGGGACGAGATGGGCAAGCTGAGCCTGGCGCTGCGCGGCAGGACCGACCGGTTGAAGGTCAGCCCGCTGTTCGCCCACCTGTTCCGGCAGATGTGACCGGGCGCGGCACGCATGACGCCCGTCTCCCGGTGCCGGCCCGCAAGGTAGCGCCCGAAGCCAGTCCGCCGTTTGCGCCCCGCTGCAGGCGGATGTAACATGGGACAGGCTTCAGGAAGCGCCCGCATTCCTGACGCATCGGTGGAGGCAGAACGATGATCCGGCGAATCCGGTTCCTGGCTTTCGCGGCGCCGATGTTCCTGCTGGCGCTATTCCTTTCGCCCGCCGCCCATGGCGCCGCTGGAGTCGGCCTGTTGACCATCGACGGCGTGATCGGCCCGGCGAATGCCGACTATATCGTGCACGGCATCGCCCGCTCCGCCAGGCTCGACCAGCAACTGCTGATCCTCAAGATGGACACGCCGGGCGGGCTCGACACCGCGATGCGCGAAGTGATCAAGGCGATCCTGACTTCCCCGGTGCCGGTGGCCACCTATGTCGCGCCCAGCGGCGCCCGCGCCGCCAGCGCCGGCACCTACATCCTGTACGCGAGCCATGTGGCGGCCATGGCGCCCGGCACCAACCTCGGCGCGGCGACGCCGGTCGAGCTCGGCATCGGGCAGCCGCGGAAGCCCGAAGGTCCGACGCAGCCCGAAGGACAAAAGAAACCGGAGAACGCCAACGAAGGCTCCGCCATGGCGCGCAAGGCGATGAACGATGCCGCCGCCTACCTGCGCGGCCTGGCGCAGATGCGCGGCCGCAACGCCGACTGGGCCGAGCGCGCCGTGCGCGAATCGGTCAGCCTGACCGCCGAGGAAGCCTTGAAGCAGAACGTGATCGAGATCGTCGCGCCGGACGTGCCGAGCCTGCTGGCCCAGCTCGACGGCAAGACCCTCACCGCCCTCGGGCAGGCCCGGCACCTCGCCACCAGGGGCGTGCTGCCCGTCGAGTTCGTCCCGGACTGGCGCACCCGCCTGCTGGCGGCGGTCACCCATCCCAGTGTCGCCCTGCTCCTGATGACGATCGGCATCTACGGCCTGGTGTTCGAGTTCATGAACCCGGGCTTCGTCGCGCCGGGCGTGATCGGCGCGATCTGCCTGCTGCTGGCGCTCTACGCGCTGCAGCTGCTGCCGGTGAACTATGCGGGCCTGGCGCTGGTCCTGCTCGGCCTGATGCTGATGGTGGCCGAGGCCTTCCTGCCCAGTTTCGGCGTGATCGGCCTGGGCGGCGTCGTCGCCTTCGTCGCCGGTTCGCTGATGCTGATCGATACGGAGGTGCCGGGCTACGGCATCCCGCCGGGCCTGATCGGCACGCTCGGCGTGGCGAGCGCCCTGCTGCTGTTCGGCACCGCCCGCCTCGCGCTGGCGACCCGCCGGCGCCCCGTCACCAGCGGCGCGGCGGGGCTGATCGGCGCCACCGCCGAGGTCGAGACCGTCGCGCCGGACGGCGGCCACCAGGGCTGGATCCGCATCGAAGGCGAGCTCTGGCACGCGGCCTGCGCCCTGCCCCTCAGCCGCGCGCAAACCGTCAAGGTCGTGGGCCGCAAGGGATTGACGCTCGAAGTCGTCCCGGTCGACCCGGCACAAGGAGGAAGGTGATCATGTTCAATGTCGGTATCGGCTTCGGCGCCCTGATCGTCCTGCTGGTTCCCCTGCTGGCCTCGGCGATCCGGGTGCTGCGCGAATACGAGCGCGGCGTGGTGTTCCAGCTCGGGCGCTTCTGGGGCGTGAAAGGCCCCGGCCTGTTCATCCTGATCCCGCTGTTCCAGCAGATGGTGCGCGTCGACCTGCGCACCGTCGTGCTGGACGTCCCGACCCAGGACGTGATCTCGCGCGACAACGTCTCGGTCAAGATGAACGCGGTGATCTACTTCCGCGTGGTCGATCCGGAAAAGGCCATCATCCAGGTGGCGAATTTCATGGAAGCGACCAGCCAGCTGGCGCAGACCACCTTGCGCTCGGTGCTGGGCAAGCACGAACTCGACGAGATGCTGGCCGAGCGCGAACGGCTGAACCTGGACATCCAGCAGGTCCTCGACGCCCAGACCGACGCCTGGGGCATCAAGGTCTCGAATGTCGAGATCAAGCACATCGACCTCGACGAATCGATGGTGCGCGCCATCGCCCGGCAAGCCGAAGCCGAGCGCGAGCGCCGCGCCAAGGTGATCCACGCCGAGGGCGAGTTGCAGGCCTCCGAAAAGCTGCAGCAGGCCGCCTTCGTGCTGGCGCAGCAGCCGGGGGCGATGCAACTGCGCTACATGCAGACCCTGAGTGCGATCGCCGGGGACAAGTCCTCGACCATCGTGTTTCCCATCGAGCTGCTGACGGCTGCGCGGGACATCCTGCGCCCCGGCGGCGGCTGACTCAGGCGTCGGCGACGTATTCGGCAATCTCGACCAGGTTCAGGTCGGGATCGCGCAGGTACACCGATTCGATCGGGCCGTTGGCGCCGGTCCGGCGCACCGGCCCCTCGACGATGGCCGCGCCGTGTTCGCGCAGGCGCGCGATCACCTGCTGCAGCGGGATGCTGGCGATGAAGCACAGGTCCAGCGAACCGGGCACCGGCAAATGGGCCTTCGGTTCGAATTCCCTGCCCTTCACGTGCAGGTTGATTTTCTGGTTGCCGAACACGAAGGCCTTGCGGTTCGCGCCGAAGGTTTCCAGCCTCATCCCGAGCAGCTTGACGTAGAAGTCGACGCACGCGGCCTCGTCGGCGGTGGTCAGTACGATGTGGTCGATGTGATCAATCATGATGCTTCACTGTACACGATGCGCGCGAGCGCCGCACGGTCCAGGAAGCCAGCAGCGCCAGCATCATGCACGTGTTCTGACCAGCTCGACCACCTGCTCGCTGCGGTAGCGGGCGAGCAGCTCGGGCCACTGCGCATCCAGCTTGTCCATCGCCGCCTGCTTGATGTGGCCATAGCCGCGCACCTGGTCCGGCGCCTGCGCCAGCCTCAGCGCCGCCTCCTTGTTGTTCGCGCGCAGCCTGGCCGGCAGCTCGCGCGCGAAGGCCAGGTAGCGGTCGCGCAGCGCGCATTCCGCCTTGCGCTCGCGCGTGTAGCCGAACGGGTCCAGCGGCGTGCCGCGCAGGCCCTTGAAGCGGGCCAGCACGCCGAACACCGGCATCATCCAGCCGCCGAAGGCGATCTTGGCCGGCACCTCGGAGCCCGGCTTCTTGCGCGCCAGCAGCGGCGGCGCGAGGTGGAAGGCGAGCTTGTAGCCGCCCTCGAACTGGGCCGCGATCTGCTCGCGGAAGGCGGGGTCGGCATGCAGGCGCGCGACCTCGTACTCGTCCTTGTACGCCATCACCTTGAACAGGTTGCGCGCCACCGCCTTGCTGAGCTGCCTGCGCGAGCCGCTGCCTTCGAGTTCGACTTCGCGCTGTTCGACGGCGGCCACCGCTTGCGCGTACTGCTGGGCATAGGCGGCGTCCTGGTAGCGGGTCAGCCAGTCGACGCGGAAGGCGACCATTTCGTCCAGCGACTTCGGCGGCGCGAACTGGATCACCTGCGCCGGCTGGGCCATGCTTTCCAGCGCAGCGCGGTCGGCGGCCAGCAGGCGGCCGAGTGTGAAGGCGCGCTTGTTCATGTCCACCGCCACGCCATTCAGTTCGATCGCCCGCATCAGCGCCTCCAGGCCGACCGGCACCAGCCCATGCTGCCAGGCATAGCCCATCAGCAGGATGTTGCTGCCGATCGGATCGCCGAGGAAGCGCGCGGCCGTCGCCTGCGCATCGAGGCGCAGCAGGTTCGCGCTTCCAGCGGCTGCGCCCAGCCTGGCGAGCAGGCCTTCGCGGTCGACCTGCGCGTCGCGGTCGCGGGTGAAATCGGCGGTCGGGATCTCGTGCTCGTTGGCGACCACCTTCGTATGACCGCTGCGCATGACGGCCAGGCCGTCCGGCATGCCGGCCACCACCAGGTCGCAGGCGAACACCGCGTCGGCCTGGCGCAGGTCGATGCGGACCTGGTGCAGCCGCCCGGGCGAGGACGCCACCCGCACATGGGACAGCACCGCGCCGCCCTTCTGCGCGAAGCCCATGAAGTCCAGCGTCGACGCGCCCTTGCCTTCCAGGTGCGCGGCCATCGTGATCAGCGCGCCCACCGTGACGACGCCGGTGCCGCCGACGCCGGCCACCAGGATCTCGAAAGGCTTGGCCAGCGCCGCCGGCGCCGGTGCCGGATAGGCGGCCAGCGCCCGCTCCAGGTCGGACAGCGACAGCTTCTGGCCGGCCGGCTTGCGCAGGCTGCCGCCCAGCACCGAGACGAAGCTCGGGCAGAAGCCCTCGACGCAGGAATAATCCTTGTTGCAGGACGACTGCTCGATCTGGCGCTTGCGGCCCAGCTCCGTCTCGAGCGGCAGGATCGACAGGCAGTTCGACTGCACGCCGCAGTCGCCGCAGCCTTCGCAGACGGCCGGGTTGATGACCACGCGGCGGGCCGGATCGGGGAACACGATATGGTCCGGCTTGTTCTTCTTGCGGCGGCGGCGCTTTTCGGCGGCGCAGGTCTGGTCGTACACCAGCACCGTCACGCCGGGGATCCCGCGCAGCCGGCGCTGGATGACATCCAGTTCGCTGCGGTGGTGGACGGTAACGCCTTCCGGCAGGCTCACCTCGTCGTAGTTGCCGGGATAGTCGGTCACCACGACGGCTTGTTTGACGCCTTCGCTGATCACCTGCTGCAGGATCTGCGGCACCGACAGGGTGCCGTCCACCGGCTGGCCGCCGGTCATCGCCACCGCGTCGTTGTACAGGATCTTGTAGGTGATGTTGAGCCTGGCGGCGACCGCCTGGCGGATCGCCAGCGACCCGGAATGATAGAAGGTGCCGTCGCCCAGGTTCTGGAAGATGTGCTGCTCGCCCACGAAGGGCGAGGTGCCAGCCCAGCTCACGCCCTCGCCGCCCATCTGCGACAGGTAATAGGTGTCGCGCTGCATCCAGGTGGCCATGAAGTGGCAGCCGATGCCGGCCAGCGCGCGGCTGCCCTCGGGCACGCGGGTCGAGGTATTGTGCGGGCAGCCCGAGCAGAAGTAAGGCGTGCGGCGCACGCCGCCGGCCGCGTCGAACGGCAGTTCGGCGGCGCAGAAATCGGGCAGGAAGCGGTGCAGGTCCAGCGCCGGGAACTTCGCGCCCAGCCACTGGATCAGCACCGGCGCGATGCGCGACGGGCGCAGCTCGCCCAATGCGGACAGCAGCGGCGCGCCTTCGCGGTCGGACTTGCCGATCACGACCGGGCGATGTTCGGGTGCAAGGTTGTAGAACAGGTTCTTGACCTGCTGTTCGATCACCGGGCCTTTTTCTTCGACCACCAGGATCTCTTCGAGGCCTTGCGCGAAGCTGGATAAACGGGTCCGTTCGAGCGGATAGCTCAGGCCCGGCTTGTACAGGCGCACGCCGAGTTCCGCCAGGCGTTCGACGCCGATCTCCATGCGCTCCAGCGCTTCGATCAGGTCCAGCCAGGCCTTGCCGGCGCCGATGATGCCGATGCTGGCGCCGGGCGCCGGCACGACCAGGCGGTCGATCGAATTGGCGCGCGCGAAGGCCTGCACCGCTTCCAGCTTGGCGGCCACGCGCTGCTCCAGCGCCAGCCCAGGCAAGTCCGGCCAGCGGTTGTGCAGGCCGTCGGGCGGCGGCGTGTAGTCGGTGGGCGCGGCGAAGGCCGGCATCGGCGGCAGCTCGACCACCGCGCCGCCTTCCACGGTTTCGGAGATGGCCTTGAAGCCGCACCAGGCGCCCGTGTAGCGCGACAGCGCCCAGCCGTACAGGCCGAATTCCAGGTATTCCTGGATGTTGGCAGGATTAATCACCGGCATGCCCCAGGCGATCAGCGCCTGCTCGCTCTGGTGCGGCATCGACGAGGACACGCAGCCATGGTCGTCGCCGAGGATGGCCAGCACCCCGCCGTGCGGCGACGAACCGTAGACGTGGCCGTGCTTGAGGGCGTCGCCGGCGCGGTCGACGCCCGGCCCTTTGCCGTACCACATCGCGAACACGCCATCGACCTTGCGGGTCGGATTGGCCTCGACCTGCTGCGAGCCCATCACCGCCGTCGCGCCCAGCTCCTCGTTGATCGCCGGGAGGAATTCGACCTGGCGCTCCTGCAGCAGCGCTTTGGCGCGCCACAGTTCCTGGTCCACGGCGCCGAGCGGCGAACCGCGGTAGCCGCTGACGAAGCCGGCGGAGTGCAGCCCGTTCGCTTCGTCCAGCTGCTTCTGCATGCACAGCAGGCGGACCAGCGCCTGGGTGCCGGTCAGGAACACCCGCCCGGCGCTGCGGGTCAGGTTGTCGTCGAGTGCGTAGTCGGGGTCTGCCAGCCCGACCGGCGCGGGGAGCGTCATGTCGTTCATCGTTGTTTTTTTATGAATACAAATGATGAGACAGGATAGGCCCTGGCTTGCGAAAGATTTTTTCTATCTCTTTGTGTTTGAGGGCTAGAATTGCAAGAACTTGTCTATTTCCGTCCAAAAACATGAAAAATCATTCGATTGATGCGGCATCCATGAAAATTCTCGCCGAGCTGCAGAAGGACGGCAGGATCTCGTCGAACGAGCTGGCGGAAAAGATCGGCATGTCGGCCAGCCCCTGCTGGCGGCGCCAGAAGGAGCTGGAGGAGAACGGCGTCATCGTGCGCTACACGGCGCTGGTGGACCGGCGCAAGCTGGGGCTGGCGGTGGTGTGCCTGCTGCACGTGTCGCTGCTGCGCCATGCCGAGGGCGTGGTCGAGCAGTTCGAGCAGGCGATGCGGATGCGGCCCGAGGTGGTCGAGTGCTACGAGACCACGGGCACGTCGGATTACCTGGTGAAGGTCGTGGTGGCCGACATGGATGCCTACCACGACTTCCTGCACAACGTGCTGGTGAAGCTGAACGGGGTGTCGCAGGTGAATACCAGCGTGGCGCTGCGCGAGGTGAAGTACGAGACCGCCCTGCCGCTGTAGGCCCTAGCTTTCCGCCGCGGCGGCTTGCGCCACGGCCGCGAAGGCCTGCGCCAGCGGGCCGCCGCCTTCGGCGTGCTGGGCCAGCAGCATCGGCGTGCGCACCTCGGGGTCGCCCAGCGGACGATAGACGACGCCTTCCATATGCACGCCTTCGAAGGAACCCGGCAGCACCGAGATCCCGCAGCCGGCGGCGACCAGGCCGATGATGGTCGACGGTTCGCCCGCCTCCATCGCGACCTGCGGGGTGAAGCCGGCGGCGCGGCACAGGTCGACGATCTGGTGGTAGATGCCGGTGCCGGCATCCTTCGGAAACACGACGAAAGCCTGGCCGGCCAGGTCTTCCACGGCGATGTGCTCCTGCCGCGCCAGCGGCGAATCGGCCGGCAGCACCAGCCGCACCGGGTCGCTGCGCAGCATCGTCAGGGCCACCGTGTGCGGCAGCGGCATCGACGCCGGCCGCACGAAGCCGACGTCCAGCTCGCGCGCTTCGATCTTCGCCAGCTGGCGCATGGTCGTCATCTCGTGGAAGGTCAGCAGGACGCCGGGGTATTGCTGGCGGTAGCGCCGCACGACCTTGGCGAACAGCGGCGTGAACGGCGTCGAGAAGGTAAAGCCGACGCGCAGCTCGCCCGCCTCGCCCAGGTGCGCCCGGCGCGCGGTTTCCTTGGCCTGCTCGGACAGCGCCAGCATGCGCCGCGCATCCGCCAGGAACAGCCTGCCGGCTTCGGTGAGGAGCACGCGCCGCTTGTTGCGCTCGAACAGCCGGGCGCCGATCTCCGCCTCCAGCGCCTGGATCTGCTGGCTCAGCGGCGGCTGGCCGATGTGCAGGCGCTCGGCCGCGCGCGTAAAGCTCAGCTCTTCCGCCACGGCCACGAAGTAGCGCAGGTGCCTGAGTTCCATGTTATCTGTTTAAACGATAAGTAACGCCACAAATATATATTGGACAGATGTATCGCGCAATCCTAGGATGGAGTCTCGACGCTTCAACCCCATTCCCATGTCCAGCCGACCCGCCGCTTCCCCCTACCGCCGCACCAACCGCGCCCTGTTTTTCGGCGGCTTTTCCTGTTTCGCCCTGTTGTATTGCGTGCAGCCGCTGATGCCCCTGCTGGCCCAGGATTTCGGGCTCACGCCGGCGCAGAGCAGCCTGTCGCTGTCGCTGCCGAGCGCCGCGCTCGGCCTGTCGCTGCTGGCGTCGTCCGTGATTTCCGACCGCGTCGGGCGCAAGAACCTGATGGTGGTGGCGCTTGTGGTGGCCGCCGTGATGATGGTGCTCTCGAGCTTCGCGCGCAGCTACACCGAGCTGCTGGCGGCGCGCACCCTGCTCGGCCTGGCGCTGGGCGGCATGCCGGCGGTGGCGATGGCTTACCTCGGCGAGGAGATCGAGACGGAGTCGCTCGGCGTGTCGATGGGCTTGCTCATCAGCGGCAATGCCTTCGGCGGCATGCTGGGACGGATGCTGGCGTCGGTGCTGTCGGACTTCCTGTCCTGGCGCGCCGCCGTCGGCGTGATGGGCGTCGCGGGCCTGCTGGCGGCCTGGGAATTCTGGCGCAGCCTGCCGCCCTCGCGCAACTTCAAGCCGTCCTCGGGCGGCCTGGCGATGACCTTGCAGGGCCTGCGCCGCCACTTCGGCGACGACGGCCTGCCCTGGCTGTTCGCCCTGTCCTTCCTGCTGATGGGATGCTTCGTCAGCACCTACAACTTCATCGGCTTCCGCCTGCTGGGCGCGCCGTTCGGACTGCGCCAGAGCGTGGTCGGCGCGATCTCGCTGCTGTACCTGATCGGCATCTTCAGCTCGGTGTGGGCCGGCCGCCGCGCCGACCGCCTGGGCCGGCGCCACGTGCTGTGGACCGTGATGGCGACCATGTTCGCAGGCCTGCTGCTGACGCTGGCGCACAACCTGGTCCTGATCGTCGCCGGCCTGGCCATCTATACCTTCGGCTTTTTCGCCTCGCACTCGATCGCCAGCAGCTGGGTGGGCCGGCGCGCCCGCAGCCAGCAGGCGCTCGCGTCCGCCCTCTACCTGTTCTTCTACTACCTCGGCTCGAGCGTGGTGGGCTGGCTGTGCGGCATCCTGTGGGAACATGGCGGCTGGGCCGGCGTGGTCACCCTGCTCGGCGGCCTGCTCGCCACCGCGCTGGTGATCACGCTGCGCCTGCGCAGCCTGGCGCCGCTCGGGCGGGGGCTCACGCCGGCCGCCGTTCCCTGACGATGCCGCGGTACACGAGGAAGGTCGCGACCAGGCTGATCGCGCCGGCCGCCGCCATCCAGTAGCCGGGGGCGGCCTTGTCGCCGGTGCTTTCGATCAGCCAGGTGGACAGCAGCGGCGTCATGCCGCCGAACAGCGCGGTCGCCAGGCTGTAGGCCAGCGAGAAGCCGGTGGTGCGCACCTGGACCGGGATGATCTCGGTGAGCGCGACGATGCACGCGCCGTTGTAGCTGCCGTACAGGAAGGACAGCCACAGTTCGATCAGCACCATGTTGCCGAAGCTCGGGTGCGCGATCAGCCACGACAGCGCCGGGTAGGCGGTCAGCGCCGCCAGCGCCGAGCACGCCGCCATCACCGGCCAGCGTCCGATGCGGTCCGACAGCGCGCCCATCGCGGGCAGCCAGATGAAGTTCGACACGCCGACGCACAGGGTCACCAGCAGGCTTTCCTCGGTACTCAGCTTGAGCACGCTCTTGCCGAAGGTGGGCGTGTACACCGTGATCAGGTAGAACGCGACCGTCGTCATCACCACCAGCATGGCGCCGACCGTGACCAGCGGCCAGTTCGAGGTCATGGTGCGCATCACCTGGCGGAAGGTCGGATGCGATTTCTGCGCCAGGTAGGCCTGGGTCTCCTGCAGCGAGCGGCGGATGTAGAAGACCACGGGGATGATCGAACAGCCGATGAAGAACGGAATGCGCCAGCCCCAGTCCGCGATGACGTCCTTCGGCATCGCATGGTTCAGGCCATAGCCCAGCGCGGCGGAAAAAATCACGGCCACCTGCTGGCTGGCCGACTGCCAGCTGACATAGAAGCCCTTGTTGCCGGGGGTCGCCATCTCGGACAGGTAGACCGAGACGCCGCCCAGTTCCACGCCGGCGGAAAAGCCCTGCAGCAGGCGGCCGACCAGCACCAGCACCGGCGCCAGCAGGCCGATGGTGGCATAGCCCGGGACGAAGGCGATCAGCGCCGTCCCCGAGACCATGATCCCGAGCGTCAGCACCAGGCCCTTGCGGCGGCCGATGCGGTCGATGTAGCTGCCCAGGAGGATGGCGCCCAGCGGACGCATGAGGAAGCCGGCGCCGAAGGTGGCGAAGGTCATCATCAGCGCGGCGTACTCGCTCGTCGCCGGAAAGAAGGCCCTGGCGATCTGCTGGGCGTAGAAGCCGAACAGGAAGAAATCATACATTTCGATGAAGTTCCCGCTCGTGACCCGGATGACGGTGCCGAGCTTCGACTGGGCGCGCGCCGGCGCGCTGGCGCTGGCGGCGGTGGCGGCGGCGGACGCGGCGTGGTTCGCCTTGACGGTGGATTGGATGGACATGATGGGCTCTCGGGGAATGGGGTTCAGCGGTTGGCCACGGCCGGCTCCAGCCCGGTCGCTTCGATGGCGCCGGCGTTGGCCGGTGCGGCGAGGAAGCGCAGCAGCGCGCGCGCAGCCTCCGGATGCCTGGCGCCGCGCACCACGGCACCGGAAAACTCGGTCTTCAACTGCACTTCCTGCGGCAGCAGGCCGACGATGTCGATGCCCTGCACCGGTTTCAGTTCGCTGCGCTGCTGGCAGCCGAAATCGGCTTCGCCGTGGGCGATGATCTCGCCTACCGGGGTCGCGGGAATCTGCGCCGCCCTGCCCTCCATCTGCTGGCGGATGCCGAGCCTGTCCAGCAGCTGGCGCTTGATGTATTCGCCGCTCGCGCTGTCGGAATAAGCCACCCGTTCCGCACCCAGGAAGGCGGCGCGCAGGCCGTCGACGGTGTGGATGTCCGGCTTCGCGGAGCCGTGCCGGACCGCACAGGCGATCGGCGAGTTGGCGAGGACGACCTTGCTGCCCGGCTCGAGGCGCCCCTCGGCCATCAGCTTGTCGAGCGCGTCGCCGACCATGATCACGACGTCGATCGGCTCGCCGCGCGCCAGCCGCGCCGGGATCGCGTTCTTCGTCGCCCCCATCGACGGGCCCCATTCGGACACCAGGCGGTCGCCGCTGGCGCGCTCGTACGGGCCGGACAGGTCCTTGTAGGCCTGGGCGAAGCCGCCCGAGCTGACGACGTGGACGTCGGTGGCCCGGGCCGGGGCGCCGGCAGCCAGCGCGCATGCCGCAAGCGCCGCCATGGCGCCATGTTTGAAGGAAGTGGGTCGCATAAGGTCTCCTTGTTGTCGTCAGAACTTCTGCATGAGCCCGAGCGTCAGGCCGGTGCCATGCGGGTCGTTGGGGCGCGATGCCGTCAGCTTCGCGGCGTCGCCGCGCCAGGTGGTGTAGTCGGCTTCGACGTAGGCGGTGGTCCGCGGCGCCAGCGTCCTTTCGAGGAACAGGAAGGCGCGGTCGAAGCCGTCGTCGCGGAAGTCCGTGGCCTCGCGCCGGACGCTGTACCAGGCGCTGGTGAGCAGCAGGTCCTGCGCCAGTTGGCGGCTCACGCCGGCGGAGCGCACGCGCTGGCGCACCGTCCGGTCCGGCCCCGTGGCGGCGTCGTTGCGGGCGACGTTGGCCTTGAACTGCCAGGCATCGAAGCGCACCGCCGCGCCGATCGTCCAGGCGTCGAGCGGCAGGCCCTCGCGGCTGCGGAACTGCATGGTCGCGCCGGAGACGACCCAATCCGGGCGCTGGTAGGCCAGCGCGACGCCATGGCTCGACGATGCCGCGGCGTCGCCCGGCACTTCGCCGAAGGAATACGCGGCGCGCGCCTGCCAGGGGCCGACGCCGGCGGTGTACTTGACGGTGTTGTCGAGGCGGTAGAAATTGTCGGCGTAGCCGCTCGGGCCGTACTGGCGCCCGAAGGCATGGGTACCGAAGGCGGTGTTGCTCA
The DNA here is from genome assembly GCF_057657395.1 of Telluria sp. Soil_C_11. Taxonomy (NCBI): domain Bacteria; kingdom Pseudomonadati; phylum Pseudomonadota; class Betaproteobacteria; order Burkholderiales; family Oxalobacteraceae; genus Telluria; species Telluria sp. Soil_C_11. The sequence goes on along the minus strand of NZ_JBDGIN010000021.1, from coordinate 6,890 downwards.
GGCCCGCCACGTTGATGTTCGGGTTGAAGGCGGCGAAGCGCTTGCCGATCGGATCGACCGCGACGAGAGCATCGGAAAGGAGATTGGCCTGGCGTCCCAGCGCCAGGGTGCCGTACGGAGAATCGAGGCCGGCCCAGGCCTGGCGGTCGAACAGGCGGTCGCTCTTGGCCGAGGCGCCGGTATCGGCGTTGATGCCGCCTTCGAGCCGGAACAGCGCCTTCCAGCCGCCGCCCAGCGTTTCCTGCCCCTTGACGCCCCAGCGGCTGGTGTTATCGACGCCGCTGGCGACGGCGGTCGTGCGGCCCGGCAGCGCCGGCGCGTTGCTGCCGTTCAGGCCGCTGGTGACGCGCAGGCCGAGGTCGGCGATGCCGTACAAGTCGATGCCGCTCTGGGCAAAGGAAGCGCCGCTCGACACGAGCAGGGCCATCAGGACGCAGGAATGGCGCACATTGTCTCCATGTTATAAAAGTGCCTTCTTGGCGAGGCTGATGGGTGAGTGCGCCAATCATCCTGCAATCTGTATAATTTGAGAATTGCAATTTTCCCGCTTATTATTGCGTCATGCGCATCAATTACGATATTCATGACCTCCAGGCATTTGTCGCGGTTGCCGAACGCGGCAGTTTCCGCCAGGCCGCCACCGATCTCTTCCTGTCGCAGTCGGCCCTCAGCCGGAGGATCGAAAAGCTCGAGGAAGCCCTGGGCGTCAAGCTGTTCGAGCGCACCACCCGCCGCGTGCAGCTGACGAATGTGGGCCAGACTTTCCTGGTGAACGTCCGCACCGCGCTCGACAGCCTGGAAGACGCGGTGCTGGGCGTGGCCGACCTCGCGGCCCACCGCACCGGCACGGTCACCTTGGCCTGCGTGCCGTCCGCGGTCTGGTATTTCCTGCCCGGCGTGCTGACGCGTTTCAGCGCGCGCTTCCCGCGCATCCGCGTGCGCGTGCACGACGAGAGCGCGCAGGACGTGCTGAACCTGGTGCTGGCCGGCGAGGCGGACTTCGGGATCAACTTCACCGGCGCCGAAAATCCGGAGATCGTGTTCGAGCCGATCTACGTGGAGAGCTACGTGCTGGCGATGCGGCGCGACCATCCGCTGGCGACGCGCTCATCACTGAGCTGGAAGGAGACGGTGGACGAACGCTACATCTCGGTCGCCAAGTCGAGCGGCAACCGCAGCGTCCTGGATGCCGCACTGGCCGGGATCGAAAAGCATCCGGTCATCTCCTGCGAAGTCAATCACGTGTCGGGCGTGCTGGCCCTGGTCGATGCGGGGATGGGCGTGGCCGCGGTGCCCGGCCTGTCCGTGCTGCCGGGGAAGCAGGACGGCATCGTCGGGGTGCCGCTGGTGAATCCGGAGATCAAGCGGACGCTCGGGCTGATCTGCAAGCGGGGGCACAGCATGGCGCCGGCGGCGCGGACGCTGTTCGAGATGCTGACGGAGGTGCTGGTGAAGCGGCCGCTGGCGGCGCAGGAGGGCGATGCGGGCTAAAAACTGCCCCCTTGGCCGCCAGCAGTTCGTTCAGTTCTGGTTTCACTGCGTAAACGCGATCAGCTCCATCTTCAGTTCCCGCATCCCATCCGGCGCATAAATCGCGATCGCCTGCGCCTTCAGCGCATTCTCGTAGAGCCCATTCCTGGTCGACAGCAGGAAGTAATAGGTATCCGGACGAACCGGCACCGCCGTCGGCACCTGCGGCATGTGCGTCAGCGTGATGCCGGGAAGCGCCGATACCACGATGCGTTCGATGTCGTCGGGCGAGCCGATCTTGAACCGGACCGGCACCGCCGCCACCAGCTCGAGCGCCGGCATGTCCGCGCTCACGGCAAGGCAGAGCTGCGTTTCCTGGGTCAGTTTCGACGCATCGAGCGTACCCCGGTAATGGGTGCGGCGATTGTCCTCGGCGATGAGCTCAATGGTGAAGTACTTGGCCGAGATGACGGTATCGACCAGGTCGCGGATCACGGCGTCGAGCTGCGCAAACGTGACGCCGGGATCGGTATGCTCATAGGCGGGCAAGTCCGATGTCGTGTACCTGTCCGAGAACGTCATCAGCCCGCCAGCGAGGGCAAGCAGCATCTCGTACAGGTCCTCGGGATGCTGTACCCGGGAGCGCGCGCAATGTTGTAGGGATGCGTTCGCCGTACTGATGATGTTGAGCATCCACCAGGACGTGATATCACCCGCATGCACCTCGAAGGTGGCGGCGTTCGTCTTACGGTGCGAGTTGCGCAGTGACACGATCTTGGCCAATAGCGTGCTCATCAAGCCATCGAGCAAGCGCTGGAGCGGCCGGGCAGCGCTGATCGCCACGCACGGCGGTACGAAAGCCGGATCCGCCTCGAAGCCACCGCGCGGGTCGCGATGGAGGCGCAGCACGGGAAAGCCGACATGGCCATCGCGCGGCTCGACGTGGGCAATCAGGCGGAGCCGCTTCTTCAGGAACGGCACGTCGATCGGCACCGCGTCGCTGAACAGGTCAGACGTTTCCGCCTCCGCCAACGCATAGCGGCCGCCCTCCTCCGCATTGGCGCCATGCGGCCGGATGGTCGCAAGGGCTGCGTAGATGGTGAAGGTGTTCATTTCCTGCGGCAGCTGGGCCAGGTTGACCGGGAGCGGCAACAGGTCCGTTGCCGGGGCATCGTAGACCTCGCCATCCTGGAAGATCAGCGACATCGCTTGCGCTTCGAGCATGTTATGGCCGAGTCCTTCCATGTTCCACTGCAGAAGGCGGACACCCCAGAAATTGGGGGTGAGGGCTGACACCATCCTGTGCAGTCGCATCTCGTGGTACAGGTCCTGGCGTTGGAAATGCTGGGGTCCCAGCGTCAGCCCTTCGGACCACAGAATTTTGGCTCCCATGCTCATCGCTTTCTCCTCGATCCATAGCCGCATTGTTCAGATTCCGAAAAGCATGGCTGGCATTGCACAACAATTGTTGATCTGGCGCATCAAGCTTACTGCTTGCTCTTCAAAATAAATTTGTTGATAGCTCGCAACTTTATTTCTGGTCAGAAGGGAATAATGGCGCTTCTTCCGCTTCAGGACGGCTGAGAGGAAACAGCATGCAAAGTTTCGTGCCAGGCTTGTTCGACCGTTTGGATGCCGATGACGATGCGCCACAGGGTGGATTCCGCGCACCGTCCAAGAAGGCCGATGAATGGCGGGACAGCATCACCCGCGACCTGGAAGCACTCCTCAACACACGCTCCGCCCTGCTCCCGCATGTGCTGGCCGATTACCCCGAGGTAGGCGGGTCCGTGGTGAACTACGGCCTGATCGATTTTGCCGGCATGTGCATGACGAGCGACACGGACCAGAAGCGCATCTGCACCGCGGTCCGGCTGGCGATCGAGCGGCACGAACCGCGGCTGCACAGGGTGACGGCGACGCTGCAGCCCAGGAAAGGGGCGATCAACAGGGTCGACTTCGTGATCACCGCCCAACTGAAAAACGCGCCGGTGGCTGAACCGATGCAGTTCAACGCCGTGTTCCAGCCGTCGCTGCAGCGCTATTCGGTCCAGAGCGTCCGCAGCGCTAATTAGGCACAATCGAGGCACAAGCACCATGGACGAACTGTTTGCGCAGTACGAACGCGAGCTCGTCACCATGCGGCAGCTTTGCCGCGAGTATGCCGAGCGCTATCCGAAGGTCGCAGCCAAGCTGCAGATCGGCGGTGACGCATGCGACGATCCGCATGTCGAACGCCTGATCCAGTCCGTCGCCCTGCTGTGCGCCCGGGTGTCGAAGCGGCTGGACGACTCCTATCCGCAATTCACGGAGGCGCTGCTCAATCTCCTGTTTCCGCACTATCTTCGGCCGTTTCCCTCTTGCGCGATCGTGCGCTTTCTTCCGGCCGCTCGAGGTGCCGGCGGCAGCACCGGAACCGTCCCGCGCGGAACCTTGCTGGAGTCGGCGCCAGTGCGCGGCGTGAACTGCAAGTTCCAGACCGCATACGATGTCAGGCCGTCCCCGGTCACTATTACCTCCGTCCGCTTCGATGAAGTCATCCGCGCGCCGTCTTCGACCCGGCTGGCGCCGGGCGTGACGGGGTCGATCGGCATCGAGTTCGAATCCACCGCCCCACTGATGCCGTCGGCCCCGTTCAGGCTCTATCTCGACGGCGATGCTTCGTTCAGCGCGGCGCTGCGCGATGCGCTGTTCATGCGCACGGCTGCGGCATACGTCCAGCCCGGCGAGGATGGCGCATGGCTGCCGCTCGCCGCGATACCGGTCGCCGCGGCCGGTTTTGCCGAGGACGACGCCCTGATCCCCTTCGACGCCCGCTCGCACCGCGCCTACCGGATCCTTGCAGAATACTTTGCCTTCCCGGAGAAGTTCAACTTCGTCGATATCGACCTGGACGCACTCGACGCACGCCTACCTGCGGATTGCACCCGCTTCACGCTGCACCTTGGGCTGGCAGGCGTAGCGCCAGGGTCAAGCCAGGCAAGGATGCTCGCGGGCCTGTCGGCACGAAGCCTGCTCGCTGGATGCACGCCGGTCGTCAACCTGTTCAGGCAGCCGGGCGTGCCGATCGACTACAGCCAGCAGACGGCCGAGTATTCGGTGCTGGCGCATCCCGCCCATGCGTCGGCGTACGAAGTCTATTCGATCGACCGGGTCCACATGGTACGGCAGCAGGGAAAGGACATCGTGCCGGTCGAATTCCGTCCCTTCTATGCGCTCCGGCACGGCGAAAGCGATGCGCGCAAGGGGCGCTACTGGATTCTGCGCCATGACGACACGCTGGCCGCCACCAGTCCCGGGCACGAAAAAGTCATCTCGCTCGTCGATGCCGACGGCGGGCCGCTCACCGTCGAGCGAGCAACGCTCTCGATCGACCTCACCTGCACCAACCGGGACCTGCCCTGCCTGTTGAAAACCGGCTCGGCCGGCGGCGACCTGTCCATGCCAGGGGCTACCGAAGGCGCTGCAATCCGCTTGCTGCGCCGGCCCACGCGCCCCCATCGCCTGGCAAACGGCGGGGGCGCCCACTGGCGCTTGATCTCTCACCTGACCCTCAATCATCACTCGCTCGCCATGGAAGGCGCGGAAGGCTTGCGCGAAATGCTGGCCCTGTACGACTTCACCGGCTCGGCGGTATCGCGGCGCCAGATCGCCGGCATCGTCGGGCTGGAGCATTCGGAGACCACCGCGTGGTTGCGGCACAAGCGCGGCTCGTCGCTGGCGCACGGGACCGAAGTGCGCCTGACGATCGATGAAGAGGCTTTCGTCGGCGCTGGCTTGCACCTGTTCGTACAGGTCATCGACCAGTTCTTTGCGCTCTACGTCCAAATGAACAGTTTCATTGAACTGGTGGTCCTGTCACACCAATCCGGAGAGGAGCTGTTCCGATGCAAACCGAGAAGCGGCAGCATGTCGCTGTCATGATCGAGCCCCTGCTGGCAGCGCCATATCGGTATCAGTTTGCACAACTGCTGAACATCCTCGTGCGGATGCTGCGCCAACAGGGCATCCCGTACGCCCGCGCCTTCAGCCAGGTACTGCGCTTTCGTAACAGCCTGTCGCTGGCTTTTCCGGCCAGCGAGATCGAAGGCATGCAGGTCGACGCCACCGATGGTGCCGGCACGCCGCGCATCCACATCACACCAAGCTTCATTGGCCTGCTCGGCGCAAGCGGCACCTTGCCCCTGCACGACACCGAGCGCGCGGCCGCCAAGGCGAACCTGGGCGCGGACGAAAGCTGGAAGCCATTCGTCGACCTGTTTTCCAATCGGGTTATCGGCCTGTTCTACGAGGCTTGGGGAAAGTACCGCGTCGAACACAGTTTGGACACGCGAGGCCAGGATGACCTGCTTCCGCTGCTGAGCGCACTGGGTGGTCTGCGGCTGGCCAGCTTCGGGGCGGCCAGATCCTATGCATCGATCCCGGCAGAGGTCGCCGGCTACTATGCGGGGCTGCTCAGGACACGTCCAATCGCCGCCTCGAGCGTGGAGCGCGTGCTGGGCGAGTATTTCGGCGTGCCTGTCCGTGTCGAGGAATTCGTCGGCGCCTGGGATGCGATACCGGAGAAGATCCGCAGCACGCTAGGCGTCACCAATCCTACCCTCGGCTTCGGTGCCGCCCTGGGGGCGCGCGCGTGGCGCAATGATTTGCGGGTCCGCCTGCATATCGGTCCGCTGGACGAAGAAGCAGCGAAATCGTTTTTGCCGAACGGCCGGTCTCACGCCGCGTTGAAGGAGATGGTCAGCCTGTTCGCGGTGCCTTCCGTGCAGTACGAGATCAGGCTCTTGCTGGCCAAGCCGTGTCTCAAGCCCTTGACCCTGGCGACCAAAGGGTCTGATCGAAAACGCCTCGGTTTGAACTCCTTCCTGACCGTCAGTGCGGGCAAGGCAAGCCGGCCTGATATACGATCCGTCCTTCGGCCGAAGGCAGCGAAGGGCCCGACAGGACAACGGGATCGCGCCGCACAGGCACCGGCAGTCCGGCGGTAGCCCAATTCGCCTACGAAGCAAGCGCGAGGGATGTTGTTTACTGCCGGCACGATACGGCTTCGGCGCCGGAATCTCGCCCTGCAACTGTGACGCATGGATCAGCATGGGCGCCACGAATCTAGGCTTGCGCTCTCGTTTGCCAATTCCACAAGTCTGCATCCGGAAATGCCCCGGCGCCAATGCGGTGCCACAGTACTGCCGCCCTCATGGGCAGCGCTTTCCGGAGACAGGTCATCCGGGCCAACCCGGACGCCGTTGCATAGCGACTCAATGCGTTGAAGCAATCTAGCCCGCTTCTTGCCCCCATCAAGGCACCAGCAGAGCCCGTCTCTTGCTTATTATCAAGGCCGCCTGAAAGCGCTTGGTTACCTTAGCCGATGGAAATTTGACAGCTTTAGACCATCGGAGGCAATACATGGACGGAAGCCAAGC